>JASHNS010000095.1 GCA_030041515.1 Acidobacteriaceae bacterium | reverse complement strand
ATGCTCGATTGCGTCCTGATGAACCGCCTCGACGGCGACGCGCCAGGTCCGGTGAAGGTGCTGGTTTCGACGCCCCTTTACTCCCACGACTACCAGCACGTCCTCATTCCGGACGGAACCATCGTGCTGGGGGAGGCGAAGAAGATCGGCTCGGCCGGATTCGGCCAGCAGCGGCGGCTGGCCGTCACCTTTCACCGAATGATCATGCCGGACGGCTACTCAGTCGATCTTGACCAGTTCCAAGGGCTGGACCAGAGCGGCTCTGAAGGACTGAAAGACAAGGTCAACAACCATTACCTCCAGATTTTCGGAACCTCCATTGCGCTCGGGGTAATTTCGGGTGCCGGCGAAATCGAGGAAGGCGGAGGAACCATCACAACCAGTGGATCGCAGGCGTTCGCCACCGGCGCATCCGCCAGCGTGTCTCAATCAGCAACGACCGTTCTCGACCGATTTATGCAGATTCCGCCGACCATCACGATCCGTGAAGGACATCGCATGAAGGTCTATTTCACGCAGGATATGCTCCTGCCTGCGTACGACAATCACACCATCCCGCAGAGTTTCTGAGGAGGGCCACTATGCGCAGAATGTTCATCTTCCTGTTCATCACCAGCCTTGCTGTCGCCGGTTGCGAAAGCAGGCAGCACAAATTGGCACAGCTCAATGCTCAGGACAAGGTGCTCAACCAAAAGTATTTCGATGACTGCATTGCGCCAATGCAAGGCGGCACTTCGGCGTACTTCAAAGGGCAGAAACCAAAGGTAGCTTCTCCTGCCGAAGAAGCGGCGCACAACCGCAAATGTGCCGAGGAGCTGAAGCAGGTCACGACGCTAGAAAAACAGATCGCCAGCCTTTCGAAATAGCACAACGACACGAACCGGCAAACACCCCACTCAGCCTCAGGAGGCAGAGCCATGAAGATTTGTTTTCTCAAAATCGCCCTCGTCGCTACAGCGACGATGCCCCTTGCAGCGCACGCGCAGTTTGGATCGGGCATTGTCTTTGATCCAACGCAATCGGCCCACGCAATACAGCAGATCCAGCAGGGCCAGAACATCTTTACAAACTCGGTGAAGCTGGCCGACAACGCTATCGCCACATACAACCTGGCGCACGAGATGTCGCTGGCCCCGCAGAGCCTTTACCAGCCGTTTCTATCGCCGTCTGCCTATTGGCTGGCAGTGAATCAGGCAGCGAACACCTACGGCAATTCGCAGGCGTGGACGAATTCGGCGAACACAGGAGTGAACGCGGCCTATTCCTACCAGCAGGCTTCGGTCCCCCGCACCGGGGAGCTGACCGGATATGGAAGCCTCAGCGCTGCGGGGCAACAGCAAATCGCGGCAATGGGCGCCAGCGCAGACCTCGACGAATCTGTGACGAGCAGCAATATTCAGACGCTCGGAACCATCCGCGCCGATTCTGAGCGCCGGCAGGCTGACATTACCGCTCTCGAAGCCGCCACGCAATCAACAGACCCGGCCCAGCATACCGAGCTTGCGACACTTCAGAGGATCAACCAGGCTCTCGTGCTCCAGCTTCTGGCTCAGCAGGAGGCCAACCAGATCAGCCAGGCGTTTGCTCTGCAGCAGATCGTTGGGCAGAAGCAGCAGCAGGACACGCTGAACATGACATTTCAACAGGCCGGCCAATTCCAGTCTGGCTACAACGCGGTCGCGCCGTCTTATGCGAGCGCCTCAGCGGCCATGCGGTATTAGCGCGAACATGAAAGCGAGACGAAGATGGATCTCTTAGGTTGGATTACACAGGCGTGCACCTCTCTCACGGGCACCGTCTCGCCTGGAGTGGACGCGATGGGTGTGCATATCTGCATTGCCATGGCCACGATTATGCTCGTCTGGTTTGGCGTGCAGGAGGCACTCTCATCGGCCCAGGGAGGCCCCGGTTTCAGCATGGCGAAATTCATGAGCTTCTTCATGCTGATCACATTCGCTTATGTGATGGTCCGGTTCTACGACTCCGCGATTCCCGGAATCGGCTATTCGTTGCGAGGTTTCATCAATGGCGGAGCGCAGTACCTGGTTGGCCTGATTGGGACCGACAGTGCCAACAACATCCTCAGTACGCTCAAACTGGCTGAATCGCAGGAAGGGCCGGGCATGATGGCAGCTCTCACAAGTCCCTATAACGCGATCATCTTCGCTTTGATCCAGGTGCTGATTGCGACGTTATCAGCCCTTGTCAGCGTGATCATCGCTTACGGCGCCATCGCCAGTACAGTCGTTGGACTGCTTGGGCCGATCTTCATACCGTTCCTCGTGTTTGACAAGCTGGAGTTCCTCTTCTGGGGCTGGCTCCGGGCCTTCCTGGGATTCACCTTCTACAAGGTCGTGGCCGCTGCAACTCTTGCAGTTCTGGCGCAATTGCTTGCGCATTACTACACGCTGATGAGCGGATTCGTGGATCCCGGAGAAATGATAAAGCAGCTTCCCGTGCTCATCCTGTTGGTGATGATCAACGGCTTCATTCTGCTCAAGATTCCAGCCATGACGGCCACGATCTTCAGCGGCCACACCAGCGGGCATGACGCCGGCACGGGCGTCCTGACCGGCATCGCAACCACCGCCCTGATGGGCTGAGGAAGAGACCATGACGTCGACCACAGAAAAAGCCTCTCCCGAGATCACGCGCGCCGCCGAACGGTACCTCGAACAATACGGCGATCCGCTCGTGATGAATACCTGGCTCAAGGTCACGATCCTGTGCCTGGTGTTCGTCTCGCTCGCTCTTGCGGCGGCCCTCTTCCACAGCCAGAAGGCGCTTGCTTCCATGCACCCGCTCATTATCCGGATTAACGATGTCGGGCGGGCGGAGGCTATCGACTATCGCAACTTCCAGTACCGGCCGGAAGAGGCGGAGAACAAGTACTACCTCACGCGGTGGGCGGAACTCTATTTCAGCCGCAATCGCTTCACCATTGAGCGCGATCAGACCAATGCTCTCTACTTCCTGAACAGCGACGTGCAGCAGGCGGTGATCCAGCAGGAACGAAAGAACAACACCATCGTCAAATACCGCGACGACAGCACGCTTCCGTTTGTCGATGTCGAGGTGAAAAACGTCATCCTCGACGACCTTCGGGAATCGCCCTACTCGGCGCAGGTGGTGTTCGACGAAATCTACACCAATCCCGCGGATCAGACCGAAATCAAACGGGAGCGATGGGTCGCCAGCGTGACCTACGTTTTCCGTCCGACGGTGAAGAACGAAGAGCTGGCCGTGAATCCTCTGGGGCTGACCATCATCCGCTTCCGCGCCGACCAGGCATTCGACTAGAGAATTCCACCGAGATCAAAGGCCACTTCAATGCCCATTTCCGCCGCCAATCCGGCTGCAATGCCCAACCTGTCTCCCGACGCCCCTCGCATGCCGTTCCCGAGCCGCGAAGATCGTAACGGCGGGTGGAGAGTGCCGTCCGTTTCCAAAGCGGTTGCCGCTCGGGTTCAGTTGTGGTCTGGGCGAGTTTCCGCCGCCGAGGTGATGAGGATTGACTGTGGTCCATGGAGTGAACTCCGTCCCGTATCCCGTCCTCTGCTCGGGGTCACGCTCGGGGCCTTTCCGGCGCCCTGCGGCTCTTGGTCTTCTGCTTCGCGTTCCGCGCCCCTTCGGGGTCTCGGTTCCTCCCGGAACAAGTTTGTAAACCGCGGCACAGAGCGCCGCACAAACTTCTTCCGGGCCCCACCGAGAAAGCAGACCTTCGACACTTGGGAGCCGGGGCCCACTCGCCACGCTTCGCGGGGTGTGACCCGAGCAGGATACGGGAAATTCAACGAAACGGAGATCAACCTTATGTACCAGAACAAAGTCACCCTCATCGGATTCCTCGGCAAGGACGCGGAAATTCGCACCAACGACCAGCGCAGCTTCACCACGTTCTCGATGGCAACCAAGAGCTCCTACAAGAAGGACGGCAAGTACGTCTCCCGCACCTGGTGGCACCGTTGCATCGTCTTCGGCGATCTCGGAAAATTCGCCGGCACGCTCAAGCAGGGCGCGCACATCCAGGTCGAGGGCGAGCTGCAGTACCCGGAATATGACAGCCGCAAATCGGGCAAGAAGGAAGTCGGCGTTCAGATCCGGGTGGATTCCATTCTCAAGCTCGACCGCGCCGAAAAGGCCGGCCCGGAGGAGCAGGAAGCTGAACCAGCAACCCAGGAGGAGACGGCCGCATAAGCCGTCTCCTTTCACCACCCGGAAGCTCGGCTCACGCCGGGCTTCCATCGCCGTGAGAACCCGTTATGAGTTTCGATCTGATCCTCCCATTCATGCGCCCCATAGAGCCGCTGCTGCTCGACGAAGATATCAGCGAGATCATGGGCAATCCCGACGGCTCCTGGTGGTACGAGCGCGACGGGAATCTGCATGGCGAGGGGTCTGTCACGTTTGACGCAGCAAAGCTGCACACGGGTCTCGAAGTGATTGCGAATCAGCTGGGCCAGAAACTCGACGAGGACCATCCCTTCCTGCACGCCCAGCTCCCCGATGGCAGCCGGCTCGCCGCGATGATTCCGCCGCTGGTCAACGGGTCTCCGGCACTCAGCATCCGGAAATTTACCAGCCGCCATTACACAGTCGATGACCTTATCGCTCGCGGGACGCTGACGCGTTCGCTCGCTGAGTTTCTGGAGGAGCAGATCGCGGAGGGAAAGACGCTGCTGATCAGCGGCGGAACCTCTACGGGAAAGACCACCCTTCTGCGGATTCTGGCGAATGCAATTCCGGACGATCAGCGCATTCTGGTGATCGAAGATACGGCGGAGCTGGAGATTCAGAAGCCGAACATCGTCCCAGCCAAATCGCAGAGCAATACCTTCAAGTCCCAGGTTACTTTCGACGATCTCCTCAAGACCTCTCTTCGCTTCCGTCCGGACCGGATCATTCTGGGCGAAATTCGCGGAACCGAAGCCCGTACGCTGCTCGATTCGCTCAACACAGGGCACTCTGGATCGCTCGCGACCATCCATGCCAATTCAGCCGAGAAAGCCCTGAATCGCTTCGCCAATCTGGCGATGCGCAACCATGCCCAGGTAACCTTCGCCGACACGGCCGCCGAGATCGGCAATGCCGTCGACTTCGTGGTCCATGTGGTCCGGGAACCGGGTCGCCGCAGAATTGGCGAAGTCCTCGCTCTTCACGGCTACGACCGCGACGGCAGACGGTTTCTAACGGAGACCGTCTTTGGCGGCCATTCGCACCGCAATTCCACCTTCAATTCGATTCCAAAGGAGAACGAAATGCCACTGCTTGAAGTCACCCAAACCCGTCAGATCAGCGCCTCGATTCGGCTGACTGACTCCACCGCAACGCAGGTCGATCAGTACGCCGCTTTCATCCGCGCCTCCGCCGACGATGTGGTCGAGCAGGCGCTCGCCTATGTCTTCTCGAAGGACCGCGACTTTCAGGACTTCCTGAAGACCCCGCAGGCGAGGCAGGTTTCACCGACGCTTCGCATCCGGAAGGGACCTGCTTCCGAGCCAGCGGAGCCACAACTAAAGAAGCCCATTTCCGGGGTGGAGTCCAGCCAATCGGTGCGGGTTCAGAAGGCATGAACCCGGCCAACATCCCGGGCGGTGCTTCGCACCGGGTTTATTTCGACACTCCACCCCTGAAAGGGTTGCGTTTGGAACCGTTCCGGTTCCATTTGGTACCACGCGGAAAGACGGCCACTTGCGCGAACTTATCGCAAATCCCGGTTCCATCCGGAACCAGGCTCCACTCGCACTGAAAGGCAGCAGAAAACCATGTCCACCGAACGATCCATCATCGAGAATCGGTTTGCGCGGTTCAAAGGCCGCGAAAGCCGGAGCCAGAGCATTGCTACCCGGTTCACGCCGGCCGAAGCAAAGGCGCTGGCACGGAAGGCCGAGGAAAGCGGTCAGAATCTCCGTGAATGGGCGCGCGAGGTCCTGCTCCGCGAACTGCGCGGCTGCGCGTCGGCGCCACTCGATCCAACCGTGCTGACCGAGATCGTGGGCCTCCATCTCTTCCTCATCAACGTGCTTTCGCCGATCGCCCGAGGCGAACGCATTACTCAGGAACACTACCAGGAGATCCTCCGGCATGTTCGGGAACATAAGCACGTGGCCGCCGCCGAAATCCTCGGCAGTCCTGCTCCGGGGCCCGCGGAGGTGCAGAAATGAGCACCGGCTGGGGCAGACAGGAGAGGGTAATCTGGCCACCGCGGAAGCCGATCCACACCTGGGGAGCGGCATTCCTCGCTCTGATTTTGACCGGTCTCTTTTGCTATGTTCACTACTCTTGGGCGCTTACGCCACTCGAACGTTTTTACCTGCCGGAATACCTGCGCGCCACCATGGTTCCCGCCTTTCGGCCCACGGCGATGTACCGCATCCTTCTCGTGACTAACCGGAGCGGTCAGCTTCACTATGCCGTGGACGCCAACGTTCAGAACGGACAGACTCCCGAGCCTGACGGGAAGTCTCTGCCGCTTACTCTGTCGGATTCGGCGCGGCGATCTGGGCTTCACAATCTCTACCTTTCCGCGCCCCTGATGCTTCAAACGAAGGCATGGCGGGATTACCTAGCGAGGGAAGTTTACGAAGGCGAGGCACCTTGGACCCTGTTCATTTGGCCCATGGCTTTCGGGCTGCTTGCGTTCCTACTTCAGCTTCCGTTCTCGATCCGAAAAGATATCCGACGATTCCGGGAGCTGAAGTACGGGCGTCGACTCAAAGGCCCCGTGATGGTCACGCCGCGCCAGTTCAATCGCGAATTCCGAGGTGCAGGAATCGGAATCAAGACCGACGATTGCCCCCAGATGCTGCGCATTCCCGCGCAGGCCGAGGATCAGCATATTGAGATCATCGGCGACACAGGCAGCGGGAAAACAACGATCATTATGCAGCTACTGCGGCAGATTCAGGCTCGGGGCCATTCGGCCATCGTCTACGACCCTGCCTGCGAGTTCATCCAGCGGTTCTACGACGCAAGCCGAGGCGACATCGTCCTCAATCCTCTCGACCGGCGGTGTCCTTACTGGGGACCATCCGAAGAGCTGATTCGCCGCGCAGAGGCACGCGCGATTGCCGCGTCCCTCTTCCAGCCAACGACCGATCGCAAGGGCGAATTCTTCATTGAAAGCCCGCAAAAGATTTTCGCCCATCTCCTGCTCAGCCTGCCGACTCCGCAGCAGCTGGTCGACTGGATGTCCCATCCGGACGAGATCGATGAGCGCGTCAAAGGAACCGAGCTGGCGGCCCTGATTGACAAAAAAGCCCCTCAGCAGCGTTCGGGCGTCCTCGGGTCATTGAGTCTCGTAGCGGACAGCTTCCGCCTGCTGCCCACGCGCACAGAGGCTGCCTATGAATGGACCGCTAGGCAGTGGTCCGAGAACCGGCAGGGATGGATCTTCATCACGTCTCAACCCGCCGAACGCGAGGCGCTTCGACCGCTCCACAGCCTGTGGATTGACATGCTGGTGCTGCGCCTGCTGAGCGAGCCCAAGCCCGGCCAGCGACCAGTCTGGTTTGTGCTGGACGAACTGGCCAGCCTGCAGAAGCTCCCACAACTCCATACCGCGATTACGGAGAACCGGAAGTCACGCAACCCGATCATCCTCGGCTTCCAGGGCAAAGCACAGCTGGAGGTCATTTACGGCCACCTCGCCGAGGTGATGCTCTCCCAGCCTGCTACCAAAATCTTCCTCAAGACCACCGAGCCGAACGCAGCCGAATGGGTCAGTCGGGCCATCGGCAAGGTCGAGATCGAACGCATGCGCGAGACCCAATATGACGGCAGCCGTGCCGGGCGGAACTTCTCCCTCGACCGTCAGACCGAGCCGCTGGTGCTCGATTCTGAGATCAGCGGCCTTGAGAACCTCCGGGCATTTCTGAAATATGGGAACCATGTCGTTCGGTTCTCATTCCCGCGCCAGCCGATCCTGCCCAAGCAGCCAAAGTTCATCGAGCGGCTGAAGGACGACTACATCGTTCGCGAACCAATCACGCCGGCGGAGCGGCCCGATCCGTCTTCTGCAGAGCCAGAGCATTCGCCGCCCGCTCGGCCCAACCTCGTGACCACACTGAAATGACATGCTGACCATCTCAAAGCCGCTCTCCGCCGGCCAGGCGCAGAACTATCACCAGAAGGAATTCACATCGAAGGAGCAGAACTACTGGTCTCAGCGCGGCGAGATTGCCGGCGAATGGCAGGGCCGCGTCGCGGAGCGCTTCGGCCTCGCCGGTGCTGTTTCGGCCGAGGATTTTGCCCGCCTCAGCCAGGGGCAGCACCCGCAGGATCGCGGACAGCTCGTCCGCCAGAGGGCTTCCTACGAATACAAAGACGGCGACGGCAAGACCATCAAAACGATGGAGCACCGGGCCGGCTGGGACGCGACTTTTTCCGCTCCCAAATCCGTCTCCCTCACCGCATTGGTCGGCGGAGATGATCGCGTGCGCGAGGCTCATCGCGAGGCCGTTCGCTCGGCGCTTGATGAACTGGAGCGATATACCCAGGCGCGCATCGGCGGAAATCATCCGCCGGAGACCACGGGCAAATTCGCTGCCGCGAAATTCGAGCACGATACAGCCCGGCCCGTGGATGGCTATGCTGCGCCGCAGCTTCATACGCACGCGGTGATCTTCAATCTCACCGAGCGCGCCAACGGCCAATACCGTGCAGTCCAGCCGCAAAGCCTCTTCGCCTCCCAGCAATTCGCAACGGCGATCTACCAGTCAGAACTCGCCTGGCGGCTATCCAGAATGGGCTATGAAATCACGGCTGGTCGTAGCGGTGCACCGGAGATCAAAGGCTATACGCAGGAATATCTCGACGCATCGAGCCCGCGCAGCCAGCAGATTCGTCAGTACCTGGAACGAACGGGCCATTCTGGAAAAGAAGCGGCCGAAATAGCCGCCCACTCAACGCGCGATCACAAGGAAATTCAGTCGCTGGGAGAGGTCATGGCAGCGCACAGGCGACTCGCCGCCGAGTATAGGCATCAGGCCGAGAAAGTCGTCACCGCGGCGCGAGATCTGGCCCGAAATCAGGAACTCCCCAACACACCGCTGCAACGGGTCCGTGAGGCCGTGACCTTCGCTCGGGATCGAAACTTCGAGCGGGAGGCGGTTGTCGACGAACGTGCTTTGGTCCGAGACGCCTTACGCCGGGGTATGGGAGAAGTGACATACCGCCAGGTCCGCAGCAACCTGAATGCGCGGCTCGAATCGGGAGAATTTCAAACCGTCCTGCACGGTGATCTTCCGGGACGGAAGCTCACGACCGCCCGAATGATCGAAGCTGAAAAGGAGGTCATCCGGCGGGTCCAGGATGGCCGAAATCAGGTTGCGCCTGTGATGATGCGAACCGAAGCGGAAGGCGTCTCTGCGAGGCACCCGCACTTCAATCCCGTCCAGAAGCGGGTCGTTGAGGAGGTGCTGAGTGCTCCAGACCGAGTCCAGGCAATCCAGGGAGTAGCTGGCGCGGGTAAAACCACTGTGCTCTCCGCTATCCGCGGCGCAGCCGAATCTCAGGGATATGAAGTCCAAGGCTTCGCTCCCACTTCCCGCGCTGCCCGCCAGCTCTACGAAGCTGGCGTCGCCGCCGGCACGTTGCAAGGCTTCCTCGCCCAGTTACGGCAGGAAACCTCTCCTGAGCAGAAGCGGTTCTTCTTTGTTGACGAGTCGAGCCTCGCAAGCACCGTTCAGATGCGCGACTTCCTCGGTCGGCTCGGAGCATCTGACCGCGTCCTGCTGGTCGGGGATACCCGTCAGCACCAGGCGGTAGAAGCTGGTCGGCCATTCGAGCAACTTCAGCAAGCCGGGATGCGAACTGCGAAGCTAGACCAGATCGTCCGGCAGAAAGACCCGGAGTTGAAATCCGCGGTTGAATTGCTGGCGCAGGGACGAACCGCGGAGGCCCTGGATCTCCTGAACCAGCAGGGCAGGATCCGGGAGATTCCACACCGCGAAGACCGCATCCGTACCGTCGCCCGGCTATACGCCGAATCCCCAACCAATACTCTGATTGTCTCTCCAGACAATGACTCCCGTCGCGAGTTAAACCGCGCCGTCAGGGGAGAACTGAAGGCCAGCGGCGCGCTGTCGCACCGGGATCACCGCTTCAGAATCCTGACTCCCCGCCAGGACATGACGGGAGCGGAGCGAACCTGGGCAAGCCATTATGAGGCAGGCAATGTGATCCGGTTCACCCGTGGAAGCATCTCTGCGGGACTCGATGCAGGCTCCTACGCCATAGTAGCCGCCATCAATCCGGCCCAGAACCTGCTCACCGTCCAAAAGGAATCCGGTGATCTCGTCACCTACGATCCACGCCGACTAACCGGCGTCAGCGTCTACCGCGAAACTCCTCAGGAGTTCTCTGTCGGCGACCGCATCCAGTTCACGGCGCCGGACAAGCAGCTCGGCGTCGCCAACCGCGATCTCGCCCAAATCGAGGCGATCTCCTCTGAGGGGAGCATCTCCGCCAGACTCGATGACAATCGACCCATTGACTTCAAAGCCGCCGAGCACCGGCACTTCGACCATGGCTACGCGGTTACCAGTCACAGCGCCCAGGGGCTCACCGCCGAGCGCGTGCTGATTCATGCCGATACCGGTGTCCATCCCGATCTCCTCAATCCTCGGTTCGCTTACGTTTCAGTCTCGCGCGCCAGCCAGGATGTGATCATCTTTACCAACCGTGCACAGGGGCTGGCCAATCAGATCGGAGCAGAGATCAGCAAAACGAGCGCCCTCGAATTAGGCGAGAGCCCAGCGATATTATCGCGGTGTTGAGAATGGACGACTTCACGAAGCCCTTGAGACGCCCTCGTCAGTGACATCCTTCCGGAACCCTAAATAAACCTGATCTCGACGCACCCGCTGTGCCGGTTGTGTGCCGCTTTCGAGGCGGCCGGCTATGGAACGAGCAGACACGGTTTTCGGACAGCGCACCACGGCGGAATGATCAAACGCTAACCCGTTTTTCCTGTCGATCCGATCAGTTGCCGACCTCTGCCGTAACAGAAGTGCTCTTGGACGTAACGGCAATAATATACTTGCCGACTCATCTCCATCGGCAGATGATGGAGGTGCGCGGTGAGTGAGCGGATCTTTATCGGAAACGGAGAAGCGATTGAGAAGGAGGGTTTGGTGGAGTTTCGGCTAGGCCATGTGATAAGAGGCGAAGCTGATTTGACACCAAATCTCCGACAACGCATCGACGAAGTCGAATTTCGGCACATCCGGCATCTCTCGTTTGTCGCCAAGCCCCTGGCTCGTATGGACTCCTCCTTGAGGCTGTTCTCAGTCTACCAACCGTTGTGATCGCCACACCGCATCAACCCAGCCTCAGTCGGGAACGTGAGCCAGAAAGTCAGCGTGAAAATCGGTCTTCATCATCCTCCGCACGATGCATTTCACCAGCGGCACGAGCTTCGCGATCTTTCGCGTATCCGGCAGATCGTCATAGGAGATCGTGAGTTCAAGTCCCGCGTCTTCGAAAAGCGCGTGGGCAATGTTATCTCTGAGAGGCTTCAGCAAGTCGGTAACGACCTCGTCAAACGACTTGCCTCGCGCCTCAGATGGAACGGCACTGTCCAACGCAACCAGGCTCCATTCGGGTCGAACGTAAAACAGTGCCTCAAGCCACATGCGAATCTCTTGATGCGTCGTTGGGAACAACTCTGGCGCGACAGGCGTGTGCGCTGTGCCCGCTGCCTTGGCAGCCCGCTGAAGCTTTTTTCTTCTCGCCCTTAGCGCCTCGATGATTTTGAACAGGCAGAGGAATTGGTAGACCGGACTGTTTGAGTTCAGGGCTTCGCGGTACAACGATGCGATCCCCCGAAAATCTGGTTCGGTCTTGGACTGCGGTGCAACGATCATAGGGACATCGAAGTAGGGCACCGTAATCGTGACGTGGCAACTCTCAGTCGAGAGATCTTTTGTTTCGATTTGTGCGATCTCCAGCGGAATATCCAGCTGTAGGCTGAATTCGCTCAGCGAAGGAGCCAGAGCTCGATAAGCGAGTTCTTCGGCGTGAAAGCGATCACGCGCCTGAATCGGGCGCGACGTGATCTTGCCCAAGAACCCCTTTTCGTTCGCTGTGCCGATAAATTCAAATCGACCGTCATCGCCAACCGCTCGCAGCAAAATTCGATCGACATCGTGCCCTCCTGGCGGCGTATACGCAGGCGGACGGATACCAAGATGAGAATCTCCCAGCAGGCCATTTGAGAACGACACCTGCCGCTCGCCCACCAGCGAGAAGCCCGGCCTCTTCAGTACGAACACGACCTCATAAAGGCCCGGGGCCCCCTGAGCGGGAACGGAGCTGCGCGGATCGTCGCCAGGAAACTGGTTCACGACATGCATCTGTTGAAGTTGACCTGGGAACCCGGCAAGCCCGGCGCGGAACGACGTGGCATTCAAGGGGATGTTCCCCGCAGCCTTAGCCGGATCAATGATCGAGCCGTGGCATCGCTTAAGTTTGAGCCCGCTTCCGCATGGGCAGAGCGGATCTTCTGGAGCTGCACCGCTCATGATCATTCTCTCCTTACAAATGGCCTAATATCCGTCGACGACGATGGAGACAGTACGGAGGCGACCGAAGGCCTGCTCGCCGTACTGGACCTCGGCTGCCGTGGGTATATGGACGAGATCGGGACGGGTCACTGCAACTTCATAGCCTGCGCCATCGCGATCTACGACAACCATGCAGCGCTGCTTACCGTAGTGGGCCATCGCGCCACGCATCGACATCTCGATCCGGCGGAAGATCTCCTCACGCGCCACGCCCTTGGATGAGGCGAAGAGGAACACCCATTCCGGCTTCGAATCCAGACGAACGGCGTTATGAACGTAGCCCTCGGCTTGGTCCGCAAGCGCACTGATGACGTATTCGAAGTTCTCCCCAAGCTCGGCCCGCTCGCGAAGGCTGAGATCGGATAATACCGCTTGCATCCGCAGATAGTTGCTGCGAGACTCCGTCGGATCGAACGATGCCGCCCAGCGGGGAGAAAGTCCGTGCAAGCAGGCCGCAGAGCGCGTGGCTAAGGCGTTGGTGACATATTCGAGATAGGCACTCCCTGCACGATAGTCCACCATGCGGTTCAGCACGGCATGTTTTTCCTCGGCACGTTCGGCCAAGATTTCCGCCGCGTGCTCATGACCGCGGCAGCCGTCGAACGTTTCGCAGAGCAGGAAGTATTCGAGCAGCACCTGTTCTTCACCAAACCGCCGCAGAGCGGACTCAGGCAGCGCACGGCGCGCCTGCAGGTAGGCGTATAACTCAGGAACCGTCCGCAGCTGCATTGCTAGATTGAGAAAGTCGTTGATCGACAGGTAGGTGATCGGAACACCGGCATACTCCAGCGGCAGGTCGGCTGCGGCCGATTGCAGATCGACAGGACGGAAGCTCTCGGCGACGACGACACCGTGAACAATGGTCGGCAGGCCAGTCGCAAACTCGACACGTCCTCTCCGCGGATGATCGCACCAGAACGGGGTCGCGGGAGAACGCAGCGCTCCGGCGAGCTGGGCGACGGCACCCTTGGCGTTCTTGAGCACCCACAATTCGTTCCGGCGGTCGTCGCGGCTTTCGGGGTCTTCCTGCGCCTTTTGCGAGAGCAACAGGCCCTTGCCCATGTGCTCGATCAGCAGGTCAGCGACTTCGCGCCGTGAGTTGCGCGGCCCTTCCTGGTTCTGCGGACTCCGGAAGACAAACTCAGATATAAAAGGGATGGACAGGAGCACTTCCACCTGCTCTTCAGCCCACCGGGTGCGGGTCTCCGAAACTGGCATGTTCACCTACCTTTGCCAATTCCGCTTCGGAGTCGCTAGGAACTCATTTGCCGGAACTGGCCGTTTGAACCAAATGCTCGTCGCCGGAAGCGAGAGCCGAAAATTGTTCTATTTTCACAACACCATCGGGAAAGATCGCTCGTATCTCCAACTCACCGCCCATCGCTTGCACAAAGGAACGGAGTGTACTGACATACATATCCGTTCGTTTCTCCATCTTGGAAACCGATGCCTGTGTAATTTGCAAGAGCGATGCGA
>JASHNS010000094.1 GCA_030041515.1 Acidobacteriaceae bacterium | reverse complement strand
CCGAAGTCGCTGGCAATTATCGGCGCGGGCGCGGTGGGCGTGGAGTTCGGATCGATCTACCGTACGTTTGGGTCGGAAGTCAGCATTATCGAGTTCCTGCCGCGGATTGTGCCGGTGGAAGACGAGGACGTGAGCAAGGAGCTGACGCGGGCGTTCAAAAAGCGCGGCATCGACATTAACGTGGGCGCGAAGGTCGAGAAGATCGAGAAGACGAAGACCGGCGCGAAGGTGACGTTCACCGCTTCTGATGGCAAAACGGTGGTGAAGGAAGCCGAGAAGGTGCTGGTGGCGGTGGGGCGCGCGCCGCGGACCGAAGGCATCGGGCTCGAGACGACGAAGATCAAGCCGGAGCGCGGATTTATCCAGGTAAACGAGTGGATGGAGACGGCGGAGCCGGGAATCTATGCGATTGGCGACATCGTGGCCGGGCTGCCGCAACTGGCGCATGTGGGCGCGATGGCGGGCATGGTGGTGGCGGCGAAGATCGCGGGAAAATATGCGCGGCCCATCCGGCGCGAGCGCGTACCGGCCTGCACGTACACCGAGCCGCAGATCGGCAGCGTGGGGCTGACCGAAGCCGCCGCGAAAGAAAAGGGCTACACGGTAAAGGTGGGCAAGTTCCCGTTCTCAGCGAACTCGAAGGCCTCGATTGTGAACGCGCACGAGGGATTCGTGAAGGTGGTCGCCGACGCGAAGTACGGCGAGGTGCTGGGCGTGCACATTATTGGGCCGCAGGCGACGGAGCTGGTGGCCGAGGCGGTGACCGCACTGCAGCTGGAAGCGACGGTGGAGGAGATGATGTTCACGATCCACGCGCACCCCACGCTGTCCGAGGCCATGCTGGACGGGTTTGGCGCGGTGGAGGGGATGGCGATTAATGTGTAGCTGAGAAGCGGTCAGCTAACGTCCGGTCAGCGATGAAACGGTCAGCTAAGAAGCGGTTAGCGAAAGCCGGCTAGCGATGGACGATTGGCGGGACAGCAGCGATAGGAACAACAGCCGGCGAGGAGCCGGCTGCCTTTTTGGAATGGCAGGAAATGATCCTCAACGTTCTCAGCCTCGGGCGGGTGCCGTATGGCGAGGGCCTTGAGCTGCAGCGGCGGCTCGTCGAGGCCCGGCACGCGGGGCAGATCGGGAACACGCTGGTGCTGCTGGAGCATCCCCCGGTTCTGACGCTGGGGCGGAATGCGAGCCGCGCGCACATTGTGGCGAGCGATGAGTTTCTGGCCTATCGCGGCGTCGAGGTGCATGAGATCAACCGCGGCGGCGACGTGACGTATCACGGGCCGGGGCAGCTGGTGGGGTATCCCATTTTTGATTTGCGCAGTTTCGCGCCGCGGCTGGGCGCGGTGGATTTTGTGCGGCGCATTGAGGAGGCGCTGATCCGGGCGTGCGGTGATTTTGGCGTGCCGTGCACGCGCGTCTCCGGCCGCACCGGTGTCTGGACCCCTGCGGGTGGCAGCCTTTTGGAAAAGAAAATAGCCGCCATCGGCGTGCACATCGCGCGCGGCATCACGTCGCACGGATTTGCGCTGAATGTGACGCCGGACCTGCGGGATTTCGAGCTGATTGTGCCGTGCGGGATCGCTGATCGCGAGGTTACCAGCCTGGAGCGCGAGGCGGATCCGCCGCCCGCGATGGAGGCGGTGCGCAACGCCGTGGCGCGGCACTTTGGGCGGGTCTTTGAGCATCAGGTGCTGTGGGTGGAGTCGCTGAGCGATGTGCTGCCGGAGCCCGTCGGGCCCGCGAGAGCGTGAGCGCACTTTATAATCGATATTTGCGCGGTTTCCTTCTTTTTCCCCTCAACCCATGCGCACTGCGGAGAGCATAATCCATGCCAACTGACGTACTGATGCCCCAGATGGGCGAGTCGATTTTCGAGGGCACGATCACGAAATGGCTGAAGAAGCCCGGCGACAGGGTCGAGCGCGACGAGCCGCTCTTTGAGATTTCGACCGATAAGGTGGACGCGGAGATTCCGTCGCCCGCAGCCGGCGTGCTGACCGAGATCAAAGCTGCCGAGGGTTCGACGGTGCAGGTGAATTCTGTGGTGGGCGTGATTGGGGAGGCTGGCGCAGCGGCGGCTTCGGCGCCTGCGTCGAAAGCTGCTGAGGCTCCCGCACCGTCGAAAGCTGCTGAGCAGCCTGCTTCGGCGAAGGCCGCAGAGGCACAGGCGACGGCTCCGGCCGCTGCTGCTCAGGAGAGTAGCGGAGCGAAGCACGACGTGATCATGCCGCAGATGGGCGAATCGATCTTCGAGGGCACCATCACGAAGTGGCTGAAGAACGTGGGCGACAGGGTCGAGCGCGACGAGCCGCTGTTTGAGATTTCGACGGACAAGGTGGACGCGGAGATTCCGTCGCCTGCGGCGGGCGTGCTGAGCGAAATCAAGGTGAAGGCCGGGGAGACGGCGCAGATCAACACCGTCGTCGGGGTCATTGGAGGCGCAGCCGGAGCTCCGGCGGCGAAACCCGCTGCTGCTCCGGCTGCGGCCGCTCCCGCAGCCGCTCCCGTCAGCGGTCCTCCGGCTCAGGCCGAGCCTGTTTCAGCCGAGGCCGAGCATGTGCGCTCTTCGCCGCTGGTGCGGAAGATTGCGCGCGAGAACAACGTGAATCTGGCAGCGGTGCCGGGCACGGGCTCGGGCGGACGCGTGACGAAGGAAGACATTCTGGCGTATGTGGAGAAGGGCGGCGCTGCGGCTGCCCCCGCTCGACCGGCCGCGGCCGCTCCGAGCAAGCCCGCCGCTCCCACAGCGGCGCCGATCCCCGGCGAGCTGGTGCCGCTGAGCCGGATGCGGTCGATCATCGCGCAGCGGATGGTCGAGTCAAAGCATGCGGCGCCGCACGTGCACACGGTCTTCAAGATCGACTTCACGCGGATCGTCAAGCTGCGCGAGAAGGAAAAGAACAAGTACGAGCAGCGCAACGGCGTGAAGCTGACGTATATGCCGTTCATCTCGCGGGCCGTGATCGCGACGCTGCGGAAAATGCCGATTGTGAATGCGTCGCTGGAAGGCGATGCGATCCGCTACCACCCGAACATCAACCTGGGCATCGCCGTGGCGCTGGAGTGGGGGCTGATTGTGCCGGTGATCAAGCAGGCCGAGGAGAAGAATTTCCTGGGCATTGCGCGGGCGATTGCCGATCTGGCGGAGCGCGCGCGCGGCAAGAGGCTGAAGCCGGATGAAGTGGCGTCGGGCACGTTCACCATCACCAACCCGGGCATCTTCGGCGAGCAGTTCGGGACGCCGATCATCAACCAGCCGGAGAGCGCGATTCTGGGCGTCGGCGGTCTCTTCAAGGAGCCGGCGGTGGTGACGGCGGAGGACGGGACGGATTCAGTCGCAATCCGATACTTCCTGCACCTGACGCTGGGCTTCGACCACCGGATCATCGACGGCGCCGACGCGGGCAAGTTCATGGCCGAGGTGAAGAAGTATCTGGAGAACTGGAGCGAAGAGATAGGCTGAGAAGCGGTCAGCGGAAAGGCAAAAGCAAGATCGAAAGCAAAAAGCCGGACGGGGCGAATCAGGCCCTGTCCGGCTTTTGCGTTGCGGTGACTGGGATCTTAGTGGGCGATGTTGCGCCCGAAGCGGTAGGTGACGCCGAAGGAGTAGCGCGTGGTCCAGGAGCCGTGGGCGAGGAGATCGTTGAAGAGATCCCAGTAGACGACGTCGGTCTGGGCGCGGATGGCGAAGTGGTTCGAGGCGTTCCAGTCGAGGCCGCCGCCGAATCCGTAGAATCCCTGCCAGTCGGTTTTGTATCCGGCGGGTACGAGCTGTGCGATGACGGCAGTGGCGAACGGGTCGGTGGGATGCGGGGTGACCTTCTGGCGGATGGCGCCGAGGGAGGGCCGGACGAAGAGCGTGACGGGCTTCCAGTGGCGATACGCCAGCTGCGGACCCATCGCGAAGGTCTGGGAGAAGGCGTGCGTAGGAACGATGAGCTGGTAGCCGGGTGGCAATTGACCGAGGGCGATGAGTCCCTGGATTTCCGCGGCGAGCTGCTGCTGAAGCGCGGGCTTGAGCACGGAGGGCGTGAGCTTGTTATTGCCGCTGCCCTCGGAGTAGTCGAAGCCGACGGAGAGCCAGGGGCGCAGGTTCATGCCTTCCTGGGTATGGAAGCCGTGTTGGGTGAGACTCAGCCACGGCGTGTCGAAGCCGGCAAATCCGGCGTAGATGTCGTAGCGATGGATTTCAGTTTGTTGCGCGAGAGCGGTGATCGCCGGAAAAAGCGCGAGCGTCACGAAACCGGCGTAGCGAAGGACGCGGGAACGCACCGACATGGGCCCAACTCCGGGGGAGCGTGAAATGCAAAGCCTACGGTTACGGATTTCGGGTAGGAGAGCGGAACGGCGGCAGAGTTGTCAAGAGGGAAATGGGGGGTGTGCGGTGGGTTTTCTCTTACAGGCCTGCGATGACACGAAGAGCGAGCGCCTCCACCTTGCTCCGGGCTTCCTCGCGGGTTGCGCCGTAGACCATGACGCCGGGCAACTCAGCGATCTCCGCAATCCAGCGGCCGTCTTCTTCCTGCTCGAATTCGATGTTGAAGCGCATGGTTCCTCCGCAAGCCGCGCGGCTGTGCAGCGCTCGGTGACCTGAGGCCAATACTACATCGTTACAGCAGCCGCTGCGCCTGAAGCACGCGGTCGACGGCTTCCTGGGGCGTGGCGCCGACGGCGGAGAGATGGCCCATCTTGCGGCCTTTGCGGGGCTGGTGCTTCTCGTAGAGGTGGACGCGGACGCCGGGCACCGCGAGCGCGCGATCGAAATGCGGATTGTGGCCACCCCCGCGAGCTTCGCTCGCCGGGGACCCCGGTTGGTCGAGCCACAGGTCGCCGAGCAGGTTGGCGATGGCCGCGGGCTGGACGACGGAGACGTCGCCGAGGGGCAGATCGCAGACGGCGCGAACGCACTGCTCAAACTGGCTGGTGACGCAGGCGCGTTCGCTGGCGTGGTAGCTGTTGTGCGGGCGCGGGGCGAGCTCGTTGACGAGCAGGTCGCCGGATTTGGTGAGGAACATTTCGACGGCGAGCAGGCCTTCGAGCGTGAAGGAGTCGGCGATGGCGCAGGCGAGGTGCTGCGCGCGCTGCTCGATGTCGGGGGAGATCAGCGAGGGGATGACGCTCCACGCAAGGATCTGATGCTCGTGGTGGTTGGTGGCCGAGGGGAAGCTCTTCGTCTCGCCGCGGGGCGAGCGGGCGACCATCACGGAGATTTCCAGCTCCAGGTCGAGAGCCTGTTCGACGACGCAGTGCTGCTCGCCGAGGAGACGCCATGCGTCCGCTGGAGTGGTCGGCTCGCCGAAGCCGAGCTTGACCTGGCTGCGGCCATCGTAGCCGCCGTGGGCGGATTTGACGAAGCATTTCGGTCCGAGCGCGGCGACGGCTTCCTGCATGTCTTCGGCGGAACGCGCGGCGCGCCACGGCCCGAGCGGAAATCCGCGCTCGCGCAGCCAATCCTTCTGGCGGATGCGGTTCTGGATGACGCGGAGCAGGTCGGCGGAGGGGCGCACGGGCGCGAACTTCGAAGCGGCATCGAGGGCTTCGAGCGAGATCTGCTCGATCTCGAGGGTGACGACGTCGGAGCCGCGGGCCAGATCGGCGGCGGCGTGGGCATCGTTCCACGCGCCCTCAAAGCAGGCGTCGACGACAAAGCGCGCGGGGCAGGAGGGGTCGGGGTCCATCACCTGCACGCGATAGCCGAGCGAGCGCGCGGCCATGGCGACCATGCGGCCGAGTTGGCCGCCGCCAAGAATGCCGAGGGTAGAGCCGGGGAGGATGGGGGTCATGCGTACCTCAGATGTTCCAGAATACGGCACGTTGCGAGAGCGTGGACCGCGCGTGAGGAAAACGACCGCAGGGGCTGAAGCCCGCTCATTTTCGGTTCGGGTCGGCACGACTGAAGTCATGCCCTGATACAAAGCCCCTGTCTCGGAGTGTTTTTCCGCAGCCTGTGAAGTCATGCCCTGATACAAAGCACAGGGGCTGAAGCCTGGATCAAAACAGAGCCGATGCCGGGCAGACCGGCGCGTTCATTCGGGAAGTTCCTGGGCCAGGACTTCTTTGCTGCGGGCGTTGCGCCAGGTGCGGAGGCGCTCGCGGAGATCGGGATCGGTGGTGGCCAGGATTTCGACGGCGAGCAGCGCGGCGTTGGCGGCGCCGGGCCTGCCGATGGCCAGCGTTCCGACGGGAATGCCTTTGGGCATTTGCACGATGGAGAGGAGCGAGTCCATGCCCTGGAGCGCGGTGGCGGGGATGGGCACGCCAAGCACGGGCACGAGCGTTTTCGAGGCCATCATGCCGGGCAGATGCGCGGCGCCGCCGGCTCCGGCGATGATGACGCGGAGGCCGCGGGACTCGGCTTTTTCGGCGA
This sequence comes from Acidobacteriaceae bacterium, assembly GCA_030041515.1. Lineage (GTDB taxonomy): Bacteria > Acidobacteriota > Terriglobia > Terriglobales > Acidobacteriaceae > Palsa-343. The sequence continues at coordinate 14,147 of JASHNS010000094.1, read as the reverse complement.
AGTCAAACAACAGATCCGGTGTGCGGTGGGCGGAGACGACCTTCGCCTCGTACGGGACATGGAACTCGCGCAGGATTTCGACGGCGGGAGCCAGGGTTTCGTAGTCGCTCTTCGAGCCCATGACGATGGCGACGAGGGGTTTTTCTTTCATGACAGGGTGATTATAGGGGAGCGAACTAGTGGCTCTCTGTTCGTGGACTCGATCCGCGCCCAGAGCTCCTGCCTTTCCAAAGGAGCAGCAATACATAGATGGCAGATGTCACGATCACGCACCATGATCCATCGTGTTTCAGCCAAATGAGAACACAAGTCTGGGGCCGTGATAGACAGATTAGTTCCCAGATGCAGATGGCGAGCCAGACCAGAAAACAGTAATCGCTTAGCGCTATGGCAAGCTTGCTAACCGAATAACGCCGACCACGAAGCCAGCATCCCTTCCATGTTTGTTCCGGTTCTTCGGCCGCAAACAGGTGCCTCCCAATTGACTCGACTTCGAGTCGCTCAACTTTTGCCTCCCACGCTTCCTGCCAATACTTGCTGCCCCGATTCACGAGTGACCATGCGGCAGAACACACGAGTCCAAATGACGCGACCAATATCGACAGGCCTGAGTGGTGCTCTTTCAGAGCTGCGTAGCCGGCAAAGGCGGAGGCGATAAAGCCCCAGAAGAAGAGCGAGCGTGTCCAGAAGAGCCTGATCTCTAGCTTCCTGGTGGCGACGACTACGTCAAACGCTCCCATCTATCTATCTTGTCCTCTTAGGATCGATAGTTATTGGAACAGTATAGCCTCCCAACTGTCCTCGCCCCGTCTCACCTCCTCCTCAAGAAGTCGATGAGGAACTGGACGAGGGTGAGGAGCGCGCCGAAGGTGATGGCGACGCCGCGGACGTTCTGGAAGCGCTGTTCGTGCTGGGCGACGCGCTCTTCGAGTGAGCCGATGCGGCCGGAGTTGCCGTCGCCGACGAGGACGGTCATTTGGTTCTTCAGGACGGCGAGGTCGGCGAGGACGCGGGATTCGAAATCAGTCATGGGGCACTCTTCTGTTTCGCTCGCGGCCGTCGACGGACGAAATGCAGGTCCTTCGACTCGCGGCTCAAAATATTGCCGCGCGAACATCACGCGCGGCGAATTCGGATGGCTCGCTCAGGATGACAAGTCGTTGCTATGCAGTCAGCGGCAGGTTGACGAAGACCGCCGCGGAGAAGCGCGAGTAGTTCGGCGGCGTCGATCCGTCGTACATGCGGATGTAGTACTGCTCGGTGGCGGCGGCGCGGGGAATCGCGAAGTTGGGCACGGGCGAGCGCAGGACGAGATCGGGGCCGGGGCCGGGCGTGAAGGCCCAGTCGCGGCGGCGCACCTCGAATCCCCCGCCGGTGGGCGCGCTGACGCCCGCCGCGATATTGATGGCGCTGCCGGTGACGGAGGTGACGGCGAGCGTATTCAGATTCGCGAGCGGCGTCGCGGTCTCCGGCTGCTGCGGCAGCCACGCGTCGGCGGGAACGCTGGAGGATGTCCTGATGGAGAGATCTTCGGCCCAGTCGTTGGCGAACGAGACGGTGTACTTCGCGAGGCCCGGCACCGACGTGGTGAGATCGATCCGGACTTCGCGGACGACGAGCGTCGCCGTGACGCCGGCGGAGGCAGACGTAACGGCGAGCGTGTCGCCCGGCCAGATGTCGCCCTGCTGCTCGGGATTCCACGCCGTGTATTTGCCGGTCCATGCGGCGGCGCGGCTGGTGGCGACGGCAAGCATGGCATTCGCGGCGCTTTCGCAGTCGACAGAACTCCGCGCGGGCGGGTTGGTGACGGAACCCATCCAGCAGGCGGTGCCGGGCAGCACGCCGCCCTGGCTTTCCGCGGTGATGCTGGCGGCGCTGGCCAGGCGCGCAACGGAGCGATGGCGGGTGCGGTAGCTGACGGCGATGAGTTCACCGGCCTGGGGCGTGCTGGCGGGGTAAAACTTGAGGCGGCCGAGACGGTCGAGCGTGCAGTCGGAGCCTTCGGCCGCGCTGCCGATGCGGCGCACGATCGACGTACCGTTGGGCGGCGTGCTGACGACCCACTGCGGACCCTGCTGCTCCACGGTCACGCTGCCGATGCTGCACTGGAGATCGGCGGAGTTGAGCGGGGCGAAGACGCAGGTAGGCGGCACGACGGGCAGGCTGCCGGACCAGAGAATGACGGGCGCGCCGGCAATGCCTCCGGTGACGTCCTGCACTTCGAGAACGGCGCTGGCGCCGGAGTTGACAACGAGTCCGCCGAAGGACTGGATGCCGGAGCCCGTGCCGGTGACGTAGTAGGTCTGCAACAAACGCTGGAGCTCGGTCGCATAGAAACGTAACCGTAAGCTGTACAAATGCCCGGCCACCGGCGCGAAGGGCGTTCCGGCAGCGGTTCCGTTCACAAGCGGCGTAATGCTGGTGGCCCCATTGGCCTGCGCGATCTCAAAACCGAGCAGGCAGTTGGGCGCGGTGGGACCGCCGCCGCCATAGAAACCGTTGAGGATGCCCGAAGCCTGCGCGCCGAACTGGACGTTGGCGGCCTCGATGACGATGGAGCCGCCCAGTTCGAGCGAGGAGATGGCGGAGAGCATGGTCACACCGAGCTGGCCGTTGCCACCCGCGCAGGTGAGTCCGTTGGACGTGAGCGAGATGCAGGCGCCGGGATCGTCGACCATCCAGTATTGGGGATTGATCGCAGGCCCGGAAAACGTGTCGACCAGCGGCTTCTGTTTGGAAGCGGGTTGCGTGTACGGTTCTTCGGTCAGGTTGAAGAGCACGGTGGTGCCGTCGCCCTGGAAATATTCGGTGACGTAGGCGCAGGGCTCGACTTCGCCGCAGACGGTAACGTCGTTGGCGAGCGCTTTCACCAGCGAGATCTGGAAATCGCCGAGCGACAGCGTGCCCTGCGCTTCACTGAGCGTGTGCGTGACATTGCCGACGGGAGCGATGGTGAGCGTGCCGTTCATCAGGCGCCAGGCGTTGCGGATGGCATTCGCGAGAGCGCCGACGTTCGCGGCCCAGGTGTGAGCCGTGTCTACCTCGAAGCCGGCGGTGCTGGGCAGCGAGGACGGGATGGTGGCGACGATGCCGGCCAGCTCCATGCGGGCGAGCAACACCTGGAGCGCCTGGCTGGCTGCGCTCGCCGGGGTGTTGGCTTGTGGGAGATATTGGCGGCTCAGCAGGATGTCGTCGCTGATGGCGGAGACCACGGCGGCGTAGACGGCGCCTGCGCTGCCCTGGCCGGCGAGCTCGAGCGCGGGCTCGGTGGCGATGTAGCCGGTGAAGAGCAGGAGCCCGTTATCGTCATAGATAAGGATGCGGCCGTTGCGCGCGGGGGTGGGCAGCGAGGCGCCGGGCAGCAGCGTGAGGGCGCACGTGACGGGCTCGTTGAGCAGGCGCTGGATGCGGAACTCGCGCCCGGCGACGATGGCGCTGCTGTAGTCGACCGCGCCTTTGCCGTCGTGATTGTCGATGGTGAGCTTCATGTTCCCTCCGGGAACAGTGACGAGTTGCTGGTAATTCGTCTGGACGGCGCACGCCTGACCACGAATAACCAGCAACCGGGCACTGGTAACTAGACCAGCGTGTTCGCGCAGGGGAAAAAGCTGCGGAAGCAGACGACAGTTTCGCCGTCGTTGGCGTCAGTGACGGGCAGCGCGCGAAAGGCAGCGCTGAGGGCGATGCGTTCGAGCGGCGCGGCCAGTGTCGCGGATGCCTCCGCAGCGCCGGCCAGAGCCTGCAGCCGCGGATAGTGCCAGAAGATGCGCTCCCCCTGTTGGCCCTGCACGATGAAGAGCGCGGACCACTCCTGGAAGAACGTGCCGCCTTCGCGATCGACGAAGCCGACGATGGGCTGGACCTTCACGCCGGCAGCCGGAACTCCCGCGAGCAGCGGCTGCGCGAGCTGGAGGCCGGGCGTGGTTCCCGTCGAGACAGCCGCGACGCGGGCGACATTGAAGCTGACGCGGCGGATGTAGTCGGGATCATTGTTGACGGCGGCCGCGCTCTGTACATACGCGGCGGAAACGCCGCTTCCGACGAATCCGGTCTGGCCCGCGTAGTCGGCATCGACGGTGACGAGAGCGCCGGCCGCGAAGTTCGCCGCGTCGGTAGCGGCGAGCGCGAGGAAGGTCGCTGTCGATCCCGTGGCGAGCGAGACAGCGGGGACGCCTTTCGAGCCAGATCCGTTGGCTGCACCTCCCGCCGCGGGCACGATCAGGTTCATGTGCTGGGATCCGGCGGCCAGCGCCATGGAGAGCTTGCTCCACGCCTTGAAGCGGAACGCGACGATGGCGTCGAGGGTCTCGCGCACCTGGTACTGGGCCGCGGCCGGGCTGCCCGTGAGCAGCTCGCCATATTTGCTCGTGGATTTGCGGGCGAAGTTTTCGATCCAGCCGAGATCGATCCACGGAGCCGGGGGCGTATCGAGCGAACACAGGCCGCTGGCGGAGGGATCGAAGAGCGTGGGCTGCTTTTGCGCGCGGTTGACGGGCGCAAACCAGGCGCGTACGCGGCGGCCCACGGGCGGCAGCGCGGCCAGCGGAGTGGCGGATGCGCTCATTTCTCACCCGCTTCCTGGAACGCGAAGACGGTCACTTTCGCGGTTCGGCTCAGGCGGTCGCGCAGGGGTACGGCAGCTCCGAACTCAGGCTCGGACCAGAAGACCATCGTCTCCATGACCGCGGCGGGCGCCGCCGCGTAGTTCATCTTTTGTGCCGAGTACGGATACAAAATGCTGAGCACCTCGTAATCCATCTCCTCGAGAGCACGGCCGCGGTCGAGTCCGGCATTGGCCTGGGTGCCGGCGGTCGCGTACTGGATCTCGCAGGTGAGTTGCGCCAGAATGGCCGGCATCTGCAGGTCGGCGGCGAGGCCGGTCCAGTTGATCGAAAATGCATCCAGGACGGGCTGCGGCATGGGAGCCTCAGCGTCCTGGACGAGAATGCCGGGACGCGAGACGGCGCGCAGGGTCATGGTGCGCGCCGGATTGAGCGCGGCGAGCCGATTGCGCAGCGTGACGTAGAAAGTATCTTTGGCGTTCTGCATGGTGCTCCTTGAAACAGGGCTCAGAGCTCAGGGAAGGCGATGAGCAGTCAGGGTTGGGCACTCGGCAGAAGCGGAATTCTGAGCTCTGTGCTCTGAGCTCTGCGCCCCTGTCGTTATTCGCCGCAGGATTCCTGTAACAGAAGCCGATACAAATACGGTTCGCCCTGGGCGACGGAGGACGAAACGGCCTCGATGAGGAAGAGCTGGCCCGCGACCTGAACGCCGGCAGCCATCGCGAAGAGCGCCTCGGCGGAAGCGAGCTTTTGCTGGGTCACCTGGGCGTTCACCGCATCGGCGGAGACGAGCAGCTCGTACTTCGGCATCTGCCCGTCCTGCATGGCCACGCGCGCTTTGCGAAACGCGACCGGCGAGAGCGGCAGGGAGAGAAAGCCAGGCGCGTCAAGGCCCAGCTGGCCGGCGTCTGTGGCGTCGCCCTGGAGCGGCGGCATCTGCAGGTTGGCGGTGGTCCCGCCTCCGGCGCGGAGCAGAGCCGTGGCCACGCGCTGCGCCAGGCCGCATGGATTCTGAATGCTGAGATCGGCCATGGCTCACCCCATCCTGACCGAAACCCAGGGCTTGAGCATCGCCTGGACCGTGGGATCGATGAGCGAGGCGGAGAAGTACTGGAGCCACATCGTGTCCACCTTGGAGGCCTTCACGTTCAGCCCGGGCGTGGCCTGAGCATTCTTCACGATCTGCGCGCAGGCGCACAGGATCGCGTCGGGCAGGGTGGCCAGGCCGGCAGTGTAGGTCACGGCAACCTCGTTGTAGGGCAGGCCGAGGATGTTCAGCGGGAAGATCAGCTCGCCGGTGTCTGCGACAAAGTCGACGGTGGTGGGATCGACGGCAGTCCAGGCGCCGGGCAGCGAGAAGGCCCAGAGGACTTCTTCCTGAAGCGGAAAGACGGCCTGGCCGCGCCGCGGCTTTGCGTAGCGCGCCTGGATGGAAACGAAGGGCGACGTGGCCGGCGCGACCGCGACCAGCGGCAGGTTGCTGAGGCGCACGGTCTGCGACCCTTCCACCATGCGCAGGCGTTCGGTGTACTGCGTGGGATTGAGGCTGATGCGGCGGCAGTGGCTGTCGATCAGGGACGAGGCCGCCGTGATCCAGTCGTCGGTGACGTCGGGCGCAAGGCCGTAGGTCTGATATTGAGAAGGCTGCAGGTAGCAGGACATGGTTTCTCCGAAAGCTAAAAAGCGGTTAGCTAAGGTGCGGTCAGCTAAGAACCGGTCAGCTAAGAAGCGGTTAGCTGTGAAACGGCCAGCGAGGAGACGGTCAGTTGAATACCGAGAAAGTGAGCGGAGCGACTGGTTGGCCGGCTCCGCTGCCTTGATCTGCAAACGGCAATTCGCTGTTCCGCTGACCGGTTTTTAGCTGACCGGTTCTTAGCTACCCGCTGTTTCGCTGACCGCTTCTTCGTTGCCGTTTAGCGGTCCACCAGCACCTGGTAGTGGGCGTAGTTCGCGCCCTTCACCACCGGAGCGCCGAACTTGACCACCACGTGCTGCGCGGCCAGCGATCCTGGCACCCCGAGCTGGAAGACGCGCGGGTTCGGGTCGGAGAGCCAGTGGTACTCGATCAGGTCCTCGGTGACGATGTAGGCCGGCAGCACTGCATTGCCCGTGCCGGGCGTGCCGGTGTAAGCCAGCGACCAGTCGGGGATGAGCGGCAGCTCGCCCGCCTGGGTCACCAGCATCTTCACCGTGAAGCCCGCCGCGATCTCCCCGGTGTTCAGGACCACGTTGAACTCGGTCTTCATCTCGCGGTCGAGCAGATCCAGCAGCACCGGGTTGGCATAGATGGCCGTCGGCCGCACCGCATAGCTGGTGTTGGCCACCATCTGCGCGATCGTCGACTTGAGGCCGTCGGTGATGGATCCCGTGGTGGGAATGGTGACGGTGTTGCCGCCGGCGACGATCTGGCCGATCGCGCCCATGTACTGCATGGTGGTGGGCGTGGTCAGCGAGGTGTCGTTGCCGTTCCACAGCGCGACGTCGTGCGTGAGCATCACGCCTTCGATCGTGTCCACCAGGTCCTTCGCCTGGAGGTAGGCGAACTGCTTCTGCTGCGAGCCCAGCTCCATGTCGAACAGGTTGTAGTTGAGCTGCGCGACGATGGCCTTCAGCGGCACGCTGCGCTCCACGCGCGTGGGCGCGACGACGGGCGCAACAATGTTGCGCGGATCGACGAAGCCGGCGGTGGAAGGATTCGGAATCGCCGTCTGCTCGAAGTAGCGCGACGGATGGCCCGTGGCCGGGACCTGTCTGATGCGCTGGCCGAAGATGTTGCGGCGGCGCACGATGTCGAGGATCTCGGTCTGGTAGAGGGGCACTTCGATGGCGCCGGGCCCGATGTAGTCGGCGGCGGCGTGAATGTCCTGGAAACTGGCGGTCATATCTTCCTTTCTGGAAAGCTGCAATGCGGTTAGCTAAGAGCCGGTCAGCTAAAGTCCGGTCAGCTAAATTGCGGCCAGCTGGAAAACGGGCAGCGAAGTGGTCAGCGAAGGACTGTCTGGAGCGCAGAAGCTCCCGCTGACCGAATCTGCGCTAACCGGCTTTTAGCTGACCGGTCTTCAGCTAGCCGGACGTAAGCTGTCTTTAGCTGGTCAGTCCGGCGCGGAGCAGCTGCGCCTTGACGGCGATGCGCTGCTCGAGACTGAGGCTCGAGAGTGCGGCATCGAGCGCGCCGGCTTCGACGTGCTCGAGAGCGATGCCCTGCTTCGTCAGGAACTGCGCGGTCGCGGGCGCAAGGGTTTTGCGGCCGGAGGCCAGCGCCGCTGTTTCGGGCCGCGTTTCGGGCTGCGATTCCAGCTGCGCCGTCAGCTCGGCGATCTGCTCCTCGGCGGACTGGAGCTTCTGCTCCAGTTCCGCCTCCCGGCTCGGCGCGGCGGCCACAAGCCGGCGCACTTCGCCTTCGCGCTCTTCCAGCAGAGCGACGGCGCGCTCCACGAGCGAGGCCGCGGCTTCCAGCCGGGTTTCCATGCGTTCGATGCCGGCCATTACTTCGCCTGGCCGAACTTCGCTGGTCTGGGATTCCATGCTTCTTCCTTTCTGCGTTGCGGGTTGATGAAAAGTGCGCGGGCGGAGCGGACGCTCCTGCGCGCTGCTGCATAGACCGGCTCCGCGCGCGGTTCGCGGCACAGCGCCGGAGGCGGCGACGCCGGACGATGCCCCGCGACCTCGAACGAGGTGTCGCGGTAGGCGGCCTTCTCGCGCAGCAGGATGGCCGCGCCGGTGAAGGTGGCGCGCGTCAGCGTCCAGATCTCCGCGCGCATGTCCTCCACGTGCGCGTCGGCCAGCTCCCAGGACATGCCCATGGAGCCCGGCAGGCACTGGCGCATCTGCCGCCCCACTTCCGGAAAATCTTTCGCGAAGAGATAGCCCGCCACGGTGAGCCGCGGGCCCTCCACGTCGGCGTGGGTGATAATGCCGCACTTGCGGCGCGCATCGTGCCCGTCCCAGCTGGGCGCGTAATCCACCGCCATCCCCAGCAGGGAAGGCAGCGCAGCCAGCGCGGCGGCGCGGGTGAGCACCACACGATGCCCGCGCGCGCCCGCAGGCGGCCTGGTGCTGGGTTCGTCGACGCGCGTGAGCACGCCGGTAAAGGGCACGCGGTTCGGGTGGTCGGCAACGTCCGGCATCCGGACGGCCATGGCTTCAAGGCGCATAAGCTCTCCAGTCATCAGGGATCAGAGATCGGTGAACGGAAAAGGTGGCTGGTGGTCAGAAATCCGGAGTCAGGAGACAGTGTTCGGGTCACGGATCTCTGCTCTCTGTTCACTGAGCGGCGCCAGCCCACGCATGGCGCGCACTTCATTCACGGTCAGCACGCCCGCCTGGAGCAGCGCGGTCTGCATCTGGACTTCCTGCATGGCATCGGTGGCGTCCAGATCGTTGAAGACGAACTCGAATTCCGGCCAGCCGAGGCGCTTCGCGAACAGATCGCGCGTGATGTGCTCGGCGATCAGCCGCGCCAGCGGAACGATGGCGGAGTGGAAGGCCTCATCGAGGAGCGATTCCGCCGTGGAGCGGTTCACATCCTGTTCCAGGCCGAGCAGCACCGGCGGCAGCGCGAAGGCGTTGGCCACCATGCGGATGAGGAACTGCTGCCAGTTCAGGCGCAGATCGGCATCGGTCCCCTGTGCGAAGCGCAGCACCTCGGGCTTCTGCTCGGTGGAGAGCAGCGGCACGCGGCCGGTGCCCTCGATCTCGTCCTGCCACCAGCGGATCAGCCGCTCGTGCTGCGCCGGCGTGGTCTCGTTCAGCCACAGCGCGTACTGGACCACAGAGTTCGAGGCCAGCTTGCCGGCGAAGCGGTGTGCGCTCAGAAAAGCGTTCACCGTCTCGAAAGCGACTTCGAGCGGCCCCAGGCCCCACGGCGTGTAGCTGCGCGGATTCATGCGCAGGTACAGCAGCTGGCGGTCTTCAAGCGGGATGATCGCGTCGCTGCCGGCGAGTCCGGTGGCCTGCGCGTAGCGAAGGGACTCGGGCTTGCCGTCCCACTGCGGATCGATGCGGATGGAGGCGCCGTCGACGGGCCACAACTCGAAGGGTTTCGCGGGGTCGCCGGTCAGTTCCATCTCGATGGCGCCAAAACCTCCGACCAGGGCGTCCTCGATCACCTGCTCCAGCAGCACGCGGAAAGAATCCGAGGCGTTGGGGAACTCGAGCGAGCGCCGCAGCAGACGCGCGCGCTTCTCCACCCACGCCACCTGCTCCGGCTCCTGGTCGCGCTTCAGGCGCACCTGCCAGTCCATCGCCGCAATGCGGTCCTTGATGAGGTTGATGGCGCGCCGCACCAGCGGAGTCTCCGCGAAGCGCCGCAGGTTCACCGGAGTGGGCCGGGGCAGCGGCCGCCCCGGAACGGCATACGGAGCCAGCACGGAGGGCAGCGCCAGGGTCCGGCGTGCGCCAACGGCGCCCTCCTGCCCGTCGCCCGGATCGCCGGCGCGCCGTGCCGCCAGCCGCGTCAGCGCGCGTTTCCATTGGTCTTTGATTGTCACGTCGTCTCTGCTCCTTCCGGCAAAGAAAAAGGCATGGCGTTGAGGCCATGCCGGATGCTCCCAGTTGTTGGTTGTTCGTTCCTGGTTGTTATTGCGTAGTTTCTATTCCCTGCTTTTTCGCTCTCCCCGAGGGCATGGTCAGCGACCAGCCACGAACGGCCAGCAACCAGCAACGAACAACGAACAAACAGCTACGAAAAACTGAACGCTTCGAGTCGGCTTACACCCTGAGCTCCTGCCGCGCCGTCTCCGCCACGCGCCCCAGATCGTTCGCGGTGAGGACGCGGATCTGCTGCGCCTCCATCGTCTCCACGCCAAAGCCGTAGCGTGCCAGGCGCTCTCCATCGTCGGGATCATCGCCGCTGCTGCCGCGCAGAGGCTCGACGATGGCGGTCAGCTCCAGCTCGGCATGCTCCACGCGCTCCACCCCCGCGCGCAGCGCCGGAGCGCTGAAGGCCAGCACCTTGGCCAGCTCCGCATCGGTGTCGAGCGAGACGGCGTGGAAGATGCGGATCCGCCCGTTGGGCCGGTACCCGCAGTCGAGTTTCAGCGGATCGCCCGCCTGCGTATAGGCCGACGCCGCGATGCGCCGCCGCATCAGCTCCCAGACGCGCACCTGCTCGAAATGCGTCCGCATACTGCGCAGCAGCGCGGCCCGCCCTGTGAGGGCCGCTCGCCGCTTCTCCCGGCGCGGCTCCACGTACAGGCGCATCATCTCTTCCATGCCCGCCGCCAGATCCTCCACCAGGCAGCCGCGCGGCTCGGTCAGCTGCAGCAGATGCGAGAAAGAGTCCTCCATCACCGTCATCAGCGGCTTCAGGTCGGCCTCCTGTCCCGCCAGCCTCTGCCGCATCTCCGTTTCCACCGCCTCCAGCATCTCCGTGTCCGCATCCGGATCGATACAGCGCACGCGCGACCAGTCCCGCGTGAGCCGCAGCTCGGGCCCGGCGCTCCCGTCCCCGGACACGGGCCGGAGCAGCACGCCAATGTTCACGAATTCGTTCTTCACCGGATCCGGCACATAGCGGACCAGGAAAAGCTCGCAGGGCAGACGGCCGCTCACTGGATGCTCCCGTTCACACTATCGCCCCAGCCCGGAATCCTAAACGGGCCCGAGCTTGCGGAAACACCCGCCCGCTCCCAGTTCGGGAAGGGCTGCCGCGAGGAGTCCCGGAACGCCGCGATCAGCTCGCGCACCCGCGCGCGCCGCTCCAGCAACTGCTCCACCAGCCGCTCCATCACCTCGGCCGCGCCCTCATACCACTCCGGAGGAATCGTCTCCACGATCGGCCACACCCGCTCCGGCGCCAGTTCCTCGATCCGGCTCAGCCACGGCTCGAAACTCCTCCAGCCGGTCACGTTGCGATACACCAGGTTGCGCGCGTAGACCCCGCGCAGCGGCGCATCGACAAAGCGCCACTCGCCTGCATTGAAGCAGAAGCCCTGGTCGATGAACGCCGCCGACCACCGCCGCTCGCGCGCTTTCCGGTGGAAGAGCGCCTGCCGCCCGTTGGCGTTGCAGGTCCACTTGTCCAGTGCCAGCATGCCGGCGAACTCCCCGAGATTGCGCACCTCCGACAGCTGATCTTCGGGCAGGTAGTCGGCCCTCTGTCCGGGCATCAGTCCTCCGACCATGCGGGAGCCGAATTGCAGCCCCGGGCGGCAGGGCTCGCGCCGTGGCCCGCAATCCATCTCCAGCTCGCGCGTCCGCTCGATCAGCCACGGCGTCACCTCCACCACGTCGCACTCCGGCACGGTGAGCCCCACCAGCGCCGCCAGCCGCGTGGCCAGCAGCTCGTTGGCCAGCACGCGCAGGTGCTGCGGGTTGTTCTGGAACTTCACCACCCAGGCGTGGCCATCCTCGCCAAGCATCAGGTGGCTCTGCGCTCCCCCGCGCATCTTCCGGATTTGCTGGACCGCCAATACCGCCACGTTGTCTCCGAACCCACCATGCTACTGCAACTGTTTTGGGGCGAAATGTTCCTTCCGTACTGCAATCGCCACGGCCATCGCCATCACGCAGTCGTCGTGCTCGCCCGCCGCTGCCGCCGGTCTCCCGCCGGGCCCCCGCACAAACGTGCGGCACTCCCGCAGCAGGCGCTCGCTCGAGAACAGCGTGGGCCGGTCCACCAGCGCGCTGCCCAGGTCCGCCACCATCGTCGGCCGCGTCGAGTGCTGCGTCGGCCACCCGTCCTGCCCGTCCTTGGTGCGATAGATACGCTCGTAATTACACCTCGACCTCAGATACGCCAGCACCCCGTGTCCGTGATTGTTGCGCTCCACGGCAATGAGCGCTCCGTTGTACTCCCGCGCCAGCTCCGCGGCAGCCTCCGCCGTCTCCAGCTGCGACAGGTGCGACCGCAGCTCGGCGCACTGCAGCCCCTCCTCCCGGTCGATTACCTCCACGGCGGAGTAGTCCCCGTCCGGCGAGCCTCCCGCCGGATCGACGGCGACCACGTATTGCCGCCCGGGTTGCGGCCGCGCCCAGATCCACAGGTCGCGCCGCCTCTCCACAGGCTCCTGCACCGCGCGCAGCCGCTCGTCAATGGCGCCCACCTCAAACCAGCAGCTCCCGCTCGCCAGGAAGCACGAATCCGCGTCTTCGGCGTACTCCTGCCGCGCGAGCCCGCGAAAGTTTTCCTGGATGCGCCGGCGATAACCGATCTGTTCCAGCTTCAGGCCGAAGTCTGCGCGCAGGCGTTGCTCATCTTCGCTCAGCGACGTCTCCTCGACGGCATCCGCCCTGTACGCCGGCTCCAGCCACCATGGGAAGAAGTGGCGCACGGTGCCGGTTTTCTCCGCCTCCTGCCACTCCTTCCAGAAGCAGCCCGACGCTCCGTTGGGCGTCGATTCCATCACCAGCTCTCCTTCCGGCGACAGGGTCGCTCGCAGGCCGGCCAGCGTCTCTTCCGGATCGCCCGGCCACCGCGCCAGTTCCGTGCAGTGCAGGTTCGTGATGGTCAGCCCCCGACCCGCGTTGCGGTCTCCCGCGGTTTCCACCAGGTACTCGCTGTCGATCTCGGGAAAAGCGATGCGCCGTGCACTGCATTTTGCGCCCTTCAGCGCTCCTCCGCGCAGCGCCTCCGGCAGCTGCCCCAGAAAGCGGTGAACGATGCGAAAGAGCGCCTCCGCCGCCTCCTGGGTATGCGCCGCCTGCACCGTCACCGTGCCGGGATGCGTGATCGTCTTCAGAAAGAACCTCCCCGCAATCCAGGTGGTGATGCCCATCTGCCGCGCCTTCAGGACGATGTTGCTGTTCTTCCCCCAGGCGTTCCGCGCATAGCGGCTCTGCGCCTCGTTCGCGGCCAGGAACTGGTTCTTCCCCACCCGGTTTCTGATCGTCAGAACCTCGGTCGTCAGGGCCAGCGCTTCTTCCACGCTCGCATCCATCTTCTGGCCCAGGCGGACGAGGTCCTCCCTCGACCCGTTGCCGAACTCGGACATGCGACCCGCTCAGTACGCATACCAGTTGTAGTCGGGCCCGCAGACCAGCGTGCGCTTGCCCGGCGAGCTGATCGCCAGGGTCTGCGCGGAGACGCCGAGATAGTTGATGTTCTGCGAGCTCACCGTCTGCAGCGTCACCGCGTTCGACGACGTATCCGACTTGATGATGGTGAACTCGAGGCCCGTCGGCGAGCTTTTGTCCGGCAGCGCCGTGTAGCAGCTGGGCAGCGTAATCGTCTGCGCGCCGCCGGCGGCGTTGGCAATCACATTCTTATTGGCTGCAGTCAGCGTCAGCGTCGTTGCGGTGTTGATCACCGTGCTCAGCGCCAGCCCGCCGCTGGAGCGGATCGTCCCCTGGTACGTCACGTTGAAGAACGGATTCACCCCTGAGAAGTGCGCCTGGAAGACATCGCCCTGGTAACCGGTGTACATCTGCGCGGAATACGCCGCATCGCTGGACGAAGAAGCCAGCGGCGTCGCCCACACGCGCGGCACCGCGCCGCTGGGATCGTTGACGTTGGCTCCGCCCGAGGAGAAGCCGGTGGTCACCGCCGGCTCCAGCGCCTGGTAGTAATTGCCGCAGCCGGTCAGGTGATGCACGCTCGAGTAACTCGGCGGATTGCCGGAGCTGCCCGCGTACGTGATCCAGTTC
>JASHNS010000093.1 GCA_030041515.1 Acidobacteriaceae bacterium | reverse complement strand
CTTGTTTACTCACCGACGACCGCCAATGCCTGGAACAGCCTCAACGTCCTCAATCACCAGATTCCGCTCGGCTGGTTCATTCGCGCCCTCCACGGATGGGGATCGAACTTCATGGTCGCCATCGTCTTCATCCACATGTGCCAGGTCTTTCTCTTCGGAGCCTACAAGTATCCGCGCGAGCTGACCTGGATCGTCGGCGTCTTCCTGCTCCTCATGACCCTCGGCATGGCCTTCACCGGACAGGTCCTCCGCTTCGATCAGGATGCCTACTGGGGCCTCGGCATCGGCGTCTTCATGATGAGCCGCGTGCCGCTCATCGGCGGTGCGCTCGTGCACTTCCTCTTAGGCGGCCCTAACATCTCCGGCGCTACCCTCTCGCGTTTCTTCACTCTCCACGTCTTCGTAATTCCAGGCCTCCTGCTCAGCTTTGCGATGGTGCACGTCTGGATGGTGCTCAAGCTCGGCATCAATGAATGGCCCATGCCAGGCCGTCTCGTCCGCCGGAAAACCTACGTCGCCGAATACAACCGCCTCGCTCACGAGGATGGCATCCCCTTCGTACCCGGTGCGTTCTGGAAGGACCTCGTCTTCTCCGGCGCTGTCGTCGCCGCCGTCGCCGTCTGCGCGCTGGTCTTCGGGCCCTATGGACCCGGCGGCATGCCGAATCCTTCCATCATCCAGACCACGCCCAAGCCCGACTTCCCGTTCCTCTGGATCTTCGCCATCCTTGCCTATCTGCCGCCCGAGCTGGAGACCCCCGTCATCCTCATTGGGCCTATCCTGGCCATCGCCGGCCTGCTGGCGCTGCCCTTTGTCGCCGGCGAAGGCGAAAAGAGCTGGCATCGCCGTCCCATCGCCGTACTTACCGTCACCTTTATTGCCGTCGCATGGGGCGTCTTCACCCATTTGGGCACCTACACACCCTGGAGCCCGCATATGGACGCGTGGAGCTCGGACGCGATCCCGGCCCGCTACACGCACAGCGCCACGCCGCTGGTCCGTGAGGGTGCCGTCGTCTTCCAGGACAAGCAATGCCGGAATTGCCACGAGATCGGCGGTGTCGGCGGCCAGCGCGGCCCCGCCCTCGACGATGTCGCGACGCGCATGACTCCCGACGAGATGCGTTACAAAGTCGTTACCGGCGGCGGCAACATGCCCGCCTTCGGCAAAAATCTGTCGCCTCCTGAGATCGAGGCTCTCGTTGCCTTCCTCGAAACCATGCATCCACCCAACGAGCGGCCCGCCTACGATGGGGCGCTCCGCTCCATTGCCACCCAAAACGGATCACCACCGCCGGTGACCGGAACGAAGTAGCGGGCTTCTTATGGATCTTTCAGCGCTGTGGACGTCGTGGGACATCCCCTGGATCGTCACCTTCGCGCTGATCGTCTCCTCGCTGATCTACACCCGCGGCTGGGCGCGCATCCGCGTCACCCGTCCTGACCTGTTCCCGCGCTGGCGCCTCGCTGTTTTTCTGGCGGGTATGTCAGCTATCTTCATCGCCATCGCATCGCCCCTCGACGCCTTCGCCGACCGGATGCTCTCCATCCATATGGTGCAGCACTTCTTCCTGTGGTCGGTCGCGCCCATTCTGATCGTCTTCTCCGCGCCCGTGGTTCCCATGCTCCGCGGATTGCCCCGCTGGCTCATGCGCGGCGTCCTGCGCCCGCTCTTCTCGAGCGGCATCCCGCACAGGATCGGCGCCTTTCTCACCCGCCTCCGCGTGGCCTGGTTGATCTGGACCCTCGCCTTTGTGATCTGGCACATTCCAAAGATGTACGGCCTGGCGCTCTCCAACGAATACATTCACGAGTACGGCGAGCACGCCAGCTTCTTCCTCGCCAGCCTGATTTTCTGGTGGCCTGTCATCGCACCGTGGCCTTTCCGCCCGGCAGGAACCACGCGCAGTGGCGACTCCCGCCGCTGGATGCTCATCCCCTACCTGATGCTCGCCGATGTCATCAACACCGCGATTTCAGCCTTCCTCTGCTTTTCCGGCCGCGTCCTCTATCCCGGCTACCTGCTGCAGCCGCGTCTCTTCGGCATCAGCGCCCTCAACGATCAGATCGCCGCCGGTGCCTTCATGTGGGTCTCCGGATCGATGATGTATCTCATCCCCGGGATGATCATCACCGTGCAGCTGCTGTCGCCTCGCGGACGCCGCCAGCGTGTCTATGCAGCTCCCGGATTCCGCCCAGCGGATTGACCTTCAAAGCCCCGGTTGACCCGGATGGCACAGCTTCATGGGTGCTGCATGGCATCTCTCTGTTCAACGAGAGGGTGGGAATGATCACTCCTTCGTCGCCAGAATGAGCGGCGAAGGTCCCGGCGACGCAATCGTCCGCACGTCCCTGAACTCCGCCTCCTGCAGCCAGCAGCCAATCTCCTCCACCGGCCACGCATAGCCATCCTGCGTATTCACCAGCATGTTCACCGCGAAGAACAAACCAGTCAGCGGCCCAGTCCGATCCTTGTTCACCAGGAATTCCTGTACCGCGATCGTTCCTCCGCTTCCCCGCGCTATCGTCTGACAGCGGAGAGCGCAGCGTTCCTGGTGAGCACGAAGCCGCGAGTTGCTGAAGAAGACGTTCCGGGCGTCCTTCGCCGGATATTCCAGGCCGATCAGCGCGTTCATCATCGCCCTCAGCCCGCGCTCCGAGGCGCCCGTCGCTTTGGCAGTCTCGGCGACCGTCTTGGCGCCTCCATCCAGCACGTCAAACACCTGTGGCGGATCGCCGCCTCCAGCAGCAGGGGCGGCACATACCCCCACGCCATTTGCAGGATGCGTTCAGGAGTCGGCTGCGCAGGGACATTCGTCGACCTACACGTTTGACCTCGATTCCAATATGGTTTTTGGGGGAACCCGGGGACGCGCTTGAGTCTACCAGGTTGGTGTTGCAGCGCGCGAATCGCTCCCGGCGCAGATCGCTGGCAGCCAAAAAAGGGGGCCGGCTTGGGAACCGGCCCCTCAGGTGGGACGAAACATGGGATCGCAGCTGGGAAATGGCGGGGAATCAGACCGTCGTGATGTTTCCGTTCATGCCATTGGGATAGAAACCCCCTTTGGCTGTGCCTGTCGCCGTGTTCGCGTAGACGATTGCCAGCACCTGCGAGGTCGTTCGCGCATAGGCAAGACCGGGCAGGGTATTGCCCGGTGCGTTGGCGCCGGCTGTGGCGAAGAACGCTCCTTTTGAGGTTGGTCCACTCTCCGTCGCCGATATTGAACCTGCGTCGTACGGCGGAACGTCAAAGCCGTCCGCGGGAACGTCTGCGGCCGGCAGATACGGCACAGCCTGCTGGATCGCCACCAGACGTATGGCGCCCGAGTGAAACGACTCAACCGCCAGAATCTGCGCCGCATACTGCAGGTTCTGCCCCGTCAGGTCGGTGGCCGCGCCCGCATAGGCCGTCACTCCCACGTCTTCAAACAGCCGCGCGAAAGTGATGTAGTTCGCGGTACTCACCGTTCCCAGCGCGCCGAGGTCCAGCTGCGGGCGCGCCACGGCCGATCCGCCCAGCGCCGTGCGCAGATCGTTCACATGGCTCAATTCGTCGTAATAGATCTCCGCAAACATGTCGGCGATCTGCTGGCTTTGGAAACTCGGCGTGGACGACGGCGCCCCTGTTGGAGCGGGTCCGCCGCCCGTCGACGATGACGGAATATCTCCCCCGGTGACCACATAGCTGTAAAAGGTCGCTTCCAGGTACTCGAGGTTCAGAGCAAAATTCAGGACATCGGTCTCAGATGGACCAGCGGCCATGACAGTCTTCGTGCCACTGCCTCCGCATCCCGCGAGCATCGCGCTTCCGGCCACCGCAGCACCGGTCATTCCCAGTCCGCTGAGAAAATTTCTCCGGTTCAGGGCCCGTTTTACCCGGATACGGTTGAGAAGTTGCTCCGCCGACAGAATCTCGGCATCTTCCGGTGCACGCATTGGAAATCCTCCTGCTCCCAGTACGCCGCATCCCTTCGCATCGGATGACTGCAAAAAAATAATGCCTCTCCGTTTCCTGTAGCCGGCATCTGAGCAACCAGCCGATCTCCGCTCCCCTGACCGAATCGCTCAGGTCCATATACACTTGTGTCTCTGCTTCGAACCGGGCTCAAAGATTCCGCTCTGGATGGAAATCCCTTGCCGCTGCTTTTCGCGTACTTAACTCGAGGCCGAAGCGAGGTCCGGTGACTCTGCCCCTGCAACCCGGTCCGGACGCGGCGCTGGTCGAGCGAATGGTCGCAGGCGACGAATCCGCACTCTCTACGCTTTACGACCGCTATTCGGGCATGCTTTTCTCCATGCTCGTGCGTATCCTGAAGGACACCAGTGCAGCGGAAGAGATCCTGCAGGACCTGTTCCTCCAGTTATGGCGGAATCCGTCCCGGTTTGACCCCAGCCGCGGATCCCTGCCCGCCTGGCTGCTGGTCATCGGCCGTAATCGAGCGATTTCACGCCTGCGCAGCCGGGAGCGGCGGGAAGTTTCTGAGGACAGCGAAGGTTTTTCGATGGAGTCCATCCCATCGCCCGGAAATATTGAGGAGGAGGCGCAGCGTTCCCAACTGGCGCAGCGGCTGAAGAGCGCAATGGCAACTTTGCCGCCCGAGCAGCGGGAAGCGGTGGAACTAGCCTATTTCGAAGGTATGTCGCAAACGGAGATTGCCGCGCGGACTGGGAGTCCGCTCGGCACGGTGAAGTCAAGGGTGCGGGCCGCGATGCAGTCTTTGAAGGAAAGATTTGGCGATGGAACAGCACGTCAATCCGGAAGACTCTGAGCTCTGGGCCCTCGGGGCGCTGGATGGCGAGGAGAAGCGCGCGCTGGAAGCGCACGCGCGCAGCTGCGCGCGCTGTGCGAAGGAACTGGACGCCGCACGGCAGAGGGTCGCGCTGCTGGCCCTGACCGCTCCTCCCGTCACGCCTTCGCCGGCCGTGAAGGATGCCCTGATGCGCCAGGTTCGCGCCGAGCGCCGCGCTCCCATGGCCGGCCCGGCAATTCGGCCGCGGCGGCGTCTCCTCTGGCTCACGCCGGCTTTTGCCGTGTCGGCCATCGTTTTCGCCGGGCTGTCCGCGTGGCTGTGGTCCCGGGACCGGCACGATCTGCAGCGCATCCAGTTGCTCCAGGTCAGGCTCACCGCGCTCCAGTCGCGCACCCGCGACATGATTGCCTCATCGGAGCAGACAAACGAGATTCTCGGCGCCCCCGGAACCGTCCGGGTCGCACTCGCCAGCCAGCCCGGAGGGCCTGCCGGCCGTGCCGGCCTCCTGTATAATGCACGCCTCGGCTCGGCCATCTACGTCGGAGAACTGACACCAGCCCCCGCCGGAAAAAGCTATCAGTTGTGGCTTGTCCCTTCCTCCGGTGCCCCCATCAGCCTCGGGGTCTTCTCCAGCCGGCAGCCCACTACGGCCCTCACCGCCCGCGTCACGCCTGGACTGACCCCAAAAGCCTTCGCCGTGACCGTCGAGCCGGAAGGCGGAAGCCCGCAGCCCACGGGTCCCAAAGTGCTCGTCGGCGCCGCCGGTTAGCAAACCGCGGCACACGACCCGATCCGATTCTGAGAGCCGCATTCGGTAAACTCAGGGTGTATGTCTTCCAGCACGAAAAGCCGCCCGTGGACCGGGTCTGATATCCGCGAGGCCTTCCTCCGCTTCTTCGAGTCGAAGGGCCATCGCCGCGTCCATTCTTCCTCGCTCGTGCCTGCCAACGACCCCACACTGCTCTTCACCAACGCGGGCATGAACCAGTTCAAGGACGTCTTCCTTGGCATTGAAAAGCGCGACTACTCTCGCGCCACCACCTCGCAGAAATGCGTGCGCGCCGGCGGCAAGCACAACGACCTCGAAAACGTCGGCTTCACCCGCCGCCACCACACCTTCTTCGAGATGCTCGGCAACTTCAGCTTCGGCGACTACTTCAAGAAGGACGCCATCGCGTACGCCTGGGAGCTGGTCACCTCGTCCGAGTGGTACGGCATCCCGAAGGACCGCCTCTACGTCACCATCTTCAAGGGCGAGAATGGCGTCCCGCGCGACGAAGAGGCGTACAAGCTCTGGCTCGAGCACGTTCCCGCCGAGCGCATCCACGAGTACGGCATGAAGGACAACTTCTGGCAGATGGGCGACACCGGCCCCTGCGGTCCCTGCTCGGAAATCTTCTACGACATGGGCATCGAAGCGTCGGACTCCATCGGCCCCGACGGCAACAAGCTCGACCTTCCCTTCGGCCAGGACGAAGCCCGCTACGTCGAAATCTGGAACCTCGTCTTCATGCAGTTCGACCGGACCCTGAACGTGACCACAGGCCAGGGCGATCTGAACCTCCTGCCCAAACCGTCGATCGACACCGGCATGGGATTGGAACGTGTCGCCGCCGTCCTCGAACACAAGATCAGCAATTTCGAAACGGATTTGTTCACGCCGCTGATTGCTCGCGCTGCGGAACTCACCGGACAGAGCACAGAGCGCAGATCTCAGAGCTCAGAAATGGCCGAGCCGGCCAGCCGGTCAGCAAATGGCGGAGAAGAGGCTAGCTTTGTATTAGGGCACGACTTGAGTCGTGCCGATAAGGGCGCCCAAAAGGATGGGGCTTTAGCCCCTGTCGACAACGCGTCCCTTCGCATCATCGCCGACCATGCTCGCGCCTCAACCTTCCTCATCTCCGACGGTGTCCTGCCCTCCAACGAAGGCCGCGGCTACGTCCTCCGCAAAATCCTCCGCCGCGGTATCCGTCACGGGCGCCTCCTCGGCCAGGAAAATCCCTTCATGTGCCAGATGGTCTACGCCGTCCGCGACGAAATGCAGAACGCGTACCCCGAACTGAAGGAATCCGCCGATCGCGTCGCCAAAGTCGTCGAGGCCGAAGAGCGGCAGTTTGCGAGAGTGCTGGAGGCTGGGGATCGGCAACTCGACTCTGCGATTGCCACGGCGAAAGCCGAATCCGCCCGGACGGTTCTGCGCGAGTTCGGAGCTGAAAGAAATTGCGAATTCTCCGAAGATGACTTCGAAAAGGCTGCACACCTGCCCGAAAACCTAATCATCTCTGGTGTGCGCCCGAAATCCGGATTAACCGAAGGGGACGCGGATCTGTTCGCGGAGCGGCTTCGCAAAAGGTCGATCACGCTTCCCGGCCGCATCGCCTTCCATCTCTACGAAACCTACGGCCTCCCCCTCGATTTCATGATGGACGCGGCTCGCGACGCCGGCATCCACTTCGATCTTGAAGGTTTCGAGCAGGCTCGCGCCGAAGAGCAGGCCCGCGCTCGCGCCTCCTGGAAAGGCGGCTCGCAGAAATCCGCCAGCCCCGCTTTTCGCGAACTGCCGAAGACCGCCTTCGAAGGCTACCGCCAGCTCCGCACCGATGGCGCGGAAGTCCTCGCCATTGTGAAGGACAGCCAGGGCGTTCCCGCGGCCGCGCCCGGCGATGCCGTCGAGATCGTTCTCGACCGCACCAGCTTCTACGCCGACTCCGGCGGCCAGATCGGCGACACCGGCTGGCTTTACTCCGACGATCACAACTCCGTCGTCGCCGATGTCTCCGGCTGCACCAAACCCGTGCAGGGCGTCTTCGCCCATCGCGCCGTCTTGCGCCAGCCGCTCAAAGTCGGCGACCGCGTCGATACCGTCGTCGACGCCGACTTCCGCAACGCCACGCGCCGCAATCACACGGCCACGCATCTTCTCCACGCCGCGCTGCGCGAAGTCCTCGGCACTCACGTCAAGCAGGCCGGCTCGCTGGTCGAGCCCGCCCGCCTCCGCTTCGACTTCTCGCACTTCTCCGGGATCGCCGACGAAGAGCTCCAGGACATCGAGAACATCATCAACAGCCAGACCCTCCGCAACACCCGCGTCGAAACGCTCGAAGACGTTCCCATCGACGTCGCCGTGAACGAGTACCACGCCATGGCGCTCTTCGGCGAGAAGTACGGCGAAAGGGTCCGCGTGGTGAAGATCGGCGACTTCTCCACCGAGTTCTGCGGCGGCACGCACACCGGCGCCACCGGCGAAATCGGCATGGTCAAGCTCCTCGGCGAAGGCTCCGTCTCCTCCGGCGTCCGCCGCGTGGAAGCCGTGACCGGCCTGGGGGCGCTCTCTGAGTTCCGGCGCGACTACCAGGTCGCGCAGCTTGCCGCGCAGCTTGCGCCGAATCCCGATCTCGCTCCCGCCGACGCTCTCCGCCAGCGTCTCGCTGCCCAGGAAGACGAGCTGAAGAAGCTTCGCCGCGAGCTCGACGAGGCCCGCATGAAGTCCGCCGCCTCGCGTGTCTCCGGCGCTGCCGACCAGGCCGTCGACGTTGCCGGCATCAAAGTCCTCGCGCAGCGCGTGGACGCTCTCGACCGCGGCCAGATGCGCACCCTCGTCGACAATCTGCGCAACAAGCTTGGCTCCGGCGTCGTCGTCCTCGGCGGCGCGCAGGAAGACGGCAAGGTCGCCCTCATCGTTGGCGTCACGAAGGACCTCACCGGCAAAATCCAGGCCGGCAAAGTCGTCGGCCAGATCGCGAAGCTCGTCGGCGGCTCCGGCGGCGGACGCCCCGACATGGCCGAGGCCGGGGGTAAAGACGCAAGCCAATTAGACGCTGCCCTCAAATCCGCGCCCGAAGTTGTTCAAGGGCTGGTATCGTAAGGCATCTCTTTCGGCGGTGTTGCGCACGAACTGAACCGGAAGAGCCCGCTGCGGGGTGACCGGCTTATGCGGTACGTGCTTGCGCTCGATCAGGGAACGACCAGCTCGCGCGCCATCCTCTTCGACCAAAAAGGGCAGATCGCCGCCGTCGCCCAGCATGAGTTCCCGCAGATCTTTCCCGCGCCGGGCTGGGTCGAGCACGATCCCACCCGCTTGCTCACGTCGCAGCTCAGCGCCGTCGTGGAAGCCCTTGGCAAGGCGGGAGCCAGCCCCTCGGATGTCATCGCCCTCGGTATCGCTAATCAGCGCGAAACCGCCATCGTCTGGGACAAGCGCACCGGCAAACCCATCTACAACGCGATTGTCTGGCAGGACCGCCGCACGTCGCCGCTCTGCGACCGTCTTCGCACCGAAGGCGTCGAGGAAACCGTCCGCCGCAAAACCGGTCTGCTCCTCGACCCCTATTTCTCCGCCTCCAAAATCGCCTGGATTCTCGAAAACGTCGATGGCGCCCGCGACCGAGCCGAGCGCGGCTGCCTCGCCTTCGGCACCGTCGACACCTGGCTTGTCTGGAACCTCACCGGCGGTACGCGACACATCACTGATCGCACCAATGCCTCGCGCACCCTCCTTTACAACATCGTCGAAGACCGCTGGGATGACGACCTGCTGCGCATCTTCGCCATCCCGCGCAAGATGCTCCCTGAGGTCTGCTGGTCCAGCGAGCGCATCGGCCGCGTCACCGCGCCGCTGGGTCCGGCCGGCGTCGAAATTGCCGGCATCGCCGGCGACCAGCAGGCCGCGCTCTTCGGCCAGCTCTGCGTCCGCCCAGGCGAAGCCAAGTGCACCTATGGAACGGGCTGTTTCCTTCTCGAACACATCGGCGACGCCTTCCGCCTCTCGCAGCAGCGCCTGCTCACCACGCTCGCCTGTACCACCACGCGCAAGCCTCGCTATGCGCTCGAGGGCAGCATCTTCATCGGCGGCGCGGTCGTGCAGTGGCTCCGCGACAACATGCGCTTCATTTCCTGCGCTCCCGACATCGAGTCCGTCGCCGCCGGCGTCCCCGACAGCAACGGCGTCGTGCTTGTTCCTGCCTTCACCGGCCTGGGCGCGCCGCACTGGGATCCCTATGCCGGCGGCATGATGATCGGCATCCGCCGCGATACGCAGATCGGCCACATCGCTCGAGCCGCCATTGAAAGCATCGCCTTCCAGGTCGCCGACGTCCTCCGCGCCATGGATGCCGACACCGGCATCCCCTGCCGAGAGCTCCGCGTTGACGGCGGCGCTGCGGCCAACGATCTGCTGATGCAGTTCCAGGCCGATCTCCTCGGCATCCCCGTCTGTCGCCCCGCCATGCTGGAGTCGACTGCCCAGGGCGCCGCTTATCTCGCCGGCCTCGCCACCGGATTCTGGTCCAGCGAAGAGGAGATCGCCGGAATGCGCGGAGGCTGCGCTTTCAGGCCCAAAGCCGATCGTGCGCAGATGGATGCCCGCTTTGCCCGTTGGCACAACGCCGTCGAGCGCGCCAAAGGCTGGCACGCCAACAGCTAGTTACCAGCGATGGCTCAAAGATCCTGGACTCGCGCCGAAGCCTCAGGATCGCCTGCTTGCGGCCAGTGGCCGGCCGGTTCAGCTTCCCATTTCGTGCTACACTCCACGTCGAGTTGACCGCCCATGAAGTACCGCGTATTCGAAGAGGTTGCCGCCGAAGCAAGGGCCGAGATTCAGGAGCTTGACGCGGAAATCGACCGCTTAAAAGCAAAACGGGAATTATTGCAGGTTGCTGAAGCGCTTGTGCGCCAGGTGCTGGCGGCGATCCCGATGAACACGGAAGCCATACCGGCCGATGAAGCTCATGATCCCGATATGGTGCCATCCGCAGCCGTAACTCAACCGCCTGGTCGCGAAGAAAGTCTGCAGGGACGGCGCTCCGCATCGCCTCAGGAAGAAGAACAGCAAGGCTCGCATCCTCACCACGCCGCGGGGCCCACTCCTGATCCTACCCCGTGTTCTTCCCCGGATGTCCTGCCGGACCATTGCGTCGTCTTTCTGCAGACGGAAGAAGTCCCATCGGAATCCTCCGCCGGCGCCGTCGAGGAGATAACGCTCCCTGAGCACCCTCCTTACGAAGGTGCTCTCTCGGAAGACGATTCTGAAGCGCTGACGATCGAAGACTCGCCCGCAAACCCTCCTGCCGATTCGCCACCGGTTCCATCGGACGCTGCGCGGCCCTCTTTTGCAGACCTTCTCGCCAGAAAGGAGCCATTCTCTCTTCGGAAGCAAGGCTGGCCGGAGCCCTCTCCGATGGACGAAGGGGAGATCAGAAAAAAGCTCCTGTAACACCCCGCGGCCTGTGTGACAGATATCACCGGCCGCGGGCCTGCCTCGCGGACTATCATGATTTCGCAAAGGCCGAGCGCACCCCGAGCTCGGCTCGCCCCAGGAGCGCCCGCCCATGTGCCTCGCCATTCCCGGCAAAGTGGTCGAAGTTTTCTCGCAGGAAGGCATGCAGATGGCGCGCGTGCAGTTCGGCGGTATCACGCGCGAAGCTTCTCTGGATTACGTGCCGGAAACCCGCGTCGGCGACTACGTCCTGGTCCACGTCGGCTTTGCCATCAGCCGCGTCGACGAAGAAGAAGCGCGCCGCACGTACGAGGCGCTGGCAGAAATCGATGCCCTCGGCGAACTCGAGGCCCCTCTTCTCGATAACCTCCCTGGAGGCTCGCGATGAAGTACCTCGACGAGTATCGCAACGGAGATATCGCGGCAAAGCTCGTCGAGCGCATTCGCCGCGCACAGACGAACCCCTGGGTCATCATGGAAGTCTGCGGCGGTCAAACCCACTCCATCGTGAAGAACGGCATCGATCATCTGCTGCCGAAGGGCATTGAGCTGGTGCACGGCCCTGGCTGCCCCGTCTGCGTCACCCCGCTCGAAATGATCGACAAGGCACACGCCATCGCTCGCCGGCCTGGCGTCATTTTCTGCTCGTTCGGCGACATGCTGCGCGTCCCCGGCTCCAACGGCGATCTCTTCACCATCAAGTCCAATGGCGGCGATGTGCGCGTCGTCTACTCGCCGATCGATTGCCTCAAACTCGCTCGTGGCAACCCGGACAAGCAGATCGTCTTCTTCGCCATCGGCTTTGAAACCACCGCTCCCGCCAATGCCATGCTCGCGTGGCAGGCGCGTCAAATGGGCCTGACGAACGTCTCCCTCCTCGTCTCCCACGTTCTCGTCCCGCCGGCCATCGAGGCCATCCTCAGCTCGCCGGAGAATCGCGTGCAGGCATTCCTCGCGCCGGGCCACGTCTGCGCTGTTGTCGGCTATCGCGAATACGAGCCGCTCGCCGCGCGCTTCCACGTGCCCATGGTCGTCACCGGCTTCGAGCCTCTTGACATCCTCGAAGGAGTCCTGATGGTCGTCGAGCAACTCGAGTCCGGCCGCGCTGAAGTCGAGAATCAGTACTCCCGCGTGCTCGCCCGCGGCGGCAACACACCCGCCCAGGACATCATCGCCAAAGTCTTCGAGGTCAGCGACCGTAAATGGCGAGGTGTTGGCACGATCCCGCAGAGCGGTTTCAAACTCCGTCAGGAATTCCGCGGCTTCGACGCGGAGCAGCGCTTCCAGGTCGCTGCCATCGACACGCAGGAGCCGGAAATCTGCATCGCCGGCCAAATCCTGCAGGGAATCAAAAAGCCGCACGATTGCCCCGCCTTCGGAGCCCAGTGCACCCCCCTCCATCCCCTCGGTGCCACCATGGTTTCGGCGGAGGGCGCCTGCGCCGCCTACTATGCCTACGGCCGCCACCTGAAAGATTCCGACCTCATCACCGCGGAGGGCCTGCCTTCATGAGCGCCACCAAAACCGAAGAGCGCCAGCAAACTCGCCCCGGTCCATTTGGCGAATGCCCGCTGCCCATCTTCGATCACCCCCAGATCGTGCTCGGCCACGGCAGTGGCGGCAAGCTCTCGGCCGAACTCGTTGAGAAGGTCTTCGTCCGCCGCTTCCACAACCCCACGCTTGAAAAGATGGACGATCAGGCGCAACTTCAAATCGCCGGCGCGCGCCTGGCCTTCACCACAGATTCCTTTGTCGTCACGCCCATCTTCTTCCCCGGCGGCGACATTGGCACGCTCGCCGTCAACGGCACAGTTAACGACCTCGCCGTCGGCGGTGCCAGGCCGCTCTACCTCGCCGCTGCCTTCATTCTCGAAGAAGGTCTCCCCGCCGCCGATCTCGAGCGCGTCGTCGATTCCATGGCGCAGGCCGCTGCCAGCGCCGGTGTGCAGTTCGTCACCGGCGACACGAAAGTCGTCAATCGCGGCAAGGGCGACAAGCTTTTCATCACCACCTCCGGGATCGGCCTCCTCGATCGCCCCACGCAAATCTCCGCTGACGGCGCTCGTCCCGGCGATAAGATTCTCCTCAGCGGCTACCTCGGCGACCACGGCATCACCATTCTCTCGCAGCGCGAGGGTCTCGAATTCGACACTATCCTCCAGAGCGACTGTGCCGCGCTCAATGGCCTGGTCGCGGCCATGCTCGACGAAGCCGAAGCCGCCGGCAACCTTGCCGGCATCCGCTCCATGCGCGATCCAACTCGCGGCGGCGTGGCCACTGTCCTCAACGAAATCGCTGACCGCTCCCGCACCGGCATCCTTCTTCGCGAAAGCGAGATCCCCGTTCGCGAATCGGTTCGCGGCGCCTGCGAAATGCTCGGCCTCGACCCGCTCTACGTTGCCAATGAGGGCAAACTCGTCGCCATCGTCGCCCCGGAGATCGCGGATCGCATCCTCGCCGCCATGCGCAGCCATCCCCTCGGCGCCGACAGCCGCCTCATCGGCGAAGTCGTCGAGTCCCACCCCGGCCTGGTGCTCATGAAAACCTCCGTCGGCGGCACGCGCGTCGTCGATGTCCTCTTCGGCGAGCAGTTGCCGAGGATCTGCTGAGGACGCCCATGCATGAGCTTTCCATCGCGCTCAGCATGATCGAGCAAATCGAGCAGGTTGCCGCCAGGCATCCCGGCCCGGTCCGCTCCGCGCAGGTCCGTATCGGCGTTCTCTCCGGCGTCGATACCGAAGCCCTGCGCTTCGCCTGGGAAATCGCCCGTGCCGGCACGCAGTTCGCATCCACAAACCTCGAAATCGAAAACGTCCCTCTTCGCATCCGCTGTCCAGCCTGCGGCGACACCCACCCTGCGGAGGTTGATTCCATCCTCTGTCCGCGCTGCGTCACACCGGAGCAGCAAATTCTCGAGGGCAGGGAATTGCAGCTTGCTTCTCTGGAGATCGACGAATGACCACCCGCCTGATCGAAGTTCGCGCCAACATCCTCAGGGAAAACGATGTACTCGCCCGCCAGCTCCGCGAGCGCTTTCACCAGGCCGGTGTCAGCGTCGTCAGCTTCGTCTCCAGCCCCGGTTCCGGCAAAACCACTTTCCTCGAAACCCTCATGGCACGCCTGGCTTCCCGCTATCGCATCGCGGCGCTGGTCGGCGATCTCGCCACCGAGAACGACGCCACCCGTCTCCAGCGTGCCTGCCCGCAGGTCCGTCAAATCACCACTGGAACCGTCTGTCACCTCGACGCGAAGATGATTGCCGCCGCGCTCGAAGACTGGACCCTTGAAGATCTTGATTTCCTCTTCATCGAAAACGTCGGCAATCTCGTCTGCCCCTCCAGCTACGACCTCGGCGAGCAGATGCGCGTTGTGCTCCTCTCCGTCACTGAAGGCGAAGACAAGCCGCTCAAGTACCCGACCATCTTCAACACCGCCGACGTCGCCATGATCACGAAGATCGATCTCGCCGCCGCCGCCGAATTCGACCGCGAAGCCGCGCGCCGCAGCATCCTCAGCGTTCGGCCCGGCATGAAAATTCTGGAAGTCTCGGCGAAAACCGGCCTCGGCATGGAGGGCGCCGAAGCGTTCTTCGCTTCCCTGCGCGCTGCCGTCGCCCGCCTTTAGATCGCTCGACAGGGAATGCGCGAAGACCCAAAATGGAGCCGACGACCGGACTTGAACCGGTGACCTGCCGATTACGAATCGGCTGCTCTACCAACTGAGCTACGTCGGCCTTCGCTCTGCTGATTTTATCGTTCCCTCCATCCACCGTAAAGCCGCACTCCATCCTCTATATACTGTCCGCGATGCAGCCTCACTTCGCTGACGAATGGCAGCGCCTCACTCGCAGCTACTCGGAAAAAACGGACGAGGAACTCCTCGAACTTTCGGCAGACTTTGTCGATCTCACTGAAGCTGCGCAGCAGGCCCTCCGCGATGAGTTGCGCACACGCCATCTTCCTGCACCCACCAACGCCAGACCCGGTGCCCCGCCCTTATTGGAAGGACAGGGCGGCTCGGCTGACGCGCCCGACGACTCCTCGCCCGAATACACCTGGAAGACGCTGCTCTGCGAGTGCCACAATCAGCCGCATGCCTGGCAAATCTCTCAGCTTCTCAAGGACGCTGGCATCGAGAGCTGGATTGAACTGCCCCGCGGCGATCTGGATCTTACCGGACCCCGCCTCCTTGTCGCCGCTGATCAGCTCGACGAGGCCCGCGCCATCGCCGAGCGTCCCATCCCGCAGGAAATCGTCGATCAATCCAGAATGAAGGAGGAAGATTTCAGCCCGCCACTCTGTCCCAAATGCGGCGCTGCCGACCCGTTGCTCCTCGCCGTCGAGCCCGCGAACACCTGGCGTTGCGATGTGTGTGGTACGCAGTGGACCGATTCCGTCGCGTCTCCGGAGAGCGCCGCAAATCCCTCACGATGACTTCTCCGCACAATGAGAAAAGGCCGCCCGGCAACAGGCAGCCTTTCCTTCAGGGAGAATAGTTCCAACGGAGGCAAAGCCATCAGAACTTTCTGGCGCAATACTATGGTTGGCCAAAGGGGGTGTCAAGGTAAAATCTGGACGATTGTAAGTCTTTAATACACTTATATTTATACGAAGCGGGCAAAAAGAAACGAAAATTCTCCTCGTTTCGTCTTATGTTTGCCAAACATTCGGCGAATGCAAAGCATAAACAGCTATTCATGTTGCAGATAGGGGATTCAGTTCCTATCGGGGAACTGCCCGTGCCGCTGCCCGTCAATCAGCCTAACGTCCCAAATTCAATGAGATGAACTCCTCATCGTCCACCGACGAAACCGGCTTCCCCTGAAGTTTGCGGACCAGTGCGCGCCCTCCGCCAAAAAACAGCGCGACCAGCAGAGAAGCCACAATCAATAGTCCCGTGAGTGCTGCGATGCCGAGGAGCAGCTGTGCTACCTTCGCTGCTTCGTTCACGTAGCCTTCCGGGCGATTCATAATCACCAGGTCTTTGAATTGCACCGCGCCCAGCAGTTCTTTCGCCTGCGGATATACGCCATGGATCACAGCCACCAGCGGCCCGCTGCGCTTCGTCATCAGCCCCAGCGTTTTCGGCAGCGCGTCGATCGCCTTCAGATGGCTGGCGGCGATCTGCGGTGTGGGATAGAGGAGCAGCGTCAGCGTTCCCTGCGCATTCCCTTGCCCGTACTTTGCGGTCACCGCTTCGGCATCTTCATTGAAGCCGATCAGATTTGGGGGCAGGTCGCCGCCCATCTGCTGATAAGCCAAAGGGCCAATGGCATAGCGCACGCTGGTGACATCCAAACCCCGTTGCGGCAGGTAGCGTGGCAGCGACGGCGGCACAGAGGTGCTGCCTTCTGCGCGTGGCAGCGCCGCAGCCAATGCGTGAAGCGCAATCGGATCGCTGCTGGATGGATGAGTGAAGTCGGCATCGATCACCGTCGCGCCGTGCCACATGACAAAGTGTCCGCCCGCCGCTGCCGCTCCGCTGCCGATCACCTCCGTATGCATCTTTGGCTGCAGAAAGAACGTGAACGCGCCGTACGCGCCCGTGGCATCATGGAATTCCCACGCGCGTACCGTCAGCCGGTTCTCGCCGGAGGCATACTGCGCGGTCTCAGCCTGCGCCAGCCCGTACTCCTGCAATGCTGCTGCGTCAGCCGCCGGGGGAACCGCGAGTGCGACGCGGGACTCCGTCCATCCCGCAAAGCTGTGGGGCAGCAGCGGAGCGGCGGGCGCACCGTAAGCCAGCATCGAAATCAGCAGAAAGGCGCCGGCAAAAAATCGCATCATTGCTTTAAATACTACTCAGAGAGACACCACTGCACGAAGGAAGGTTTCCCCGCACGGCTATTCCGAACTGCTCGTCCGCGTCCCAGCCTCCGCCAGCCGCACTCCGTTCAGGCTGCTCACATATTCTGCGACGCCTCGATACAACGACTCGGCGATGCGCTCCCGGTAGGCCGGCTCGCGCAAATCTTCAGCAGCCGCTGGATTCGTAAGAAAGGAGATCTCCGCCAGAATCGACGGCATGTTCGCGCCTATCAGCACCACAAACGGTGCTTTTTTCACGCCTCGATTCCGGAAATCCGGGCTGCCTTGTTCCAAACCTTCGTAGAGGCTCTCGTTCACGTCCGAGGCAAACTCCCGCGACTCATCGATCTTGCTGTTCAGCGCAATCTTTTTCACCAGGTTCGAAAGCTGGAAAATCGACTCGTCCGAGACGGCGTTCTCTCTCGCCGCGACCTGCAGCGCATCCGCCGACGTGGTGAAGTTCAGATAATACGTTTCAACCCCATTCACCGTCGGGTCTGAACTCGAATTCGCGTGGATTGAGATGAACAGGTCGGCCTGTGCCTGGTTCGCAATCGCCGTCCGCGTCTCCAGCGGAATGAAGGTATCCGTCTTACGCGTGTAGATCACGTCTGCGCCCAGCCGGTCGTGCAGCAGCCGCCCCAGCCGCAGGGCGACGTCCAGCACCACATTCTTCTCTTCGATCCCGCCCGGTCCGAGCGTCCCGGAATCATGGCCGCCATGTCCCGCGTCGATCACAATACGATTGATCTTCAGCCCCAGCGCCCGCACCATAGTGGTCGGCACGCCTGCCGGAGCGGCCGCTGTCTGGATCGACGCTTGCGCAGGCAATTCTGTACTGGCCGCCATCGGGATGCCCGCGCGAGGCTTGTTCGACGGCTCCGGCGCAACCATCGTCGCGCGCGTCGTGCGTCGCCATGCCTGCGGCTGCGGTGCCGGCGTGGTTCCCGCCACCGTTTCGGACACAGGCTCCGTGGCTGGCTCCGGCGTTGCCCGCACCGGATTGGGCTGGCTGCTCAACGGTCCTGCCTTGCTGTTCGCCCCAGGAAAGACTCCGATTCGAATCGCTGGCCGCGGCCTAGCGAAACCTGCTGGTGCGGACGACGGAAAAACACTGCGGGCTACTTCCGTTGTTGTTGTTCCTACTGCGCTCGGGTGCCTCTGCCCATGAATGTCGATAATCAGGCGCGGCGGATTCGGCAGCAGGAACGCCGAATACTCGCTCAGGCTGTCTACGCTGAGCACGATCCGTGTGACGTCCTGAGAAGACTGCGTCGCCCGGATGCCTTTCAGGAACCCGTCATCCGACACGCGGACTTGCCGGCCTGCCAGCCCAGGCGCCAGTCGTGCGCCATACAGATCGAAGTAAACACGGTCTGGATGCGATACGCGCACTGCCTCGTACTGGACCTCTTTTTCGAGATCGATCGCCACGCGCGTGTAGACCGGCGTTGACCAATGCCGGATGCCGGTAACCAGCGGCACTCGGCCGCGCACAACCGGCGCGTCGTCTTCGCTCACGGGCATTTCCGCGGAGCGCATGGCAGCTCGCTCGGCCGGCGCTGCGCTACGCGGTTCGCCGAACTGCTCGGTGCGGCTCACCGCCGGCGACGCAGCCGGATAGGCGGCAGGCGGTTCGATTCGCTGTGTGCGTCCCTCCCAGACCGGCGCTCGCCGCGGGATGCTCTCAGCCAGGTCTTCCCCGCGTGGCACAACTCGCCGGCGTCGCAGTTCCCGCAGATCCGCCCGTGCCTCTTCCGCCTGGTCGCTGCGCGGATACAGCCGCAGAAACTCCAAATACGTGGCCCGCGCGCGCCTCGCATTCCCCAGATCGTGCTGCCAGATTTCCCCTTCCGTCAGCAGCGCGCCCGCACGATACGGGCTTGCCGGATACTGCGTGCGCAGAAACTCATATTGCCCAATGGCGTCCGTGTATCGCGTGTCGTCGTGGAAGACGCGCCCCTCTTCGGTGAGTAATTCGGCCACGGCCACAATCGACGCGTCCGCCCTGGCTGCGCCGGGATCGCGGTGGTAAATCGCGCGATACCCATCGAGCACACGCTCGTATTCCCCGCGTGTGCGCTCCCGCGCCGGCTGCCGCTCCAGCCGCTGCCGCAGACGCTGTGCCCGCTCAAAGGCCGCCGCGCTCGAAGAAGCCCGCGCCGGCGCCCCCGCGCCCAGCAACAGCAGCGCCGCGCCGAACGCACAAAAGGATTTCGCCATGAAGTGCGGCGAAGACTGCGTCGTGAATCGAAGAGCGCGCTGCATCGTTGTCTGGGTTCGCCCTGCCGCGCGGAGCCGTCTGCCGCCAGTATCGATTATAAGTTTCGCCCACGCGGAACAAACGATCCCCTTCTCGGGACGAACCCGACTCGTCACGTCCGGTTGCGCGCCCGCCCTGCTTCTTTTCCACTCCGCCTGCGCCTTGCGCCGTGCCAGTCAATCTGAAACACTGGCCGTGCTTCCATGGTTTGCCACTTTCTCGTTCGTGGGCGCGTGCAGGGCGTGGGATTTCGCTGGTTCGTCCAGCGCGAAGCCGCCGCGCTCGAGCTCAGCGGGTGGGTGCGCAATACCGAGGATGGCCACGTCGAAGTCGTCGCTTCGGGTGCCCCCGGCGTGCTCGACGCCCTGCGCCAGGCCCTTCGCCGCGGGCCACGCGGCAGCCGCGTCGACGCTGTCATCGAGCACGAGCTGGACCCCAAAGAAGGCGAAAGCCTGGGAGCGTTTTCCATTGAAGGAGCCTGGTAAGACCATGACCCCCTGCACCACCGACTGCGAGCCGCTCAAAGCGCTCATCCGCACC
>JASHNS010000092.1 GCA_030041515.1 Acidobacteriaceae bacterium | reverse complement strand
GCGCTCCGCCCGACCCGCCCTCGCCGGTAATCGTCGCGATCGTCGGAATCCGCAGCCGCGCCATCTCCCGCAGGTTCCGCGCAATCGCCTCCGCCTGCCCGCGCTCCTCGGCGCCAATCCCAGGATTCGCGCCCATCAGATCGATCAGCGTAATCGCCGGCCGCCCGAACTTCTCCGCAAACTTCATGCAGCGCAGCGCTTTCCGATAGCCTTCGGGGTCGGGCATCCCGAACCGCCGCTGCACCTTCTCTTTGGTCGATCGCCCCTTCAGGTTGGCGATCACCATCACCTCTTCCCCGTCCAACCGCGCCATCCCGCAGGTCATCGCTGGATCGTCGCCGAAGGCCCGGTCGCCGTGAATCTCGGAGTAATCCGTGAACAGGCGCTCGATGTAGGCGTACGGATCGGGCCGCTGCCCGTGCCGCGCCAGTTCCGTTTTCTGCCATGCTGCCGGAACCGGTCCGGCCGGCTGCTGATTCTCCGGGAGATCACTCATAGGCAATGTGCCACGCAATCTCCGATTGTATGGTTCAGGGATGGCGGCGGCAAATGGCCGGAGCCTTTCTGCGATTTTGCCCGAATCGTTGCGGCGGCTGCACCTCCCCATCCCGCGGAGAAAATGTTTTGAAGGGTGAGGCCCTCTGCTTCTACTTCAATCCACGGCACTTCCGGGGTAATACCCTGAGGGTATTACCCTCGAAGTGCTTTATTTGCGATCCGAGCCGTTTCCGGTTCGGCCCCTCACCTCACCCATGCAAAAGGGCCGCTCGCGGCGGCCCTTCGGGAGACACGTTTCCTATTTCTCAGGATGGCGCGTGGGAGAGTGAGGGTCAAGCAAATAGCAGAACCCGCAAGGTACGGAGGTCATGGAGATCGCCACGCCTGGGCCCGAAAGAGACCCTATTCGATCCGCAGCGCCTGCATGGGATCGATCCGCGACGGCCGTTCTACTGCTCGTGCAGTGCCCTCATCGGGTCCAGTGACGCCGCACGCCACGCAGGGACGCTGCTGGCCGCGCCGCCAACGACGCAAAGCAGGACCGCCGTGCCCACAAGCGTCACAGGATCGGTGGCGCGCACCTGAAACAACATCCCGGAAATCACTTTCATGGACAGAACGGAGATCGCCAGACCCAGACCTGCTCCGGCCAGCGTGAGCAGCAAGCCGCGCCGGGCAATCATCCTCAGCACATCGGATCGCCCGGCCCCCAGCGCCATGCGCACGCCGATTTCCAGCGTGCGCTGCGCCACCATGTACGAAAGCAATCCGTAGAGCCCCAGCGTGGCCAGCACCAGGGCGATTGCAGCGAAGCAGCCGAGCAGAAATGCCTGAAATCGCGGTTGTGCCGCCGACTTCGAGAGATAATCCTCCATCGTCGCGACCTCGTAAACCGGCACGCCTGCGTCCAGTCGATGAACCGCCGACCGGATGGCTGACTGCAGCGCCAGCGGGTCTCCGCTGGTCCTCACCACCACATAAGGATTCGTGATGACCGCCTGCGCGTAAGGCACGTAAAACTGAGGAGCGGCCTCGGCGGTGAGGCCTTTGCCTTTGATGTTGCCCACCACTCCCACAATCTCGCGCATCGGATGATCGAATGCGCCGTCGCCCAGGCCCGGCTGCATGTGCTGCCCGATCGGGTTTGTGCCCGGGAAGTACTTTTTCGCAAAAGCTTCATTGATGATGACGGTCGGCTGCCCCTTCACGCCGTCTTCCGCCCCAAACGTGCGCCCCGCCAGCAGCGGAATGCCCATCGTCTGAAAGTAGCCGGGCATGGCCAGCCCCAGCGCCTCGCTGGGCTGATCGCCTGGCGCCACCGGCCGCCCCTGAATACTGAACGAAATGGAGGCAGAGGTGTCGCTCATGGGCAAGGGCCAGCCCGCCGACGCCGACCGCACCCCCGGGAGCGCCGCAATCCGCTCGAGGAGCCGCTGATAGAAAAGGTAGTGCTGATCGTGCCCCACCTGGTCGAACGATACTCCGGCGCGGCAGGTGAGCAGACGCCTTGCATCGAAGCCGGGATCGACGCTGAGGATGCGCACCAGGCTCTGCATCAGAAGCCCCGAACCAATCAGCAGCACCATGCAGATGGCGTTCTGCGCAACCACCAGCCCATTGTGCAGACGATGCTGTGCGCGCCCGCTCGATACCGTACGCGAACCCTCGCCCATAGCCCGCGCGGGCGCTGATCGCGACAGACGCCAGGCAGGCAACGCCCCGAAGACCAGGCCCGTGATGAGAGAGACCACGAGGACGAAGAGCAGCACGGCGCTGTCCACCGATGCACCCTGCATGCGCGGAATCTCGACCGGCATCAGCGTCAGCATGGCGCGGATCAAACCGAACGCCAGCGCGATGCCGGCCGCGCCGCCGCCCAGCGACAACAGCACCGACTCGATCAGCAACCCCCGCAGGATCGCCGTACGGCTCGCGCCAATGGCCGCGCGCAGTGCGAATTCCGTCGACCGCCGCGAGCCCCGTGCGAGAAGCAGGCCAGCAACGTTGGCGCACACCAGCAGCAGAACCAGGCACACCGCGCCGAACAGGACCCGCAGCGCCGGTCGCGTGTCGCCGGTCATGTGCTCCAGCTCCGGCTCCACAATGGCCGAGCTGTATTGCTTGTTCGTGTCGGGATACGCGCGCGCAAGATTCCCGGCGATCACGCTCAGGTCCGCCCCGGCCTGCGCCGCCGTCACGCCCGGCCGCAGGCGTCCTACCAGACTCAGCTCGTCGAATCCCCGCTGTTGCGTCGCTGGGTGATCGCCTGTCGCGTCATCGGCCAGCGACGTCCACAGCACCGGCGCCGGATTCTCAAAGGGGAACTGGAATCCTTTGGGCATCACTCCGGCCACGGTGTAAGCGTGGCCGTTCATCGTAATCGATTGGCCGACGATGCTCCTGGCCGAACCGAACTGCGACTGCCAGAACGCGTAGCTCAGCATGGCCACGTGGCGTCCTGGCGTTTCGTCGCCCAGGCCGAAATCCCGCCCCAGCAGGGGAGCCACGCCCAGCACGTCGAAAAAGTTCCCCGAGACCGTCTCCGCATCCAGCCGCCTCGCCTCGCCGTGGGTCTTCATGGTCAGCGTGCTGTCTGCGTACGAAGCCAGCCCCGCCAGCGTGTGGTTGTGCGCGCGCCAGTCAAAGTAATCCGGATAACTCAGGGCCTCGGGAGCCAAACCCGGCAGCGAATGATCCTGCTGGCTGATCCACATCAGCCGGCTCGAGTGTGGAAAGGGCAACGGGTGCAGCAGAACCGCGCTCACCAGGCTGAAGACGGCGGTCGTGGTGCCAATGCCGATCGCAAGAATCAGGACGACAGGAATTGCGAACGCCGGCGATCGCCACAGCCGCCGCGCCGCATATCGCAGATCCTGCAGCAGTCGTTCGACCGGCACCCATCCCCATACCTCATGCGTCTGCTCGCGAATTACCGTGGGGTTGCCGAAGGCGCGCCGCGCGGCGTAGCGCGCCTCTTCCGCCGACACCCCGCGCTCCCGCTGCTCTTCCTCTTCGAGTTCGAGGTCGGATTGCAGCTCGCGCTCCAGATCCGCATCGCGCTTCCATGGCCATCGCATTTCAGATCTCCTGGCTTTCCTCGGCCGCCGGCCACATCACCCGGGCGACGGCTTCGGCCATCTGCTTCCATTGGGACTCTTCGACGGTGAGCTGCTTGCGGCCCTGATCGGTCAGCCGGTAGTACTTGAATTCCCGGTTGCGATCCGGCGCCGTTTCCCATTTCGCGCTTACCCAGCCCCGTTTCTCCAGGCGGTGCAGCGCGGGGTAGAGGGAGCCGTGCTGCATCTGGAGGAAGTCGTTCGTGGTGCGCTGGATGTGCTTGCCGATCTCGTGCCCGTGCGCCGGCCCGTAGAGCAGCGTGCGCAGGATGAGCATGTCGAGCGTGCCCTGGAGGAGATTGGCGCGTTGCTGCTGGTCTTTCTTTTTAATGGAAGACATTCGACCCTCGATACAGAGCGATGGTAGACATCCGACCATCGGGGTGTCAAGCGTGTTTACGAGGCCTGGCCGGATCTGCACGTATTCAGGCAGTGACGGTCATGTTCTGCATGCGGTACTGAACTGCAGGCGTTCGGCTGGCCGCGCTGTTGAAAACACTCGCTGCGGCTCCTGACGACTTGGTAACGGCGATAACAAGGTCGTCACGATATGAAGTGGGGCTGGGGTGGGGGAGTGCCTTTGCAGCTACGAGTGGCACAAACAGTAAGGGCCGGATGCGTGGCATCCGGCCCTGGACCCTGAGGAGGTCAAGTGAACTTATTCTGCGGAAATGGGGTCGACGGCGACGAAGCGTCCTGTGCGTCCGCGGTCGATGAACTTCACCTTGCCGTCGATTTTGGCGAAGAGGGTGTCGTCGCTGCCGCGGCCGACGTTGAGGCCGGGCTTCAGTTTGGTGCCGCGCTGCCGCACGATGATGGAGCCGCCGGTGACCGTCTGTCCGGCGAAAATCTTCACGCCCAGCCGCTGCGCGTTGGAGTCGCGGCCGTTCTTCGAACTACCTAAGCCTTTTTTGTGTGCCATATCCTGTTCCTCAGCCGCGCCTACGCGGTGTAGCTGTTGCCGTCCACCTGGATTTCGCTGATACGCACCTGGGTGTAGTTCTGGCGATGTCCCTGGAGCTTCTTGTACTGCTTCTTCCGCTTGAAGTGGAAGACCAGAATCTTGTCGCCGCGGCCATTGCCGACGACGGTGCCCAGAACTTTGGCCGACTGGGGTTTGACCACCGAGCCGGAATCCTTCGAGAAGGCGAGAACCTCGCCGAACTCCACCGCGCCGTCGTCGCCGGCAGTCAGGCTCTCCACCTTGACCACGTCGCCGGGAGCGACCCGGTATTGCTTGCCACCTGTGCGGATCACCGCGTACATAAATCCTCCAGCGCCCGCGGGTACCAGGCGCAGACTTGCAGTTGTGCTGGGCGGATTGCCATGCATTCTCCGGTCGCGTAATCCATACCGGAGAGGTCCCAGGACACACGGGACGGGCGGAATCGCCGAACTGAGTTAGTTTATCGGCATTTGGCGGTGCCGGTCAACCGGGGAACCTTTTACCACAGAGGACACGGAGATGGCAGAGAGGCCGGAGTTTTCGGGGCGGCCGGGTTTCGAAGGTCGGGGCTGACCCTTAAAATCGAACCATGTCCTACGCAGCCGCACTGGAGAGCCTGCATGAGCGCGCCGGCGAGCTTCACGGCCTGCCGGGGCAGCCGCGGCAGAAGTTTCGGCTGGAGGAGATGCGGGCGCTGGTGGAGGCGCTGGGGCATCCGGAGCGGCAGTTTCGCTCGGTCTTGATCGCCGGGACCAACGGCAAGGGCTCGACGGCGGCGACGCTGTCGGCCATTCTGGCCGCTGCCGGATATAAAACGGGACTGTACACGTCGCCGCACCTTTCGCGGGTGAACGAGCGGATTCGAATCGATGGGCAGTCGATCAGCGACGCGGATTTTGCGCGGCTTTATTTTCGCGTGGATGATGTGGCGGGCCAGCTGATCGCCGCGGGGAAGCTGCCGGCGCACCCAAGCTTTTTTGAGAGCCTGACGGCGCTGGCGTTTCTGGCGCTGAGCGAGGCCGAGGTGGATGTGGCTGTGCTGGAAGTGGGGATGGGGGGGCGGCTGGATGCGACAAACGTCGTCGAGCCGATGGTCTCGGTCATCACGGACATCTCCTTCGACCACATGGAGTGGCTGGGAGACACGATCACGCTGATCGCGCGCGAGAAGGCGGGCATCCTGCGCCGCGATGGGGTGCTGGTGACGCTGCCGCAGCATCCTGAGGCGAACCAGGCGATTGGGGAAGCAGCTGCGGAACTGAATGTGCGCGGCGTCAGCGCCGCGGACTACGTGCCGCCGCCGCAAAGGGCGACAGCGAGCGAAGCCGCCCTGCGGAGTCGGTATTCGCTGTCGGTGCTCGGCGAGCAGATCGAGGTCGATTCTCCGCTTGCGGGAGCGCATCAGCAGCGCAACGTGGCCCTGGCGATTGCGACGGCGGTGGAGTTGCGGGATCACCACGGATTCGAGATCACGCCGAGAGCGATTGCGGAGGGCATCCGGCACGCGGAGTGGCCGGGTCGCCTGGAGCGGATTACGATTCCTGGCTGCGCGCCGGTGCTGCTCGACGTGGCGCACAATCCAGCGGGAGCGTGGGCGCTGCGGGCTGCGGTGTCGGCGCTCGAAAGCGAGATGCCGCGCGTGTTGGTCTTCGGCTGCATGAAGGACAAGGCGATCGATGAGATGGCGCAGATCCTGTTTCCGCTCTTCGATCGCGTGATTGTGGCGCCGCTGGCTTCACCGCGGTCGGCAACGGTGGAGGAGCTGCTCCACGCAGCAGCAAAGATCGGTGTGCCGGTGCAGGGCGCTGCCGATGGCCACGAGGCTGTGCGGCTTGCCTGGTCGACGGTTCCTGGGCCGGCGCTGGTGGTCGTCGCCGGGTCCGTGTATCTGGTGGGCGAAGTGCGGCCCGGGCTGATGGAGCGCGTTCGTCCCGCGGTGGCGGCACGATGAGTTCAGGTGCATCGCTCGGCCCTCGGCCCCATCCGCTGCCCCTCAGGGAGCGCATCATCAGCCACTGCATCCGTGCTCCGCTCTTCTTTCTGGGAACGGGATTCTTCGGGAGTCTCGCACTCGCGGCATCGATCATTGACGGGCGTGGAGGTCTGCAACACCGCAT
Organism: Acidobacteriaceae bacterium; assembly: GCA_030041515.1. GTDB lineage: Bacteria > Acidobacteriota > Terriglobia > Terriglobales > Acidobacteriaceae > Palsa-343. The sequence continues at coordinate 134,687 of JASHNS010000092.1, read as the reverse complement.
CGCGCGGCAGTGGGCGCGGTTCTGCGTGGCGGTCAGCGGAGCGCGGCTGACGGTCCTCCGTGGCGAACGGCTTACCGGCGAGACGGCCGTCTATGCCTGCAATCACCAGTCGTACATGGACACGCCGGTGATCTTCGGCTCGCTGCCATTCCAGTTCCGCATTGTGGCGCGGCACGATCTGTGGAAGATGCCGTTCATCGGGTGGTATCTCAATCGTTCGGGGCAGGTTCCGGTCGACGTGGAAACGGGGAAGGCCTCGGTGGCGAGCCTGCTGGGCGCGGTGCGAACACTGAAGGCAGGCATGCCGCTGTTTATTTTTCCGGAGGGCGGGCGCACAGAAGACGGCCACGTCGCAAAATTTCTGCATGGCCCGGCATTTCTGGCGATTCGCGCGCAGCTGCCGATTGTGCCTATGGCGCTGGCCGGCACGTGGGAACTGCTGCCGATGCATTCCGGCACCTTTCATCCTGTGCTGGTGACGCTGGCGGTGGGCGAGCCGATCGAAACGCGCGGGATGACAATGAAACAGGTAGAGGAACTGACGGGCTTGCTCGAGGAGAGGATCGCGGAGTTATATTATGAGCACTCCTGGCTCGAAAGGCCCCAGTTCACCGATGAGGCAGGCAAGTCGACCACTCTGAGTCCGGCGGATGGCGATGAGCAGGCGCCGGGTGAGATGGCAGCACGGAATGGCAACGCCGGCATTGCACGGGAGCTTGCCATGGATCATTCTGAAGATGTGGAGAGACGATGAAGGCGCCGCGCATCGCGATTCCCGATCCGAATTCTGTTGACCGCGAATACAGCGATCGCGTCTGGCCGCAGTACGCGCGCGCGGTGGAGTGGGCGGGAGGCGTTCCTGTGAAAGTGCCTCTGAGCGAATCGCCTGCTGGCGTAGCCAGGCTGGTTGCGTCCTGCGAGGGAGTGCTGCTGCCGGGCAGCCCCGCGGATGTGAATCCGCAGAAGTACGGCGAGGAAGCCGACGAGGAATGCAAGGCCGCCGATTCCGCGCGCGAAGCGGTGGACGAGCTGCTGCTGCAGGACGCTTCGAATCTGCACAAGCCGCTGCTCGGCATCTGTTATGGATTTCAGGCGCTGAACGTGTGGCATGGCGGGACGCTGTTGCAGCACCTGAAGACGAGCGTGAACCATCGCGCCGGCAGCGCGGTGAAGGACGCGCACGTGATCGAGATCGATGCGAAATCGCGGCTGCGGCGCCTGCTCGGACTCGCCGGCAAGACCGTCCTGACCGTGAACAGCAGCCATCATCAGGCGGTGGGCCAGCTGGGCGATGGACTGATACGCGCCGCGTGGTCGCCGGAGGACGGCGTCGTCGAAGCAGCGGAGGGACACGGCGATCATTTCCTGATCGGCGTGCAGTGGCATCCGGAGCGCGAAGTCGAGGAATGCCGCTCGGCGCAATGCCTGTTCCAGGCGTTCGTGGATGCCGCGGCTGAGTGGGAGCCGCGGATGATTCAGGAGTCGGTCGCGGATTAGCGGCGCGACTCCCTTTTTCCATCAAACAGCTTCAGCCAGATAGACCCCGAACCAGCCGCGGGCGTCGGTCCAGTTGTGCCGCGCGGCATACCCGCCGCGAGCGAGCAGTTCCTTCACGGCATCGGGCGTGAACTTGTAGCTGTTTTCCGTGTGGATACTTTCGCCGCGGCGGAAGCGCACAGTCAGATCCAGCGCGGCAATGGAAATTTCCTGGGCGACGAGGCTTTCGAGGTGCATCTCCATGCGCGATTCGCGATCGTTCCACAGAGCGCGATGGCGGAAGAGACGAGGGCGGAAATTAGCGCCCAGCTCCGCGTTGATGCGGGCGAGCACATTGCGGTTGAACTCCGCCGTGACGCCGGCGCCGTCGTTGTAGGCGCGCAGCATCGTGGTGCGGTCCTTGACGTGATCGACGCCCAGCAGCAGCCATTCACCGGGCGCGAGCTGGCTACGCAACCTGCGCAGCAGAGCCGCCGCGCGTGCGGGCTCGAAGTTGCCGATGCTCGATCCGATGTAGAGGACGAGGCGGCGGGATCCTGGCAGCTCGCCCAGGTTGCGCGTGTAATCGCGCAAAATGGGACGGACGGACACGAGCGGCAGCTCCCGGGCGATGCGGTCGCCGGCCTGCTCGAGGGCGGATGGCGCGATGTCCATGGGGTAGTACGTGACCGGGCCGTGGCGGCGCACGGCGGCCGCGAGCAGGAGGTCGGTCTTGGACGCGGTTCCTGCTCCCAGCTCGATGATCGTTGCTCCGGCGTCGCCCGCCGCGGCAAGGATCGCGTCGCCATGCTCGGCGAAGATGTCGCGCTCGATGCGAGTGAGGTAATACTCCGGCAGGTTGGTGATGGACTCAAAGAGGGCTGAGCCGCGCTCGTCATAGAAGAGCCACGGAGAAAGGCGCTTGGGCCGGGCGATGAGTCCGCGAGCGACTTCCGCACCCAGTGGGGTCGCGGCAGCCGCAGGAAGATACGGTAAAGGAGAAACAGCGGTCATGCGTGGCTGGCGCCTCCGCCAGAACGATCAGTGGGTCGCCAGACGAACGCCGGAGAACTGCCACCGGGTCGCGGGCTGGAAAAAGTTGCGGTAGCTGGCGCGGAGGTGAGAGGCCGGAGTGGCGACCGAACCGCCGCGCAGCACCATCTGGTTGCACATGAACTTGCCGTTGTATTCGCCGAGAGCGCCGGGGAGCGGCTGAAAACCGGGGTATGGCAGATAAGCACTGGAGGTCCACTCCCAGACGTCGCCGAAAACTTGCTGCAACTGAGATGCGTCCTGGGCGGGAAGCGGGTGCAGGGAATTGTTATCGAGCAGGTTTCCGGCTACAGAAAGTGGCGCCGCTGCGGCTTCCCATTCGGCTTCTGTTGGCAGGCAGGCGCCCGCCCAGCGGGCATAGGCATCGGCCTCGAAGTAACTGATATGGCATACCGGCGTGGCCAGGAGATCGGCGAGGGAAATCAGACCCCGCAGCGTAAAGACCTGCCACCCACCGCCGTCGGGATTGCGCTGCCAGTACAGGGGAGCCTCCCAGCGCCCGTTCTGCGCCACGAGCCAGCCTTCGGAGAGCCACAGTTCCGGCCGCGAGTAGCCGCCGTCCTGGATGAACTGCAGATATTCGCCGCAGGTGACGGGACGGGAGGCCAGGCGACAGGGCTCGAGGAAGACTCGATGACGGGGCGTCTCGTTATCGAAGCAAAATGTGGGTCCGGCAGAGCCGATCTCCGTGAGGCCGCCGGGAAGGTCGATCCAGGTTGCCGGCAGCGGCGCGCGCTTCAGATCCGGCATGTCGATCGGGCCGTGTGAGTAGGCCGGGTGCAGGGGGTTTGACCAAAAGGCGTGCTTGATATCGGTGAGCAGCAGCTCCTGGTGCTGCTGTTCATGATTCAGACCGAGGACAACGCGTTCTTCGGCTTCTCCGGCCGCGGCCGGGAGCCGATCGTCCATGGCACTGTCAACGTATTCGCGATACGACAGGATCTCGTCGGCGGTGGGGCGCGAAAACGAGGAGCGCAGCTTCTTCTCCGGCTGCGCGGAGACGCCATTGTAGTAGGAGTTGAAGAGCCAGACGAAATCGGGGTGGAAAGGCTTGTAGCCGCGGGCGAACTCGCGAAGGACGAAGGTTTCAAAGAACCAGGTGGTGTGCGCCAGATGCCACTTGGCGGGACTGGCGTCCGCGCAGGACTGGACCATCATGTCTTCGGGGGTCAGCGGCTCGCACAACTCGAGGCTTTGCCGCCGCACGCGGCAGTAAGTCTCAGCAATGATCGACGGAGTACCTACACTCACCATTCCCTCCTCAGATGCGGTCTTTCTGCCAGGAGAGCGTCGGTGCGGGGCAGTTCCTGACTGACAAGGTAGCACTCTCGGGCCGAATACGGATCAAGATGCGGTGAACCGGAGGGAAGGTTCATTATTGCAGCCGGGACGAAATCGCGTGTCCGGGCTGGCGCCGGAATACGCGTCTTTCCCTTCAGGCGGCGCGTCTATTCGAGCGGGCTTGAAGCAGCTAAACTCAAGCAAGTTGAATTTCCCCGCCGGAAGGCAGATACGATGCGATCCATCAGTTCCTGTAAGGTTGGCCTGGCGCTTTGCCTTGGCATTTTCCTTGTTCCCGTCCCGCGGCTGACCGCGCAGGATGGCGCGGGCCAACAGCAGGGGCAGGAGCGCCGGGGCGGCGGGGGCGGCATGTTCATGATGGGGGCGAACAACGCCCACGGAACCGTGACGGCGATTTCCGGCACCGTGATCACCATCAGGGATGAGCAGGGCCAGACTTACAAAGTCGAGACCGGTCCGAACACGCATATCCGCAAGGATCGTGAGGAAGCGAAGCTGTCGGACATTCATCCGGGCGATGTGATCGTGGCAGTCGGCAATCTGGACGAGCAGGCCAGAACGGTCGGGGCGATGTTTGTGGTCGTGCTGGACGCGCAGCAGGCCGCACGAATGGAACAGATGCGCGCCGATTTCGGCAAGACATGGACCGCGGGCGAGGTAACTGCCAAACAGGGACTGACGCTGACGGTGGAGCGGCCGGATAAAGTAACGCAGACAGTGACGGTGGATGAAAACACGGAGTTCCGCAAGCGGGGCCCGGATGGCGAGGAAGATATCGCGTTTCCGGATATCAAGGTCGGCGATCACATCATGGCGCGCGGGGCGCTGAAGAACGGCAGCTTTGTGGCCACCACAGTTGGGGTGATGGGACCGAGGCCGTCCGGGGGCCGGAGATTCAACGGTCAGCAGCCCGCGGCCGGCAATCCGCCTCCTCCACAGTCCGAGGCGAACCCAAACCCGCAGAATTAACGACGATGATGCGGCCCATGCGATTCCCCGCTCTTTTTGTCTCCCTGTTGCTGGCAGGGCCGCTGGTCCAGGCGCAAACGGCGCCGCGGCCGACGCCGGCCTCGACGCCGGGGACTGCGACAGGGCCATCGCAGGCTGGTGGGACGATTCACGGCACGGTGCTGGCGGGGAAAGTCCCGCTGCCTGGAGTGAGCGTGACCGCGGAAAACTCGTTGACCGGAGACAAATACAGCACCACGACGGATATCACGGGGAGCTTTACGCTGGTGATTCCGCAGAATGGGCGCTATGTTCTTCGCACCCAGTTGACGGCGTTCGCTCCGGCGACGAAGGAAGCAGTACTGCATGGGGGCGTGCCGGCGCCGACGGTGGATTTCCTGCTGCAGCTGGCTTCACGAGCGCAGGAAGAGCAGGCCCGCTCAGGAGGCGCCGCGCAGCTTTTGGGCGGATCGGGAGCGCAGAGCCTGAATTTGCTGGGGTCGGCGGCGGATTTGATCCAGGCGGGGGGCAGCGGAGGAGAAAGCGGAGCGGAGCTGCCGTCGCTGGCGGGAAATTCGGATTTCTCCTCGGGTGAATCGGTAGCGGTGACCGGCGAGAACGGCGTCACCAATCCCTTCGCCGGCGTCGACTTCAGCCAGATGCGGGAAGAGGCACAGCTGAACCAGTCAGTGAGCGGCGGCGGCCCAATGGTGATGCGAGGCGGCCCAGGGGGCGGCGGGTTTCGCGGAGGCGGCGGCGGTGGGGGCGGATTCCGTTTCCACGGCAACTTCCGCAACTTTAAGCCGAACCAGCCGCACGGTGCGCTCTTCTGGACGGGAGGCAATGGCGCCCTGAATGCCGATGATTTCGCCCTGCGCGGGCAGCAGATTCAGGAGCCTGCTTACGCTACGAATCGCTTCGGCGCCACGCTGTTTGCGCCGCCGTACATTCCGAAACTGCTGACGCACGACACCAACGACATTCTATTTCTCACGATGTTTCTCACGCGGTCGTCGCAGCCGTTCGATCAGTACGCGACGGTGCCGACGCTGGCGGAGCGCGGCGGGGATTTTTCCGCGCTGACCACACAGCGTGGCACGCCGATCACAATCTACGATCCCTCGGGATCGTCGTGTACGGCGGGCGGCAATACGCCGGGCCAGCCGTTTATCGACAACACGATTCCCGCAAGCTGCATTGCCTCCCAGGCGCAGGCTTTGCTGAATTATGTGCCTCAGCCGGACCCGAACCTGCCTGGGACCATCCAGAACTACCAGCGTCTGGCCAGTGCTTCGACGAACACCACCAATATCGGCATTCGCTTCATGCACACCTTCGGGAGTTCAGGAGGGGCGAACCCGTTCCTGCGGATGGCCCAGCAATTCCTTGGCCTGGGCGGAAAGGGCATCACGCAGAGCATCCACGCAAACTACAACTACCAGAATTCCTCAGCCGACAACCTGAACGTCTTCTCCGCTCTGGGCGGCACGAGCCAGACACGGCAGAACTCGTTGCAGGTGGGCTATTCCCTTGGCAAGGGGCGGCTGACGAACAACTTGAATCTGGGCTGGAACCAGACCCACAGCCAGGTCAGCAACCAGTTCAGCAATGTCCAGGATGTATCCTCGGCGGTGCTCCACCTCAGCGGCTTACCGAACTCGCCCCAGCTTTGGGGACTGCCGAATATCACGCTGGACCAGTTCACGGGGCTGAATGAAGCGCAGCCGCGGTTCGAACTGGAGGAGACGGTTTCGGTTGGCGAGATGAGCATGTGGATGCACGGCAAACACAATCTGCGCCTCGGCGCGGATTTCCGGCGCGTCTATCAGGATCAGATCGGTGGGACGAACTCGACGGGGACCTTTGCGTTTACCGGATGCTTCACAGAAGCGCCGGGCTCGTGCGAGACGAGCGGACTGGGGTCCAGCGGCGAGTCGGGGCTGTCGACCACCGGATCCTCCCTCGCGGATCTGCTGCTGGGCCTGCCGCAGGAGACGACGATTCAGGCGGCCAATGTGGAAGCGCACCTGCGGCAGAACGCGATCGACTGGTATGCGCAGGATGACTGGCGGGCAGGCAGGAACCTGACGATTCTGTACGGAATTCGTTACGAGTACTTCTCGCCGTATTCGGAAGAACAGGATCGGCTGGCCACCCTGGATGTGAGCAGCGACTTCTCGCAGGCAGCAATCGTGACTCCCAACGGAGTGGGTCCTTTCACAGGTAAGTTCCCGCACGACCTCGTGTATCCGGAAAAGAACAATTTCGAGCCGCGCCTGGGCATTGCGCTTCATCCCATGCGCGACACGGTTCTGCGCGCGGGTTATGGCATCAACTACACGGTGGGGCAGTACGTGAATTTCGTGCAGGATTATGCCTTTGCGCCGCCTTTTGCCAACGTGCAGGACAACACGGTCTACACCGCAGCCGACGAGGCGGCGGTGATCAACTGCTCGTCGTTTTGCCTGGCGAATGGGTTCCCGGTGCCGGAGAGCCAGCAAATCGGGACCTGGGCGGTGAACAAGAATTATCGGCTGCCGTACGTGCAGGTGTGGAATGTGAATCTGCAACGGACGATTCCCTGGGAGATCGTCCTGAACGCTGGCTACAGCGGAACGAAGGGTTCGCGGCTGGACGTGGTGGATGCGCCAGGCCGGTATCCGGAGACAGCCGGCGGCGTGTTGACGACGACCCAGCCGACGGCGGCAGCGAATCCTGCGCTGATTGTTCCCTACGATTACGAAAACTCCGGCGCATTCTCGAACTACAACGCGCTGGCGGTAAGCGCGCGCAAGCGGCTCAGCGGCGGGATTTCGCTGCAGGCGACGTATACCTATTCGCATGCGATCGACGATGCCAGCTCGGTGGGCGGCAACGGCGGCACCACTTGCGGCGGTACGTGTTTGGCGCAGAACTGGCAGGATCTGCGCGCCGAGGAGTCGAACTCCAGCTTCGACGTGCGGCATAACCTGCAGGGGAGTTTCCTCTACGAGCTTCCGTTCGGGCCGCAGACGCATCTGCTGACAGCGGACTGGCTGGGACACGCGCTGGCGAATATGAATTTTTCGGGGACGTACCAGTTCGCCAGCGGCAATCCGCTGACGCCGCACTATGAGTCGACCAGTCTGGGCGTAACCACCGGAACGACGAACTCGCTGCGGCCTGACCGCGCGCCGGGCGCGTCGCTCACAGCCGGCGGCGGTCACCTTGAGAATTGGTTCAACAAGGCCGCCTTTGTGACGCCTGCGGGTTTGTACGGGACGGCATCGCGGCTGAGCATTCCTGGGCCGGGAATTGTTTCGGTGGACATGTCCGCATCGAAGAGCATTCGCTTTGGGGATTTCAAAACCCTCGAGTTGCGAGCCACAGCCGACAATGTCTTCAACACGGTCCAGTACTCCCACACGGGGGGTGTGGACTCCACGCTCGGAGACGCGTCTTACGATCAGGTTACGGCAACCGAGCCGATGCGCCAGTTCAGCTTCGTCGGGCGGTTTCGGTTCTGAGGGGATGATATGAAGATCCGCATCTCCGGAATGGTATTGGGGCTGGCGTTGGCGATGCCCCTTGCGCGGGCGCAACAGCCGCAGCAGAACAATTCGACGATCACCTTCAAGGTGAACAGCGAAATCGTGCTCACGAACGTCGTGGTGCGCGACAAGCGAACCGGCCAGCTGGTGCAGGGGCTGACGGCGAAGGACTTCAGCATCACGGAAGACGGCAAGCCGCAACACATCATCAGCTTCGATTACGAAAACGTGGACGAGGCGGCGCCGCTGGATGAGGCGACCATCAATGCCAGCGCGCCGAACGGGATCTTCGGGGCGCGGACGGGTGTCGCTACGCAGCAGGAACTGCACGACCACCGGCTGGTGGTGATGTTCTTCGATCTCACGTCGATGCAGCCGGAAGACGTGGAGCGGGCCCAGGAGGCAGCGCGGAACTATATCGACAAGCAGATGCGGCCCGCGGATCTTGTGGCCATGGTCTCGCTGAACACGACTTTGTCGCTGGACCAGGATTTCACGGCGAACAAGCAATTGCTGCTGCGCGCGGTGGACAGCTACTCGGGGACGGAAGAGCAGGGATTTGCGCCAGGGGCGACGAGTACGACGAATCAGGTGGAGGATGCCACGTCGTTTACGCCGGACGAAGAAGAGTACAACGACATCAATACCGACCGGGAGTTGTTTGCCATCGAGGACATTGCGAAGTCGCTGACGTATCTGAACGAGAAGAAGTCGCTGCTTTATTTTTCCGGAGGCATCCAGCGCGACGGTATCGAGAACCAGGCGTCGCTGAATGCGGCCATCAACGCGGCGGTGCGCGCCAATCTGTCGGTCTACAGCGTGGATGCGCGCGGTCTTGAGGCAATTTCACCGCTGGGGGACGCGACCACCGGCAGCCTGCGCGGAGCGAACGCCTACAACGGAGCGGCCACGCAGAACAATCTGGACGCTAATTTCAATACACAGGAAGTCATGGCGACGCTCTCGTCGGATACCGGGGGCAAGGCGTTCTTCGACTCCAACGATTTTTCGCCGGCGTTCGCGCAGATGCAGAAAGACACGTCGGCGTACTACGTGATCGGCTATCATTCGACCGACCCGCGACGGGACGGGCGCTATCGGCGGATCTCGATCAAAGTGGATCGCAAAGATTTGAAGCTCGAGTACCGGCGCGGCTATTATGCGCCCGCAGATTACAGGCACGCGACGAAGGATGAGCGCGAACAGCAACTGGAAGACGAGCTGGCCAGCCCGCTGCCGGCGACGGACCTCCCGGTGTATCTGGAAGCGCTTTATTTCCGCCAGGCGCCGGGGCGCTTCTTCGTGCCGATTTCGCTGGTGGTGCCAGGCTCGGAGATTCCGTTTGTGAAGGGTGGCGACCGCGACAAGGCCACGCTGGACATCATCGGCCAGGTGCGCGACATGAACGGCCGTGACATCGGTGACGTGCGCGACACGGTGAAACTGGCCGTGAATGAGTCCGAGCAGGTGCGCCAGAAGAACGTGCAGTACACGACGGGGTTCAGCCTGCCGACCGGAAAATATCATGTGAAGTTTGTGGTTCGGGAAAATGAGACGGGACGGATGGGCTCCTTCGAGACGGATCTTTTCGTTCCAGACCTGCACAAGGTGCCTCTCAAGATGAGTTCGGTGGTGCTGGCCAGCCAGTTGGCGCCCGCGCGGAAGCAGCAGGACAGTCCGCTGGTGCGCAATGGGCAGGAACTGGTGCCGAATCTGCCGCATGTTTTCCGGACGAACCAGCATTTGTACCTGCTGTACGAGGTGTACGATCCCGCGCACGCGACGGCCGTGAAGGCTGCTGCGGAGAAATCCGGCAAGGACGTGAAGCCGGAAGCCGCGGCAGTACGGGTGATGACCAGCATCGAGTTCCTGCGTGGTTCGGCGAAGGTGTTTGAGACGCCGGTGGTCCAGGCGACGCAGATCAACGTGCCGGACCGAAACGCTGTTGCCTTCCAGTTCGATCTGCCGCTGGACAGCCTGAAGCCGGGGACCTATATCTGCCAAATCAACGTAATCGACGACGCCGGTGGGACGTTCACATTCCCGCGCACAGCGCTGCTGGTCCGGCCCGCAGCTCCGGCAGCGACGACGCCGGCTCCGGAAACGAGCGGTGGAAATTAGCCCGGCGTGTACAACTGCTTGTCCGCAGGGACGGTCTGAGTGCCGTTGTCGCCGGAAACACGAACCTTGTTTTGTACCGTCTTATCCACTGAATTTTTCATTCCCGCGCTTGCCCCGAACCCGCTCTCCAGGGATAATCGGTTCAAATACTAAGGAGCCTTGCTCCGCCGAGTGAACCGATATAGCCGTCAGGATGTTCTTCGGATTCTTTCCATCTCTTCCCGGCAACTGGCCGCGTGGGAGAGAGCAGGGCTCGTTGCCGTCGGCTCCGATTACGGCTTCGAGGATCTGGTTCAACTGAGAAAACTTCGCGACCTGCGGGCGGTGCGCATCTCCGCCGCGAGCATTCGCGCCAGCTTGTGTGCGATGCGGGCAGTCTCCGGCATGGCCAATCCGCTGCTGGAAGCAGGCGTAACGACGCGCGGGCCGAGGATGGTCTTCCGGCATTCCGGAGCGGCGATGGACCCGATTGCGCGGCAATTCGAGTTTGATTTTGAGGCGGGCGGTCCGCGGCTGGCCGCGCTGCGGGACGATGCCGCGTCAGCGGGCCAGCGGCAGAATCGGATGGAAGCGCTTTTTCTGGAAGGCGTGCGCTGCGAGGAACAGGGCGAACTCACGGAGGCAGCCGCGCTGTACGAGCAGACGCTGGGGCTGGGGGAGCACGCGCCGGCGGCCATCAATCTGGGAACGATTGCTTACAACCAGCGCCAGTTTCATCGCGCAGAGCAGCTCTATCGGCGGGCTACAGTGGCGAATCCCGATTACGCGCTGGCATATTTCGACCTTGGCAATGCGCTGGATGAGCTGCAGCGGCTACCGGAGGCGATTGAGGCGTACCGCGCGGCGATCCGGCTGGCGCCGGGCTACGCGGATGCGCATTACAACCTCGCGCTGGCTTTCGAGCGTTCCGGCGAAAGGCGCAGGGCTCTGCGGCACTGGAATGCGTACGTCAGGCTGGATCCGGTGGGCCCCTGGGCAAACCATGCGCGGCTGCAGTCGCGCAAGATCCTGGACCGCGAAGGGCTGAGGATCGCCTGGCGGAATAATCGCGCCAAACTTTCTCTGCAACGCTGACCCAGATGGAGGCGGTCCCCTCAGGGCACTCGAAAGCCCTTCACCGCAATTGCGTTGGGACTCCTGCCGGCGGCGAGCACGGTAAACAGAGAACCGGTGACAGGCTGGCCTTTGGGGGTATAGCTCAGCGTCCGCAGCACGGAAACGTCGCCGGAGAGGGTGTCCACGGCCAGGAGCAGAAATCCATCGCTCGAGAGGGCGAGAGGCCCGGGCCCGTCGCCGACCTGTACGGTGTTCACCCGCTGTCCGTCATCAATGGAGTAGGCGGCGATGGTGTTGTCCCCTGAATTGCTCACCCACAACGTGGAGTTATCCGCGCTGACCGCGCCGCCCCAGGGGTGCTCCCCGATCATGTAGCTCCAGCCCACCTCGTTGTTGCTGGTTGCAATCTCGGAAATGGTGTCGCTGCCGAAATTGGAGACGAAGATCTCTCCGCCATCCGGCTTCAGAGCGAGGTGGATGGGCTGAGGGCCGACATCGAGGAAATCCAGCAGATGGTCGGTATGCTCCTCGGGCAACTCGCTTTTTGGGCGAGCCAGGCCAATCGTCATCACCTGATGGCTGCCGGAACAGGCGACGAAAGCCTTCGACGAGTCGGGCAGGATGACAGCGTCGGAAGCCTGCGAACACCCGGTAAAGACGGCGCGGACGGTGAGGCTGCGCGCATCGACGATGCTGACGCTGCTTGCGCCGCGGTTCGTGACCACCAGCGTATTGCCGTCCGGGGAGATGCGGGCGATGGCGGGAGATTCGCCGACCCCAACGGTGGCAATCTGCTGGCGCGCCCGGAGATCGATCACGGAAACATTGTTTGAGCCAGAATTCGCCACGTAGGCGCGTGTACCCTCCGCGTTGACGTCGATCGAGACCGGTTCGCGATGGACGCTGATGGTCGCCGTCACGCGATTCGTGGCGGCATCGATGACGCTGATGGTGCCGCTGCCAGCGTTCGCGACGTAGACTTCATTCTTTTTCGGATTGACGGCGACGGCGACCGGATCAGCGCCCACGGGAATGGTTTTGGCCGAGACCATATTGACCAGGTCGAGGACCGTCACGGAATTGCTTCCGCCGTCCGTGACCCAGGCATACTCGCGAAAGTTGGAGGGGTAATGTGGAAAGCCGCGTTGCCGGCAGCCAGCCAGCAGCAGAGTTGCGCACGCGAAGAGGCCAACGACCAGACGCTTTCTGCCTCTTTGCCGGCGAGAGGAACCTGCTTGCTGCGGGCTGGAAATCATCCGGATCAGAATACGCGTGCCTGGAGGTGGACAAAAGACGGTCCGCGGTCCATTAGCGCGCGGCAGCGGCGGCGCCGGCCTCCACTTGCACGCCGCGCGGCACGGCGCGGTGCAGGACGGCGGCGATCTGCGAGCACTCGTCCATGAGTTGCGTAAATTGCTCGGGCAGGATGGACTGAATGCCGTCAGACAGCGCCTTATCCGGCTGATGGTGCACCTCGATAATGAGGCCGTCGGCGCCGACAGCGACGGCGGCACGCGCCAGCGGCAGCACTTTGTTGCGTTTCCCGGTCCCGTGGCTGGGATCGACGATGATGGGCAGGTGGCTCAGCCGCTGCACGGCGGGAACTATAGAAAGGTCGAGCGTGTTGCGGGTGTGGTCGGCAAAGGTGCGCACGCCGCGCTCGCAGAGGACCACCTCGTAATTGCCCTCGCTCATGATGTATTCGGCGGCCATCAGGAACTCGTCGAGAGTGGCGGCGAGGCCACGTTTCAGCAGGACGGGCTTGCGCTTGCGCCCCGCGGCTTTCAGCAGCGAGTAGTTCTGCATGTTGCGGGCGCCGATCTGAATCACGTCGGCGTATTCGGCCACCAGCTCCAGGGCTTCATGGTCGATGGCTTCGGTGACGATGCGGAGGCCAAAACGGTCGCGAATCTCCGCCATGATTTTCAGGGCTTCCTCGCCGAGTCCCTGAAAGGCATACGGCGACGTGCGGGGTTTGTAGGCGCCACCGCGGAAAAACTGGGCTCCGGCGTGGGCGACGTGTTCGGCGATGGCAAACGCCTGCTCGCGCGATTCGATGGAGCAGGGCCCTGCGATCATGGCGAGATTCTTGCCGCCGATGGTGGCGTTGGTTCCCGGGAAGCGGAGGATCGTGTCGTCTTCCTTTACGTCGCGGCTGACAAGCTTGTAGGGCTTGGAGACGCGAATGACTTCGGCGACGCCGGACATCTCCTCAAGGTTGCCGCGTTCAATCTCGCCCTGGTTGCCGGTAATGCCGATGGCCGTCCGCTGCGCACCGGGAAGAGGATGCGCGCGGTAGCCCATGGCCTCAATTTGGTCGCAGACGGCCTGCACTTCTTCGCGTGTGGCCTGCGCCTTCATGACGACGAGCATGGTGGAGTCCTCAGGCTCAGTCTAGTGCATGTGCCTGCCGAAGATGAAACGCCTGGGCGAGGGGGGCGTTACTGATGGGGGCGGCCCGCAACTTTGGCAGAGAGGCCGGGTCAGAACAAGGCGTGGGAAGTCCCGGCGGGCTTTCCATGCAGTAGTACCTCCTCGGACAACGGGGCCGGATCTACGGATTGATTGCGTCGGCCCCGTTGCTTTTGAGGTCGGGGTGCCGGCGATGGTTTCGCGGACGGCGCGGATGCGCGTGCGAGTCCGGCGGAAGACGTCGATATAAGCGAGAAGAGCGATCGCTCCGCCGAGCAGCGTGAACAGAGCTCGGCGATGGATGACCGCGGCCGGCGGCAGCCCGGCGAGCGACAGCAAAAACACAATGTAGGCCGTGAGATTCAGGGTGAACAGGGCATAGTTCACGTTCAGGAGGCTGTACGCCCACCAGGCGAAGAAGACGACCAGCGCCGCGAGCAGGGTTGGGGAGGGATGAACCCAATGGACGATCAGGCCCGCAAGTCCGGCGCCGAGGAGGGTTCCGGCCACGCGCAGAACACCGCGGGTGAGGGTCTGGAAGAAGTCCGGGCGGACGACGAGCAAGGTCGTCATCGGAATCCAGTAGCCGCTGATGAAATTCGTGTGCCGGAAGATCTCCGTTGCCGCCATGACCACCAGCGCCATGCGCAGGCTATAGCGGCAAACGGGAGTGCGCAGGGAAGCACAATGCCGCAGGCTGTTGAGCCGGAGAGCCGCGCCGGATTCGTCGAGGGAGGGTTCCTGCGGACACCATTGCTTCCACGGACCGTGCAGCAGGAACACGGCAACCAGCGTCTGGAAGAGGCCTCCGGCCAGGACGAGGCCGCAGCGTTCCAGCGAGCCCCGCGGGGTGGTGTGGAAGGCGCCGGCCACCAGCAGGAAAACGCAGCACTGGAGGCCGACCCAGCTGGTGCCTCCTTTGATCGCGGTCAGCAGGGCATAGACGGCGGCCCAAAGTGCGGCAACGAAGACGAAGGCGACACTCTGATGGCCGAGGACCATCCCCACAAACGTGGAGAAGGCCATGCCCACGGCCGCCAGGAGCATGGGGATGAGACAGGAGCCACGAATCCTCTGCAGGGAGCCGAGACCCGCGGTGAAGGCGCCGGCAGCGGCGATCAGGCCCGCGCCCGGATATCCAAGGGCGATTCCAGAAGCCAACACGGCGGCCACGGCGGGTATGCCACGCCAGGCGACGCCCGGATTCCACTTCGGCCAGTCGAAGATCAGCGTCTCGCGCAGCAGACTGCTGTGGTCCGGCGTAGTGCTCATGGCTGGTGAGATGATACCGAGCCGCAGGCTGGCGAAGTCTCTCTCATCCCGGATATTCTGCTCTGCGCGGAGGGTATGGAGTGGACAAGGTCTTTGAGAGCGCCGAAGCGGCGGTCGCGGATATCCCATCGGGCGCTACGCTCATGATTGGGGGATTTGGCCTGTGCGGCATTCCGGAGAACCTGATTGCCGCGCTGGTCGCGGAACACGCGCGGCGGGGCCTCACCGGCCTGCACACCATCAGCAACAACATGGGGGTCGACGGCTGCGGGATGGGCCTGATGCTGGAGAACCAGATGATTGTCTCTCATACCGGAAGCTACGTCGGCGAAAACAAGCTGCTCGAAGAGAAGGTCCTCAAAGGCGAACTCGATCTGCGCCTGACCCCGCAGGGCACAATGGCGGAGCGAATCCGCGCAGGCGGCGCGGGCATTCCCGCGTTCTATACGCCGGCCGGCGTGGGAACCATCGTCGCCGAGGGCAAGGAGACGCGCGAGTTCGACGGCAAGATATATCTGCTGGAGCGCTGGCTGCGCGCGGATTATGCGCTGGTGAAGGCGTGGAGGGGCGACACGGCCGGGAACCTCGTCTACCGGAAGACCGCCCGGAATTTCAATCCCATGATGGCCACGGCGGCGCGCGTCACCATTGCCGAGGTCGAGGAACTGGTTCAACCCGGAACCATCGATCCCGATCACATTGTCACGCCCGGGATCTATGTTCAGCGCATCGTGCACGGCTGCGGCTACGAAAAGCGCATTGAGCGGCGCACGGTCCGCTGAGGCTCAGGGCCGTCGCAGCAGCAGATCCGTAGCGACAAAGAGAAAAAAGATCACGGAGATCACGCCGTTCATCGTGAAGAATGCGGCATTCAGGCGGCTGAGGTCGCGGGGCGATACCAGCAAATGCTCCCACAGCAGCAGCAAAGCCACCGCCACGACGCCGGCAAGGGCCACCGGCCCCAGGTGGAAGAGCGCGACCAGCCACACGAGGAGCGCCAGCATCGCCAGGTGCATGGTTCGGGCGATCAGGAAGGCGGTTCTCGTGCCCAGCGTGGCGGGAACGCTCAGCAGACCGCAGGAGCGGTCGTGTGCCTCATCCTGACACGCGTAGAGAACATCGAATCCGGAGACCCAAAAGAGAACGGCGGCGGTGAGAACCAGAATGCGGGGATCGAGCGATCCACGGATGGCAATCCACGCGCCGGAAGGCGCAAGGCCCAGCGCCAGACCGAGAAAGAGATGCGACCAGCGGGTGAAGCGCTTGGTGAATGAGTAGAGGAAGAGGATGGCGAGTACGAGGGGCGAAAGCAGCAGCGCCAGACGATTCAGCTCCGCGGCTGCGAGGAAGAAAACGGCGGACATCACCAGGGTGAAGCCCGCGGCGAACCTGCGGCTGAGCAGTCCGGCGGGGATGGCGCGGGCACGCGTACGCGGATTGGCTGCGTCCAGGTCAGCATCGGCCCAGCGGTTGAAGGCCATGGCCGCGGAGCGGGCCGCGACCATGCAGATGACAATCCAGACGATCTTCGACCACGAAGGCCAGCCGCGCGCGGCCAGCATGGCTCCGGTGAGCGCAAAAGGGAGGGCGAAGATGGAGTGCTCCCACCGGATCATCTCCAGCGTGACGCGGACACTGCGCAAAAAAGCCATGAACCCAGCGTACAAGGTCCATGGCTGAAGCGGCAGATTGGGCCCGCCTGGGGAAGCAGGCCCGGAGCGCTGCTTACTTCGTGGGTTTTTCGTTCTGCTGGTTCAGGACTTCGATATTGTTCTGCACGCTGAAGACGCCGGGCACGCTGTTGGCCTTAATGCCCACGGCGTCCTTCGCTGCCTGGCTGTCGACTACGCCATACAGAACGACATGCCCGTTCTCAACCTGAATCCGGACGGGCTTTGCCGGGTTGATCGCGTAGTTGGTCAGGAAAGGCGAGCTGTAGACGGCGCGGTACACCGCGACCCGGAGCTGCATATCCATGGGGGAAACAGGATCGACCTTCATCCGGTTCACGACGCCCTTCACGCCAGGCGTGCTGTCGATGATGGACATCGCGTCGTTCGCGGCGATGGGACCAGCGGCATGGCCGCCCACATAGACCACCCCATTGTGGACTTCGATCATGATGGTCTGAAACTGCACCGGAACATAGCCCACCAGTCCATTGGTCACTTTTTCGATGAGCTTTTCCTGAAGTTGCGCGTCCGGAATCTCAGGGCCGCCGACCTGAATCTGGTCGTTGATGGCCGAAACTCCGTGGACCTTGTGGACCTTCTTTTCCGCCTGCAACTTGGCTTCATACGTGTTCACGGTCCCGGACAGGGTGACATCGCTGCCCTCCACGGAAACCTGAACGTTCCTGAACTGCGATCCTTTCAGTTGCTTCTGGACTGCGCTTTGCAGCTGGTTTTGGCCAAAGGCGGCCGGCACAGCTACGGCAGAAGCAAGCAAAAGCATGGCAAAGGTTTTCATGCATACTCTCCCGGCTGTTTCCTGGGGTTTTCTTGTCTGGGCGGATCCTGAAAGCCGCAATTGCAGCCGGTTTGACGCCTGGGGAAACAGCCTTTCCACCTAATCAGACACCGGGACGAGCCGTTTGGATGCGCGATTTGTTACAGATTTTTGGGCTCGTCAGCCCGAACTTCCTGGGCGGAAGGCTGGATTAGGGAGATTCATTTTTTTAGCGATAGCGGCGGTGCAGCCGGAAAATCAGGCTGAAGACGCCCGATTCGTCGCGGACGGCGAGGATGGAAAAGTCCTGGGTCAGGTGCCATTCGCCCTGGATTAACTGCTCGGCGGTGGAGTTCACATTCGTGGCGTAAGTAAGAGTGGCCTGTTTGGAAACGGGCTCCGTCACGGTAATGCGGGCCGTCGCGTTGCCCACGCCGCTGACAAAGGTAGGGTCGATGCGGACGGATCCGCCCCCGAAGAGTTTCTGAATGCGATTACTGATGGTGGCGTTGAGCGCGCCCCCGAGCAGGGCGTTCGCGGTGGAGTTAACGCCGGCCTGCTGCTCTTCACTCTGGTAGATTTGCTGCTCTTCCTGGGTCCGGCCCATCGCGAGGAGGGAGAAAATGTCCTGCTCAGAGAGAGGCGGTTCGGAGCGGAACGTGGTCGTCAGATTCGAAGGAGATCCCTGCAGGCCGATGGTGATGTTGTAATCCTCCACCCGGGTTGTGACGGTGAGGTCGATGACCGGCTGGATGCGCACCGGATTGCTGAAGTAGATTTCGCCGTGCTGCAGCTGGAACTTTGAGCCGTTGAAGGTAGCAGTACCCTCAGTGATGGTGACGCGCCCCAGCACCGTGGGCTGAGCCAGCGTCCCGCGGATTGCCAGGTTGACGTTTCCGGCCAGACGGGCGAAGGAGTTCTGGAAATTGAGCGACGGAGCCGAGGTGATGCGGATATCGAGCCGCACGCGATTGGCCGGCGAGTTGGGATCGGGCGGCAGAGACGCGCTGGTGGAAACCGAGGTAAGAGCGGCGAAATCGACGTTGGGGCTGATGGCAAAACCGGTGAGCGTGACGTGCCCGCTCAACACCATGCTGGCCTGGGTTCCCTGGAAGCGGAAGCGGGCATTGGCCGTCGATGTGACCCCTTCGGGATAGCGAATGCGCACCTGGTCGGCGGTTGCGCTCAAGTCGACGTAAAGGCCGTGATGATACGTAGCGAATCCGCCGACGCGGATCAGGCCGCCGCCGGAATAGGCGGTCACATCCTTGAAGTCGAGGCGATCCTGATCGAAAACCAGGGTACCGTTCATGCGGCTCAAGCCGTTTGTAATGTCGTCCAGGGCAAGATTGACATTCGTGAACTTCACCTGGCCGCTCAGGTCCGGCGCCTGGGTTGACCCCTGGGCCGCGACGGTAAAGTCCACATGGCCGGAAGCGACGATGTCTGTGTCGAGGGTCTCCGCCAGGGCCATGTTGATGGCCCCGCCGGCGTTCATTTGGATGGGGTGCGGGGAAGAAAACAAGCCCAGCGAGCCCTGGACGTGGACATCGGTGTCCGGGCCGACAATGCGCACCGGATCCAGCCGCAGCGTCCCGTTCTGAAGGGCTGCATGCAGGGTGCCCTGGCTGTGCAGTGGAACGTCCTCGAGCGTGACGGCAAGCTCGCTGACGTTTACGTCGCCGCTGAGTTGTTTTGGATGGCGCAGGGGCCCTGCGACGGTGATCGTGGCGCCGATCTCAGAGCTTCCACGAATTCCGGATACACTGAACGTCTTGAGCAACGGGTCGATGTTCAGGCGGGCGACATCGAGCTGCGCATGTGTCTGGAACTCACCGCCCAGCTGCGTCTCGCTGGCCATCGTTAGTGTTGCGGTGTTCAGGTTAGCCCGTACGCGGAGTTGCAACATCCCGTTCTGCGAATGTGCGTCGGCATCTACTGAACCGGTTGCCGTTTGGGCAAGGCTGAGATTGCGGATGTGGACGGTGCCTTCGAGCGAGGGCCATTCCAGGGGACCGCTGCCGCGCACTGCAAAAGACACTGCACCGGAGATCGGGTACTGCTCCATCTGAACGCGGCGAAGATGCGCCAGCTCGAAGCCGCTGCCCTGCAGATCGAACTGCGCTGTGCGAGCCGCAAAATCGTATCCGGCACTGCCGGCGATGCGGCCTCCGTCGAGGGCAAGCTCCAGATGCGACGCATCCAGGGCGCGGCCCTGAATCTGCAAATCCGCAGTCAGTGACCGGTAAGGTTCGCCGTCCACCAGACCGTGCGCGAGGCTGATCGTGCCGTTTCCATGCAGGTCGCCGATCGTGCCCGTCGCCTGCGCGGCGAGGTTCAGCGTGCCGGAGACCGGGTAGCTCCTGCCGGTTAATGCGATCCACTGCGCCAGATCGGCGTTGCGCACCTGCAGCGCCGCGCGGACGCCGGAGGATTGGGCAAAGAGTTCGGTGGGCTTTTTCGGATTTCCCTGCACCTGTCCGTCGATGTGGATGGTCGTTTTGCCTTCCACCAGGGTGGCGGTGTGGATGGCGAGCGTTCCCGCGGCATAGTCGGCATCTGCAGTCAGCCGATCGAAGTGGAGGTTGCCCAGCGCCTGCATCGAGGGCGACCGATCGCTGGAGGCGATTTCGAAATCGGTCGCCTCCACGTGCCCGCGAAATTCCGGCGAGTCGAGAGTGCCCGTCACGCTGCCCTGGAACCTCGCTTCGCCGTGAAGGCGCGCGGGAATCGGATTCGTCTCTCCTGCCGCGGAGATTCCAAACGCCGTCAGGATTGGGTTGAATTCGGCCAAATCGCGGGTGGTCGCTGTTGCAGTTACCTCGGATGGGCGCGTCGTGGGGTAGACGCCCAGCGTGCCCGCCATCCGGATTTCCGAAGCCGGAGTCCGGATGTGGAATTGTCCGACCAAAACCGTTCCTGCGCGATGCACGTACGTGGCCTGAACGAGGCCGCTCACTGGAACCTCATGCGCCGGGGTGGTCGCGGGCGGCTTCAGCGTGACGTTCACGGTGCCGGTGAGCGATGAGGGCGGGCCGGTCCAGTTCACATTGGCGGTTCCCGTCGCTACCGTTGCGAAGCCGAGCCGCCGAAAGCGCTTCGGCGCCACAGCATCGAGAATGGAATCGAGGGAAAAGCCGGCCAGCTGGGCATGAATGGCACCCTTTTCCTGTGCGGCGCGGACTCCCTGCGAGGCTGCGGGGACGGACGAAAGCCAGTCAGTCAGCAGCAGACTGCCATCCACCGACCCTCCGGCCGCCATGCGCGCATGGATGCCGGTGAGGGCAATTTGATTCTGCGTGACGTGAACGTGCGAGGTTGCGCTGGCGCCGGTGATGTCGACGGTACCTTCGCGGTAGGCTCCGCCGGTGATTCCAGCCCGTCCATCCACGGTGAACAGGGTGCGAGCCCCGTGGCCGGTGGCACTGAGCTGCGCGATCCCGGCCGTCAGTCCTGGCGCGCCGGTCAGCGCATGGATCTCGCGCGCGTCCACGGCGCCTTTCAGGAAGAATTCCCACCGGGGATTGGCGAAGTTCGTCAGACCGCCACTCAAACGGAAGACCGTTTTCTGCGGGTGATTGCGCGGGCCGCTTTCCAGGGTCAGCGAGATAAGCCTGGCGCTGCCACGCCCGACGTCGAGTTGCGCGTTCAGGATGGAATGAACGGGCGCTTCGGTCCCGCGCTGCGCCACGAGATCTTCTGCGTGGAGGGTTCCGAGGTAATGATCGCTGGAAGGGACATAGCTTACCCGCGCGGCGACATTTCCGGCAGCCAGCTGAAACGGGAATTTCGTCTCATTGAGAATGGCCAGGCCGTTGGTGACGGCCGTGTGGGCGATCTGGAGATTGAAGACCTCGTTTTTGACGGAACTCTGGCTGGGGTGACGGGGACGCGGCTGGTTCGTCGATCCATCCGGATAGACAATGAGGTGAAAGACCGGGTGATCGGCATCGAGGTCATTGAGCGCGATCTTCGGCGAGAAAAACGAGAGGATTTGCAGGCGCACGTAGAGCCGGTCGATGTGCAGCCACGGAACCTGGCCGGGAGCTTCGCGCCCGTGGATGGTCAGGTCCCGGGCGGTGAATTCGAGATGCCTCAGCTGCCAGGTGAACGACTTCAGCTCAACGCGCCCGCCGGTGTCCTGTTCAAGCCTGGCAATCACGGTATGCCGCACCCGGTTCGCAAAGCCCTCCGTGGACGCATACCAGGCCAGCGCGCCGACGAGCACGGCGATGCCGATCAGTATCCAGAACACGACCAGCAATGCCATGTGGCCGCGGCGGCCGCGCGGCATTGCCGGATCGGGTTGCGCTGCGGCACTCATTCGTTACCATCCCCGCTCTGCGCGCTGAGGTCGGCCGTATAGGCCGGATCGACAATCCGCACATTGCCCTGGTCGCGCAGGCTCGCCAGCCAGTCCTGAAACAGGCTGCTCACCTGCTGCTGCAGCAGGATCTCCTCAATGCGCGGAGAGACATTGGCGAGGGGCGGTGCCGCCTCGTGGGCTTTTGTGAGCGCAGGAACCAGTGTCTTCTGGTAATAGTCCGCGATCTGTTGTTTCGAGATGCGAATTCCTGCACGAAAGCGTATGTCGATGAAGCGCAGGATGGCGATCCGCTGGCTCCAGCGTTCCTGGACCAGTTCCGGCGTCAGGTCGTGCGCCTGCAGGAACGACTCCCATCCCTGTGTAGACTCACAATCGTAGCGCGCGCACGCAGGGATTTCCCGCCGCAACTGGTGGATGGCCTTTTCGACCTCTGCCTGCGGCGTCGTCACCGGCTGCCGCTGAACTTTCATTTGTTCCAGAATGAGGGTCCGATCGATCAGGCGGCGCAGTGCCCGATTCGGTGTGTCCTGTCCCGGCAGCACGCTCAGGGGTTCCAGCTCCGAAAAATGCATCTCCTCGCGCACATCGCTCTCGAGGATGACATTGTTGCCGATCGCGGCGACCACGTGGTCCAGTTGCACGGCGCCGGGCGGCGGACCGGGAGCCTGGGTTTGCGAGCGGGCAGACAGCGGTGCAGCAGCCAGGACCGCGTAAATTGTCGAAATCACCATCCCGCGATTCATCAGAACGCCTGCCCGATACTGAAGAAGAAATTGAAGTGGCCGGCGCGCCCCACGCAGGGAGGCGCCAGGGAACTGTTTTCACACGCGTTGGAAGGTTCCGTCGAACTCGCTCCGTAGTTCACAATCACCGGATACACGGGAGGATTGAGGTTGTAGCCCAGGTCAACGCGTATCGGTCCGATCGGGGTGTGATAGCGAAGTCCCGTCCCGACCGTTTGCGAAAAATCGTCGAAACTGCAGGTTCCCGTTGGGTTGGTGCTGGAGGAACGAGAGACCGCTGACTGGGCTGCGCCTGTCAGATACTGCGGCGCGGTGCAGGTAGATGTGTGCGGCTGCCGCACACGCAACAGGCTCGGCCAGATTTCAGATGAGTTATTGAACACGTTGCCCATGTCCTCGAACAGGACGAAGCCCAGCGCTCTTCCGAAGTAGGGAAGATCCGGCTCAGGAAAGCGGAGTTCCGTCTGATTCACGAACACCCCTGCGCCTCCGATGGGGAAGCCGGTTTCGGCGTCGCGCGGGCCAGCCGAGTTCAGGGCGAAGCCGCGCAGCGATTCCGGGCCGCCGGCGTACAGCCGTTCCGGCAACGGGATGAACTCGTTCTTGTTTTCCCCAAAAGCGCGCTCCATTCCGAAGCGGGTATTGCGCGCCAGCACGAGGTCCTTTCGCTTGCCCAGTGCGTAGTAGGTGGAGTTCGTCCAGTCGAAGTGGGCAAAGTTGGACTGGGAGCTCATGAAGTAGTTATCCGTGGCGAAAATCTGGATGCTGTTGTACATACCCGCCCGAGCGTCCAGCGGTTCCGGTCGCCGCGAGTCGTGAATCCACGTGAGTTCCGGACCTCCGACACGGATCGGTTCAGTGAGCAGGTTAAACAGGAAACTGGGTGCCGGGGAAACCTGGATCGTGTTGGCATCCACCGCCACGCGCCGGTAGGTTATCTGATAAATCAGCGTATCGGCCGGATTTGCCCGCTGCGTCAGGCGCAGGTCTCCTTCCGAGGTGGAGGAGGCAAATGTGATGACGTTCATGGCATTGATGTAGCCGCCGCTGAGGGAAAACGCCAAAGTCGGATGGTTCAGGAAGTTGGGTGCGCTGTAGTTGGTCGTAAACTCCTGCTCCAGGCTGCCGTACTCGCCTCGGAACCCCAGACTCTGGTCCCGGCCGAAAAGGTTGATCCGCGAGACATCGAGTTCCACCAGAGCGCTCACGCCGAACTTGCCGTTCGGATTGCAGACGTAACCGACGGGATTGATTCCCAGATCGATCAGACTCGTCGGGGTGGGGCAATTCGTGCTGGGCGTTCCCGTCTGTGCCTGGAATCCAGCGCCGTAGTCGATATCCCACCGCCGTGCCTCGTCGAACTGGATGAGCACATTCTTGCGGGGAACATCGCCGGCCGGATCCTCGACCGCCGTGTTGACCTGATTGAAGAGGGTGAGATTGTAAAGCCGGCGCTGTGTTTCCAGCAGCGTCGCCTGATCCAGCGGCTGCCCCCGTTTCACAAGGATGTCGCGCCTGACGGTCGATGGCCGCGTGTAATGAAGGCCGCTGACGAGGACGTTCCGGACGAATATCTGATCCCCCGGAATGACGCTGATGGTCACATCGATGAGATTGCTGTTCGTCTTCTGCGGCCGTTGCTGCAGGTTCACCTGGGCGTGATCGTATCCGCGATCGAGGAAATAGCTGAGGATGATGTTGCGATCCGCAACCAGGCTGGTTCCGGAGTACGGTTGCCCGGTGGTCAGGTTCAGCGAGGGCCGAATGTCGGCCAGTTGCTGCGGCGTCACTCCCAGGATGCTCAGGGTTCCGACCTTTTGCTGCACGCCTTCTTTGATCCTGTAAACCATGGCCAAATTGCGTTCGCCCTTTGTGACGGATATTTGGCGAAGCTCCGGCGTCACCTGAACGTGCGTGAAACCATTGCTTTGGTACAGCGACGTGATGGCGTCCACGTCAGCCTCCTGCAGCGCCTGGCTGTACACTCCGTGCCGCAGAAAGAATGTCGCCGCCTGCACGCCCAGCCGCTCTTCGATCAACCAGTTCCCGAAATAGTGGTTTCCGGTAACGGAGACGGACTGGATTCGATCGACGGGGCCCAGCTTGACCTGGTAGGTGATTTGGGTGACGCCGTTCTGCGTGCTCCGCGTGTGCGTCACCTTCGCGGCGAAAAAGCCCTCCCGCTGGAAGAAGTCCCGGATGCGACGGCTCCCTGCATTCAGCAGGTCTTCGTCCAGCGTGCCCTCGGAGTAGACCGGAACGAGGCTGCGAATCTGGCCCTTTTTCAGGCGGGCGCCCACAACATCGATCCTGACGATCGGTCCCCGCTGGTCGTGAAACTCATAATTCAGCCGATGGTCCGCGGGCTGAAACTGCTTCGAGGCAAGCGTCACGCTGGCCTCCAGCCGCTGCTGATTCTGGTAATACTTGCGCAGATTATTCAGGGCGCGGCCCACGGTATCGGGAGTCACTTTCGAGCCAGGCTTCAGCTTTGCCTTCTTTCGAAATGCGGAAGCTGTCAGTCCGCTGTCGCCCTGGACCGCCACCGCTCCCACCCGTGCCTGCGGCCCGGTCTTCACGTCCAGATCCACGTTCATTTCAGCGTTGGTCTGGTCCACCGCGGTGTGCGGCGTCACTTTGCTTTCGTAATAGCCGTTGTCCTGGAGGGTTTGCTGGAGGAGTCCGGCGGCGCGGGTCACCTTCTGCTGGGTGAAGGGTGTACCAGGATTGAGCCGTGTCGAGTAGCTGAGTTGCAGGGCCAATTGCGTGTTTTTGACGCCGGTCACAGAGGTCCGGCCCACGAAGAGCGTGGGCACCCCGCGATAAATGAGCACGACGCCGTCCCCCTGACGCCGGGCATCGACGGCAATCGAGTTGTAGAGGCCCGTGGCGTACAGGCGGCGCAGGCTTTCGCGCATTTTTACCGGGTCGAGGGGAGCGTTGGGCTGTTGCTCCAGTTGCCCGGGCAGCGGATCGAGCGCGGCGCGCGTGACCCCCTCAAATCGAATCTCTTTGACCATCAGCCCTGTCCACCCGCTCAGTGTTGCCGCTGTCGGCACCGTGGTCACGGCCGGTGACGGGTTCAGATCGTTGTACGAGGGCAGGACGGCGCCCGGCGCCACCGCCGGACTTCTTCTGCGCCGTCGAGCCGGGGAGGTCGGATGGGGCGTCTGGGGGGCAGGATTCACCGGCTGCTGCGCAAACAGGGGCACGCTGCCGGCGAGCAACAGCGCCAGCAGCGCCAGAGCCCGGGCTATCGCGGCAACGGGCAAGGGGAGCGTTCTCCGCGGTGGCCGATGCTTGCGCGATGCGGAAGACTCTATCGAACCCAAACTGCCCTCATCCTGCATGGAAAGGATGTGCCCAGGGAAGGTGAGATGCCACGAGGCAGGGCGTGCGAGGCCCCAAGCCGAGTACCGGTCTCGCCCTTTCGCATGCAATAAATTTCTATACTACTGGCGGATGCCACAGTCGTCTCAGGCCGTTGCCGAAAGATATTCGCGCCAGGCGCTCTTTGCGGGGATTGGCCCGGAAGGCCAGCAGCGGCTGCGTCGGGCGCATGCGGCGGTGGTGGGGGTAGGGGCAACCGGCGCAGCGGCCGCAGGCCTGCTGGCGCGGGCCGGTTTGGGGACGTTGACCCTGATCGACCGGGATTTCGTCGAAGAGAGCAATTTGCAGCGCCAGGTGCTGTTTGATGAAGCCGACGCGCGCGAGGCGCTGCCCAAGGCGGAGGCGGCGCGCCGGAAGATCGCAGCGTTCAACAGCGAGGTGGAGACCCATGCTCTTGTGGCGGACCTGGTTCCCGGCAACATTCATGAGCTGCTGCGCGGGGCGGAGATCGTTCTTGACGCTACCGACAATTTTGAGACCCGGTATCTGCTGAACGACTATGCCGTGGAGCAGGGCAAACCATGGATTTATGCCGCTGCGGTCGGCGCCTACGCCGCCACCATGAACGTTGTCCCCGGCGAGGCGGCCTGCCTGGCGTGTATCTTCCCCGAGCCGCCGGGCGGCGTGGTGGAAACCTGCGATACCGCCGGAATCCTGAACAGCGCCGTGAACCTGGCGGCCTCGATCCAGGTCACCGAGGCCCTGAAATGGATGGTCGGCGCGAGGGATCGGATGCGGCGCAGCCTCCTCTCCTGCGATCTGTGGAGCAACGAGTGGTCTGAAATTGCCACGGGCCGGCGACGGCCGGACTGCGCGGTGTGCGCCCTCAGGGACTTCCGGCATCTGCGCGGTGAAGGCCGGCCACACATCACTCTTTGCGGCCGGAACTCGGTGCAGATTCACGAGCATTCCCGGCCTGTGGACCTGGGCGAAATGGAGGCTCGCCTGCGGCCGCACGGCGAGGTCCGCCGGAACCCGATGCTCCTGCGCTTCCAGCGCGGCGACTTCACGCTCACGCTGTTCCCTGACGGGCGAGCCATCCTGCAGGGAACGACGGACGTAGCTCTGGCGCGCAGCTTTTACGCCCGGTTTGTCGGCTCCTGAGACGTGTCCTGCGCTTGACCGGTGCGCGCTGACGAGCTACAAATCCCTTGTACCTCGCGAGTCCCGGCTCGGGACTCTACTCGGTGCCCTCCAGCTCGCGGAGGACCCGGATGGAGGAGTTGCGAGCACACCGGAAGCGGTGTGCGCCCACCTCTGTCCAGCGGTTCCCGCGCATCGCTCCCCACAACCTGATGCAAGGAGAGCGTCATGAATCTGAGCGAGCACCATCACCACATCCATTACATCGAGTTCACGGCAGCGGACCTCAACGTGACGAAAGCTTTCTACAGTTCTGTCTTCGGCTGGCAATTTCAGGACTGGGGCCCGGACTACATCAGCTTCGAGCAGGCGGGCGTGGCTGGCGGATTCCAGCGCGGCCAGCCGGTACGTGGGGCAGGAGCTCTGGTGGTCCTGTTTTCGACGAACCTGGAAGCCACCGAAGCGGCTGTTCGCGCGGCCGGAGCACCGATCCTGAAGCCGATCTTCTTGTTTCCCGGAGGACGACGTTTCCACTTCGCCGATCCAGGAGGGAATGAGCTGGCTATGTGGGGCGAGTGAATCGCGGCGCTCGGGACCGGATTCACCGGTAATCTGGTCCTGAGTGAACGCGTATCAGGCTGAAGCCGTCATTCTCCGCACCTGGCCCGTCCAGGAAGCCGACCAGATCGTGTCGCTGTTCACCCGACCTCATGGCCGGATTCGTGGCGTTGCGAAGGCAGCGGCCAAATCGCGTCGCCGTTTTGGCGGCGCGCTGGAGCCGATGACCTGGGTTTCTGCCAGCTACGTCGAAAAACCCAAACAGGATCTCGTCCGGCTCGATTCCTGTGAGGTGCTGTCGTCTCCCCTCTCCGATCCGGTCGATTATCTTCGCGCTGCGGCACTGGCGTTCTACGCCGAGGTTCTGGAAGAGGCATTGCCGGATCATGATCCCAATGAGCCGGCTTTCCGGCTGCTGTTGGCGGTGCTCCACCACAGCCGTACAAGCCACATCTGGATGCCCGTCTCGTACTTCGCGCTGTGGATCACGCGGTTGCTTGGCTGGATGCCGTCAGTGACCGACTGCGCCGTCTGCGGCGAGGCATTCGGCCGTGAGCCAGCATGGTTTCACGCCGAGGAGGACGGGCTGGTCTGCGGCAGGCACAAGCGGCCAGGCAGCCGCATGCTCTCCGCTGAGTCATTGCTTCTGGCGCGGCGCATCTTTCAGTCACCGATCGCGGCGCTCACGGAAGAGTCATGGCCCGCCCACCGCTCCGCCGATCTGCGCCGGTTTGCGGTGCAGGCGCTGGAGCGGCATCTCGAACGGAGGCTGCGCTCGGCCGCCGCGCTGGCTAAACTGGGCGGCTGACCGCTGGCCGAGGGGCAGACATCTTTGCGTCCCACTCCCTTTCGCCGTCGTCTACACTGAAGGCGCCGGGGGCAATCCATGAAAATCGCAGGCAACGTCACGGATCTTATCGGGAAGACTCCACTCGTGCAGTTGAATCGCGTAACTGCCGGAGCCCACGCCCGCGTGGTGGCAAAGCTCGAGAGCGCGAACCCGGTGAACAGTGTGAAAGACCGCATCGGCTTTGCGATGATCGAAACGGCAGAGCGCGAAGGGCGGATCAAACCAGGCGAGACGGTGCTGATCGAGCCGACCAGCGGCAACACCGGCATCGGCCTTGCCTTTGTGGCCGCAGTCAAGGGCTACAAGCTCATCCTGACGATGCCGGAGACCATGAGCCAGGAGCGCCGCGTTATTCTGCTCGCGTTTGGCGCAGAGATTGTGCTGACGCCGGGGCCGAACGGGATGAACGGCGCGATCGCGAGGGCGAAGCAGATCCTTGCGGAGACTCCTCACGGGTACATGCTGCAGCAGTTTGAGAACCCGGCAAATCCGAAAATCCACTACAACACGACCGGCCCGGAGATCTGGAATGATACCGACGGCCAGGTGGACATTCTCGTCTCGGGTATTGGAACGGGGGGCACGCTCACCGGTGTTGCGGAGTACATCAAACCACGGAAGCCCTCGTTCCGTGCCATTGCGGTTGAGCCGACCGACAGCCCTGTCCTCTCCGGCGGAAAGCCCGGCCCGCACAAGATCCAGGGCATCGGGGCGGGATTTGTGCCGGGCGTCCTCAATACGAAGCTCATCGACGAGGTCATGCAGGTTTCGAATGACGAGGCGATCGCGATGGCGCGGCGGCTTCCCCGCGAGGAGGGGCTTCTGGTCGGGATCTCCTCGGGCGCGGCGGCTCACGCAGCCGTCCAGGTAGCCAAACGGCCCGAAAACGCGGGGAAGCTGATCGTCGTGGTCCTGCCGGACTTCGGAGAGCGGTATTTGTCGACGGTTCTGTTCGAAGGGCTGCGGAACGAGGCCCAGCAGTTGCCGACAGCACCGGTTTAGAGCCTGATCGGAAGGGGACGGGCTTCCCCCGGGGGCCCGGCCGTGGCAGGCCGCCGGAGGATCAGCTCAGCAATTCAGCGTGCTGACGGATGAATTCCAGCGTCTCCTCTGTGATTCCATGCCAGAGGATCCCGTATTCGAGCGGATTGAGAGTTTCGCCCGCTTCGACCTTGGTTTCGACACCGCGTGCCAGGGGGTCGAAGGGGGTGACTGCGCAAACACTCCGCAGTTCCGCAAGGTGTTCGCGGTTGACCCTTGCTTCCGTGCTGGCCAGGGCAGTCGTCATGGTGCTCATTTTTTCTCCGTTAGCGGGTTGGCTGCAGTTGACGACGGATGCTTCAGCGGCAGACAAACGAACGCCCCGCCGGCGTCCTGGGAGGAGGCGCGGAGGCGCGATGAAGTCATGCATTTGGGGGAGTTTCGCTGAATTGGGGCGCAGAGGCAATGTCCCGTTGAGGGCAGCGAACACCCCGAATGGGGGAGAGGCGTATCTCGAAAGTAACTGAGTTTTTTTGAGACGGAAGAAGATCGCGAACGGTCTTGCGGGCGAGAGCAAACGTGCACGCCGCTCGACCTGGTGGGCGATGGCCTGTACCCTGTTGCGCATGGGGCTCTTGTCTGTCGTGCGCGAGGATATCCGGTCGGTGCTGGAGCGCGATCCGGCGGCCAACTCCCGGGCGATGGTGGTGCTTTGCTATCCGGGGCTGCACGCGGTGTGGACGCACCGCGTCAGTTCACGGCTGTGGCAGGCGGGGATGCATCTGCCGGCGCGCATGCTGTCGCAGATGGCCCGGTTCTGGACGGGAATTGAGATCCATCCGGGCGCACGGATCGGTCGCCGGGTATTTATCGATCACGGGGCGGGGGTGGTGATCGGCGAGACGGCCATTGTCGGCGACGATGTGACCCTCTACCAGGGCGTGACGCTGGGCGGAACGGGCCATGAGCGGGGCAAACGCCATCCGACGCTGCGGGCTGGAGTGTTCGTCGGCAGCAATGCGCAAGTTCTCGGCAATATCTGCATTGGCGAACACTCTCGGGTGGGGGCTGGATCGGTGGTTCTGCGCGACGTTCCTCCGGATTCGACAGTGGTGGGCGTGCCCGCGCACATCGTGTATCAGAACGGCGAGCGGGTACTGATCACCGATCCCAATCAGGTGAAGGATCCACTCTCGGGGGTCATCATTGCCCTTGCGGAGGAAGTGCGGCGGCTGCGCGCGCGCGTGGACTGCCTGGATGGCCAACTGGAGCAGGCGGCGCGCGACATGGACGAGGTGCACTCGCTGGCGAGTGAAGAAGAGGAGCGGGATCAATACCGGAGCCAGCAGGCCGGCGACGGAATGGTGAGCATGGGCGAGGGAATTTGATCCTGACCGCACCTCCTCGCTGTTGGAAGGGCTGGGGGGATGGGTGCTGTCCAGGCCGGGGACACCCGAGGGAGCGCCGATTGAAGGCGTTCCCGCCCTGGCCGATAAAGGCAATACGGGCGCTGTGCGCCGAGCCTGACCTGCGGGAACCGACGACGATGCCACAGAAGCGAGAAAGCTGGCAACCAGAAGAGTGGCACCGCTACGCTCTGGCGCTGGAGGCTTCGCAGGAAGGCTTTTGGGACTGGGATCTGATTGCGAATCGGTTGTGGGGATCGCATCGGTGGCAGGCGCTGACCGGGGTCGGCGAGTCCTGCGTGCCGGTGAGCGCATGGATGGAGCGGGTGCACCCCTGTGACAAACCGCGTTTCGAGGCGGAGATGCGGGCGGTACGCGCCGGCAAGTCGCGGAGCCTTGAAAACGAGCATCGGGTGCGGCACGTAGACGGGCGGTGGCGGTGGGTGGTGGTGCGCGCCAGGGCGGCCGAGGACGATGCCGGGCGGATCACGCATGTGGCGGGATCGCTGATCGACAATACGGAGCGCCGCACAGCGGACGCTCTGACCGGCCTGCCGAATCGCCATTTCTTCCTCGATCATCTGGAGCACCGGATGGAGCGCGGGGACCGCAATTTTGCCGTCCTGGCTCTGGTGCTGGAGCGTTTTGAGCGGGTGAATGAGACGCTGGGTTCGGCGGCGGGCGATTATCTGCTGATGGAAGCCGCGTACCGCCTGCAGAGCATTCTGCCGGAGGGGTCTCTGGCGGCGCATCTGAGCGGGGCGGAGTTCCTGATCTGCCTGGAGGGAATTCATCGGGAAGCGCAGGCAGTGGCATTCGCGGAGGATGCGGCCGCGGCCTCCCGCGAGGCCTTCGTGTGGCACGGCATGCGGGTGTCAGCCCAACTGGCGGTCGGCATCGCGCAGGCGGCTGCCGACTGCAGGCATCCGGAGGACCTCGTGGGGCGAGCGGAGAGCGCGCTGAGCCGGGCGCGTTGCCAGGAGACGCCCGGCATTGTCTGTTACTCCGATGGGATGCGGGAGCAGGCGCTGAAAAAGCTCGAACTCGAAGCGGATCTGGAACGGGCAATTCAGCAGGGGCAACTGACGATGTTCTATCAGCCCGAGGTGGATCTGCGCACGGGGCGCATGATTGGGTTTGAAGCACTGATGCGCTGGCGCCACCCGCGGCTGGGACTGCTGCCACCGTCGCATTTTATTCCGCTGGCCGAAACGACGGGCTTGATTCTGTCCCTGGGAGACTGGGGTTTGCAGGAGGCGTGCCGGCAATTGGTGAAGTGGCGCGAAAAGGGACATCCCGCGATGGAGAACGCGCGCATGAGCGTGAACCTCTCCGGGAGGCAATTCGTCCAGGGCGATCTGGTGGAGCGGGTACGGCAGGTGCTGGACGAAACGGGTCTGGCGCCGGCCAGCCTTCGCCTGGAAGTGACGGAGAGCAGCGTGATCGACGACGCGCCCGGAGCCGCGAAGACGATGCGGGAGCTGGGCCAGTCCGGTGTGGGGCTACACATGGACGATTTTGGTGTGGGCTACAGCTCTCTTCAATATCTGCGCAAGTTTCCCTTCGACACGCTGAAAATCGACCGGTCGTTCATCCGCGGAATCGCGCAGGATCGAGAGTCGCAGGAGATTGTCCGCAGCATTCTGGATCTGGCGCGCTCGTTCAGCCTGGATGTCGTCGCCGAGGGTATCGAGGATGCCCAGCAGCTCAAGCGGCTGAAGTCGCTGGGTTGCCCGTGCGGGCAAGGGTACTTCTTCGCGCGGCCGATGGACGCGCACGCGGCGGAGGCTTTGGTGAACTCCGGGGGATGGCAGGCGAAGCATGCGGTGCAGGCGGATGCCTGAACCGGGCGTTCACTCAGACGCAGACGCCGGGGGCTCTTCGGACCCCGAGCGAGGAACTCCTGGCTGCATGGTGATCACGCGCGCGGGGTCGCTCGTGCGGGCGCGGTCCGGAGAGCGCTCCGGCGGGAGCACCTCGCCCTGAAGGGCGGAAGGCTGAGCCTCCTTCGCGGATGCGGGTTCGGCGCCATATTCGATGGCCTGTTCGGAGACGGCACCGGCGCCTGCTGCCGGCGCCGCCGCGATGACTTCCTCTTCGACGACTTCTGCAGAAGCTGCAAACTCCGGCTCCACGGGGGCGGGCTCCGATGGCCCGTCGGCCTGCATTTCTTCCGGCCAGGAAGATTCAGCGGATTCCCGCGGCGGAGGCGCGGAGACGAAAGAAGCTTCTTCGACTGGCTCCTGCGGTTCTGGCTCCTCCGTGGTCAGGGGCTCAGCTTCGGCATAGCCGGCGGAGAATTCACCCATCACCGGACTGATGAATGCGGGCTCCCGCGGCGCCAGAGTTGTCTGGACGCCGACGGCAGAGTCAGACCGGCGCCTGCGGGAAAAGAAACTCCGAAGACGCGATTCGGATTTGGCCTTTTCTTCGAGTGATCCCCTGAATTCCGCACGCAGGGAAGCTACGACGCGATCCGGTTCAGTGCCGGGCGTTTCCGCCGGCGATGGGTCAGGCTGTGCCGCTCCCGGCGTGGCGAGGGCCGGGTCGAATACGACTTCCGGGTTGGGCGCGCCATCCGACATGGCAAGTTCCTCCCATCGTAGCCCCAAAATCGAACCGAGGCGCAAACGCTGCGATTCAGGCTCCTTCGCCTGGGGGCGGGAAAGACCTGCAACTCTGCACCGCAAGTGAGGCGCGCTCCCACCGGCATCCTTCCGGCATTCCCGAGCACGCGCTCATTATACAAACCATTATTCCGGATGGAAGCCATACATGCGGGGAATTGTAACGGACGTGGTTCCGGGCGGGGACTGCGTAAACAGGGATGCGGGTGTTCGGGCGGGATGTCTGGAAAATCGATTTGCTGTTGCCCTCCATCCCGGCAAGCGGCTACATTGAACCAGGCGACGCAGCGCATGTTGATCTGAACCGGGAGAGTGGTGCGCCGGTCCCGGGAGGTGGTTCATTGGCCGTCCGTCCTTTTGTCTCGCCAGCAACCAGGAACCAGGGAATGAAGAAGAAATCGAAGAAATCGGGAAGCGCCGCAGCTTCCGCGTATAAGAACGCCGGCCTGCCTTCGGCGCGTCGCGTGAAGGATTTGTTGTCGCGCATGACGCTGGAAGAGAAGGCCGCGCAGATGCTCTGCATCTGGCAGAAAAAGCCTGAGACGATGACCGATGCCGCGGGGAATTTCGACCTGGCCAGGGCGAAGAAGTCATTCCGCGACAAACGCGGGCTGGGGCAGGTCGGCCGACCGAGCGACGCGGGCGGGGGGCGGAATCCGCGGCAGACGGCGGAGCTGACGAATGCGATCCAGAGGTTTTTCCTCGAGAACACGCGGCTGGGAATTCCGGTGATGTTCCATGAGGAGTGTCTGCACGGGCATGCCGCGCCGGGCGGCACCAGCTTTCCGCAGCCCATTGCGCTGGGGGCAACGTTCAATCCGGAGCTCGTGGAGAAGCTGTTCACGATGACGGCGCTGGAGGCCCGGCTGCGCGGGGCGCATCATGCGCTGACGCCCGTGGTGGACGTAGCGCGCGAGCCGCGCTGGGGCCGCGTGGAAGAAACCTACGGCGAAGACCCGTTTCTCGTCGCGCGGCTGGGGATCGCGGCGGTGAAGGGCTTTCAGGGCGACAGGAATTTCCGCGACAAGCGGCACGTACTGGCGACTCTGAAGCATTTCGTCGGGCACGGGCAGCCGGAGTCGGGGATGAACTGCGCACCCGCGAACGTCTCCATGCGCGTTCTGCGGGAGACGTTCCTGTACACCTTCCAGGAGGCGTTGCGCGAGGCGGGAGCGGTCACGCTGATGGCCTCGTACAACGAGATCGACGGCGTGCCCTCCCATGCGAACAAGTGGCTGCTGCGCGATGTGCTCCGCAAGGAGTGGGGCTTCAAAGGCTTCGTCGTCTCGGATTACTACGCGATCTGGGAACTGGGCTACCGGCCGGACACGCATGGGCACTTCGTCGCGAAGGACAGCAGGGAATCGTGCCGGCTCGCGGTGGAGGCGGGCGTGAATATCGAGCTGCCCGATCCGGACTGCTACCTGCACCTCGTTGATCTGGTCAGAAAGGGTGTGCTGAAGGAGCGGCAACTGGATGAGCTGGTCGCGCCGATGCTCTTCTGGAAGTTCGAAATGGGCCTGTTTGACGATCCGTACGTCGATCCCGATGAAGCCGATCGCCTGGTGGGCTGCGAGGCGCATCGCGAGCTGGCGCTGACCGCGGCGCACGAGGCGATCACGCTGCTGAAGAACGAGAACAACGTGGCGCCGCTGAATCTGGACAAGGTGAAGACCATCGCGGTAATCGGACCGAACGCGCACCGGACGCTGCTGGGCGGCTACAGCGGCGTGCCGAAGCAGGAAATCACGGTCCTCGACGGCATTCGGGCGAAGGTCGGCAACAAAGCCAAAGTCCTTTACAGTGAGGGCTGCAGGATCACGATTGGCGGCAACTGGAATCAGGATGCGGTGGTGCCCAGCGATCCGGAAGAGGACAGGCGACAAATCAAAGAAGCCGTCGGGGTCGCGAAGCAGGCGGACGTCATCGTGCTGGCGATCGGCGGGAACGAGCAGACCTCTCGCGAGGCGTGGGGGCTGAACCACATGGGCGACCGCACCAGTCTCGACCTGATTGGGCGGCAGCAGGAGCTGGTGGACGCGATGCTCGCGCTGGGCAAACCAGTGATCGTTTTCCTGTTCAACGGGCGGCCGCTCTCCATCAATTCCCTGGCGCAGAATGTGCCGGTGATCTACGAGTGCTGGTACCTGGGGCAGGAGACGGGGCGCGCCGTCGCTGATGTGCTCTTCGGCGACTACAACCCCGGCGGGAAGCTGCCGATCAGCATTCCGCGCTCGGTGGGACATTTGCCGGTCTTCTACAACTACAAGCCGTCGGCGCGGCGCGGCTATCTCTTCGACGATGTGTCGCCGCTGTACGCGTTCGGCTACGGGCTGAGTTACACGACCTTTGCGGTCGAGAATCCACGGCTGAGCAAAAAGAAGATACGGAAGGATGGGTCGGCCAAGGTATCCGTGGATGTTACGAATACAGGCAAGCGGCAGGGTACGGAGACGGTGCAGCTGTATATCCGGGACGTGGTAAGCTCGGTGACCCGGCCGGTCAAGGAGTTGAAGGGCTTCCGCAAGGTGCGGCTGCAGCCGGGCGAGAGCGCGACCGTGACGTTCGAGGTCACCCCCGATCTGCTGAAGTTCTGGGACGTGAACATGAAGTACGTTGTCGAGCCGGGAGAATTCACGCTGATGGTCGGGACGTCGTCGCGGGACGCCGATCTGCACAAGCTGACGCTGCAGGTAACCGAGTAACTGTGGATGAAGCGCCGCTCGAGGCGGCGGGCAGATAAGCCAGAAAGCAGGGCCACCATGATCGAGAGACTTTCGTTCAAAGAGAAGCTGGGTTACGGCCTGGGGGACATGGCCGCCAACTTCATCTTCCAGGCACTGCTGGCGTTGCAGTTTTTCTACTACATCGATGTCTTCGGACTGAGTCCTGCCCAGGCCGCTCGCCTCTTTTTGGTCGTCGGCATTACCGCCGCGGTTTTCAACCCGGTCATGGGAGTGATTGCCGACCGTACGAACACGCGGTGGGGCAAGTTCCGGCCGTGGCTGCTGTGGACCGCGCTGCCGTTCGGCATCCTGGGCATTTTGACCTTCACGACGCCGAACCTGAGCATTACCGGGAAGCTCGCGTATGCGTGGATCACGTACCTGCTGCTGCGACTTACTTATGCGGTGAACAATGTCCCGTATGCGACGCTGAACGGCGTGCTGACCGGTGATCCGGACGAGCGGACGAGCATTGCGACGTACCGGCAGGTGCTGGCCAACGCGGCAGGATTTATCGTGCAGAGCCTGGCGATCCCGATGGTCGCATTCTTCGGGCACGGCAACTCCGCGCGGGGCTTCCAGTGGACGATGGGGCTGCTCTCGATCCTGAGTACTATCTTCTTCCTAATCGCCTTCGCCAGCAGCAAGGAGCGCATTCAACCTGATCCGCAGCAGAAGACTTCGCTCGGCCGAGATCTCGCCGACCTCTTCAGCAATCCCGCCTGGATCGTTCTCTTCCTCGCTACTACCTTCTACTTTGCCGCGCTGGCCATGCGCGGCAGCGTCATGCTGCCCTACTTCAAATACAACGCGGGCAACGAATTTCTCTTCAGTTGGTTCAACGGATTCGGTCTGGCCGCGCTCATCCTGGGCGTGTTCTGCTCGACGGCGCTTTCGAAGCGCATGGGCAAGCGCCCGCTCTTCATCCTCAGCATGGCGTTGACAGGCGTGTTCAACCTGGCGGTCCTGTTTTTGCCGGCGACGGCCACGGCGCCGATAATCGTCTCCGAAGTGCTGCGCCAGTTCTGCTTCGGGACCTCGGGGCCGCTGCTGTGGGCGATGATGGGCGACGTGGCCGACTACGGCGAGTGGAAGACGGGACGCCGCGCTACGGCGACGGTCACTTCAGCGGTGGTGTTTGCGCTTTGGGTAGGGCTGGCCATCGGCGGCGCGATTGCCGGGTGGCTCTTCTCCTATTACGGTTACGTTGCCAACGCGGTGCAGACCGCGCGCGCTCTGGACGGCATCCGGCTGACGGCGGGGCTGTGGTCCGGACTCTTCTTCTTCGCTACCGCCGCGGTGTTGTTCTTCTATCCAATCTCACGCGGGCTCAACCGCAGCATTTCCGACGATCTGGCCGGACGGCGGAAAGGCTTTGCGCCACCTGCTGCGGCGCAACCGTAGTTTGCTCAGGAAGGAATTCCAGAGATGCGCGCGTCCTGCTTCACGAGGCCAGTTCTCTTCGCGACAGTCTTGATCGCCGCCACAGCTTGGGCCCAGCAACCCGCGTCGCTCAAGCAGGCGTATCAGGGCGATTTCTACGTCGGCGCGGCGATGAACGCCGCTGAAATTACCGGCCAGGATCAGCGCAGCGACGCGATCATCCTCGAACAGTTCAATTCCATCTCGCCGGAAAATGCGCTCAAGTGGGCCATCGTCAATCCGGAGCCGGGACAATATAACTGGGGGCTGGCCGATCAATACGTCGCGTTCGGCGTCGAGCATCACATGTGGATCGTCGGCCACAACCTGGTGTGGCATAACCAGGTGCCTGCCTGGGTCTTTCGCGGCAAAGATGGCAAACTGCTCACCCGTGACGCCCTGCTGGCGCGGATGAAGGAGCATATCTTCCTGGAAGTCGGCCGCTACAAAGGCAAAATCCAGAGCTGGGACGTGGTGAACGAAGCGCTGAACGACGACGGAACGCTGCGGCACTCGCTCTGGTACAGGATCATCGGTCCTGACTACATCGCGAAAGCGTTCCAGTACGCGCACGAGGCCGATCCCAAAGCTCAGCTCACCTACAACGACTACAACCTCACTAATCCGGAGAAACTTGCCGGCGTCATTCGGCTGGTGAAGCAACTGAAGGCGGAGGGCGTGACCATCGACTGCGTGGGGATGCAGAACCACGATCACCTGGATTCGCCCACGGCGGCGGAGGAAGATGCCGCCATTCGCGCGATCGCCGTCACGGGTGTGAAAGTCGCGATTTCCGAACTCGACATCAATGTGCTGCCGTGGCCGGGGACGGGAAATACAGCCGAAGTCTCGATGCACATGGCATCGAGCCCGAAGTGGAATCCGTGGCCGAACGGTTTGCCGCGAGACGTGCAGCAGAAGCTGACCGATCAGTACGCCGCGCTGTTCAGGGTCTTCTACAAGGATCGCGCCGACATCAGCCGGGTGACCTTCTGGGGTGTGACGAATGCGCAGTCGTGGCTGAATAACTGGCCCATTCCGGGGCGGACGAACTATCCTCTGCTCTTGGACCGCGAAGGCAAGCCGGTGCCCGCGTTTGCGGCGATTCTGAACGTGCCGGGCGAAGCGAGGTAAGGCGAGTTCTTCGGGGATTCAGCCGTCCCGCGCCACGGGCATTGTGACCAGATGACAGAGCTGTCATCTGGCGGTGGCTGCCGCCATTCGACAATCTCGCCATCCTGCACAATCAATTCCACGAAGTGTGGGGCGTGATGGACCACAACGGCAGGATCTGGGATGTTGAGGCGGGTGCGGGTTATGGCATGACGGCCGGATCCGACAAGTGGACCCTGAAGCTCATGATTTCGCGGAATATCAATCAGAAGCCATGGCATCCGGACATTCACTTCTAACCCGGGACGATTACGACTTCACTTCGGGAAAGATCGTCAGACGCAGTTTTGTCGAGCCGTAGGGCTCGAGCCGGATGCGCTCCTTCGCTTCGCTCACCTGATCGGGTTGCACATCGGGCAGACATGGGGTGAATTTCTGCTCGGGCTTATCCGGATTCGCCATGAGTTCCCAGCCCGCGACCTTTCTGGCCGGGACGGTCAGCGCGACTGGAGGATTCTCCCATGGATCGAATGCCTGATCCGGTGCGATGGGTCGCTGGATGACCTGTACGTCCTCGTCCAGCGTGGCCTCTTGCAGAGCGAGACCGTAATTCCACTCGCTCTGCGGACGGGCTTCAAAGCAGGGAAACTCCGGGGTGGAGTACCGCGGGACGACGGTGGTCGTCCACCGGGCGCGGATGGGCAGAGAATAAACCAGGGGTCCCCGCTCAAGCCCGATGCCATTCTGCGGCCAGCGCGAGAGGGCCAGACGCATGGGAAAAGTGAGAGCGATCTGGTCGCCGGACTGAAATGTACGCTCCACAGTGACAAATCCGTGAGCATCAGGTCGCGCGTCCATAGACTTGCCGTTCAGCGTCAGGCGTGGCTCCCGGCACCAGCCGGGGATGCGCAGAGACAGAGGAAACTCCACCGGCGCGCCGGATTTGATCGTCAGCCGAATTTCTTCTTCGAACGGGTAGCGCGTGGACTGGACGATTTCAATGGGCTGGTTGTGCGGGCCGACGGTGGCTTTCACCGTACAGGGCCCGTAGAGCACCGCGGCCAGGCCGCCGTCGCTGCGCTTCATCCACATGCGGATGACGTAGTTTGGCACCACGCGATGCACGTTGCCGCCGCAGCAGGCGGTGCGATGTCCCGGGTTGGGCTGGTACGCCATGAAGTAACCGCCGTGTTCCGGAAAGAGAGGCCAGTTGTGGTCGGAGTCAAGCGTGGCCAGGAACTGATTCGGGCAGGAGAAGTATTGCACGCCCTTCCAGTCATTACGGATCGCGCCCGGGGCGGCGTTGAAGCAGGCGCGCTCGACGTGGTCGGCCCACCGGCTGTCGCCGGTGGCCATCAGATAATAGCCCCACGACCACGTGTGGTCCACGATGTCGCAGGTTTCGTGCGAATCGAGCGAGGTCGTTGTCGAAAACCACTCTGAGGTCGACGGAATCCCGTCGATGAGCATGTGGTAGTCGAAGATGCGGCGCTGCGCGGCCAGGCCGAACGTCAGATAATCCTGCTTGCCCGTATACATGTACAGGATCGCCGGCTGCTTGGATGTCTCGGCGTAGGATTCGCCGTGGGCGTTGATGGGCGAGTTGCTCATCACGCGGAGCAGACCCAGATCGACCTCAGTGTCGTTGGTCTGCATGAATTCCTTCCAGGCTTTCTCGGCGAGGGCGAGCAGTTGAGGATTGCGCGTCTGCTCGTAGCACCACAGCATGTCTTCGACGTTGTTGATATTCCGCTTCGGCTTGCCGTAGGATGCGTCGTCATTGAGGTAGTGGCGCTGCATTTCCTGGGCGATCTGGGTGTGCGTGATCCCCTTCAGCGGCGTGTGCGAGCCGGACACCGCGGCCAGGCTGCGGAAGAAGACAACGTGCGGCCAGCGATGATAATCGGCGAGCGGATCCTGAAAGAGCTGCGGACCGAGGTAGCCTTCCTTGTCCGCGTGGGTAAGCGTGTAGATCATCGGCGCCGTGGTCGCAGCCAGCAGATTCTCGTCGCCGAGCAGAATGCCAAGCCGCGTGGCGCCGTCAATCCAGTAGGCGCGCTGCTCCCATGGCCACCACTCTTCCCACTGCTGATCCCTGAGCCAGTAATCGCCCTGAAGCTGGTCGCCCCAGAAATCCCGGGTAAAGGGCCAGGAAACCCTGGGCAGATTGCTGCCGAGTTGCTCGGCCTGCTTCTGCAGGTAGCCGCGCAGCCAACCCTCCGGCTTCACGGTCCCGGGCGGCAATGCGCGCAGAGCACCGTGATACGGCACCGGCTGCTCCGCGGATTCTGTCTCGGCCGCCAGCGCGCCAGGACCCATCATCAGCGCGGAACCCATCATCGCCAAACGCACAAAATCGCGGCGGTTGAGGCCGGTGCCCAAGTCCCTTGAATCCATCAATGCTCTCCCTGTTCAGTTCACGCGCGTTGTCCGGGGTTGTGCCGGGCCGGAGATCCCGTGGCAGAGCAGCGCAGCCCCGATCATCGGAGCATCTTCGCCCAGCATGGAGCGGCAGATGCGCACACTGTTCGACGCCGCTTCGTAGGCCCGGGTCCGCACGAACTCCACCAGCGGATCCAGCAGCAGCGCGCGCGGCGCATTGCTGATGCCACCGCTCAGGCAGATCATTTCCACGCTCGTCAGGTTAATCAGATTCACCAGGCCAATGCCAATGAAGCGCACGACGCTTTCGGTGAGCTCGCGAGCCTGCGGATGATTCTGCTCCGCGAGACGGTAGACGTCGGCCACTGTAACGTTGGACGAATCTCTGTCGAGGAGGGCGTCCAGCGCTGCGATCCGTTTCTTTGCCTCGCGCACGATCGCCAGGCCGCCCGCATGTGCTTCCAGGCAGCCACACCGCCCGCAATTGCAGGCCTCGCCCCCGATGGCGACGATCTGATGGCCGAATTCTCCAGCCGTGTTCAGCGCGCCGTGAAAGATCTTGCCGTCCAGAACAAGGCCGCAGCCAATCCCCGTGCCCAGCGTGACGGCGGCGAGACCGCGTAATCCGCGACCCTCGCCAACCAGATATTCCGCCCATGCCGCGGCACGGGTATCCTGCGCGACAAAGACGGGCGTCTGGAAGACCGGCTGAAGGGCCGCGGCCAATTCGACGTTACGCCAGAAAAGATTGGGTGCATAGACGACCACGCCGCGGACGGAATCGGCGGTGCCGGGAACGCCGAGGCCGATGCTCTCGAGCTTCCGGTTCTGCAACAGGGGATCCTTCAGCACAGATTCGATCTCCTGCACGATGGAGGAGACGATGGCCCCGCTGCCGCGCTGCGCGCCAGTTTCTGTTCTCCTCCGCAGCAGAATTGTGCCGGCTTCATCGACAACGCCGAACTTGATGTTCGTGCCCCCGATGTCGACCCCGAGATGCAGAGCGGTCATCGGGTCTCCCCGAGAGGCCTGGGATCCAGGCGGCCCTCTTCGTAGGCGGCGATCTTTTTGATCCGGTCGAGATGACGGCCGCCTTCGAACTCGGTGGTCAGCCAGATCTCAACGATCATACGCGCCAGCTCGGGTCCTACGACGCGCGCACCCAGAGCCAGAATGTTGGTGTCGTTGTGCTCGCGCGACAGCTTCGCGGAGTACGGCTCGCTGCACACGACTGCGCGAACCCCCTTGACCTTGTTGGCACTGATGGAAATGCCAACGCCCGTGCCGCAGAACACCAACCCTTTTTCGCACTCGCCGCGCGCCACAGCCTCGCCCACGCGAAAACCG
The DNA here is from genome assembly GCA_030041515.1 of Acidobacteriaceae bacterium. Taxonomy (GTDB): domain Bacteria; phylum Acidobacteriota; class Terriglobia; order Terriglobales; family Acidobacteriaceae; genus Palsa-343. Next base: position 92,114 of record JASHNS010000092.1, on the reverse strand, counting down.
AAGTCGCAGTAGTCCACGCGCTCGGTGCCGCAGGCGCCGAAGTCGCGGACCTGGTAGCCCTTCTCCACCAGCCAGGCTCTGATGTCTTCCTTGAACGCAAACGCCGCGTGATCTGAACCGATTGCAATCATGGGTACCGCCATCTTTTCACGAGTTCAGCGCGTCAGCGCAGCATGGAGGTGACCAGCAGACTGAGGCCGGCCAGGAAGAATACGAACATGAAGAAGACCAGCGCATTCGTCCCTTTCGAAGCCCCTTTGATTTCCTTCCAGACAAAGACGCCCCAGATGGCGGCAATCATCGTGCCGCATTGCCCCAGACCGTAAGCGATCGCGGGGCTTGCCGCTCTGGAAGCAACGAAGTTGGATGTGACGCCGATGCCGTTGATGATCCCGCCCAGCGCGCCGATGGCGTGATACTTGAAATCCGCCCTGAAGTAATCCGAGTAGGTCACCTTCGGCCCCTGGATGGGGTGGCTCATCAGGTAGCGATTGAAGACGAAATTCGAAACGAACGACCCCAGCGAATAGATCAGGACCGCTGCGTAGGGCCCGAATTTGCCTGGCGTCAGATGACTGAAGTCGAGCGAGATCGACCGCTCCACCAGGAAGTAAAACAGTCCCATCAGAATGCCGCCGGCCAAAGCCAGCGAGATGCCCAGCCGCAGCCTGCTCGGTTCGCTGGTGCTGCCCTGCGCGTTGCGATAGGCGAGCGCGTCGAGCACAATGGCCAGCGTAATGCAGGCAACGCCAACGAAGATGAGCAGAGGCGAACCGTGCGGATCGGCGATGTAATTGATGACAACGCCCTCGACCAGGGCAAGGCCAATGGCGATCGGATACGCAACGGCCATGCCGGCAAGATCCAGCGCGGCCATGAAGAGGATGTTGGCCAGGTTGAACACCACGCCGCCAGTCAGCGCCCAGCCGTAGGTTGCGGCGCTCGCCTGATGCAGATCGGCGAAGAGGCTGCGACCTGTGGATCCGAAGCTGCCGAAAGTGAGGCCAAGAATCAGCGGCAGCAGCAGGTATCCGACGCCCTGGTCCCAGTAGAAGAGGGAGAAGGCGTACGAGCGGGGCTCCATCTTCAGCGTGTTCGCCCAGGAACCCCAGCAGAACATCGTCAGCACACACAGCGCGACGGCAAGTGGATAGGAGTGAACTGTGATCATTGAGCCCGTCCCGGAGTTTCCACGAGTTTTCGAACTGCGTTGATGGCGTCGGGGATGGAATAGTCTTTGTGAAAGATGCTGGACGTACCGCCGACCAGCATCGTGGCGCCCTCGGCGATCATAGCCGGAATGTTGGCGAAGCTGACGTTGCCATCCACCTGGATCTCCACGTTCTCGTGCCCGGAATCATCGAGCAGGCGCCGCACGTCGCCGATCTTTTTCACCGTGGCGGGAATCAGGCGTTGGCCGACGGCGCCCGGATTCACGGTCATCACCGTTACCATCTCGATATCGTCGAGGATGTAGTGGAGGGATTCCGGCGGCGTGGCGGGATTGAGCGCGATGCCGGGCCGCGCTCCGGCCTCCCGGATTTGCTGCAGCCCGCGCTGCGCGTGTCGGGTCGCCTCGATATGGATGGTGAGCCACTCGGCGCCGGCTGCCACGGCGCGCCCGATATACCGCTCGGGCTCCTCGATCATGAGGTGGCAATCCATGGGGATGTCGCAGATGCCGCGGATCGTCTCCATGATGGAGAAGTCGAGGCAGAAATTGTTCACGAATCTGCCGTCCATAATGTCGATATGCAGGTAGTCGACGCCACCGGAGCTGAGCTGCCGAAGGTCGGATTCGAGCGCGGCGAAATTAGCGCAGGCGACCGAAGCTTCGATCCTGATCGGCTTAGGCATAGCGGACCCGGGATGTCCCTTCATTCGAGGATCGGGCAGGGCGGCGGCGCGTTCCCGCCCGGAATGGATCACGGTGGAAAGTGAAAGCTTTCAAGCTGAGTTCGTCCGCAGTCTAGTATTCGCACCAAAGCGCTGTCAAGCTCTTCCTTTCAGCTTCTGCCGCCGACGCAGTGTGCGTGCGCTCGCGCTCTTCCCGCCGCGCATTTTCGAATTCCGTGAGATACCGCCATCGGACGCATATGCACGACATTAACTCGGCGCGGAAGTTATATGAATCTCTCTGCTATGCTCAGTGAAAGCATTCAGCAGGGCCAAACAACGCGGTTCTATCCTGGAATCCGCGAGAGCTTCACGGAGTTAACCGGCAAACTTTGGCACGGGAGGAGAGGCAGCAACAGCAATATGGCCAACATGAAGAAAATCGCTGAGCTGGCCGGGGTCTCTCTGGGGACTGTCTCCCACGTGCTGAATGGCACGGCGAGAGTGCGCGAGCCGCTGCGCAAGCGGGTTCTGGAGGCGGTGCGCGTCACCGGCTACCAACCCAGCCAGCTGGCCCGCGGGCTGCGCCGGGATAAGACCAACATACTCGCGATGATTATCCCGGATATCCTGAATCCTTTCTTCCCGGGTGTCGTGCGTGGCGCTGAAGACGTTGCCTTTGCCAATGGATATCGCCTCGTTCTGTGTAATACCGATAATGATCACGGCAAGGAAGTCATGCATTTGAATGCTCTGCGGACGTATTTGCCTTCCGGCCTGATTGTCATTCCTTCGGACTTCAGCGATCTCACCGCGCAGACGGAATCCTATCGGCGCGCGGGCGCCGCGGTGGTCTGCATCGACCGTCTCCCGCGCAACTGGAACGGGGACAGCGTCACCATCAACAACACGGATGGCGCGTCCAATGCCGCGTCTTACCTGATTGGGCTCGGCCATCGCCACTTAGCCGTCATCACCGGGCCGCTGCACCTCACAAACTCGCAGGACCGGCTGAAGGGTTTCAAGCGCGCGCTCAGGCAGGCGGACCTCGAACTGGCTCCTGGTTATATGCAGGAAGCTACCTTCGATCGCGCCGGCGGTTACGCGAAGACCAAGGTGCTGCTGAAGATGGTGCCCCGCCCGACGGCCATTCTGGCCTGCAACGACCTGATCGCGCTTGGCGCGCTCATGGCCATCCGCGAAGAGAAGCTGCACTGCCCGGACGATATCTCTCTGGTTGGCTTTGACGGCCTGGATTTGACGGAGACCACCACGCCGCAGTTATCGTCGGTCTATCAGTCGCCTTACCAGCTCGGCGCCGCGGCCGCACAGCTAGCGCTCGACCGCGTGGCGCACAAGGATGCTCCCGTGAAGCATATCGTGCTGAAAACCGAGCTGAGAATTCGCGATTCGGTGGCAGCTCCGCCTGCGGACATGAGTGCGAGTCCGCCGATCCGCCACCGTAAATCGCGCAGCGTGGCCTCCTGATCCGGCATCCGCCGTCGTTCACTGTGGAGACGAGTCTACTTCGACTTGGCAGGGCTGCGTGAACTGCGCCTGGATCCAGATGATCAGATCCGTCCGGTCCAGATGCTCGATATGTCCCACTCGATCCTCTTTGCCCCACGCCACCGCCCGGCCGTTGACTCGCAGCGTCGCGTTGCTCTCGCCCCAGTTCCTGACGAGGATCGCCGGATTGACCAGAGGGGACCCGGAGCTGGCCTCCAGCGTGATTTGCAGAGCCGCGGCCGGATCAGTGCGCGTAACAACGTAGTCACGCTGGGTGACATCGTAGCCGTTGCTCTGATATCCCGAGCCATCGACGCGGAGTGCCGGCGGCGACAGCCACGATTTCGCCAGCGGCAATAATTCGGCCGGCGTCTTTGTTGTCAATCCGTCCATCAGCAGCTTGATCTCAGTGTGCTGGTTCTGGAAATACGGCTTCCAGTAAAGGTGCGAGAGCGAGCTGTGCGAGGCGCGATCGGCCGCGACGCAGGGCCGGTCGCTGGAGGCAATCTGCGCCACCGGCCAGTGATTCCAGCAGAGGAAGGAGAAGTAAGTGAGCTCGTTGTTATATATGTCGGCGCTCGCGCCTTCCGGCGTGTGAATCTGGAATGGCTTCCACTGCGATTTCATGTTCACGAGCTGAATGTTCGGGTCAGGCGGCCCGGTGATGCCTCCCGGCGGTCCATAGGGTGTGTGCAGCAGACCGTAGGGCTTTGGGCGCCACGTGTAGGTCTTCGTCTGCCCCTGCATATTTTCGAGCGTGATTGCGTCGAAATGGATGTCGTCTTCGGGCCGCGCGCCCGGCTGATGCAGCACGATCGTCTCCTGCCACTCGTGGGGCCGGCTGGTGTCGGTCGCGTGCAGCATCTGCTCCCGGATTGCGACGCCGTCGGGATACACGGTCCAGTACTCGTCAATCCACTGGAACCATCCGGTGCGCGGATTGGGCCACGCGCCCAGCAACTGCTCCACCTCGGCATCGGCATAACGCCAGTGCACCACGACCCGCGCTGGATTGCTCTCGATGATGTTCACGCGCGAGTAGCGGCTCTGCTTGTCTGACATCGGCTCACAGTCGCCACCGGCGGGGCAGCCCTTGTCCCACGTCTCCACGAATTCGTCGGTGTACCACTTGTCGTTTTCGGTTACCCACGCGGGCTCGTAGTTAGTGCCCTGCCAAAAGACGAGGCGGATCGGCGACTCGTCGAAGCGGACGACGACGTCGGAATCCGGGCCCATGCGGCGCAGGCGATCCCACGTGTCCTGGTACTTCAGCGTCGCGTAATAGGCGCCAAAGCGTCCCGGTCCCGCCGGTCCTTCCGGGAGCTTCGGCCATGGCAGCACATCCGCAGGGGGAGCGTGCGCGGCGGCATAGGTGCTGGCGATTTCGGCGGCGCTGCGAACTTCGCGAGTGAGTCCAATGTCCGACAGGATGCCATCCAGCGAGTACCAGATGGGGTACTGCGGTTTCGCCGCGGCGTCCGGGAAGGGAAGCATGGCCTGGCGTACGCGGCCGATCAGGAGATCGGTCTGCGCAGGAAGCATGTGGCCGTGAACGGCCAGTTGCCCGGCCGGCTTGCCGTCGATGAAGATGGATAACTCACCCTCCTCACCCGTCGCGCGATATGTTCCTGTGATCTGTGCCCACCGCTTCAGCGGCAGCGTCGCCGTGGACGTGAGGGTTTGCCACTGGCCGTCGATGGAAATGTCGAAGGCGAGATGCCCGAACGCGTCGAGTCCGAAAAAGAAGCCCTGCTGATCGTCCTGCTCCTGATCAACGATCGGAACTCTGTTCCATGGGTAGGTGTTCAGCGCGACCCAGGCCTGCACGGTGAACCCGTTGCGGAGTTGACGGTCCGCGTCGCGCCATGGGGCGGTCATGCTGGTGGTGTAACCGTCGAAGCGAATCCCTTGCCCGGAAATGCCGGACACGTACGTGTACTCGCCCTCGAGGGAAGCCTTCACACCCTGAAGGCTGTCGACGGGCGCCGCGCCCTGGCTTTGCGCAAAATCCCAGCGCACGTCGACTTGCTGGCTCTGAGCCTGGGCGACGGAGATGAGCAGAGCGGCAAGAGAGAGCGCGATCAGCACGCGTTGCATAATCGTCCCCTTTTTGTACCGCGGCGCGACGCGGCCGGAAACTTGAAACGATTCAGAAGTCCCGTGCTCACGCTAAACGCGCGCCTCTCGCGGTGTCAACTTCCGAATCCTCGTCCGCGGTTCCGAGGTTTGCGATAGATTCTCGTTGACAGAAAATGCGATGCGGCAGTAACGTTCAGGCAGGCTTTGAAACCATTCAACCCGGCTCGCTCCTCGCCGTTTCCAGCGCGTTCTGTCCGCCGGGCCGCAGCTCATCTTAGCTGGCAAGGAACACACCCTTATGTTGAAGACCCTTTCCGTTTTGCATACGCCGGAGCTTTTGCACATTCTTGCTTCCATGGGCCATGGTGATGAGATCGCTCTCGTAGATTCAAATTTTCCAGCCGTCTCCACCGCGCAGCGCCTTGTGCGCCTCGACGGTTCCGACCTCGCTACCGCTCTGCAAGCCTGCCTTCAGCTCTTCCCTTTGGATACCTTTGTGAAGGACGCCGCATTCAGGATGCAGCAGGTCCATGCGCCGGATGAGATTCCGGAGGTTCAGAAGGCCTGCCAGAAGATCATCGACAAGGCCGAGGGCCGGCCGGTTGAGATGAAGGGCATCTCCCGCGAAGCCTTCTACGAGCGCGCGCGCCAGGCGTTCGCCGTGCTCGTTACCGGCGAGCAGCGCCCATACGGCTGCATTCTGCTCAAGAAAGGGGTCGTCTTTCCTTCCTGATTGCACGAACGTGAGCTGAACGGTTCGCGCTCATCGCGCGACGGGCCGGTCTTGCGTCGTTCCGCCGCAGTTTCCCGGGCAGACCCTTGACAAATGCGATCGCGGAGTCTTCAGGAGAAAGCAGGTGCTTCCATGCAGGCAGGAAAAAATGTTGTTCTCGCGGTTCTGGCGGCGTTCGTGGCTGTCCCCATCCTCGCCGCGGCACAGGCTGCCGGGAACTCGGCGGATGTGAGCGCGCAATGGACGAACGTCGAGCGCGTGTCCGGCACGGTCCCGACGACGCAGATTCTCGCGCATGCGTTTACGCTGCGCTCCAGCCCGCTGCACGACCCGCTGATGCGGGCTCTGCGCAATCTGCATACGAACGACACGCGCCTGCAGTTCTGGTTCTCCGTCACGCGCGCCGCGCTTCCGGAACTGAAGCCACCCACCGCGACGCGGACGTTCTGGGACTTCCAGTACATGGACCCCCTCGTGGCCGACTACTATGCGAACACGACGGGCAGGCACCACATCAATATGGGGAGCATTCCGCGCTGGATGTTCAGGGTCGCGCCTGTCGACGTCCCCACGGATCCAGCCGCATCGTTCTACCACTACACCGACGGTACCGAGGGTTCGCTCCTCAAAGATCCCAGCGGCAAGCAGTTCGCGGATTATCAGGTGCGCCTGTACGAGTGGTACACGAAGGGCGGGTTCACCGACGAGCTCGGCCACTACCACCACTCCGGGCACCACTACAGGATCGACTACTGGGGCGTGCTGAACGAGCCGGACTTTGAGAATCACATCACGGTGCAGCAGTACACGAAGATTTACGATGCCGTGACCATGGCGATCCACAAGATCGATCCGCACGTGCAGTTCTTCGCTCCGGAAGTTTCCGGCGCCGAGATCGCGTGGGCGAAATACTTCCTGGACGCGAAGAATCACGCCCCCGGCGCGCTGCTGCCGCTCGAGTACTTCAGTTTCCATAATTATGTGAACGCCCCCAACGATCCCTCCACCTGGCACGGCGATTACTTCACCGATCCCGACAAGGGCCCCGACAATGGCGCCTCCGCCGACGCGTTCCAACAGCGCATTGAGACGGTGTTGAAAATCCGCGACCAGCTTTCGCCGCAAACCAAAGTGATCGTGGATGAGATGGGCACCTTTAACATCGTGAAGCCCGGCGAGGAATCCTGCCGCGCCAACGAGCCCTACCAGGCCTATAACCCGCTCTATTGGAACGCGACCGGCGCGAACTGGGCGGTGAGCTTCATCAACGCGGAGAATCTGGGCCTGCCCCTCATCAGCATGTCCCAGATGGTCGGCTACCCGACGCAGTGCCCCTCGATCGCCATGTTCGACTACACGACCGCGAAGCCGAATGCGCACTACTGGGCGCTGTGGCTCATCAATCACAACTTCGGCCCCGGCGACAAACTCACGGCAACGAACTCGTCGACCCTGGATGTTCGCGCGCAGGCTGCGATCACCCGCAAGGGCAAAAAGATTCTGCTGGTGAACACGACGGATCACGACATTGCGGTGAATCTGTCCGGTGCGTTCAGCTCTTCCAGCCTGCATGGGCAAGTAGTCGACCTGAAGTCAGGCGAGGACGCGCCGCGGCAGGAGAATCTGACTGGCAGCAGCATCACGCTCTCGCCATTCGCGGTCGCCGTAGTGTCGAAGTAATCCCATATGCCTGGCTGCCGGACGCGGCGGCCTGGCCTTTTCGCCGTGCCCGTGCCGGCTCCAGGTATCTCTCAAGGGAGCGAAATTGTGCCTGTCCGATTTCCATTTTGGCGCTGTGCCATCGTTACCTTCCTGCTGAGCGTCGGATGCACCGTTGCCGTCCCTGCACAGAATCTGTCGTTCGGCTCGCGTCCGGCGCGGACCGTTCCGCCCTGGCTCTATCAATCGTCGATCTACGAACTCTGGGTGAATGCCTTCAGCAAAGATGGCAATCTGCGTGGAGCGATTCCGGGGCTGAAGCACATCGCCGATCTGGGCGCCAACATTGTGTATCTCGGCCCCATCGCGAAGCGCACCGCTAATCCCAACGGCTCGCCGTACAGCATCGCCGACTACAATGCGATCGACCCGCAGGTGGGCACCGCGCAGGACCTTCATGATTTTGTCGCCGCCGCGCACCAGCTGCACCTGAAGGTGATGCTCGACATCGTCTACTACCACACCGCGCCCGACAACGTGATGATGAAGGACCCCTCCTTCTACGTGAAAACGCCGGACGGCAGGATCGCGCGCGGATTCTGGCCGCAGCCGCTGCCGGATTATAACAATCCGAAGGTTCGCAAATATCTCATCGACAGCCTTGTCCACTGGGTGCGCGACTTCGGCATCGACGGCTTCCGCTGCGACGTGGGCGGCGGCGTTCCCGAATCCTTCTGGGTCGAGGCGCGCCAGGCTCTGGATAAGGTGAATCCGCAGATCATCATGCTTTCCGAGTCTGATCGCCCCGACGACCAGCTACAGGCCTTTGACATCAATTACAACTTCCAGGGCTATCTCGCGCTCATGAAGGTGATGCGTGACGGTGCGCCCGCGATCGACATTCGGAAAAGCTGGGAGCAGATGCACGCCACCTTCCCCATGGGCGCTCGGTTCATTCGCTACGACGATAACCATGACTGGCCACGGGCCGTGATGCAATTAGGTGAAAAGGGCGCCTGCCTGGCGCAGGTGCTCGACTTCACCCTCGACGGCATTCCCTTCATCTACAACGGCCAGGAAGTGAACGATCCGCACGCCACGCCCTGGCGCAAGCTGGTGCCGATCCGTTGGTCCGACCCCGCCAATCCCGCCGACGAAAAGTCGATCGAAGACACCGAAGCCTTGTACAAGCGCCTCTTCGCTATGCGGGCCTCCGAGCCGGCTCTCACCTCCGGGAGTCTGATCTGGATCGACAACACGCAGCCAGACAGCGTACTCAGCTTCCTCCGCCAAAAGGGCAACACCCGGGTCCTGGTGATCCTGAATTTGTCGAACCGCGACGTTCACGTCACAGTCAACCTGCCTGTGATGGATTACTATGCGGTCCAGAACCTGCTGGATCCGGGTAAGACCTGGTTTTCGCTCTACTCCGGCCGCGTCTCCGCCGATTTAAAGGCTTATGGTTATGTGGTTGGAAAACAAATTCCACTTGCGCCGCTGAAAGCGCAGGAGCAATAACCCCCGCGAAGTCAGCAGAAGGGACCATTGATGGCTGCCAGCACAACGTATTCGGCACCAGCGTCTACGACCACCGGCCGTGTGCTCTCCGTGGATATCGCGCGCGGCATCACCATCGCGTTCATGATCATGGTGAACAACAACGGCGCGCACGCCTGGCATCCCTTTACGCACTCCGTGTGGAACGGCTGGACGCCCACGGACCTCGTTTTTCCGTGTTTTCTCTTTCTGGTAGGCGTATCGATCGTGCTGGCCTTCGGCAAGCGCTTTGAGCGGGGAGTTCCAAAGGGCCGCATCGTGGTCAGCATCCTGCGCCGCACCGTCATCCTTTTCTGTCTCGGCCTCATCGTCAACGGCTATCCGCACTTCCCCTGGGCCACGCTGCGCATCTACGGCGTCCTCCAGCGCATCGCCATCTGTTACTGCTGCGTCGCGCTCTTCTATCTGTGGCGCCGCGACGCGACCAGCAAGATCGTCGCCATCGTCGTGCTTCTCGTCGGCTACTGGATCCTCCTGCGCTACGTGCCCGTTCCCGGCGCGGGCATCCCCGGCAAAACCATCCCGTTCATGGACATGAGGCAGAACTGGCCGGCCTGGCTCGATCGCCACATCTTCCCCGGCCGCCTCTATGTCGGCTACCGCGATCCTGAGGGCCTCCTCAGCGATCTCCCCTCCATCGCTACCACCCTGCTCGGCGTGCTCGCCGGTCTCTGGATGCGAACCCAGCGTTCCCGCCAGCAAATCGCCGGCGGCCTTCTCGGCGCCGCCGTGGTCCTGATCGCCGCGGGCGAGCTCTGGAACCTCAGCTTCCCCCTCAACAAGAATCTCTGGACCAGTTCGTACGTCCTCTTCTCTGCCGGGACTTCAGCGCTGCTGCTCGGCGCCCTCTACTGGATGATCGACATCAAAGGCTGGCGCAGGGCCTGGACGCAGCCCTGGATCGTTTTCGGCACGAACGCCATCTTCGCCTACATGCTTTCGGAGCTGTTGAATTCCACGTTGTGGATTCAGGCGCTGCACCACCACACGGAGATGTTCTGGACCGCGATCTACATGCCCATCTTCGCGCCCATCCAGCCCGTGGGCCTCGGTTCGCTCCTTTACTCCATCGCCTTCGCCGCCGTCTGCTGGCTGCTGACCTACCCGCTGTGGCGGAAGAAGATCTTCCTGAAGATCTGAGCGAATTCAGGTCGTGCCGTGCTCTCGGCCCCGCCCCAGCCCGGGGCCTTCACTTTTACTGGGCCGCCGGCCCATGCATGTGGGTCTCCCAGTGCCGCCGGTACTCCTGCTTGTACTGCGCGACCGCCTGATCGTAGCTCCACTCCGGCGTATCTGCGGGCCGCGTCCAGGCGATCCGCACCTCCCGCGCATCCGTGGGAATGCGCACCATGCCATTCGTCTGTGCAACCGGCTTGCCGTCGACCCACACGCTGCTCACATTCGCAAACCATGGCAGGTGCAGCCAGATCGCCTTCGGCTGTTGCCGCCACTGCATGTCGAGCGCGATGCGTGCGGAGTCATCATCCGGCTGCGTCAGCGTAAAACCAACGTTGCCGTACTCTGTGGGAGCCCGCTCCACGCGGATCGATTTCCCCGCGCCCATCCACGCCGGCGACATCACCGACAGCAGATGCACCTGGCCCTCGTCGATGCGCACCATCATGTCGCGGAGCACTATCCGGTATTCCGCCGCAAACCATCCGTGCGGCGGCAGATTGTCGGCAAAGTCGCGGTTGCCCCACACGCGGATGGCGAATTCAAAACCCTCCTGCGTGGAACTGGTGTGCACAAGCATCGCGTACAGGTCCTTCAGCGGCTGTTGCTGCTCGTCACGCTCGATCTCGGTGAGCGTGTTCTTCATGATCAGGTAATCATGCAGGTAGCGCAGTGTGCCGTAAGTCGTCAGGCCTTCGCGATACTTGCTCTGCACGTGCGCGAGCGTCGCCGTTATGAGGGGATCGTCAGGCGCGAAAATGTGCTCGGGGTACGTGCCCAGCAGATTCCCCCAGTCCTGCCCTCCGCAGTCTCCATCGAGCGACGGCGGAATGTAGCCGCCGTCCAGCTTCGTGCACCGGTCCAGCGCTTTCAGAAAGTCCGCGCGATACGCCTGATAGTCCGCGCGGTATTGCGCGGCCTTCTCTGGCTGTCCAACCGCATCGGCAAGGATCGCCGCATCTTTCAGGCCGCCCAGCGCCAGCAGGTTATAGCCCGTGATGTGTCCATTCGCATACTCGTTGTCACGCACGAAAGACGGCGGAATCAGGTGCAGCGGGTCAGCGGCTCGCGCCTTTTCGAGCCAGTCCACCGCGCGTTCTACCGAAGGGAACACTCGCTGTGCAAAGGCGAGGTCGTGCGTCATCAGGTAATGCTGGCCGTAAACCCACAGCACTTCGCCCTGCGCGTCGTACTGGCCGGGCTGCGACAGGAACTGTCCGTCCGGCTGCTGGAAGCGCGCGAAGAAGTCCAGGTCCTGGCTGGCGTACTTTGGATACCCGGTCAGGTCGTACATGTTGACGATGTCCGACGCATCGCGCAGCCAGAAGGCGTGGTACTGCAGCTTGTTCACCGTCTGGATGTAGTTCTCGCCGATATGGTCGCGCGCCAGCAGATCGTAGACCAGGCTCGCGTTGAAGGTGTCGTTCACCTTCGCCTCCGGAGTCTCGATCTCCATGCCGGCGTGCAAAACATTTTCCCATTGGTCGATGGTGGCGTTGATCTCGCCGGTATAGCTGGCCTTCAGGATTGTCGTCGTCTGCGCGCCTTCTTCCACAGGAACCAGCGGCATCAGCAGCGTGATCGTCCGCTCCGCGCCGGGCGCGAGGATGCTGTTGTAGCTCACCAGTCCCACCAGGCTTGTCGGGAACACATCGAGTTTGCGCGGCGAGTTATCAATCTGGATGTTGTAATACTGTTTCTCGGTCAGCATCTTCTGGTCCGGAGGATCGGGGAAGAGATAGAAAACTTTGCCGCTGCGCAGGAACGCGTTCTGCGAAAAGCTGTACACCCAGTTGGGATCGAACTTCACACCCGGCTGCCGGTAGTCGCCTGGCTTGCCGTCATCCACCGGACGGGCAAACTCATGCTCGCCCATGCCGGTGCCGTTTACAGTGTCGTTTTGGTAACGCGTGGCGGCTGTCAGCACCGCTCGCGTGGGCTGGTTGTTCGTATTTTTCTCCAGCACCCGTGCAAAGTTCACAATCGTTCCGTCGTCCAGCTTCGCGGCAAAGAAGGTGAACTGGTAATCAATGCCGTATTGCTGCTGCGAGAAGTGCAGGATTGGCAGATAACCCTTTTCAAGCGTGCGGATGCGCGGGTGGATGGGCGTCATCTCCGGCCCCAGAAGAAAGAGCAATTCACCATACCCGGTGTACAGCGAGCCTGACGGCGTGATCTCCGTCGCCATCGGTGCGTCCATCACACCGATCTCGTCCACGGACTGCGAGTAGTACGAGAACGGTCCCGGTTGCTGGTCGATCTTCGGGTTCACCATCGGCGCCGGCGTCTGGGCATAGGCCGCGCCGTTGACCATGAACAGGGCCAGGCAGAGAGAGAAGCGAAAACGGAATCCGCACCGTGACATGGAACACCTCAACGTGGTTTCGGTATGATCGTAACGCAATCTTGAATCGTTCCAAAAGATGCGAAACTGCTCAGCTGGCGAAAGGTTTTCATGAATCGTCGAGACTTGCTCAAATCGATGGCTCTTCCGGCGGCGGGAGCTGTGGTGAACTCCGTGGCCCGCCCCCTGTTGGCCGCGCAGGACTCCGAAGCATCCGTTGGCCCCGCCACCGAGCAGACCCCGCTTCTGGCCACCTACCAGCGCCTGCGTTTCGGCTGCTCTTTCCACTTCAGCACGCCAACGTTCACCGGCGACGATTACGATGTGGGCAACAAGCCGGCGACCGTCTATGACCCGACTCATCTCGACGTCCGGCAATGGATTCAGGTGGCGCACGGAGTAGGCGCAAAATATGCTGTGCTCACTGCGAAGTATATGTCGGGGTTCTGCCTGTGGCCGTCGAAAGGTTACGACTACACGGTCGCGCAGAGCGGCAACAAGACCGACGTCGTCGCGGCGTTCGTGGCGGCGTGCCACGAATTCGGTGTTCGTCCCGGCTTCTACTATTGCATTCTCGACCCTCACAACGAGGGCAAATTTGACTGGAATGCGCCCATCTCGGACAAATACTTTCAGTTGATCAGGCGCCACATTACGCAGCTTCACACCATGTATCCTGGCGTTTTCTATCAGCTTTTCGACATTACGTGGAAGTTGAGTCCGGAGCAGCGCTGGGAGCTCTATCGCCTGGTGAAGCAGTTGAGCCCCAACTGCGTGGTGGTGGACAACCAGGGATTCAGGCAGAGCCGCGTTAATCAGGGCCGCTTTTGCGAATCGGCAAGCTGGCCCACGGATGTCGTCAATGGCGAGGACACGCTGCCGCCGCTGGAAGGCCACGACCCCCACCTGGTCTACGACAAAAAGTCCTGGTACATGCCCTTCGAGACATGGTTTCCCACCGGCCCGATTTATCCGCCCATGCCCACCATGCACACCTGGTTCTGGCATCCGTGGTATAAGCCGCAAAGCCCGGAAGTTATCGCGGAAGCCTATCGGCTCTGCATGAAGGGCAATGCAAATATGCTCATGAACATGGCGCCGGACAATACGGGCCGCATCCCGCAGAATCAGGTAGAAACATTTAGCAGAGTCGCAGAGCTGATTCGGGAAAGAGGGTGCTGAGGCCATAGCCGGAAGCCGTGCAGGGATGAACGGAATTCTTGACAGTGCAGGGCAGGCGGGATACAGTCAAGTTCGACCGCGATGAAAGGTTTCAAATTGCCGAACGCTGGCGCCCCCGATGCGCCCCGCTCCATCCACGACGAAACCGGTCAGCCGCCCTCTCCAATAACTGCAAAGTGAGCTTTCCATGAACCGCCCCATCGTCGTAGCTGGCAGCATCAATCTTGATCTGGTCTCCATTGGCAAGCGTATTCCGGGTCCCGGTGAAACTGTGAAGGGCGACACGTTCCACACCTTTCATGGGGGCAAGGGCGCCAACCAGGCCGTAGCCGCCGCCCGGCTCGGTTACCCCGTCAGCATGATTGGCAAGGTCGGAGCCGATGACTTCGGCAAGCGCCTGCAGCAGGGGCTGAAGAGCGAGGGCATCAACATCCGCGGCGTCTCTGCTGCGGCGTCGGCCGCTTCGGGTGTGGCGATGATCGCGGTGGATGCGAAAGGGCAGAACAGCATCACCGTGGTGCCGGGCGCGAACGATGAACTGCTTCCGCGTGACCTGGAAAAATGCCTCCCGCAGCTCAGGTCCGCCGGCATCATCCTCACCCAGCTCGAAATCCCCATGGAATCCGTGGAATACCTCTCCACCGTGGCGCAGCGGCATGCAATTCCCTTCGTCCTCGACCCCGCGCCCGCGCGATCTCTTTCCCGCAACCTGCTGCGCCGCGTTACGTATCTCACGCCCAACGAGACGGAAACCTGCGCTCTCTGCGGGATCTCGCCGTCCGAACTCAGTCCGGCCACTGTCGCCCGCTACGCGCAGTTCCTGCAGGGCGGCGCGGCCAATGTGATCGTTAAGATGGGACGCTTCGGCGCGTACGTGGCGGGAGTGGATGGGCTGCGCCAGCTGATTCCGGCCTTCAAAGTCAAAGCCGTTGATTCCACCGCAGCCGGCGATGCCTTCAACGCGGGCCTGGCCGTCGCCCTGATGCGAGGCATGGATCTGCCCCGGGCGGTGCGCTTTGCCTCCGCCGTTGGCGCGCTCTCTGCTACACGGCCGGGCGCGCAGGCCTCGATGCCCCGGAGCGGCGAGGTCGATCGGTTTCTGGGGAATCAAACAACCGGGGCACCCCGCCTTCGGCAGAGCGCCAATGGCCGACGGGCAGCCGCGATGCCGGCCGGGAGCCGGCTTTGAGATTCCGAGGGCGCGGCCGACTTCTGCCGCTGCTCGCGATTGGTTTGGCCGCGGTCACTGTGGCCCGCGCGGCGGTCCCTCGCCCCGTTCCCGTCATTCTCGATACCGACATTGGCACCGACATCGATGACGCTTTTGCCCTGGCTCTGATTCTGAAGAGCCCGGAACTGCGACTGCTTGCGGTCACCACGGTTTCCGGCGACACAGCGGCGCGTGCGCGCCTGGCTGCAAAGATGCTGTGGGTCGATGGGCGGCGCAACATCCCTGTAGCCGCAGGTGTGCCCGGCGCGCCAATGCCCATCGCCCAAACCCGCTGGGCCGACGGTTTCACCAGTCCCCAGTTGGTGAGCGAATCGGCAGTCGATCTGATGAAGAGGGAGATCGACCGGAATCACGGGCGGGCCGTCATCGTCGCAATTGGACCCCTCACCAATGTTGCCTCCCTGCTCGCGCAATACCCAGGCGAAAAGAAAAACATTCGCCGGATCGTTCTCATGGGCGGATCGATCGCGCATGGGTACTATCCCAGCTCCGGCCCCACGGCGGAGTACAACATTGCCGCCGATGCCACTGCCTCACGCGTCGTCTTTACGTCAGGCGTGCCCATTGAGATGGCCCCCCTCGATGTGACCTGGCATCTGCAACTCGACGCCGCTCACCAGCAGCGTATCTATGCGCAGTCCACGCCGCTGGCGCATGCGCTCTATGCGGTGGATCGGCTTTGGGGACAGCCCACGCCGACTCTGCACGATCCCATGGCGGTCGGACTGCTGCTGGATTCTGGTCTGTGCACCCGAAAATCCCTGCACATCCGCATCACGACCGACGGCAGAACCGTTGTAGTTCCCGGCAAGCCGGCCAACGCCCTGGTCGCCGTCCAGAATGATCCTGCCCGATTCATCGCCTTCTGCACACGCCGGCTCACGCACTGACGGGCGCCATGCCCTGAGGCGATTCAGCCATTGCACAGCGCGAGCGTGCGGCGCAGAGCCGCGCCAGATGCTCCTTCGGAGAGGTCTTCTCGCAAGTCCCTGGCGTAGCCTTCCAGGGTTTTTCGTTTGAATGAAAGCCGAAACTACTCCGCCAAAGATTGTCCTTGACAATCCCGGCGCAACGAAACTAACCTTGCGGGGAACTATTTTGAAAGCTTTAAAGAAAGACAGGCGGAAGGCGTGTCCTTCGCTTTTAAAAGGTTTCAATTTCCCAGACAGCGAAGCACGGACCCCAGAGTCCCTGCTTCGGCTGCGTTGTTTGCGAGGAGACAGGTGATGCACACCACTGAGATTAAAAACAAAACTACATTGCGCCTCGTCTATCGGGGTCTTTCGGGGGTGCTGTGGCTGCTGGTGGCGCTTTGCCTCCTCCATCCCGCTGCGGCCCAGACATTTTCCAGTTCCATCTCCGGCACCGTTACCGACTCCAGCGGAGCCGTGATTCCCAGTGCGCAGTTGCAGTTGCAGAACATCAACACCAAAGATCTTCGCGTGGCGAAGTCGGACAACAAGGGCTTCTATACCTTCCCCAACCTGCTTCCTGGTGTCTACGAGATTACGGCGGGGGCACCCGGGTTCGAAAAGTATGTGAAAACCGGCATGGTCCTGAACGCCAGCACGGCGGCCACCATCGACGTTTCCCTGCGGGTTGGCACTGCGCAGCAGCAGGTGGTTGTTTCCGGTTCCACCGTCCTGCTCAACACCGAGAACGCGACGAACTCGGTCACTATGGACAGTCAGCTGCTCGCGGCCCTGCCACAGAACACTCTGCAGCCGCTGAATTTCGTCTATGATCTGGCCGGCACCACTCCCGCTCAGGACGGCATGACCTCCCGCTCCACTTCCTTCGATCAGTTTGGCAGCACCTTCGGCATCAACGGCGGCCGTTCCGGCGAGTCGGAGATCCTGGTCGACGGCGCACCATCGACCGCCATCGACTGGGGCGGCATGATGGTTTCGCCGATTCAGGATTCTGTCCAGGAACAGCAGGTCATCGATAACGTTTACGACGCGCAGTACGAGCGCGGTGGTGAAGGCGTCGTCACCCTGATCACCAAGAGCGGCACGCCGCAGTTCCATGGCGAGGCCTACGACTACATGCGCAATTCGGGCTTCGATGCCAACCTCTGGTCGAACGACCTGAACAATCAGCCCAAAGGCAAATTTCACCGTGAGCAGTTTGGCGCAGACACCGGCGGACCGATCTGGGCGAAGCATCATCTCTTCTTCTTCGGCGCCTACGAGGGGTTGCGGCAGCCGGAGACGGACAACAGCGGCCTGGACACCATGCCGACACAGGCAGAAACCAAAGGCAACTTCACGCAAACATACAACAGCCAGGGCCAGATCGCCGTCATCTACAACCCGTTCTCCACGCATCAGGTTACGGATTCTCTGGGCAACACCTACTGGACGCGCGATCCCATCCCGAATAACACCATTACCCAGGGCATGATGGATCCGGTCGGACAAAAAATCGCAGCTCTCTACGCGGCGCCGAACCGGCCCAACTCCAGCCAGACCCTGATGGACTCCAACAACTATTACAAGCAGGGTCCCGGCACGACGGACAACGACAAGTTCGACTGGCGCATTGACTGGTCGCCCAGCGAGAAGAACCGCATGTTCTGGCGCATGTCGGACAGGCTTCGTGAAAACAACACGCCGGCCTGTTTCCTGTGCAACGGGGCTGACGAATCCGCCAACAACGACGACCACGGATTGCAGCTGGTGTGGAACGATACGTGGACTCCCAGCCCGAACTGGGTTGTTAACGGCTATGCCGGCTACACCCGGTGGTGGGAAGGCCAGACTTCCATCGGCTATGGCGTCGCCAATGCCAGTACGGTCGGACTTTCGCCCAGCCTTTTCCAGGTGAACATGCTCCCTCTGGTCAACGCAACCGGTTATTACACCCTGGGCAGCACCTATTCGAGCTACGACCGCTACATTCGCTATCTCTCCACGGGCATCATCGACGTTACACGCCAACTGGGGCAGCACACGATCAAGTTCGGCTTCAATTACGACGTCAACATGATCAACAACCGCGAGGACGCGCCAGGAACCTTTAACTTCGATACGTCGTCGACTGCCTGCGATCCGGATACGGATTCCAGCGGAAATCCGGTTCCAGGGGCGCCCTGCAAAGTTCCCGCAAGCTCCAGCGATCTGAGCGGCAACGCAATCGCCAGCATGCTGCTCGGTGTCGGAACCGGCGGCCAGGCGGACATCAGCATGGATCCTGCGATGAGCGAGCACGCCTTCGGCATGTATGCGGAAGACGAATGGCGCGCGACTCCCCGGTTGACCGTCGATGCCGGACTACGTTATGAAAACCAGCGCCCGGCCACGGAAAGGCACAACCGCGTCGCCTACTTCGACCCGAACGCCATCAACCCGCTCAGCGCAGCGGTCGGATCGACGCTGAAAGGCGAATTCGAGTACGCCGGCGTGGACGGCAGAGGCCGTTACGAGTGGAATCCTGACAACCTCAACTTCGGGCCCCGTATTGGTTTCTCCTATCGCGCCACCGACAGGATCGTCACGCGCGCAGGAATCGGCGTCTTCTATGGGCCCAGTTCCGCCATGCTCAGCTTCGACGACGGCGGACAGTCGCCCGGCTACACGGGCCAGACGAACTGGATTGCTACAACCAACGGTGGTTACACCCCGCTGAACCTGGTCAGCGATCCCTTCCCGCAGGGCATCCAGCTGCCGACAGGCAACAGCCAGGGGGCGATGACTCTGGTTGGCTCTGGCGACAGCCAGATCTGGGTCAGGGGCCCGCACAAGGTTGGCACTCTCTATCAGTGGAGCGCCGACATCCAGGACCAGCTCAGCAACAATGACGTTTTCGAGATCGGATACACCGGCGTTCGCGGCCGCCATTTGCTCTTCGGCAACCCGAACTTCGATCTCGATCAGATGCCCGACAAGTATTTGTCACTCGGGTATGACGCGCTGGTGAACAGCGTTACGAATCCTCTTGCCCCTTACATCACGAATCCCAACTACTATCTCAGCCAGTCGACCGTCTCCTACAACGCGCTGCTGCGGCCCTATCCGGAGTATGGATGGCTCGTCCAGACGCGTTCGACGCCCGGCGCGGACTCGCAGTTCGACGCGCTCGCGGCGAAATTCAACCACACCTTCAACAACGGCCTGTCTTCCATCACCACCTACCAGTGGTCGAAAAACATGGATGACGGGTCCGAGGCGTTGCTCGGCTGGACCATCAATGACATGTGGCGTGACGCGACGAATCCTAAACTGGACTACGGCGTCAGCACCCATGACATTCCTCAGAGTTTCGCGGAAGCCTTCCTCTACCAGTTGCCGTACGGTCACGGCCGGCGCTGGGGCAGCAGCAGCAATCAGGTGCTGAATCAGGTTGTCGGCGGATGGAACCTCTCCGGCGATTTCCAGCTTGAGAGTGGCCTGCCGCTGCCGAATCCGGTTCAGTTCAGCTACAACCCAATCGCCGACTTCGGGTTTCCGGGACCCGGGCTTCCGGACCTCACCGGCAACCCCGAACTGCACCGCAGCCGGAAGCAATGGATCAACCCCGGAGCGTTTGCCGGCTCCTATGGCGACGACACCACCGGCGA
The DNA here is from genome assembly GCA_030041515.1 of Acidobacteriaceae bacterium. GTDB lineage: Bacteria > Acidobacteriota > Terriglobia > Terriglobales > Acidobacteriaceae > Palsa-343. The sequence goes on along the minus strand of JASHNS010000092.1, from coordinate 72,247 downwards.
CGAATCCTGCGCCCTCATCACCAACTCCTACGGCACGTACTCTCCCTGTCAGCCTTTCTATGCCCGGTTCGGCAACGAGCCGCAACGCTTCAGCACCCTGCGCGAAGCTCCCAACAAAAACTTCGATTTCAGCCTGGCCAAGGACTTCGGCGGCGAGCGGCTGCATGCACAGCTCCGCGGCGATGCTCTAAACGCCTTCAACCATCCGATCTACGGTGGCTCCTATAACATCGGGAACACGATCGATTACGACGACGTCGGTGATATCTTCGGCACCCGCAACGATCCCCGCGAGATTCAGGTGAGCCTGAAGCTCACTTATTAGGTTCGTGCTTCTGTCACATGGGTTTCGGCTCCCTCCGGAGCCGGAACCCATCTTGTTTTCCCCGTGCCATCATGGAGAAGGAATGCGCACTCCTCCCGCAAAAGGCTTCCTGTTCGCCGCTCTGTTCCTGATCGGTTGTTTGCCTCTGCGCGCCCAGATGCAGGCGCCTGTGCCGCCGCCCGATCCCCGCTACAAGGCCGACCTCCTCGTCATCGTCGCGCATCCCGACGACGACACCGGCGTCTCGACATATCTGTCAAAGGCCGTCTACGACGAGCACAGGCGCGTCGCCGTCATCTTCACCAACCGCGGCGGCTCCGGCCCCGATGCTGTCAGCATGGCCCAGGGCAAGGCGCTGGCTGACGAGCGCGAGATCGAAGCCCGCCGTTCCCTCGCCGCCCGCGGCATCACGAACGTCTGGTTCCTCGATGGTCGCGACACGCCCACCCAGGACGTGCTGCACTCGCTCGAAACAATGGACCACGGGCAGTTGCTGGAGGAAATGGTTCGCCTCGTGCGCCTCACCCGTCCCGAGGTCATCCTGACATGGATGCCCGCATACGTGGCGGGCGAAAATCACGGCGACCACCAGGCCTCATCCGTCCTCGCCATTGAATCCTTCAGCATGGCTGGCAATCCCACGATCTTTCCGGAGCAGCTCACCGCGCCCCGCTGGTATCGCGGTGTCGGCATGTACGGCGAAGGCCTCCAGCCCTGGCAGCCGCAGAAGCTCTACTTCTTTTCAGACGCCACGCATCCTGATTTCCTGAAGGGCCACGGCCCGGCGTTCCTGGCCAGCGATATCTCGCCCTCGAAACACGTCAGCTATGCCGCGCTCAACCGAAAGGCATGGGAGGCCTACGCCACCCAGATCGACTTTGGTCAGAGCACGCTGGATTACTTTGTCAATCAGCCGGAATACCTGGTGCTTGGCAAATCGCTGGTGCCCGCCCCGGTCACGGGCGGCGTCTTTGACGGCGTGGCGGACAAGCCCATCGCTTACGCTCCCCCGCCCGGCTACCATCCCATCCCCCGCACCGGAACGACCGTCCAGCTCGGCGGACCCTGGGCCTTCTATCGCACGTTCTATCGCGCGTACGGGCTCACTGCCATGGAGGGCCTGGTCAAGCCGCTGCAGACGGCTCTCAGCTCCGGCCATCAGCTCTGGGTCCCCCTCCTGCTGCGAAACAACACCAGCAGCGCCGAGAACATCACCATCCACGCTGACCTTCCCGTCGGCTGGTCCGGCGAAACGGCAGACCGCATCTATCCCGTGCCTCCGGGTGGCGAGTATCCCGCGCAGCTCTTCTACACCGCGCCGTCGGGACCGGGGCAGTCATCGCCGCAAACGCTCACCTGGACTGCAACCGTGAACGGCAAGCCCATCGGCGCAGTGCATCTGGCAGTCTTTCTGGAAATGGACGGCGTCCCGCAGTAACTCCGCCAAAACCGGACCTTGTATCAGGGCAGGACTTGCAGCTTGCGGAAGAATTCTCCGAAACCGGGGGCTTCGGATCAGCGCACGAGTTTCAGTCGTGCCGTAACCGGCGCAAAATCAGGACGGCTTGAGCCGCTGATTGCGTTTATCGGTTGCCCAGGGAATCGCTACACCAGATGCAGCAAAAGCGCGACCCCGGCCCCCAGGGCCAGCAGAGGAACCCAAAAATGAGAGTCGGTCAGGATCGATCGCAGCACGCTGCCAGTATATCTTCCCCTTGCCGCGCATCTCTCCGGGCTTCTGTTCGCCCTTGCACGGCTTCCAACCTCGGTGATACACGGTAGCTGTAGCTCAGCGTGCCGCAGAAGGAGTTCCCCATGAATAGCCACGCTCCCGTTTCGCCGGAACCGCTGAAACACGTCAATGAATGGGACGACTTTGTCGCCGGACGCTATCGGAAGGGCAGGGAACAGTCCGACTTCCGCAACTTCGAAAAGGAAACGGACTCGCCCATTGCCGAGTTTTACCGCCAGAACCATACACGGCAAACCCTCGACTTCGTTCTCGGCAAGGAACGCGAGTACGGATCGCTCTCCCACGGCCGCCGCACCATCTGGGAAGCAGCCGAATTTCTCAACACGCTCGTCGATGAGAGCGATCCAGACACCGACCTCTCCCAGATCGAGCACCTGCTCCAAACCTCCGAAGCCATCCGCCGCGACGGCCATCCACGCTGGATGGTCATGGCCGGCTTCCTCCACGATCTCGGCAAAGTCCTCTGCCTCTTTGGTGAGCCGCAATGGTGCGTCGTCGGCGATACGTTTCCCGTCGGCTGCGCCTGGTCCGATCAGATTGTCTTCCACGAATTCTTTGCGCAGAACCCCGATGTCAAAATTCCCGAGTACCAGACCGTGCACGGGATCTACGAGCCCCACTGCGGCCTCGACAAGGTCCACATGTCGTGGGGACACGATGAGTACATCTACCGCGTGGTGAAGGGCTCGATGCCGGAGCCCGCGCTCTACATGTTGCGCTATCACTCTTTCTATCCGGCGCACCAGCACGGCGCCTATCGGCATCTCATGAACGCGCACGACGAGGAGATGTTCGAGTGGGTGCGTACGTTCAACCCCTACGACCTCTACTCGAAGGGCGCGGAAAAACCAAGCCTCCATGAAATCCGACCCTACTACGAGGACCTGATTGCCGAATTCTTCCCCGAGCCGCTGGCCTGGTAAGAGGCAGATCGCGTCGTGCCTGCTTGCTCGGAGGCAAGGGTGACGACGAACCTCACCGGGGCTCCGAAAGTGCGAGGCGAAGAATCCTCGTCGCTGCCCCCCATGCGCCACGGTCTCGGCGTCGTCTGCGGCCTCGCCGCCGGAGCCTGGCTGGGAGCCGCGGAAGCTCCTGCCCGCCTGGTCGCAGGGAACTACTCGCCCTTCGCCATCTCCTTCTGCATGGTCCTCGGCGTCTTCCTCGCCCGCTGGACGCTGCCCGTTGTCCTCAAAGGCACGCGCTCGGTTTTCGCCGATCTCCGCGCCCGCCCGCACCTCATCCTCTGGGCCGTTCTCGCCGGAGCCCTCTGGTCCGTCGCGAACACGCTCACCATCTACGCCATCCGCGACGTCGGCCTGGCCATCGCCTTCCCGCTCTGGAACACCAACACCCTCATCGGCATCTTCTGGGGATGGGCGCTCTTCCACGAGCTGCGCGGCGCATCGCCCCGTATCTGGATCAAGGTTCTCCTCGGCGCATCGGCCATCGTCGCCGGCTCCGTCTTTCTCTCGCTGCTCTCCGTCCACACAGCCGGCGCGGCGCACCACCGCGCACTCCAGGGCATCGCCGCCGCGCTCGGAGCCGGCCTGCTCTGGGGAACCATGTACGTCCCCTACCGCAAGGCCTACCTCACGGGCATCAACCCACTCTCCTTCGTCACCATCTTCACCTTCGGCGAAGTCGGCACCATGCTTTTTCTTGGCGCGGCGCTGCCCGGCAGCCTGCCTGCGCTGTGGCGGAATCTCCACGCCCTGCGCCCCTCCGTCTTCTGGCTCCTGCTCGGCGGATTCTGCTGGGTCATCGGCGATCTCTTCCAGCAGTACGCCACCAAATACGTCGGCATCAGCCGCGCCATCCCGCTCTCCAACACCAACCAGCTTTGGGGATTCGCCTGGGGCGTGCTGGTCTTCGGCGAGCTTGCCGGCTCTTATGGTTCCGTCCGCCTGCTCGCCCTCGGCGCGTCGGCCGTCACCATCGTCGGAGCCATGCTCATCGCCGGCGCCAGCGTCTCCGGCGGCGAAGCTGACTCCACCGTGCGCGCCGTGCGCCGCGAGTGCGACCGCTACGGCCTGGATCTCGACGTAACGCTGCGCGCGCAGGCCGGCGCGGACGAGGTCGCCGCGCGCAGACGCTCCTGGTGGGACTCCCTCATCGTCCTCGCCGCCCTCGCTGTTTTCATCTGGTTTGCCATCGGCGCACACATCCCACGTCTCGAAGCCCACATTGCCCCGGCCGTTGCCCTCTTCGCCATCTCCATCGCCATCCTCGCCGGCGCGGGATGGATGCTGTGGAAGAGGACGCGGTTTGCGTAAAGTTCATCTCGAAGCGAGTTGACCCGCATCCACGCGCAACCATTTACAGTGAATGAAAGCGCATTCACCGAAAGCCCCTCGCACTCATGGACATTGTCGGCGTCGGACTCAACGCCACAGACACGCTGATTCCCGTTCCCCGCTACCCAGCCTCCGGCTCGAAGGTCGAGTTCCATTCCGCCTCGGTCCTGCCCGGCGGACAAGTCGCCAGCGCCATGGTCGCCTGCCGACGCTGGGGCCTGAGCGCGCGCTACATCGGCAAGCTCGGCGAAGACGCCGCCGCCGACCTCCACCGCGCCGAATTCCTCAAGGCCGGCGTCGACGCCAAACTCGTCACCGCCCCCGGCTGCCCCAGCCAGCAGGCCTTTATCCTGGTAGAAGATTCCGGCGAGCGCACCGTCCTCTGGAAGCGCGACGAGCGCATCACCCTCCGCCCGGAAGACTTGCAACGCGACTGGATCATCGACGCCCGCGCCCTCCACCTCGACGGCCACGACACGGAAGCCGCGATCGCCGCCGCGACGTGGGCGAATGAAGCCGGCATTCCCGTTATCGCCGATCTCGACGAGCTTTATCCCGGCGTCGAAGGGCTCCTCGTCAAAGTCGACTACCTCATCGTCAGCCGTGACATTCCTGGCCGCATCGCGGGGTGCTCCGATCTGCGCCAGTCGCTGCCCGCCGTGCGCGAACGCTTCCGCTGCCGCCTGACCGCAGCCACGCTGGGCCCTGACGGCGTCCTCGCCTTCGATGGCGACCGGTTCTGCTACCGGCCCGCGTACCACGTGCCCGTCGTCGACACAACGGGCGCGGGCGACATCTTCCATGCAGGCTTCATCTACGGCCTGCTGCAAAGCTGGCAGCTCGAGCGCACGCTCGACTTCGCCTGCGCGGCCGCCGCCCTCAACTGCACCGGTGTCGGAGCCCGGGGCGGCATCCAGCCGGTCGAACGCGTCGAGGCACTCATGGCCGCAGGGACGCGCTACGCACCGCATCTCGATCCCGCCGGCAACCCGCTCTAGCTCCCCGACCCTAAGCCTTCCGCACCTTTGACCGGAACTTCAGCTTCCCACGCACCCCTGGCCGCAGACGATAGAGCGGGCCGCCCACAAACACCTTCGCCGGATCGTACCCCTCCGGCGCGAGCATCAGACAGTTGTTCATCGCCGCTGTGGTCACGTACAACTCATCCAGATCCGGCCCGCCAAACACCATCGACGATGTCTGTTTCGCGGGTATCTCGATCTTCCGCTCGCGTTTGCCGTCCGGATCGTAGCGCGTCACGCATCCGCCGAACCAGTGTGCGATCCACAGAAAACCCTCCGCATCCACGGTCAGCCCATCCGGCATGCCCTCCGCCCGATCGATGCGCACAAACACGCGCCGCCGGCTCAACGCGCCATCGTTGCGCCGCCAGTCGTAAGCGTAAATGCAGCGCGCCGCCAGATCCGTGAAGTAGAGCGTCCCGCAATCCGGCGAAAAAGCCAGCCCATTCGCGAACCTGATCCCCTCATCCACCTCATGCGCCGAGCCGTCGTTGTCGATGCGGAACAGAAAGCTCGGGTCGGACTCGCCCTTTTCGTTCAGGTGATACGAACCTGAATAGACGCGGCCCTCGGGATCGGCCAGGCAGTCGTTCAGCCGCAGCTCCTGTCCCTCGGCCTCGGACGCGAGCAGCACCGGCTTCTCGCCCGGCGCCCACAGCCACGCTCCCTGGCTGTTCGTCACCACAAACCCGGTCTCTTCCTGCAGGCAGAATCCGTTTACCGTGAACCCTTCGTCCAGCAGCTCATGCCGCCGCTCGCGCCACAGATAGCGGTAGAACTTCTTTCCGTCGATATCCGTCCACCAGAGCGCCTGCGTGCGCTCGTCCCAGTGGGGCCCCTCGCCGCACAGATTGCCGTCGTCGGCGATGGTTTCGACTTCGGTTTTCACGCGTGCGCCTCCCGCCTATTTTCTCCAAATGAATGCTTTCAATCCTACACTTCCGCATGATATCCTGGCATTTCCCGGGCCGGTTCCGGAGGTACCCTCGATGCGTCTCGAAAATCGCGTGGCCCTGGTCACCGGCGCCGCCATGGGTATCGGCAAGGCCATCGCGCTGCTCTTCGCCCGCGAAGGCGCGCGCGTGATGGCTGCCGATATCAGCGAGCAGGGAAGGGAAACCGAGCGCGAAATCCTCGACGCCGGCGGCCAGTGCCTCTTCGTCCGCACCGATGTCAGCAACGAGAGAGACGTCGAAACCGCCGTCCGGGCCGGCTTTGCGCAATTCGGCACCATCGATGTCCTGGCCAACGTTGCAGGCATCGCCCACGAGTCGCGCGCGCACGAACTCCGCCTGGAGGACTGGCACCACATCCTCGACGTCAATCTCACCAGCATGTTCCTGTGCGCCAAGTACGTGCTGCCCGGCATGATCAGCCTGCATCGCGGCGCCATCGTGAATATCGCTTCCATCCAGGGCCTCCTCGGATTTCCCGGTTATCCGCATTACGCTGCCAGCAAAGGCGGCATCATCGCCATGACCCGCCAGCTTTCCCGCGAGTACGCCGCGGATAACATCCGCGTGAACTGCATCGCCCCGGGCACGGTCGATACGCCGATGAATCACGGCGTCCTCTCGCGCGTTGCCGACCCCGAGGCCCTGAAAGCCAACTGGGCCAAAATGCATCCGCTGGGCAGGTTCGGCCAGCCCATCGATGTCGCCTATGGCGCGCTCTTTCTTGCCAGCGAAGAAAGCTCCTGGATCACCGGCCAGTGTCTCGCGATCGATGGAGGCGTTTCCGCTCGCGCCTTCTAGCCGCTACACACGCGCAACCATCATGTCACGCATCGTTTCCATTCAGGATCTCGCCGCTCAGGTTCCCTCGGGTATCCGTCTCGGCATCGGAGGCGTTCATCTCTCGCGTCTTCCCGTGGCACTCATCCGCGAGGTGCTCGCCGCCGGCAAAAAGGACTTCACCTTCATCAGCTGGGGCGGAGGCCTGCCGCTCGAGCTCTTCCTCGAAGCGAGGGCCGTCCGGAAGCTGCTGTTCTGCTTCTCCAGCCTCGATATCTACGGCCTCGCGCCTCGCTTCCGCGAAGCTCTCGAAAAGCACCAGATCGAAGTGGAAGAGTGGACCGCTCTGGCCATGATGCAGGGCCTCCACGCCGCCCACTTCCGCCTGCCGGAGATGCCCTTCCAGCTTCCTGCCGGTTCTGACCTCATGCAGCACGGCGATTTCTGGCGAGCAACGCCGTCCGTCTTCGGCCAGGGCCAGGTCGGCCAGGCCCGCCGCATCGATGTCGACGTTCTGCTCCTCCACGCGCAGCGCGCTGATCGCGACGGCAATGTTGAAATTCAGGGCGCCCGCGGGTTTGACATGGCTCTTCTCGGCGCCGCGCAGAAAGTCCTCGTTACCGCCGAGGAGATCGTCGATCCTGGTGAGCTGGGCGCGCGGTTGTCCTGGATTCTTCCCCGCGAATTCGTCACCGCCGTCGCGCATCAACCCTGGGGAGCCTGGCCCACCTCGTGTCTGCCCTGCTACTCCACCGATTACAGCGAGCTTCTCCGCTACATGCGTGTCGAACAATCCCGCCGCAAAGCCGCCGCGGTTTCTGTGCCAGCCGAATCCAGCCTCCCTCCGGCTCCGGCTCCCGAGCGGAAAGAATTCCTCGCTTCCGTCGCATCCATCCGCACCGCCAACCTCGCTCCTGCGGTGCTGCGCGACTTTCGTATTCCCGCCGAGTCCGCAGCCTGCACCATCGACGAGCTGATGGCCGTCGTGCTCTCCCGCGAGTACGACAACCAAAGCATCTGCTCCGTCGGTTCCGTCTCGCCGCTGGCCATGGTTTCGTATCTGCTTGCGAAGAAGACCCACGCGCCGCGGCTGACGATCATTGCGCTCAACGGCGGCTTCATCGATATCGATTACCACGCCATGTCGCTCACCGCCGCCGAACCCATGCAGATGGCCAGCGCGAAAGCCTGCTGGGGCGCGGACGAAACCTACCACTGGTACTACCAGCAGGGGCGCATCACGCACGAGGTCATTACCACCGCGCAGATCGACCATCGCGGCCGCACGAACAACGCCTGGGTCGGCAGCGGCGAGAAGCGCCTGCGTCTGCCCGGCCAGGGAGGCATGGCCGACGTCGCCAACCTCCATCGCCATTTCATCCTCTACCTCGCGCGCCACTCGCGCGAGCGCTTCGTCGAGGCCGTCGACTTCAGCACCGCCTCGCGCGGCCTGCTCACCGATGAAGAGCGTCGCGCCGCCGGCCTGCCGCCCGGCAAAGTGCGGCTCATCAGCGACCTCGGCATCTTCGAGATGAAGCACGCGGATCGCCTCTTCCGCCTCGTCAGCCTGCATCCCGGCATCCAGCTCGAAGAAGTCCGCGACAAGACCGGCGGCGACCTGCTCGTCGCGGACAACCTCGCCGTGACCGAGCCGCCCACGCCCGAACAGCTGCGCCAGGTGCGCGAAGAGATCGACCCCTTCGGCATCCGTCGCCTCGAATTCGTTCCCGGCCGCGACCGCCTCGGACTCATCGAGAGCATCCTTCACGCCGAAGCGGCGATGGTGCGCTACGTGGCCGCCGGCCGGCCGCCAAAAAGCACTCAGGAGAAAAAGAAGTGAGCGGACCATTGCAGGGACTGCGTGTCGCCGACTTCAGCCAGCTCGTTCAGGGACCCAACGCCACGCAGCAGCTCGCAGATATGGGCGCGGAGATCCTCAAAATCGAACCGCTCCACGGCGACTGGCAACGCAACTGGTCGCTCGGCGATGCCTGGATCGACGGCGAAAGCGTCTCCTTCCTCGCCTTCAACCGGGGCAAGCGCAGCATCGCGCTCAACCTGAAGGATCCGCGCGGCAAAGAGATCGCGCTGCGCATCATCAAATCCTGCGACGTGCTTCTCGAAAACTTTCGCCCCGGCGTCATGGATCGACTCGGCCTCGGCTACGAAACGCTCGCCAATATTCACCCGAAGCTCATCTACTGCGCCAGTTGCGGCTGGGGCCAGGATGGCCCTTACCTCACGCGTCCCGGCCAGGATCTGCTGGCGCAGGCCGTCGCCGGCGTGCTCTCGCTCCAGGGCAAAGCCGGAGATCCGCCCTCGCCCGTCGGCATGGGCATTGCCGATCTCACCGCATCGTTCCACATCGTCGGCGCCATCCTGGCCGCGCTCTACGAGCGCAACCGCACCGGAATCGGCCAGCGCATCGACATCAATCTGCTCAACTCCATCCTTTCCCTCGCCACCCAGGAGATCACGCTCTACCTGAACACCGGCAAGGAGCCGCAGCGCAGCGCCGCCGGCATCGGCCACCCCTGTGTCGGCGCTCCGATGGGAGTCTATAAAACCAAAGACGGCTATATCGTCGTCGCCATGATGCCCATCGGCAAAATCGCCGAGCTCGTCGGCCTTTCCGGCTGGGAAGGCAACGACTCTCGCAATGTCATCGAGAATCGCGACGAGATCAAGCGCTCGCTCGAGCCCGGCTTCGCCCAAAAAACCACCGCTGAGCTCGTGGAGATCTTCCTCGCAGCCGACATCTGGTGCGCCCCCGTCAACTCGATTCCGCAAATGGAGCATGATCCCCAGGTGGTCCACAACAAGTCCATCGTCAGCTTCGACCACCCCAAAGTCGGAAGGTTCCGCACCATCGGGCCGCCGGCAAAGTTCAGCCGCACTCCCTGCGAGATCGAGCGGCCGCCCCTCCTCGGCGAACACGCGGGCGCCATCCTGCACGAGATGGGCTTCTCCGGCGCCGAAATCGATCAGCTTCGCAAAGATGGCATCGTCAACCAGCAGGACCCCGCGTGATTCGTCTGCGTGGCATGACCTGGAAGCACACCCGCGGCCTTGCTCCCATGGTCGCCACCGCTGTCCGCTTCCGCGAATCGCATCCCGAGATCTCCATCGAGTGGGAAGCTCGCAGCCTCAGCGATTTCGGCGAGGCGCCGGTGGAGAGTCTCGCGGCGCAATACGATCTGGTCGTAATCGATCACCCTTATATGGGTGCAGTCGCCCGGACGAAGTGCTTCCTGCCGCTCGATGAGTATCTGCCTGCGGAACAACTCCGCGACTTTGCCGCCGACAGTGCCGGCCCCTCTTACGGCACCTACAATATCAACGGACACCAGTGGGCGCTGGCCATCGACGCCGCCGCTCAAATTGCGGGCTGGCGCCCCGACCTGCTCGCGCGCGAAGGGCTGTCCCTCCCTCAGACCTGGGACGATGTCTTCGCTCTCGCCCGCGTCCGGCGCGGTTTCGTTTCCCTGCCGCTGTGGCCGCTGGATACGCTGATGTGCTTCTTCACCCTCTGCGCGAACATCGGCGCCCCCTGTTTCACGCATCCCGATCGCCTTGTCAGCCGCGACACCGGCGAGTATGCGTTAGCGATGCTCCGCCGTCTGCGCAAAATCGCCGCTCCCCAGGCCGCCACCCAAAACCCCATCGCCGTGTGGGAGCGCATGAGCACCACAAATGAGATTGCGTATTGCCCTCTCGCGTTCGGGTACTCGAATTATGCACGCGCTGGTTATCGCGCCAGCGTGCTTTCCTTTGGCCTCATCCCGTCTGCCGGACGCGGCCCCATCGGCGCCACCCTCGGCGGCGCGGGCCTTGCCGTCTCCGCGCGCTCCCAGCAGCGCGACACCGCTCTCGAATACATCTCGTGCGTGGCCAGCCGCGCGTGCCAGCGCAGCCTGTATGTGGAGTCCGGCGGCCAGCCGGGAAGCAGAGCGGCCTGGCAGGACGACCCGCCCAACGAGCTGGCTGACGGTTATTTCCGCGCCACGCTGCCCGTGCTCGAACATGCGTTCGTCCGGCCCCGCCATGCCGGCTTTGTCCGCTTCCAGAATCTGGCTGCGGAAGTGCTCACGCGTCACCTCGCCGGTGAACTCTCCGCAGCCGATACCCTCGCCGAACTCGATCGCGTGCCGGGACGAACACCTGAACGGTGATGTGAGAAGCGATGTTCCGGGGCCGGCTGACAGGCTCGCCCCGCGATTCGCGCCGCCGCAGGCCTCACCTCTTCCTGTAAACTCCGAATCAAATGACCCGCAGCACCCGTGAGGACCACGAGCGCCTCGTCTCGGCCGCCCGCGCCGAAGACGAAAGTTCCTTCGAGTTGAAGCTCCGCCCCCGCCGCCTTGCCGAATTCATCGGCCAGACCAAAGCCAAAGAGCAGCTCGCCATCGCCCTCGAAGCCGCCAAAGCCCGCGGCGAAGCCCTCGACCACGTCCTCTTCTTCGGCCCTCCCGGCCTCGGCAAAACCACGCTCGCCACCATCATCGCCAACGAGCTCGACGTCCACTTCCAGCAGACCTCCGGCCCCGCGCTGCAGATCCAGGGCGACCTCACCGCCATCCTCACCAACCTGCGCGAGCGACAAGTCCTTTTCCTCGACGAAATCCACCGCCTCCAGCCCGTCCTCGAAGAGAAGCTCTACACCGCTCTCGAGGACTACAAGCTCGACATCGTCATCGGCCAGGGCCCCGCCGCGCGCACCCACGTCATGGAGCTCAAGCCCTTCACCTTCGTCGCCGCCACCACGCGCCCCGGCCTGCTCTCGTCGCCCCTCCGCTCGCGCTTCGGCATCCTGCTCCGCCTCGAGTTCTACACCGATGACGACCTCCGCTTCATCGTCACCCGCTCCGCCGAAGTCCTCGGCATCGACATCGATCAGGACGGAGCCGCCGAGATCGCCATGCGCTCCCGGGGCACGCCGCGCATCGCCAACCGCCTGCTCCGCCGCGTCCGCGACTACGCCCAGGTCCGCGGCTCCGGCCGCATCGATCGCGACACTGCCTGCCACGCTCTCAAAATGCTGGAGGTCGACGCCCACGGTTTCGACGAGCTCGACCGCCGGCTGCTGCTCGCCATCATCGAGAAGTACCAGGGCGGCCCGGTCGGCCTCGGCACGCTGGCCGCCACGCTGGCAGAAGAGGAGGACGCGCTCGAAGAGGTCTGCGAGCCCTTCCTCATCCAGATCGGATTCCTCGACCGCACCCCCCGCGGCCGCTGCGCCACGCGATTAGCGTATGAGCACTTCGGGATACCGATGACGGGAAAGCAGAGCGGATTGTTTTGACTATCCTTTGGGGGTACCCCCCTTGGACGGGCGACAACTTTTAGCGCTGAATCTATTGAGCTTCGCTCGGCACAAATATACTTGACTAACCCACGCGATTCTGGCATACTCGTCTCAGTTTGGCGAAAGAGATTCAAATGAAAGACCTTAAATCCCTCGCTGATGCGATCCGGTACTTTGGCGATCCGGGCAACTGCATTGATGCCGTGAAAGAGATGCGCTGGCCCGATGGACGCGTGATTTGCCCCTGGTGCGACGTGGCGGAAGGGGAGCGCAAGCACTACTGGCTGGATTCGCAGAAGCGGTGGAAGTGCTACTCCTGCCGAAAGCAGTTCTCCGTAAAGATGGGAACCATTTTCGAGGATTCTCCTATCAGGCTGGATAAATGGCTCATCGCCGTCTGGCTCATCGGCAACTGCAAAAACGGAATCAGTTCATACGAGATCGCGCGGCACGTTGGCGTCACTCAGAAATCCGCCTGGTTCATGCTGCATCGCATTCGCTTCGCACTGGCCAATGGCGGATGGCCGAAGATCGGCGGCAGCGGCAGCCCGGTTGAAATCGATGAGTCCTTCATCGGCGGCAATCCGAAGTTCATGCACTCATCGCGCCGCCGCAAGCTGAAGGGCAGATTCGGCATCTACGGGAACAACAAAACCGTCGTTATGGGGATGCTGGACCGCGAGACTCGCAAGGTCCGCGCCAAACTGATTCCCGATGTAACCCGCGAAACCCTGATGAACGAAATCCTGAATCACATCGAAAAGGGCGCAACCGTCTACACCGATGAGCACACCGGATACATTAACATGCACCAGTTTGTGCATGAGACTGTCACCCATGCGAACGAGTACGTTCGCGGCCAGATTCACACTCAGGGGATTGAGAACTTCTGGAGTCTGCTCAAGCGGGGATTGCGCGGCACCTACGTCGCCGTTGAGCCGTTCCACCTTGGGAAGTACGTTGATGAGCAGGTGTTCCGTTACAACAACCGTGCGACCAAAGAGAATCCGCTGAACGATCAGGACCGCTTTATGGCCCTGCTTGCTCAAGTCTCGGGGAAAAGGCTCACCTATGCCGACCTGACCGGCAAGGTGTCGGAAACGGACAGTTGGTAACGCGAAGTTCGCTAAACGCGAGTTTTGGATGAAGAGACAGCGGCGGGGGAAACGATAGGACGGGCGCGGCGCGTTCGCTGCCCGTTTTCCTTCGCCCATTCCTTCGCCGTTCGCTCATCGCCCATGCGCTTCTTTACTTCCGCGTTCGGGACCGAAACGATCCGGCCAAGCAGGTTCTCGAAGTTCTGGTGCGCCTGGGATTTCATGGGTCTATGATAGCGCGGCGCGACAGAATCCACGCGTACACCACATGAAAGGAACCTTTCCCATGACCGCTGACCAGGACGAACGGATCGCCAACGCTCTCACGCAGATCGCGTATTCACTGGAACACCTCACCCGCTATGTTTCTGGGCTATCCCTTAAATTCGGGATTCAGGAACCTCCACCTCCTGATCCGCGAGATGAGCGCGGTAATCCTGTGCGACGGCGGTAACGCTGTAATCCAGCAGACTGCGAGCAATCTTGAGGGCTGCATCGGCAGTCGCGTAGGGAACCTCTGCCAGCAACTCGGAGATTCTTTGCGCGTATCGAAGGGGGTTATCTTGCATTGTGGCACACTCCATGCGATGATTCGCGTGAGAGTGTCGAATTCGCCCCGCCCTGGCAGGCGGGGTTTTACTTTTTGACTCCCGTTCGCGGGTCGATGCCCTTTCGCTCGCACAGGCGAATGAGCCATTCCTGAGTTGGACTGGTGTGCAGTTTTGGTATCGCCTCAAGCAGAAAATACAGCGTCTTTCGTGTTTCGCGCTCCATGCCGCGCTTGAGGTTCTTGAGAATGTAGAACTGCTCCCAGGCATAATAGTCGGCAGCTTGAAGTCCAGCGAAGTCCGCCTTGTTCTTATAAATCGGAACGGCTTCGCCTTCGTCCACCATCAAATCGGTGAATTTCCCCTGCCCCAGGTCACCCGACTCAAAAATATATTCGGCTGGCGGATTGATGAGGAACTTCTTCTCCCACTGATGCAGCTTCTCGATGCACATTCGCGCACCGAGCGCATACGGGGGCAGAACTTCCTGAAGAGGGAGCAGACTGCTCACGCCTTCGTATACGTCCATCGGAATGATGCACGAAATCCCGCAGTGAATGAAAGAAGTTTGGATCTTGCCAAGCACCTCCAGAAACGCCTGCGCCTGAACCTGGTTTTTTGCGATTTCTACATAATCGGCCCGTGCATTGCTCTGATGCTTGTAGGTGTCGCTTACACAAGCGGACCTGAATTCGGTCGAGTGAAACGGAAGCTCGACATTAAATGCCAGATGCGCTTTGGACCATTCGTCTTCAAACCTCTGCCATTGGAAGAAACTCGCAACGTATCCGGCGACGATCACATAAGGCTGCCCGGCAGCACTCCCAGACGCATCGAAATAGGCGGTAAACATCGCCATCATCCTGCTCCAGGGATTGCGGGAATTGACGAAGAGGGCCGCCGCCAGTCTATCGAGAGCGCGTGGATTCTCCAAGGGGAAGCAGTCCAACCAGGCGGATCGGAGGGGCAGCGAAATACCACAACGGAAATTATCGCGCTCTAGTGTCTCGCAGACCATCTCCCACGCATACCGCAGACGATGGGTTAGCTAAATATATTTATGCCCTTCGCTCTGTTGACTACCTCGACATCAGGGATGACTACTCCGTCAACCGGCTTTTCCCTCTCCCGGATTGGCGTCGAGTGGTCATCTTCTCCCGCAACTGAAAAGCCCTGCTGGCGGAGAGCCTGGCAGGGCCGCACTTCTACTGGTTGTTATCAGGATCGAATGAGGAGCTGGCGGATGGCAAGGGAAAAGTGGAGGACCGGGGGTACGAAGGTAAGGGCAATGTGGGAACTGGGGGGGTGTTGGGCTGCGCCGTGCGCTTGGCGCACGTGCACTTCGGCACCCCAATGATCGGCCGGCAGAGCGGGTTGTCCTACGCGACGGCGTGTTGCGACGTCGTGGGGCGTCCCAAGAAGCTTGGCCCGCGGGTTACGGTGTACCGTTTAAGCTACTAGACAACGCTGGCGAATTAAAGGCGAAATAGAAGAGGCCGAAGAACTCGCGGAGGTTCAATGAGCGCTCAATCGAATATCGAATGGACCGACTCCACGTGGAACCCGGTCCGCGGCTGCACGAAAATCAGCCCGGGCTGCAAACATTGCTATGCGGAAACTTTCGCCGAAAGATTTCGCGGTGTCCCTGGACACCCTTACGAGCGCGGCTTCGACCTCCGCCTAGTTCCGGAACGGCTCGCCGACCCGCTGCGGTGGTCGGATCCACGCATGATCTTCGTCAACTCCATGAGCGATCTGTTCCATGACGACGTTCCCGAAGACTACATAGAGCGGGTATGTGAAGTGATGGCGTTGGCTAAATGGCATACTTTTCAAGTCTTGACTAAGCGGGCGAACCGAGTCGCAAAGCTTTTGAATGGCCGCCTCCTTCGCTTCGCGTCGATGAAACACATCTGGTGGGGAGTGAGCGTCGAAAATAAGAAATACGGTCTTCCGCGCATTGATCAGCTTCGAAATACGCCTGCCGCAGTCAGATTCTTGTCCGTCGAACCCCTATTGGAAGACTTAGGTAGGCTAAACCTCTGTCGTATCTCATGGGTAATTGTGGGAGGAGAAAGCGGCCCCGGCGCGCGGCGTCTCGATCCGGAGTGGGTGAGATCAATTCGCGATCAGTGCGTAAAGGCCGAGGTCGCCTTCTTCTTCAAGCAATGGGGCGGAGTACGGAAGAAAGAGCATGGTAGGATGCTGGACGGAGCTATTCACGATGAGTTCCCGGAGATTGAGCGATCTACCGTACCGGCTTTGAACAGGAGAAGGTCACTGGCAGCTCAATATCTGCCCGGAAATCTCGTCACGATAACCACATGACATGAAGGACGAGCACTATTTTGAACGCGAGCAGTCACGGGTAAAGCATCGGGTCCTCGAACGTTACCTCCAAGCCTTTTCTCCAATCATAGGAAGCGCATTCGATGAAATTGTCTACGTGGACTGCTTTGCCGGCCCATGGGAGTCAAAGGATAAGGCTCTCCATGACACGTCGTTCCATACCGCAATCTCCGTCCTCCAAGAGTGCAGGGATCGCAATAAGTGTAAGCACGCCAGGGCTTTGCTCATAGAGTCAGACCGTCATCGCTATCCTCTCTTGGAGGAATATGCAAGATCCGTTAAGGGGATAGAGGTTGTAACCAGAAACTGGGATTTCACGCAGCACATCGCGGACATCGTTGCTTTTGCGAAGGGGTCAAGCAGGAGTTTCCCTTTCTTTTTTATCGACCCCACCGGCTGGAAAGAGATCGCGCCAAGTTTGATCAAGCCGATTCTTCAGACGGAACCCGGCGAAGTATTGATCAATTTCATGACCTCCTGGATAAAGAGATTTTTTGACGACGAGGACAAGCCATTCCATAAACTGTTTGGCCGCGCCGAGGTGGAGCGGCTGCGTCAATTACCCGCCCGGGAGAGGGAGGACGAGATTGTCAATGTCTACGCATTCAGGATACGGGAAGAAGGCGGGTATTCATACACATGCGCGATACCTATCATGATGCCGGACCGCGACGATATTGATTATCATCTCGTGTTCGGCACACGAAGTGTTAAGGGTCTTGAAGAATTTAAAAAGGCTGAAGACGTCTCTATCCAGTTCATGCACAAGTTGCGCGCGAGCGCGCAGCGTCGGCGAGCAGTGAGTGCCACTGGACAGGGTTTCCTTCTCTCCGAAGAGGAGATGTACCATGAACGCCGATTCGGATTACTTAATGAGCGGCGACGGGTAAACGCGAGGGCTGCGGTCAAGAAGCTGCTGCTTGAAACGAGGAAGACCAACTATGGGATCCTTTACCAAGAATCCATGCAGTTCGCGACAGTGGTCGAAAGCGACCTTCGCGAGTGGCTGGAAAGCTGGCGCCAGGCCGGCGGGATACTCTACCCGAATTGGGGCGAAAGGCAAAGAGTTCCTCACGCCAACACGATCATCGAGGTGATCGGTCCGCTCAGTTAATGCGCGGTTCTCGGTACCGGGCTTCGTATCAGGGCACGACCGGTCGTGCCTCAAAAAGCCGCGCCGCAGACATTTCGTTGCTGCCGCAGAGCGGAGCGCCGCAGCCGACCGCGCAAAGCTACGCCACCCGCTTTCTCGGCTGCCCGCCCAGTTTTCCGTTCTTCTTCGCCGCCTTGCGCTTCGCGGGGCTCCGCGACAGTTCGCTACGCCACCCTACGCCTTGTATCAGGGCATGACTTCAGTCGTGCCGTAAAGACGCGCCGCAGGCGCCTTCCTTGCTCCCGCAGGCTGTCGGCGCAGGCGGAACGAGCGCAGGCGACGAGGGTACGTTACCCCCGGATCCGTCTTGGCGAAAAGGGTGTGGCTGACCTCGCGGAGGGAAAGCCTTTCTCAGCGGCTAAAGCCGGACCTTTTTTGCGCCGGTTACGGCACGACTGAAGTCATGCCCTGATACAAGGCGCGGAGGCTGAAGCCTGAGAGCGCGGGCGGTTGCAGCGGCACCCTTCGACTCGCTCCGCTCGCTCAGGGCAGGCTAAGAGTCGTGCCCTGATACAAAGCCTCTGGGCGCTGCCATTCTCTGCGACCCCCGGTCCCCGGCCTTGCTCTAATCTGGAGCGGGAGGATTTTTCATGGCAGCTACGGAATCCGCCATGCTTGCGCTGGGTACTGCGGCCCCGGCTTTTTCCCTGAAGGACGTTCGCGACGGCAGGACACACTCCGTCGACTCGCTCGCCGGTCCAAAAGGCCTGCTGGTCATGTTCATTTGTACCCACTGCCCGTTCGTGAAGCACGTCGAGCAGGAGCTGGCCAGGATCGGCCGCGATTATCAGAAGTCCGGCATCGGCATTGTCGCGATCAGCTCCAACGACGCCGACAACTACCCCGACGACTCGCCCGAGGGTCTGGCCGCGCAGGCGAAGCGCGTCGGCTTCGTCTTCCCGTACCTCTACGACGAGACCCAGGAAGTCGCTCGCGCCTACGACGCCACCTGCACGCCCGACTTCTTCCTCTTCGACGGCCAGAAGAAGCTCGCGTACCGCGGCCAGCTCGACGCCAGCCGTCCCGGCAACGGAACCCCGGTCACGGGCAAGGATCTCCGCGCGGCGCTGGACGCTCTGGTCGCCGGACGCCCTGTTGCGCCGGACCAAAAGCCGAGCATCGGCTGCAACATTAAATGGAAGTCCTGACCGGACGGGGTCCTGGCCGGACGTGCGAAGGCGCTTCGCGCGTTCGATTGGCAGACCAGGCCAAAGGCCAGGCCCTCAGCCCGCCGGCACGCCCTGCATCTCTTCCAGGATCGCCCTTGCCGCGGCGGCGGGATCGGCAGCCTGGGTGATGGGGCGCCCGACCACCAGGTAATCGGCTCCGGCAGCCAGCGCCGCCGCCGGGGTCGCCGTGCGCTTCTGGTCCCCGATCGCCGCGCCCGCCGGCCGAATTCCCGGAATGACGAGGACCGCCGAAGGCAGCTTCCGCCGCAGCGTCGCCACTTCCTCGGCGCTGGCCACGAATCCTGAAATCCCGGAAGCCGCCGCCATTTCGGCCAGGCGCAAAACCTGGTCTGCCGGTGCATCGGCCACCCCTGTCGCCGCCAGCTGTGCCCGGTCCATGCTCGTCAACACGGTTACGGCCAGGAGCTTCGGCCCGTTCGTGACGGCCGCGGCCTCGACCGCCGCCGCCAGCATCGCCGGACCACCCGAAGCGTGAACCGTCAGCAGCTCCGCCCCGGTCTCCGCCACCGACCGCACCGCCCGCGCGACGGTATTGGGGATGTCGTGCAGCTTGAGGTCGAGGAAGACCGAGAATCCTCGTTGGCGCAGCTCATGGAGGATCGCATTGCCCTCCGCCAGGTAAAGCTCCAGCCCTACCTTGAACCAGCCGCAGCGGCCCGTCAGCCGGTCGGCAAGATCGAGCGCCGGGCCCGCCTCCGGGAAGTCCAGAGCGACGATCAGCCTGGGATCCAGTGTTGGCTCCATGTTTCCATGGTGGCACAGGCCCATGGCCGCGCGCCGCGGAAAAACCGCGGCGCCGGGATCCTCCGCATCCAAAAAACCCAGCGAGCAGCGTTACGCCGCGCGGCGGTTGGATTTCAGGATTCGGATGAAATGGGGGGATCAGCGGCTGGCTGGCTGATTCAGCTCGGCCGTTTCGACAGGTCGTTCGGAACCGGTCTGGAGAAGCTCGATCTTTACCGGAGCCAGTCCCTTATGGCTGAAGCCCAGCCGCTCGGCGGCGGCGCGGGAGAGATCGATGACCCGGTCCTGCGGTACGGGGCCGCGATCATTGACGCGGACGACGACCGACCGGTTATTGCGGAGATTGGTGACCCGCAGAAGCGACCCGAGCGGCAGGCTGCGCTGCGCACAGGTCATCGCATTCTGGTTGTAGGGTTCGCCGCTGGCGGTGGTTCGTCCCTGAAAGAACTTGCCGTACCAGGACGCGATACCGAACTCGTACCAGTGGTGGTGTCGCACCGCGGGGGCAGGGCGAACGTGGTCGACCGGGGACGCGGTCTGCGCACCGGCGATGCCAACCAAAACTGCGAGCAAACCACCGATGATGGTAATTCTGCGTCGAGGACGCTTCGCGTTATCGGATCTTCGGATAGCGTTCATAATCCTCCTTCAAAAATTGTAGGAATGTGGCACGGCTAAGTCAAACAAAATACTATATTTATTTGCCTAACTTCCCTTGCGATCCCGCACGGTCTGTGGTAGCCCTTCGGCGGCTAAAGGGTTACCTTTTTCAGCATCGATCTTCCCCGCAACATCGCGGCCGCCCAACGAACAGGAAGACCTACAAGGTACGATGTCTGGCATGGGGACGCGCGCCGCCCAGCCCAAAACGGGAGCGGATTCTGCCCAAGGCGAAGGGTTGCCTCGACCGGAGGGAGCCCCGGTCCTCCTCGCCATCGCCGGCTTCGATCCGTCCTCGGGCGCTGGGATCACTGCCGACCTTCAAACTTTCTGGAATCATGGGTTTAATGGAGTCTCCGCGATTACAGCGCTTACCGTGCAGACGGCGCGAGGCGTGACCGCCGTGGAGTGGGTCCACGGCGACCTGCTGCGCCGTACCCTCGACTCCCTGGCTTCCGACGGACCTTTGGCGGGGGTCAAGATCGGGATGCTGGCGAACGCGGAGATCCTCGGCGTAGTCGCGGAGTTTCTCCGGCGGGTCGGGGTCGCCCGGGGGAGGGTAGTGCTCGATCCGGTACTACGGTCCAGCTCCGGGGAGGAGCTGCTCTCGGCCCCGGCTGTGGAAAACCTGAGGATGGATTTGCTGCCGCTGGTCGGCTGGGTCACCCCAAACGTGGGGGAGTTGGCCGCCCTGACCGGGCGGCCCGTTCCGGACCGAAACGCCGTTCAGAGCCAGGCCAGGGTACTTTTGGAACGTACTAATGGTCTCAACGTCGTTGTGACCGGCGGCCATCTCGACCCGCCCAACGATTATCTGCTGGAAGCCAGCGGGCAGGAGACCTGGTTTCCCGGGCAGCGCGTCGAGGCGCGCGGCATCCACGGTGAGCATGGGACCGGCTGCGCTTTCTCTTCTGCGCTGCTCTGCCGCCTGATTATGGGCGATGGGCCGGCGGAGGCCGTCCAGGCAGCCAAGGCCTGGGTGCTCAAAAGGCTCGACCCTGGCGCCTGATCCTTTCGATCCGGCGAAATCAACCCGGTTGGACGCTCACCAATCCCGCGGGACGGCGTAGATTCTGTGTGAACGACGAGTGGAGGATCCATGAACTTTGCCTGTCGACGGGGAGAGGTTGCGGTCGCCGTTCTCGGGGTTCTCATTTGCTCTGTGGGCCTCGTCGCCCAAACGGCGGTTCCGGCCGCCGATCAGGCAGCCCTCAGCCAAGGCAATAACGCCTTTGCCGTAGACCTTTATAGTCACCTCCGCGCGCGGCCCGGCAACTTGTTTTTCTCGCCGCAGAGCATTTCCACCGCGTTCGCCATGGCGTATGCCGGCGCGCGCGGCCAGACGGCGGCCCAGATGCAGCAGGTCTTCCACTTCACGCTGCCGCCGGACCAACTGCACCCGGCCACGGGCGCGCTGCTTGCCTCGATGAACGAGGCGCACCCGGACTACGAGCTGCGCGTGGCCGACGCTCTTTGGGCGGAGCAGGACGAGCAGTTCCTGCCCAGCTTCACGAAGCTGATGCACGACGACTACGGCGCCGCCTTCCACCCCGTCGACTTCGAGCATGCGCCCGAAGCGGTGCGCGGCACGATCAACCGGTGGGTCGCCCAGGAAACCAACAACCGCATCCGGAATCTGATCGGCCCAGGCGTACTGCAGCCGTCGACGCGCCTGGTCCTGACCAACGCCATCTACTTCAAGGGGACATGGCAGGATCATTCAAGGGGACATGGCAGGATCAGTTCCTCGCCAACGCGACCCGGGACGAGGACTTCTATCTCTCCAGCGGACAGACGGCAAAGACGCCCCTGATGCACCGAAGCGGCGAGTATTCGTACTACGACGGCGGCAGCTTTCAGGAGCTGGAGCTCCCGTACAAGGGCAACGAACTGGCCATGATCGTCCTGCTGCCGAAGCAGAAAGATGGTCTGCCCGCGCTCGAAGAGCAGTTCACCGCGGCGAACGCGCGTTTATGGATCGGGAGGCTGGCACCGGCCGAGAAAGTCATCGTGACCTTCCCCCGCTTCACCATGACCCAGCAGTTCGAGCTGAGCAGCACGCTGGCCGCCATGGGCATGCCCCAGGCCTTCAGCGGGACAGCCGACTTTTCCGGCATGACCGGCAAGCGCGACCTGACCCTCTCGGCCGCGATTCACAAGGCGTTCATCGACGTGAACGAGCAGGGCACGGAGGCAGCCGCGGCCACGTCCACCATCATGGTGGCGACGGCGATGCGGGTGCCGGAGCCGCCGATCGTCTTCCGCGCCGACCACCCTTTCCTGTTCCTCATCCGCGGCACGCGCAGCGGCGAGATTCTCTTCCTGGGCCGGCTGCAGGATCCCGGAAGTCAGTGATCAGCGAACAGGGACCGGTGGTCAGATCTTCGTCCAGTCCAGAATCACCTTCCCCGTCTGTCCGCCGATCATCGCCTCGAAGCCCTTCTCGTACTCCCTGTAGCTGAAGCGGTGCGTGATCACCGGCGAGATGTCCACGCCCGAGGTCACCAGCACGGACATCTTGTACCAGGTCTCGTACATCTCGCGGCCGTAGATGCCGCGGATCGTCAGCATGTTGAAGATGACCTTGCGCCAGTCGATCTCCATGGGTTTGGCCGGGATGCCGAGCATGGCGATGCGCCCGCCGTGGGCCATGTTGTCGATCATTTCGACAAACGCGGCGCGGCTGCCGGACATTTCAAGGCCCACGTCGAAGCCCTCCGCCATGCCCAGCTGCTTCTGCACCTGCGCCACCGGCGTTTCCCGTGGATCGACCGCCAGCGTGGCGCCCATTTTGCGGGCCAGCTCCAGTCGAAAGGGGTTCAGGTCCGTCGCCACCACGTAGCGTGCGCCGGCGAAGCGCACGATGGGGATGGCCATCAGGCCGATCGGTCCCGCACCGGAGATCAGGACGTCCTCGCCGAGGACCGGGAAGGCCAGCGCAGTGTGAACGGCGTTGCCGAAGGGATCGAAGATCGCGGCGATCTCCTCGGGAACGCCGGCATGATGGCGCCAGATGTTCGTCATCGGGAGCGCGATGTATTCGGCGAAAGCGCCGGGGCGGTTGACGCCGACGCCGGAGGTGTTCGCGCAGAGGTGCCGACGGCCGGCGAGACAGTTGCGGCAGCGTCCGCAGGTCACGTGGCCCTCGCCCGAGACCAGGTCGCCGACGTGGAAGTCGGAGACGTTAGAGCCGACCGCGGCGATTTCGCCGACGAACTCGTGGCCGATAACCATGGGCACGGGGATGGTCTGCTGCGCCCACTCGTCCCACTGGTAAATGTGGACGTCGGTGCCGCAGATGCCGGTGCGGCGCACACGGATGAGCACATCGTTGATGCCGTATTCAGGTTCGGGCACATCTTCGAGCCACAGCCCGCGCTCGGCGCGAGCCTTGACGAGAGCACGCATGGACAGCTCCTCGGATTCCTTTATTACGGTACAGCAACCGGGAGCGGAGCTCGCCAGGACGCGGCTTCTTTCCAATCAGGGAAGAACTGTCATCCTGAGCGAGCGAGCCGAACTTGCCGCGCTGATTTTGCGCGGTGTCAGGTTCAGGCCGCGAGTCGAAGGACCCGCGGTTTCAACAATCACCGGAAAGCACACGCCAGTCCGGCAGGCGCCGGAATTAGGCATAGCGGAGTGCCCACCCTTGTCGTCCCGCAGTTGAACGACAGGGCGGGTGCACGGCTACTCCCGCTCCCAGAAATGCGGCGGCTCAATCCCCAGCGCGCGCAGATACACGTAGCCCTGGCCGCGGTGGTGAATCTCGTTGTCGATGCCGTACTGGATGGTCCCAATGCCGGTGTTTTTGTACATGCCGAAGGCGTTGTCGACCTCGGCGAATCGGTGCGGCGGGATCTGCGGGAACGCCTTGTCGATGGCCGCAGTCTGTTCGTCCCACAACTGGAGCAGACCGGCTTTCGTCGTTGGCTTCTCGCCCGCAAATTTCTCCCACTTGCCGGTTGCGACGCCATGCACGATTGGCATGGCCATGTTGATGAACTCGAAGGCCAGGTCGGCGAAGGGCCGCATGCCTCCAATGGAGAACTGAAACAGCTTGTCTTCCGGGAAGGCTTCGATGGTGCGGCGGGTGAGCCGGCGGTGGCCCTGCCAGTGGCTGAGCAGTTCATCGGCGGTCATGACGATGGCGAGGTTCCGTTCCGGTTTCGTTTCTGTTGGCATATTGGTTCTCTCCCTATCTCCCCGTTTCGGGTTGAGAACAGAGTACGAGGCATTCCCGACAGAACTTGTCGTAAATTAGAGCGAGACTCAAAATCGCATGTACGACCCGATTCTGCGCGCGCTGACGGTGCTGGAGATCCTCCAGGCGCGCGAATCCGTGACCGGAGCGGAACTGGCCGAGCGCCTGGAAGTCGACCTGCGCACCGTGCAGCGCTACATCGTGCGGCTCAAGGATCTGAAGATTCCGGTCGAGTCGTCGCGGGGCGTCGGTGGCGCCTACCGGCTCAAGCCGGGGTATCGGCTGCCTCCGCTGCTGCTCACCAACGAGGAAGCCTTTGCGCTGTCACTCGGCCTGCGCGCGCTGCGCCAGGTAGGGCTGGCGGCGTTTGCCCCTGCAACGGAGGGCGCGCTGACGAAGCTGAGCCGCGTGTTGCCGGAAGCGCTGCGGCAAAGCCTGCGCACGGTGGAGGACGTCGTCGCCATCGAGCCGGGTCCGTGGGTCGTCTCCACGTCCGTCGAGGCGCTGATGCGCGCAGCAGCGGCAATCCGCAGCGGACGGAGAGTGCGGTTTCGGTACCGGTCACACGATGGTCGAGTCTCGCGGCGGCAGATCGAGCCGTGGGGGGCGCTGCACACCGACGGGCGCTGGTACCTGATCGGCTACTGCCTGATGCGCAAAGCGCCGCGGACGTTTCGGCTGGATCGCGTGATGGATCTGGAGCTCTGCGCGGAGCGGTTTCGCCGCCCGGCGGACTTCGACGCTCGCACATACCTGGCCGAGCACATGCCGTTCGTGCAGTCCGAGTACCAGATTGACGTCTGGATCGACATGCCTGCGGAGGAAGCGGCGCGCAACTTCGCTCCATGGCGGATTGCGACCGAACCCGAAGGCGAGGGGACGCGGCTGCGCTGCGGCCGCGATCGGCTGGAGCTCTTTGCCGCGATGCTGCTGAGTTGCGGACGGCGGATTGTGGTGCGCGAACCGCCAGAGCTGCGAGAGACATTTCGGGAGCTGGCGCGGCAGGCGGAGGCTGCGACGGAGGGCTGAAATTTCAGATGCAGGGACGGGCGCATGCGGCATACTGATGCGCGACGGAGGGACACGTGTTGGAGCTGACGATCTGGACGTATCTGCTGCTGTGCATGTATGTGGCTTTGACCTGGTGGGTGGCGGCGCGACGTCGGCCTCATGATCCTTACCGGCGACCGGTGCTGGGAGTCGTGGGGCTGATGGCGACGGGAGCGGCGTGGATGCTATGGGCGCTGATCTTTCCGCGCCATCACCCGCACGCGTCTGGTGATATTCACATATGAATCGGTGGGATGCCTGCTGGCATGCCTGACTGGATTGTGGGGAGTGGTGATATCAATGCGGGCGCGTGCGCTGGCGGGCGCGATGTCGGTAGTCGGGAGCGGATGTCTGCTGATGCTGTATTTGGGACTGATCACGAGAACGTGAGGGCGAGCGCCCTAGCTCGCCCAGTAGCTGCGATCCAGCGTCCGGTACTGGATCGCTTCGGCGATGTGGGGGACCGTAATCGAGGGTTCGGCGGCGAGGTCGGCGATGGTGCGCGCGACCTTCAGGATCCGGTCGTGCGCGCGCGCCGTCAGTCCCTGCTGCAGCATGGCGCGCTCCAGCAGCTTTTCCGCGTCGGGAGAGAGCTCGCAGAAGGAGCGGATCTGGCGGGTGGACATCTGGGCGTTGGAGAAGATTTTTTCCTGAACTGATTTTGCGGAGGTGTTTGCGGGGACCGCGGCAAAGCGCTGGCGCTGGCGCTCGCGCGCGGCGAGCACACGCCCGCGGATGGTCGCCGAGGTTTCCGTCGCAGCCGCTCCGCGCAGTTCTTTGTACTGCACGGCGGGAACTTCGATGTGAATGTCGATGCGATCGAGGAGCGGGCCGGAGATTTTGGCGACGTAGCGCTGGATGAGCGGCGGGGTGCAGTGGCACTCGCGGCTTTTGTCGTTGAAGTAGCCGCACGGGCAGGGGTTCATGGCGGCGGCGAGCATGAACGCGGCCGGGAACGTCAGCGACATCGACGCGCGGGCGATGGTCACGTGGCGATCTTCCAGCGGCTGGCGCATCACTTCGAGCACGTTGCGCGGGAACTCCGGCAGCTCGTCGAGGAACAGCACGCCGTTGTGCGCGAGCGAGACTTCGCCGGGACGCGGAATGACGCCGCCGCCAATCAGGCCTGCGTCGGAGATGGTGTGGTGCGGCGCGCGGAAAGGTCGCTGGGTGACGAGGCCGGCTTCGGCGTCGAGAACGCCGGCGACGGAGTGGATTTTGGTGGTTTCGAGGGCTTCGTCGAAGGTGAGCGGAGCGAGGATGGACGGCAGGCGGCGGGCGAGCATGGTTTTGCCGGAGCCGGGAGGGCCAATCATTAAGATGTTGTGGCCTCCGGCTGCGGCGACTTCGAGGGCGCGCTTGGCAGTGAGCTGGCCGCGGACGTCGGCGAAGTCGAGAGCGAAGTGCTGGAGCTCGTTGAGGACCTCAGTGGGCTCGACGTGGAACGCAGGGACGTGAATGCCTCCGTTGCCGGCCTGGTTGAGGAGGTCGCGGACTTCGAGCAGCGTCGTGACGGGATAGACGCTGACGCCTTCGACCACGGCGGCTTCGCGGGCGTTGGCTTTGGGGATGACGAGGTTCTTAATGCCGCGCTGACGGGCTGCGACGGCGACGGGCAACATGCCGGGGACAGGGCGCAGCGTGCCGTCGAGTCCGAGTTCGCCGATCAGCAAAAAGTCTTTGAGGTCCTGGAGTTCAAGCGCGCCGTAGGCGCCGAGAATCCCGACGGCCATGGGCAGATCGAATCCGGAGCCTTCTTTCCTGATGTCGGCAGGGGCGAGATTGATGGTGATCTTCGTGGAGGGCAGGTCGAAGCCGGAGTTGCGGATGGCGGCGCGCACGCGGTCGCGGGACTCGCGCACCGCGGCGTCGGGCAGGCCTACGGTCGAGAAGGTGTCCTTGTCGGAGACGAACCTGGAGAAGTCGACTTCGACATCGATGATGGACGCGTCAATGCCGTAGACGGCGGCGCTGCGGGCGGTGAAGAGCATAGATTCCCGATTCTGCGGGGAGTGTAGCAGCGGAGGGATGGCGCCGCTGTGACGGCGTGCGGTCCGGGGGAAACGATGGTAATGGGGAAGGTCAGGGGTTACGGGGAGAGGCCTACGGGACAGGGCCGCTGGTTCGGGCTCCTCTGGGGTCCTCAGCGAATGGCAACTCCCGGCGCGCTGCCGGGTTGAAGGGCATATATGTTGCGTTCGACTTGAGGGAGACTGAGGCAAAAACGATGAAAAAACTGCTGATTTCCTGTGCGTTGCTGATGCCGATGTTGCTGGCAGGCTGCTCGCATCCGCAACCGTATTACCCACCGCCGCCGTCGGCGTATTCGCAGGTCGCTCAGGAGGGCTATCACGACGGATGGAATGCCGGCCGGCGCGATGTGCGCCGCGGGCTCAACCCCGACGTGAATCGTCATCCGCGCTTCCGCCAGCCTCCTGTGGGACCGCGGTTCGCCGACGACTACCGGCACGGCTTCCGCGATGGCTATCAGCGGGCGTTCCACGCCGGGCAGGGATATTAACGACAGGATGAACTCGCTCGGGGAGGGCGCAGTGGTTAGCGCCATCCCGGCAGGGGGCTGACGAAGACAGGGGCGCAGGATTGGCTCGCGCCCCTGTCTCCTTGTCGTCGCATGCGCCGCCTCTGGTAAGGTGGCAGACACCATGAAAAGGCTTGGAATTCTGTTCCTTCTGGGCGGGTGCCTGGCGGTAACGGGAGCGTGGGCGCAGGGCCCGCAGTCGGTGGCCGGGGATTGGCAGGGCGCGATCGCGGGAAAGCTTCCGCTGGTGCTGCATCTGCGGGTAGCGACGGATGCCGGGCTGATGGCTACGGTCGACTCGCCTTCGCAGGGCGCGATGGGATTGCCGGGCGCGAACGCGAAGCTGAACGGCCAAACGTTGACCTTCGATGTGCCGGTGGTTCAGGGATCCTACACGGGAACGCTGAGCGCGGATGGGAAGACTTTGACGGGCACGTGGAAGCAGATGGGCGCAGCGATGCCGCTGGTCTTCCACATGACGGCGACGGCGGCGGCGCTGGCCGCGGTGAAGCCTTCGCCGGTGGATGGCGACTGGGCGGGTACCCTCCACGCCGGCAATATGACACTGCGGCTCGCGTTTCATTTTCATGCGCAGCCGGGCGGGACGATCGCGGGCTCGATGGACTCGATCGACCAGGGCGCGATGGGCATCGGCTGTTCCAATGTCAAGCTCGATGGCCAAAAACTCACACTGACGGTCCCGGCGGTGCACGGAACCTATGAAGGCACGCTGAGCGCGGACGGGAAGAGCATCGCCGGAAGTTGGTCGCAGGGCCAGCCGCTGGAACTGAACCTGATCCGCACGGAAAGCAACGCGCCGGAGCCGCCGAAGATGCTGCCGGCACGGCCTCCGGTCGCGCTGAAAGACTTGCCTGGCCTGCTGCAGCAGGAGATGCAGCCTGTGGTGCAGGCGTGGCCGCAGGGCGGAGTCGTCGTCGGCGTGCTGGACCACGGGCAGCGGGAGGTGATGGCGTTTGGGACGGCGAAGGCGGACTCGATTTTCGAGATCGGTTCGGTGACGAAGACCTTTACCGGTCTGGCGCTGGCGCAGATGGTCGAGCAGAAAAAGGTCACGCTGGACGAGCCCGTGCGGGAGCTGTTGCCGGCCGGATGGGTGACCAAGCCTTCCGGCGAGGAGATCTCGCTGCTGGATCTGGTAACGCACCACTCCGGGCTGCCCCGGCTGCCGAGCAACATGAAGCCCGTCAACATGGCCGATCCGTATGCGGATTACGGGCCGGAGCAGCTTGAGGCGTTCCTGAAGGAGCACGGCGTGGGACGGCCCGAGAAGACGGAGTTCGACTACAGCAATCTGGGCGTGGGGCTGCTGGGATTTGCGCTCGCGCAGAAGGCCGGCGTGACCTGGGCGGAGCTCATCCGCAACGAAGTGACCGGGCCGATGGGGCTCAGGGACACCGTCGTCACCCTCTCGCCGGAGCAGCAGCAGCGATTCATCCAGGGCTACACCGGGGCGCACACTGCGCAGGGTCCGTGGCATTTGAACGCGCTGGCTGGGGCGGGCGCATTGAACTCGACGGCCGCGGATCTGCTGACCTACTGCGAAGACCTGATGCATCCGGAGCGGCTGGCCGGCAAACAGGGCGACGGAGCGACGCTGGCCGCGGCGATTCCGATGGCGCTGGAGCCCCGTGCGGATGTCGATCCCGGCGGAACCGTCAGGATTGCGCTGGCGTGGCTGGTCCGTCCGGCCGAGGACCGGTACTTCCACGACGGCGGAACGGGCGGCTACTCGTCACTGGTGATCTTCAATCCGGAGAAGGACCGGGCCATTGTGGTGCTGTACAACTGCCTGGATCTCATGCCCGGCCAGCCGCAACTCACCGATCGCGTGGGCGCGAACGTCGTCGCACTGCTGGATGGGAAGCCGGCAGTGAGTCTGGAGTAGGAGATACGGGAGACGGTTTACGGGTTAGGGCGGCTGAGGTAGTGCACGCCGCCCACTCCGGATTTACCACCGATACACGCTCAGCTCATCGAGATAGACGTTGCCGTAGGTCGTGCCGCTGGAACTGCCGTCTACCTGGAACTGGGTGATAATTGCCGGGCCCCACCCAAGATCGAAGGCCCCAAACGCTGTCGCTTCCAGGGTCTGCTTGTTTCCATCGAGCCAGACCGCATGATAGGTCAGCGATCCGGAATCGTTGCGCGAAATGTAGATTTGTACGTGGTGCCAGGCGTTCAAGCCCCAGGCCTGCGGATTGCAGTAGGCCGAGGAGTGACGCCAGGTGGCTTTCGATTTCGCCGCCGATCCGGCATTGATGCCGTAATCCCAGGTGTGGTTCCAGCCATCGCACTGGAACGCCATCATGGCCGTCTGGCCGTTGTCCATGGTCTGGGCCACGTCGAACTCGAGGTTCTTAAAGCCGCTGGAGCTGTCGTGGATGTACACCCAGCCGTCGTACAGGAAGTTCTGGGCCGAAGTGTCGTCGCTGAAGTGGACCCAATAGCGTTCGCCGCCGTAATCCTTGAATTCGTTGGCAAAGAGCCTGGACGCTCCGGCCACCGAGGGCGAGCTGGCTATGCTCATCGTGCCGTTCGAGGAGCCGGTCGTGCCGCCGTCGTGCACCTTCTGCCAGCCGCTCAGCGTCTGGATGGCGCCTACTTTGGTCGCGTTGGAAGGCACCACCGAAAGTCCTCCTCCCGAACTGCCGTCGCTGGATCCCTCCGCGACGACGTCGATGGAAACATCGACGACGCACACCTCGCCCTTTCCATTCCACGCCTTCACGTGAAGAGTGTGCGAGCCGCCCGGCGCCGCGATGGAGGTGTTGACGGACTGGGAATTCCAGTGGGTCGTCTGCGTGCTGCTGTCCAGCGAGTAGCCGATGGCGGTGACCGCATCCGACGAGCACGTGCTGGCTGTGACGTCGAACTTAAAGGGCGAACTGACGTGCTCGCCGTCGGTTGGGCTGTTCACCGAAACCTGTGCTACGGCCGGAGCCGCGGCGAGAGCCAAAAGGAGGCTCAAGGGGAGAGAGACAGCAAACTTCATCGAGAATACCTTCCGGAATGTGGGTTGCGCCCGCAAGGGTCGGGCGGGTCTGCTCGTTCACACGCGTCAATTCGTGTCTTTGGCGGATGAACCGCACACGCGAATTTCGCGCGATCGTGCCGCTTGCCAATCGTCTGCCTGGCGTTCTCTGCTCCTGCTGCGGACGCAGGAACTCACCTGGGGCTCCTTCGGTGCTTCACGAAGGTGCGCAACAGGACTTGCGAGGTTCTCCTGAGCGGCGTGCTGCGTACCTCAGGCAAAACCCTGGTGATCGTGGCCCTTTTTCTTCACAACGATTGCGGGCCCGTACCACGTCGACCGCAAGGCATATCGGTCGTCCCCTGAAAGGTTGCTTCATTAGTAACACACAGAGGAATGAGGGGCAAGTATTTCGATCAGGGAGCCGGCAACCTTTTCAGAAAGCGGTGACTATCATTCGCGCCCAAAATTGGAGTGGAAAGAGCCACCGCCTGAGGCCTCGTTCGCCGCTCCGGGCCGCATTCGCCGCTTCTTCCGCAAGCAATCAAAGGATTTCCGCAGGGGGCATTTGATTCTGGCAGGATGCGGCGGTACACTTCATATAGGACCGCTTTAGTCGTATTTGCGCCCGATAGCCCCGGCGAGGCTTGGCCCCGAGGGCGAAAGCAGGCGGGACGGCGCAACCAGGACAGGCCACAAGGAGAGCAGGATGAGCACTGAGATGAATGTCGTCCACGATCTCGCCAATAAGGAATACGAGTGGGGATTCGTCACGAAGATCGAGGAAGACCGCATTCCGAAGGGGCTGGACGAGAGCGTGATCCGGCTGATTTCGGAGCGAAAGCAGGAGCCTGCTTTCATGCTGGAGTGGCGGCTGAAGGCGTACCGGCACTGGGCGTCGCTGGAGAAATCCGGAGCCGAGCCGACCTGGGCCAACGTCAAATTTCCGCCCATCAATTATCAGGACATCGTCTACTACTCGGCGCCGAAGCAGAAGAAGCAATTGCAGAGCCTGGACGAGCTGGATCCGGAGATCCTGCGCACCTACGAGAAGCTGGGAATTCCGCTGGCGGAGCAAAAGCTGCTGGCGAATGTGGCCGTGGACGCGGTCTTCGATTCAGTCAGCGTGGCCACCACATTCAAAGAGAAGCTGGCCGAAGCGGGCGTCATCTTCTGCTCGTTCAGTGAAGCCGTGAAGAACCATCCCGAGCTGGTGAAGAAGTATCTGGGATCTGTGGTGCCGTACACGGACAATTTCTATGCCGCGCTGAACGCCGCGGTTTTCAGCGACGGCTCGTTTGTTTACGTGCCGAAGGGTGTGCGCTGCCCCATGGAACTGTCGACGTACTTCCGCATCAACGCGCAGGAGACGGGACAGTTTGAGCGGACGCTGATTGTGGCTGATGAAGGCGCCTACGTGAGCTACCTCGAAGGCTGCACCGCACCCATCCGCGACGAGAACCAGCTGCACGCGGCGGTGGTGGAACTGGTCGCGCTCGACAACGCGCAGATTCGCTACTCGACGGTGCAGAACTGGTATCCCGGCGACAAGAACGGCAAGGGCGGGATCTACAACTTCGTGACCAAGCGCGGGAAGTGCGCAGGGAAGAAGTCGAAAATTTCGTGGACGCAGGTGGAGACGGGCTCGGCGATCACGTGGAAGTATCCCAGCTGCATTTTGCAGGGCGATGACTCGGTGGGCGAGTTCTACTCGGTGGCGCTGACGAACAATTATCAGCAGGCCGATACCGGGACCAAGATGATCCACCTGGGCAGGAACACGAAGAGCACGATCGTCTCGAAGGGCATCAGCGCGGGGCACGGGCAGAACACGTACCGCGGGCAGGTGAAGATTCTGAAGGGCGCCGAGGGCGCGCGCAATTACACGCAGTGCGATTCGCTGCTGATCGGCGATCAGTGCGGCGCGCACACCTTCCCGTACATCGAGGTGAAAAACTCGTCGGCCCGGATGGAGCACGAGGCGGCAACCTCGAAGATCGGCGAGGATCAGCTGTTTTATCTGCAGCAGCGCGGTTTGAAGACGGAAGACGCAGTCTCGATGATCGTGAACGGCTTCTGCAAGAAGGTCTTCAAGGAACTGCCGATGGAGTTTGCGGTGGAAGCGCAGAAGCTGCTGAGTATCAGTTTGGAAGGCAGCGTCGGATAGCTAAGGAGCGGTCAGCTGAAATCTGGTCAGCTGAAGTCCGGTTAGCTAAGAGCCGGTTGGCGGGTCAGCAAGCCAGCGAGTTAGCGGGGCAGGGGCTGGGTCAAAGGATTTGTATCAGGGCACGACCTCAGTTGTGCCGAAGGGGCAGGACAGGTTCGGGGCTTTAGCCCCTGCGCAGTGTCGAGGATGAGGGAAAAATGAGTTTGCTGGAAATCAAAAACCTCCATGTGAAAGTGGATGGCAATGAGATTCTGAAGGGCATCGACCTGACGGTGAACGCGGGCGAGGTCCACTCCATCATGGGCCCGAACGGGTCGGGCAAGAGCACGCTGGCGCAGGTGCTGGCGCGGCGCGATGCTTACAACGTGACCGAAGGGTCCGTCACGCTCGACGGGAAAGACCTGCTGGCGATGAAGCCGGAAGAGGCCGCCTGCGAGGGCGTGTTTCTGGCGTTCCAGTATCCGGTGGAGATTCCCGGCATCGGCAACACGTATTTTCTGCGCTCGGCGCTGAACGCGCAGCGGAAGCACCGCGGCCTCGATGAGATGGACGCGATGGATTTCCTGCCCATGTTTCGCGAGAAGCTGGCGCTGCTTGAGATGGACGACAAGCTGATGAACCGGTCGCTGAACGAGGGCTTCTCCGGCGGCGAGAAAAAGCGCAACGAGATTCTGCAGATGGCGGTGCTGGAGCCGAAGCTGGCGATTCTGGACGAGACGGACTCGGGCCTCGACATCGACGCGCTGCGCATCGTGGCCAACGGCGTGAATTCGCTGCGCAGCCCGGAGCGGGCGATGGTGGTGGTGACGCACTATCAGCGGCTGCTGGACTACATCGTGCCGGACTTTGTCCACGTTCTGGTCGATGGGCGGATTGTGCGCTCGGGCGGCAAGGAGCTGGCCCTGGAGCTGGAAGAAAAGGGCTACGGCTGGACCGAGAAGGAACTAGCGGGAGCACGCGGATGACGGCTGTCGCTCAACTGGAGAGCTGGCTGGAGAACTTCACGGAAGCGGAGCGGTCCGCGCCGGGCCGCGCGCTGCCGTGGCTGAAGAAGCTGCGCGAAGATGCGTTTGCGCGCTTCTGCGAGGCAGGCTTCCCGACCACGAAGGACGAGGACTGGCGCTTCACGAATGTGTCGGCCATTGCGCGGACGCAGTTCCGGTCTGCTCGGCCGGCGAAGCTGGCGAAGAGCGAGGCCGCGGCGCGCCGCGTTGAAGGCGCGGCGGCACAAATCGTTTTGGTGAATGGCCGGCATGCACCGGAGCTGTCGTCGCTGAAGAATCTGCCGAAGGGCGTGACCGTCGCGAGCCTGGCGGAACTCATTGACCGCGATCCAGCGACTCTGGAAAAGCATCTCGGCCGCTATGCGAGTCAGGAGCGCGATGCGTTCGTCGCGCTGAACACGGCATTCCTGGCCGAGGGCGCGTACATCCACGTGGCGCGCGGCGTGGTTGTGGATGCGCCGATCGTCCTGCTGTATCTGACCACAGAAGAAGACGCGCCGACGGTCACGCATCCCCGCAATCTGATCGTCGCGGAAGACGAGAGCCAGGTCGCGGTGATTGAGGATTACGTCTCGATCGGCGGGGAGTCCGTCGCATTCTCAAACGCGGTGACGGAGCTGGTGGCTGGCGAGAATGCCCATGTGCAGCACTACCTGATCGAGCGCGAGCACCTGAAGGCGTTCAACGTGTCCACGCTGCGGATCGAGCAGGGCCGGAGCGCGAATGTGGCGTCGCACTCGGTGCTGCTGGGCGGCGGGCTGGTGCGGAACAATGTGCATCCGGTGCTGGCCGGCGAAGGTGGCGAGTGCCTGATCAACGGGCTCTTCCTCGGCACGGGGCGACAACATCTCGACAACTACATGCACGTCGAGCACGCGGCGCCGCATTGCGGCAGCCGGCAGTTCTACAACGGCATTCTGGATGGCCAGGCGCACGGCGTCTTTCACGGCCGCATTGTCGTGCACAAGGCCGCGCAGAAAACCGATGCGAAGCAGACCAACCGCAACCTGCTGCTGAGCGACGATGCGCAGATCGATACCAAGCCGCAGCTGGAAATCTACGCCGACGATGTGAAGTGCACACATGGCGCAACCATCGGCCAGATCGAGGAGAACGCGCTGTTCTACCTGCAGTCGCGCGGCATCAGCGAGAGCGAGGCGCGCAAGCTGCTGCTGATGGCCTTTGCCGAGGAGTGCGTGGACCGGATGCACTCGACCGCGGCGCGCGAGCACGTGGTGCGGCTGATCCGAGGACATTTGCTGTTCATGGAAAGCGTATCGGCGCCCGCCAAAGGCGAACTCGAAGAGCGGGTGATGGAGGAAGTGGGATGAGCGCAACCCTGGCACCAGCCGAGACGGCGGGGAAGTCAACCTTCGACGTGGAGAAGATTCGCGCCGATTTTCCGATTCTGCGCCAGCAGGTACGCGGCCATCAGCTCGTTTATCTGGACAACGCCGCGACCTCGCAGAAGCCGCAGGCGGTCATTGACGCCATTGTGGAGTACTACGAGAAGGGCAACGCGAATATCCACCGCGGCGTGCATTTCCTCTCGGAAAAAGCCACCGAGGACTTCGAGCACGCGCGGCGCACCGTGCAGCGCTTTGTGAACGCGGCCGAGGCGAGCGAGATCGTCTTCGTGCGCGGGACGACCGAGGGGATCAACCTCGTCGCGCAAAGCTACGGCGGCGCGAACGTGGGTGCGGGCGATGAAGTGGTGATCACCGCGATGGAGCACCACTCGAACATCGTGCCCTGGCAAATGCTCTGCGACCAGAAGGGCGCGAAGCTGCGCGTGGCGCCGATGAACGACCGCGGCGAGCTGATCCTCGACGAATACGGGAAGCTGCTTGGTCCGCGGACAAAGCTGGCGGCGATCTCCCATGTGTCGAATGCGCTGGGCACCATCAATCCCGTGAAGCAAATGATCGCGCTGGCGCACGCCAAGGGAATTCCGGTGCTGGTGGATGGCGCCCAGGCTGTGCCGCACATCGCCGTTGACGTGCAGGATCTCGACGCCGATTTCTACGCTTTCTCCGCGCACAAAATGTACGGCCCGACGGGGGTGGGCGCGGTTTACGGGAAGAAAGCGCTGCTCGAAAAGATGCCTCCGTACCAGGGCGGCGGCGACATGATCAGCTCCGTCACCTTCGAGAAAACGACCTGGAACAAGGTGCCACACAAGTTCGAGGCGGGCACGCCGGACATGGCGGGCGTGATTGGCTGGCGCGCGGCCATCGAGTACATGACCCACGTGGGCGTGGCACGGATCGCGGCCCATGAGCTCGAGCTGCTCGAGTACGCGACGCAGGTTGTGGGTGCGCTGCCGGGCGTGCGGATCGTCGGCACGGCGAAAGAAAAAGCCAGCGTACTCTCGTTCGTGATCGAGGATGTGCATCCGCACGACATCGGCACGATCCTCGACCAGGAAGGCATCGCCGTGCGCACCGGCCACCACTGCGCGCAGCCGGTGATGGATCGCTTCGGCGTTCCCGCCACGGTGCGGGCGTCGTTTGCCATGTACAACACGCGGGCGGAAGTGGATGCGCTGGCGCGCGGGATCCGCAGGGTGCGGGAGGTTTTCGCCTGATGCCGGAGCTGCGCGATCTCTATCAGGAAGTGATCCTCGAACACAGCAAGGCTCCCCGCAACTACAAAGAGCCGGCGCATACGAATCACAAAGCCGAAGGCTACAACCCGCTCTGCGGTGACCGCTTCACTGTCTATCTGGAGATGGACGGCGACGTGGTGAAGGACATCGGCTTCCAGGGGGCGGGCTGCGCGATCTCGAAAGCGTCGGCGTCGATGATGACGCAGATGGTGAAGGGCAAAACGAAGGCCGATGCGCACCGGATCTTTCAGCAGTTTCACGAGCTGGTGACGGGCCATGGCCACGCGAGCCAGGCGGAGCTGGGCAAGCTGGCGGTTTTTTCCGGGGTCTCGGAGTTTCCGGCGCGCGTCAAGTGCGCGAGCCTGGCATGGCACACGCTGGAGGCGGCGCTCGAAGGCAAGCAGGAGAAGGTGTCAACGGAATAAGCCGAGAGCCTGAAGCCGGTAGCGTCAGCATGTTGGCTGGCGCTACGGGCTTCCGGCTTCTGGCTTCTGGCTGCCTCATGATCATCACCAACCAAACCGTCACTCTGAAGCGCGACTGCTCCGCCATTGCCATCCCGGCGGGGACCAAAGTGGTTCTGTCCGCCGGCACGTCGGTGCGCATCACGCAGGCCATGGGCGGGAGCTACACGGTTTCGGCGCAGGGCGCGCTCTATCGTATTGAGGCGAAGGACGCCGACGCGCTCGGCGCCAGCGTGGAAGCGGAGCAGCACGCGCCCGCGACCTTCAGCGAGCGCATGGTCTGGGATCAGCTCAAGACCGTCTACGATCCCGAAATTCCGGTGAACATTGTCGACCTCGGCCTGATCTACGCCTGCGACATCGCCGAGGCCGAAGGCGGCGGCAGGAAAATCGACGTGCGGATGTCGCTCACCGCGCCGGGCTGCGGCATGTCCGACGTACTCAAGGCCGACGTGGAACAGAAGCTGCGCCGCCTGCCCGAAGTGAAAGATGTGCGCGTGCAGGTGGTCTTCGATCCGCCCTGGTCGCCGGCGCGCATGACGGAAGCAGCGAAGCTGCAACTCGGCTTCGACCTCGATTACGCCGGGCCGTCCGGCGGCGCGTTTCCAATTTTGCGCTGATCGGCCCTGGCGGCACAACCAGGACCAGCGGGGGAGTGCAATGGGAAGACAGATATCGCCGGCCGCGGTGGTTTATATCGTTGCAATGATCGCCGTGATCGTCGCCGTGGACATCCTGTTCTTTCGGGGCCGATTCTGGCCACGGCTGCTGGTGAACATCGGCATGGTCGTGGTGTTTTTGGCCTTCTACCTCAGATTCTTCCGGCATGGATGATCACCCGCGAACGGTGACGCGCCTCCGTCGCCGGCGCGAGCTGAGAT
The DNA here is from genome assembly GCA_030041515.1 of Acidobacteriaceae bacterium. Lineage (GTDB taxonomy): Bacteria > Acidobacteriota > Terriglobia > Terriglobales > Acidobacteriaceae > Palsa-343. The sequence continues at coordinate 34,168 of JASHNS010000092.1, read as the reverse complement.
AGCGGCAATGCGCCGTCCCGATTCGGTATCCCCTTCCTTTTTCGGTACGAGCGGCATCTTCTCCTGACCAAAGTAACGTGCTGCTGCCCGCAGCGCGATTGAATAATCAAGCCATTCCGTCCGTTGCCGGAGTGGGCCCGCCCGTGAAGCTTCCTGTCAGGATCGCTCTTGCGTCTGCCGCGTTCGTCTGTGCGGAGTTGCTGGCGAATCCCCTGGCTCGGAGCCAGACAATGCCCCCGACGGCGAAGGCGGGTCCGGCGTTTTCCGCCCAGTCCGCCCGGCAGCGCGCGGAGCGGTTCCTGGCAAAGCGCGGAGTGGGACGGCACGGAGGTCCAACTCCGGCGGCGATTCTGCTGCAGGCTCGCGCGCAGCATGCAGCCCTGGTGCGCGCGCAGGACACGTCCGCCCCCGTCTCCTGGCAGGCGGTCGGCCCGGCCCAGGTGAGCACCGCGGCGTGGGGCCTGGTGACGGGGCGCGTTACCAGCCTGGGCGCCGACCCATCGGACTCAACAGGAAATACGCTCTATGTGGGAACGACAGGCGGCGGCGTGTGGAAGTCCACCGCGGCAGCTGGCTCCACGCCCGTATTTCAGCCGCTCACCGACAATCTGAGCGCGTTCTCGCCGGCCGCGCTCACTTCGCTGAGCATCGGGGCCGTCACCGTGCAGCCCGGCGGTACCGGCGTGGTGCTGGCCGGCACGGGCGACCCGAATGATGCCACTGACTCCTGGTATGGCGCGGGCATCCTGCGTTCCACGGACGGCGGAACTACCTGGACGTTGATCACCACAGCCGGCAGCGGTTCGTCCGGCACCGGACGAACGTTCAGCTTTCTGGGCAACGCGATCGCGGAATTCGCCTGGAGCACAACGAATCCAAACGAAGTGGTCGCCGCGGTCAGCCAATCGGCGTACGGCGCGTTGCTCGGCGTGACCGGAGCCGATACGAACAGCAATCAGGGGCTCTACTACTCCCAGGACGCCGGAGCGACCTGGAATCTGGCGATCATCGAGGATGGGAGCACGGTCGTGGAGGGCCCGAGCAGCTCCGTCGTGGGCAGCAATCCCGCAACCGCCGTTGTTTGGAACCCTTACCGGCAAAGTTTCTACGCCGCCGTTCGCTATCACGGCTACTACGCATCGAGTGACGGCATCACCTGGACGCGCCTCGACAACCAGCCCGGCGCGAATCTGACGACGGCGCTCTGCCCCGCCAACGCCGGTCTGCCCGCTTCTCCCGCTTGTCCGATCTTTCGCGGTGCCCTGGCGGTGCAGCCGGCCACAGGCGATCTCTTCGCGCTCACCGTGGATGTCAACAACCTGGATCAGGGCCTGTGGCGGGACGCCTGCAACCTCACTTCAGGAGCATGCGCCTCGCCATCGGTCGACTTCGCCAACCAGATCGCCGATCAGGCGATCGATGCGAGCGACGGCACCATCGCCTCGGGCGATTACAACCTGACTCTCGCGGCGGTTCCCTCGCAGCAAGATACGCTGCTCTTCGCGGGAACCACGGACATCTTCAAATGCAGCCTGGCCAATAGCTGCGTGTGGAGGAATACCACCAACACGCAGACCTGCGCTGCGGCGCAGGTGGCGCCGGCCCAGCACGCGATGGAAACCACCTTTGGCGCAAGCGGGCTGATGTTCTTTGGCAACGACGGTGGCCTGTGGCGCACGACCGACGCGGTGAATCAGCAGCAGACGGTGTGTTTGGCGGACGACGCGAATCATTTCCAGAACCTGAACGGAGCACTCGGCTCGCTGGCCGAGGTGGAAAGCTTCAGTGAGGACCCGAACAATCCGGACACCTGGCTGGCCGCGCTCGGCGCGCTGGGCACGGCGGCTCCGGAGGAAAATGACCAGGTCTGGAACCAGGTGCTCGACGGCGAAAGCAATGTCGTGGCCATCGATCCCCAGAACTCAGAGAACTGGTATGCCACGTCGGAGTTCGGCGTGGGCATCAACCAGTGCTCGGATGGCCTCAGCTGCAACCTTGCCCGCTTCGGGAATGTCGTCATCGGCGAAGCGCAGGTTGAGAATGACGTGCAAACCATCCCGGCGCCCTGGCTCATCGATCCGCGCATGCCGGAATACCTGATTCTGGGCACCTGCCGGGTATGGCGCGGCTCCGCGAACGGAGGGAGCTGGGGGACGGACAGCCTGCTGAGCGGAATTCTGGATGGCGACCAGACCACCTCTTTCTGCAACGGCAACGCGGAGATTCGTTCGCTCGCCGCTGCAGCGAACACTGCGGACACGACCGACCCAGAGGAAGAGCAGCTGTACACAGGCATGGCCGGCGTCCTCGACGGAGGCGGCCTGACTCCGGGCCACGTCTTCACCGCTGCCGTGAATCTCGACTCCCTGGCGGCGAATACCACCTGGACGGACGACTATGCGTCGCCGGTAACCAACGATACGAACGCGCAGTTCGATCCTGGCGAATACGACATCTCGAGCGTCTACGCTGACCCTCACGACGCCACCGGCCAAACGGTCTACGTGACTGTGCAGGGCTACGGCAGCGCCCTGCTGGAGGAGCCGCTCGTCTATCGCTCGACCGATGCAGGCGCGCACTGGAGCGACATCTCCTCGAACCTTCCCAATGCGCCGGCCAACAGCATCGTCGTCGACCCGAATGACGCGAACATCGTGTATGTGGCCACTGACACGGGTGTCTACATCACGCAGAATGTCAGCACCTGCGCGATTCCCGGTTTGCCCTGCTGGAATGTGTACGGCAGCGGATTGCCCAATGCGCCGCCGGTCGCGCTGATGGTTTATTTCGGCAACGGCGCGCAGGTGCTCCGGGCCGCCACCTACGGCCGCGGCATCTGGCAGGCGAATCTGGCCACAGCCGGCGTGACGACGACCACCGCCGCTCTCTCTCCCCCGTCGCTGAGCTTTTCTCCACAGCAGGTGCAGACCGCCAGCGCTCCGCAGCTGATCCAGGTCAGCAATACCGGGCGCCTCAACCTGAATATCTCCAGCATCACGATTGCGGGCGACTTCAGCGAAACCGACACCTGCGCAGGGCAATCGATCGGGGCCGAGGGGACCTGCAGCATCCACGTCACGTTCAATCCCACGCAAACGGGAGCGGAACAGGGAACGCTCACCGTCGACGCGAACGTGAGCGGAGGCCAGTTGACCGCGGCCCTGAACGGCACGGGACTGGCGCCGGCCGATGTGGTGCTCACGCCATCATCTTTGACATTTCCGTTGACGAACGTCGGCGCGCAGTCGGCGGCGCAAACGATCACCGTGGCGAACACGGGCGGCACGTCTGCCTCCCTGTCCAGCGAAGCGGTGAGCGGCGACTTTGCCATCGTGGGAAACACCTGCGCAGCCTCGCTCGCGACCGATACGAGTTGCACGCTGTCCATCGTCTTTGCGCCGGCGGGTTCAGGAACGCGCAGCGGAACTCTGACCATCGCAGATTCGCTGGGCTCGCAGACCGCTCAACTCAGCGGCACGGGCCAGGCGCCGGCAACGGACACGCTGTCGCCGCTGGCCCTGGCATTCGCACCCCAGCAGATTGGGACGGTGAGCGCGGCCCAGGTCCTCACGCTGACCAACAGCGGCGATCTGGCGCTCACGGGGATTTCGGTGGCCGTGAGCGGCGATTTCAGCGCCCTGAACAACTGTGGCTCGCAACTGCAGGGGCATGGAAGCTGCGCGATCGCGGTGACTTATGTGCCGACGCTGACAGGCGCGGAGAACGGCACGCTCACCGTGACCGATGCACTCCGCAACCAGTCCGTCGACCTGACGGGAACCGGCCTGGCCCCCCCTGGAGTTTCGGCCGAGCCCGGGTCGATCAGCTTTGGCGGCTATGCAGCCGGAACCACGAGCAGCGCGCAAACGGTCACGGTGACGAACAGCGGAGGAACGGCCCTCACGAGCCTGGCCGCATCCATCACGGCGAATTTTTCCATTGCCGGCAATAATTGTCCGGCAACGTTGAACACAGGATCGGCGTGCCAGATCGGCATCGCGTTCACGGCTCCCGCCGCCCCGGGCGCGGTGACCGGCACTCTCACCGTGAGCTCAGGCAATCTGACCCGGCCCCTGGCGGTTGAGCTTTCAGGAGCGACGCAGGACTTCAGCCTGGCGGTCAGCGGATCATCCTCGGCGGTCGTGGTGAGCGGGCAGACCGCAAACTACACATTGCAACTGGCCGCGCTGGGCGGAATCACAGGGACGGTCACGCTGACGTGCAGCGGCGCTCCGCAGAACGCGGCCTGCACCTTCGGGTCTGCGCAGAATGGCGCTTGTCCAGCGGCGACCACCGCCAGCCTGACGCTGAACGGACTGAACGCTTCCACCGCGAACGTCTGCGTCGCGACGGGCGTGGCGCCGGCCTCGGCGCTCCGGCACAACCGTCCAAAGCCGCCGAACCTTGCCGGCCCATTGCTGGCCATGCTGCTTCCCCTTTGGCTCGCGGGCGGGCGCCGCAGGCGCTGGTCCGGGTTGGCCGTGCTGCTGGCCGCGATTCTGCTGGCGCCGACGGGCTGCGGCGTTTCGGCCAGCGGTGGATCAGGCGGAGGCGGGGGTGGTTCTGGACAAAACACAACCCCCAGCGGCAACTATGTTCTGACCGTGAAGGGTGCGACATCGAATATTACGCACAGCGTGGCACTGAACCTGGATGTCGAGTGACGACAGGAGCCGCTGCCCGGGCAACGCTGCAGCGCGGACAATGGGTGAGGGCCGCAATCAACGCTGGAGTGAGTGAAAGCCGAAGAACAACGCCCAGACGGTCGCGACGCTTACGGCTTCAATCGCCAAAGCAAAGATAAAGCCGCGAATGCAACCGCCGCGGGTACGAGGCGACGCGCCGGCGCTGGTGCGTTCAGAGCGAGCTATGTAACGCCAGGCGCAGGCTTCGGCCGCTGCAACAGGAGCGAGATCGATTTCCAAAGCAGGCAAGTTGGAATCCTCCCAGCGCGCAATCGACGCTGAAAAGTCAATACCGCAATGGGCTTACTGTTGCTCAAAGATGGAACCGGAACAATGACACTTTGGAGGGAACCCCGGGTAACAACCCACTGGGGCCTAACCAATAGTAATGCGGAGTTTTACGCTGAATTCGCTGACCCGGCCGCGCGGAAACGAGGCGAAGTGGATTCGCGCTCGTCTCCAGGGCCGGAGGTAACTATTCGTGGACCGCGTCCACGAACGCCCGCAGTTTGCGCGAACGCGACGGATGACGCAGCTTGCGCAGCGCCTTGGCTTCAATCTGGCGGATGCGCTCGCGCGTGACCTGGAAGCTCTGCCCAACCTCTTCCAGCGTGTGCTCAGAGCCGTCCTCGAGGCCGAAGCGCATCTTGACCACGCGCTCCTCGCGCGGAGTCAGGGTGCGCAGCACCTGAGAGGTGTACTCCTTCAGGTTCACGCTGATCACCGCGTCCGAGGGCGAGACCGCCTGGCGGTCTTCGATGAAGTCGCCCAGGTGCGAGTCTTCCTCTTCGCCGATCGGGGTTTCCAGCGAGATGGGCTCCTGGGCAATCTTCAGCACCTTGCGGACCTTGGCCACAGGAATATCCATGCGCCGCGCGATCTCCTCCGAAGTAGGCTCGCGGCCCAGCTCCTGCACCAGCTGGCGCGAGGTGCGGATGAGCTTATTGATGGTCTCGATCATGTGCACCGGGATGCGGATCGTGCGGGCCTGGTCCGCGATGGCGCGCGTGATGGCCTGCCGGATCCACCAGGTGGCATAGGTCGAGAATTTGTAACCGCGGCGGTACTCGAATTTGTCCACCGCCTTCATCAGGCCGATGTTGCCTTCCTGAATCAGATCGAGGAACTGCAGCCCGCGGTTCGTGTACTTCTTGGCGATGGAGACCACCAGACGCAGGTTGGCTTCGATCAGCTCGCGCTTCGCCTGCTCCGCGTCCATATCGCCCTGGATCATCTCGCGCTGCGTGCGCTTGAGCTCGGCGATGGAAACGCCCGCTTCCTCTTCCAGTTTCTCCAGATCCGTTTTGCAGTTCTTCTGCTGGCGCCGGTACTCCTTTTTCAGCTCTTCGGAGCGCGACGCTTCCCACTTCTGGTCGAGCGAGCGGATCTGCCGCTCGAGGGTGCGCATGGCCTCGACGGTCTTGTTGACCTTGTCGAGCAGGCGCTTGCGTTCCTGATTGGTGTACTTCAGCTCGCGGACAATGCGCGAAACGAGCACCTTCTCGCGCGCGATGCCCCAGCGCAGCTTGCGGTGTTCTCTGGGTTTGGCCTTCTGGTTGACCGTGGCCAGCTTCTCGTCGAACTGCTGAGCCTTTTTCTGGTGCTTCACCAGCGTGTCGACTTTGCCGACCGTCTGGCGAACGCGCGCCTGCACCACCTCTTCGGTCAGCTCCTCGTCGTCGAAGATGACGACTTCCTTGATATTGCGCACGCCGCGCCGCAGATCCTCCCCCAGCGCGACAATCTCGTGAATCACCACAGGCGATCGGGAGATGGCCTTCATCACGCGCATCTGCCCGCGCTCGATGCGCCGCGCGATCTCCACTTCGCCTTCACGCGTCAGCAGCGGCACCGTGCCCATCTCGCGCAGATACATGCGAACCGGGTCGTTGGTCTTTTCGAGCGTCCCCGGCGTCAGGTCCAGCTCGACGTCTTCCCCTTCCTCGCCCTCAAACTCCTCGCGCTCGCCGCCGGCGATCTTCGGGCCGCCCTCCAGAATGTCGATGCCCTGCGTGCCGATGGTCGTAATAAGGTCATCGAGGTCGTCGGGCGAGTTTACGTCACCCGGGATCAGGTCATTGACCTCGTTGTAGGTCAGATAGCCCTTTTCCTTGCCCGTATCGATGAGCTTCTGAATATCCTGTTCGTATTTGTCGTCAATCGCCAAGCGGATGGCTCCCCCGCAGTGAATTTTCGGATCTGTCTGCCTCAGGTCCGGCGCTCAGGGTGCGCCGGAAATCCCCGGGAGTGGACGAGGTGCGGTTAAGGCCATAGAAGGCGTAATCCCGAATGCGGATCGAAGCCGCCGGGTTACGGGCGCACGTCTGCCCAGGATCTTCAGAATACCACGAAACACCGCGTAACTCCGTCAAATGGTGGAGCTTCGCGCTGATTTTCGGAGAATTCCTCTTATCCTGAAGGGCAGATCCTCACAGCTTTAGATGTGGAAAACCGCAAATTGTTTCAGGACCCGGGGCCGCGCCCGCGAACAAAAGTGGCCCCGCGCACCGCGCGAGGCCTTTTTTTTCGGGCGTCCTGTCCGCCCTGGCCGAACCATGCGTGCAGGGAGAACTAGGTTGAGCTGATGGCGCCATTCATCCCGTCGGGATAGAACCCGCCCGAATTCTGGCCGCCACCGTACACGATCTTCAGAACCTGCGATGTGGTCCGGGGAATACACAGCGCGTCCGCGTTCACATCGTAGGGCTTGCTCGAGGTGGGGGGCACGTCGAGGGAGTCCACCGCCGGGCTGCTCACCGCGTTCATGATGCAGGCCAGCCGGATCGACCCCGAATGCTGCGCCTCCGTGCCCAGAATGGCAGCCGCTGCCGCCAGATAGGTGCTGCTTGAAATCAGTGGCGCCGCCCCCAGATACGCGCTCAGCCCCACGTCCTCGAACTGTCTGGCCAGCTTCAGCCAGCTGTCCACGTTCGCAAAGCCGTAGCCCAGAGCGTCCAGGTTGATGGTGGGCTTTTTTACGGCGTCCGATCCCAGCGCCGCCCGCAGATATTTCACGTGAGCAATTTCATTCTCCCGGAGCGCCGTTGCGATGGTCGCCTGCGGCGAGTTGCCGAAATTCTTCACCATCGAGCCCCCCGTGGTTGCGCCCGAGGTTTCCGCTTCCGTCAGCACCCCGTATTTCACCAGGGTCGTTCCATAGGTCGCCATCAGGTAGAACTCGGCTTCCAGGTATTCCAGGTTGAGGGCAAAGTTCAGAATGTCCGCATCACTGTAGGAGGCGGCGTTGACTTTCTGCTCGCCCATGCCAAATGTTTTGCCCAGCACGGCTGCGCTCGCGATGCCGATGCCGGTCAGTCCGGCGCCCCTGAGGAAGGTGCGGCGGTTCGCTGCGAAACGGGATACATCTTCCAGTTTCATAAACAGTCTCCTGAATCGTGTTGTCTTGAGTGGGGGGCCGGTGCGGCAGGAGCAGACAGCTTCTCCATGCGCGCGACATGGGCGGGCGCGATCCCGGATGGCCCCTGGTGGACAGGCTTGCTGGCTTACTGGTCGATACGTTGGCGGCAGATCAGGGCCACCCGCTGTCCCTGATACGCCGGAAAAGGATCTGCCGGATTGCCCGATTGAAGAAATATTTTTCCAGGTCTGCCCGCCCCTCTGCGCCGTACCCCGGAACCGGATGTCCAGGCTGTACCCTGTATCCGCACCCTCCATCGCACCGGCATGGCCCTGGATTTCGCCCAGAACGTGAAGCAGCAGGCCGACATCGTCAGGATCGTCGGCGAATATGTGCGGCTGCGCAAAGCCGGCGCGCAGAACTACAGCGGGTTGTGCCCCTTCCACAAGGAGAAGACGCCGTCGTTCAGCGTCCACGCCGGCCGCCAGTTCTACCACTGCTTCGGCTGCGGGCAGTCGGGCGACGTGTTTTCCTTCGTCCAGAAAATTGAAAACGTCTCGTTCCCTGAGGCCGTCCGCGTCGTCGCGCAGAAGTGCGGCATCCCGCTGCCGAAGCGCGAGTTCGCTTCGCCCGAGGAAGCCGCGGAACACCGCCAGCGCGGGAAGCTGCTGGAGTTGCACGAGGCAGCGACGGCGTGGTTCGAGGAGCAGCTCAAGTCGCCCGAAGGCGCGACCGCGCGCGAGTATCTGACCGGACGCGGCCTGACTGCGGACGGCATCGCCAGGTTCCGCATCGGCTACGCCCCGGACTCGTTCCACGCGCTGCGCGAGCGACTGCAGACGATGGCCGACCTCGACACGCTCCGCGCAACCGGCCTCTTTTCCTGGAAAGAGCAGGAAGATGGCAGCCCCGGCCCCATCTACGCGCGCTTCCGCAGGCGCGTCATGTTTCCCATCGCCAACGAAGCCGGGCGCGTGATTGCGTTTACGGCGCGGACGCTCGAGACCGGCGAAAAAGCGGGGCCCAAGTATCTGAATTCACCGGAGACCGCGCTGTACTCGAAGGGCCAGGTGCTCTTCAATCTGGACAAGGCGCGGCAGGCGATTCGCGCGGACGGCGGTGCAGTACTCGTCGAAGGCCAGATGGACTGCATCTCCGTCTTCCTCGCCGGCATCCCCAACGTGATCGCCACCAGCGGCACCGCGTTCACTGAGGCGCAGGTGCGGCTGCTTAAGCGGTATGCGACGCGCGTGATCGTGAACTTCGACCCCGATACCGCCGGCGCGAACGCGGCCGAGAAGTCGATCGCCCTGCTTACCGAAGAGGGCTTTGACGTCCGGGTGCTGACGCTCGAAGGCGGCCTCGATCCCGACCGCTACGTGCGCGAGCGCGGCGCGCGTGGCTATGTGGACGCGCTGCGCGGCGCGCCGGCGTTCCAGGATTATCTCGTCGAGCGGGCGCGGCAGTTGTTCCCGGGCCGCGATCCGAAATCGAAAACCGAGGCGCTGAATTATCTCCTGCCGCACATCCGCCGCATTCCCAGCCGCATCGCGCGCGATGCTTTTGCCAATGACGCGGCGCAGTCTCTCGGCATCGACTCGGCGCTGGTGCGCGCGGAGCTAAAGGATGCAGCCGCGCGCCGGCGCGATTCCCTCGCGCCCACCCAGCAGTCGCTCACCCGCTCCGAGCAGATCCTGCTGCAGGCCTTCTCCGCGCCGCGCTCCAGCGAAGCCTACCTGGTCGCCGAGGGCGCCTGGCACGAGCACGAGCCCGAGTTCGAGAGTCTGCGCGACGACGTGCGCGCCATGGTGGAGCGTCTCCGCGAGCGGCCCGACGGCGTTGATCCTCTGAGCGCGGTCCAGGAAGAAGTCCAGAAAAAAGTGCTGGCCGAGCTGTTTCTCTCCATCCACGACGCGGAGCCAGGCGCCGACGACGTGGAAGAAGCGGTGCTGGCGATCCGCCGCACCGCCCTCGAGCACCAGCAGCGGCAGCTCCGCGCCCAGATCGATCACGCCGAGCGCGCCGGCAACCTGGACGAGGCGCTGCGCCTGACGCGCGAGATGCAGGACGTCACGCGGCGCGTGCGCGAACTGGATTAGTCCACGCCGCGCTCGCGCATCCCCCAAAGTTCTGCATCCCCCCAAGGTTCTCGGGCGATTCCACGTCTGTTGCATATCAAACGGCGGCCGCCCGTGCCATAGTCGGGGGGAATCCGTTCCCTGCGAAGAGGACCATGGCCACCAGCTACAGCATTCCTCCGACGCTCGAACAGCAGCAGCAACAGGCAGGCCGCGACCTGCGCGCCGGCCTGCGCCGCAGGCTGCTTCACGCGGCGGCTTTATGCCTGTACGTTCTGGCCCTCGTCTGGCTGGCGCGCATCCCGGTCCTCCACCCCTGGCACGCCCTCATCTTCCGCGGGCAGGCGCTTCTGGTCGTTGGCTATGTGTGGGGTATCAACCGCCTCCGCCACCAGGTTCTCTTCCTTATCAGAAACGGCAAGTACGACAAGGCCGAATGGCTCAATCGCATCGTCTCGGTGATGCCGCTGTCGGGCGGCTCGCTTCAGGGCTTCATCCTCTTTGAGCAGGGCCGCTATCGCGAGGCGCAGGCGTATCTGCGGTCCCGCGCCTTCGACTCCACGGGAAATCCGAAACTGGGGAGCACGGACCTTTACTGTTATGCGCTCGCGCTGGTGAACGACGATCGCGCCGCCCAGGCCGAGCCGCTGCTGGATGCTGCGGCGCATGCCTTTCCGGCGCGCAGCTCGCTGCTCGTCGCCCTCGCCGGATGCCTGCTGACCCAGCAGAAGAATCCCGAGCGCGCCCGCGCGCTGCTGGAGCAGGCCATGGCCAACGCGGCTCAGACCAAAATCTCTCCTGCCGACAAGGCGCAAAGAACCGCGCGTTACGCATGGGCCCTGGCTGCGTGTGGACGCCGCTCCGAAGCGCAGCAGCAGATCGATGCCGCGCTGGCTGCGGGCCAGGGATTGAGCGCGGGCGATCTGGCCGGCGTGGATTACTTCGTAGGCGAAGCCTGGTCGGCGATGCACGAAGGCACGAAGGCGCGCGACGCCTTTGCCAAAGCCGTGCAGCTGCGCCCCGACGGCGTCATCGCCCAAAGCGTGCAGAAAGCGATCGCAAGGTTAAACGCCGGCGAACGGTAGACTGCGCTCACGGAAGCTGCGGAACCTGCGGGGCGCGGAGCGAAGGTGCGACGCGTTCACTGCACCACGGTTGCCGGCCCCACCTGTTGGGCCGTCGCTGAGTAGAGGTGGCAGTCTTCCGTTGTTTCTTTGAATCGGAAATAGGGATGGAAGAACAGCAGCGCGCGCGCGTCGCCGGAGCCTTCCACCAGGTCTGTCAGCCACACGCCGTCCGGCTGCGCGTGATCGTGCATGTGCAGCCAGAATCCTTTGTGCAGGCTCACCAGCACACCGCCGCCGATCTTCAGATCCTCCGTCGAGCGGATGTCGATGTCGATCGGCTCCCCGGTCTGCTCATCGATGGCGATCGTGCCCCGCATGACCTGTGCGAAGCGTTGTTCGAGGTTCTTCGCCGGGAAATGCGGATTCGGCACGACGTCGTAGAAGAGCACGCTGCGACCGTTGATCTGCTCGCGATGGCCGTTGACCAGCGTCATCGCCGTGAGGATGTCCCGGATTTCCTGGTTCTGCTTGTCGACTTCCTTCCTGGCTGTGGACGGGTTGCTGTATTTCAGAGTTTGCTTCATCACCCGGTCGTCGTCTTTGCGCGTTTCGCCCGGCGTCAGATCCTTCCCGTTCTTCGCCAACAGCCGCTGGATTTCAACCCCGTTGACGTAAAACTGCTCGTGAACCTCGAGGTCCGGCTTTTTCACCTCGCCCGCTTTGTTGAGCTCCGACTCGTCGTCCGTCACGCGGCACTCGTAGCGCTCCTGCTCGGCCGCCAGCTTGGCCTCGTTGGCAATGGCGCGCTGCATCAGATCGTGGGGATTGGGCAGCGGCGCGTTGCCGGCCCTCGCCGCAGGCTGTGCCCCAGCAACGCACGGCAACACCGCCAGCAGGGAAGCAATGACGATCCTGTGCATGCTCTTTCCTCCCGTTCCTCGCGGTCGTCGCTGCCGGGTCACTCCCGGCGCAGGGCTTCCAGCGGGTCGATCTTCGCCGCCCGGCGCGCGGGGATGTAGCAGGCCAGCAGAGCCAGTCCCGCCAGAAGCAGGGGCGCGCCCAGCAGCAGGCGCGGATCGGTCGTCCCGATCTGGAAGGCGTCGGCAAATTCCTTCGCGATGGCGGAGACCATCTTCGTCACCGCGACCGCGCCGAGGAATCCGATCGCCGTTCCCGCTGCAATTAAAATCAGGCCTTCGCGCAGCACCAATCCCAGCACCTGCGCCCTGCGCGCGCCCAGCGCCATACGGATCCCGATCTCCCTGCGCCGCTGCGCCACCGCGTACCCGGTCACGCCCGCCAGCCCCACCGCGGAAAGAATGAGGCCGAACAATCCGATCCCGCCGAAGGTCCGCAGCGCGTTGCGCATCTGCATGCGCGTCAGCTCCAGAAACTCGCTCAGCGTCTCCGCGTTGAAGACAGTCAGGTTTGGATCCATCGATGTGATCACGCTGCGCACGCCCACCAGCGCATCGGCTGCGGAGTGGCCGCGCGCGATGATCGTGATGCCGCCCGCAGGCGGCTGCGCAAAATCGCGCCGGGTCAGTGGCAGATACGCGGTCGGCTGCGTCATGCCCATCGCGTTCTTGAAACTCGGAACCACGCCGATCACTTCATACTCATGCTGGTCGTCGCGCAGCCGCTTCCCGATCGGACTGCCACTCGAGAACAAAGCCCGCGCAGCCTTCTCGTTCAGCACGATGGGGATGGCGACGCCGGCAGCACCGCTGTCGTTCGTGGCGATGAGTTGGTCGTGAGCCTCGAACTCCCGGCCTGCCAGCAGCGGCTCGCTGATCGCGGCAAAGTAGCCCGGGCCAATCTTCTCCTGCGCCGCCCCGCTCTGGATACGCGATTGTTCCGTGGTGAACTGATGATCATCCTCATCGTCCGTGGTGAGAAAGGGTGGCTGCGCCGCCAGCGCGAAGCTCTGCACCCGGGTGGCGGCGCTGAGCCGCACCGGCAATTGCTGAAAGAAAGCCTGCGCCTTTTCCGGCGAGTAGCCGTCGCGCACGGGATCGATGGACAGGAACACCATGGTTCGCTGGTCGAAGTTGGTGTGCAGGCCGCCGCTGCGCAGCATCCCCATCACCAGAAAGCCTGTCACCAGCAACAGCATCAGGGAGCCGGCGACCTGCGCGCCCATCGCCACATTGCGCAGTCCAAAGCGCTTGTGCCCGGAGAACTGCAGCGCCGTGCCCTCCTTCAGTGCCGTGGCCACGTCGGTCCTGGTTGCGGAAAACGCCGGCAGCACGCTGAATCCGATCCCGCACACGACGGAAAGCACAAACGCAAACAGCACCGCGTGCCAGTCCAGCGCGATGTCGGGGTTGGGCGGCGCGCCCGCGGGCAGCCGGGTGTGCGCGTTCAGCGCCCACAGTCCGTACGCAAGCGCGAATCCAGCCGCGCCCCCGGCCAGAGACAGCAGAATCCCTTCGCTCACCATCTGCCGGACGAGACGGAGGCGGCTTGCTCCCACGCCCAGCCGGATCGCCAGCTCGCGGCGGCGGTTCGCCCCCCGCGCCAGCAGCATCGTCGCCAGGTTCAGGCAGGCAATCGCAATCACCGCCGCCATCAGCACGACGTAAAATCCGATGAGCGCCGGCTTGAACTGCCGGGGAATCGGCACGCGCGTCCCGGCGCCATCCAGCACCACACGTTTCCCCTTCGCCGTTGCGGGCGGCGCCATCGGATCCAGTTTGTCCAGCCGGCGCGTGATCCCATCCAGCGCCGCCTCCGCCTGAGCGAGGGTCACGCCCGGTGCCAGGCACATGAGCGCTGCAAAGTTTTTCGCGTTCCTCTGCTGAAGCACGTCGTTGCCCAGCTCCGGCACCATCGCGACGGGCGCCGTCGTGGGCACAAAGATCTCCGCTGGACTCGGTGAAAGCGCTCCGCCAAATCGCCGTGGTGTCACGCCCACGATCGTCGCGTTCTGCCCGTTGATGCGGATCGTTTGTCCCACCGCATCCGGATCGGCATGCAGCCCGCTCCGCCAGAAACGATCGCTGATGACAACTGGCGCGTCGCCCGGCTTGTCCTCTTCGGCGTTCAGCAGCCGCCCGCGCTCGGCCCGTATCCCCAGAACGGAAAAGTAATCCGGCGACACGATCTGCCCGAAGACCCGCTCCGGCTTTGTCGTCGCCCCGCCCTCAAGTCCCACGTTGAACTGCACCGGCGTCTCGACCGCCGCCACTCCCGTGAAGAGCCTTTTCTCTTCGCGGTACTGCTCAATGTAGTAGTACGAGACGGGCTTTTCCGGCGTCACCAGCCGATTCGCATTCTCCGCTCCGGGCAGTTGCCGCGTCAGCAGCGCCCATCCCGAGTTGTAGACATTGGTGGTCAGCCCGATCCCCAGCCCCATGGAGACAATCCCCACCACCGCGTAACCCGGCGATTTCACCAGCGTCCGCAACGCATAGGGAATGTCCTGCCGCATCTCGTTCAGGTACTCGACCGGCAGCCGCAGAGCCAGATCCAGCAGCATGCGCAGCAATCCCGGCACCCCGTGCCGCCTCGCCACCTGGCCGATGGCGTCCTCGCCCGCCTGCACCAGCTCATCGCCATACGCCAGCTTGAACTCGTGCGGGAAGGCCTGCGCCAGCCGCCGGTACATCGAACGCCATGCCGCCGTGCTCATGGTGGTGTCCTCCTTTCGCCAGGGCTACTCGGTCGCCATCTGCCGTTTCGTGTGGATGGCGTCCACCAGTTCCTGCAGTCGCGCGCACTCCGCGTCGAGCACCCGCCGCCCCAGGGGGGTCAGCCGGTAATACCGCCGCCGCGCATCGTCCAGCTCCGGCGCCGGACGCCGCGGTGACTCCTGAATCAGCTCCGCCTCGATCAGCCGCTTGATCGAGCCGTACAAGGTCGCCGGCCACAGCCGCACTTTGCCCGTCGTTCGCTCCAGCACGTCCTGCATGATCCCGTAGCCGTGCTGCTCCTCGGCCGCCAGCGACAGCAAAATGTGGAACCACTGCGGCTTCAGAGGAAGGTACGCTTCGGCCTTGTTCGCCATGGGTCAATATCTATACTGATTCATATAGATATTTGTCAAGATGAATACCCGAGGGACGTTCCGCAGCCGAGCAGCCGTCAGTAGCTCTTGCCGCGCGCGGAGATTGGCCAAACCACCTCCACCTTTCCATCGCGCACGCCCACATACCAGTCATGCAGGTTGCAGGTCGGGTCGCAGTGGCCGGGAACCAGTTTCAACTTCTCGTTGATGCGGAGAACGTTCTCCCTGTCCTCGATCACGCCATGTTCGTCCGAGACGTTGACGTAGGTCACATCGTCGCGGCCGTGCACCACAGGCAGCCCGCTCTCGGCCGACATCGCCTTCAGGCCTGCATCGCAGACCGCGAAGCCAGGTTTCGCGTGGCTCATCACGGAGGTAAGGACGAAGAGCGCGTTCTCCCATTCGCCCTGGTCGATGCGATTTCCGTTCTCATCCCGGATGCGCCCGTAATCAGCATCCATGAAGGCGTAGCTGCCGCACTGCAGCTCGTTGTACACCCCGGAGTTCGACTCGAAAGAATACGAGCCCGTGCCGCCGCCTGAGATCAACTTCGGCTCCAGACCCTGCCGGCGCAACGCCTCCGCCACGGCCTTCGTCGCGGCGATGGCAATCTCAAGCTTCGCTTTCCGCTCCTCGTAGCGGACGAGGTGCTGCATAGCCCCCTGATACGCCTGGAGGCCGCTGAATTGCAGGCCTGGCGCAGCATCGATCGCGCTCGCAATCTCGACTGCCTGCTCGGTGGTCGACACGCCGCAGCGTTCGCCGCCGCATTCGATTTCCACCAGACATTCCAGAACCGTGCCGTGCCGGGCCGCCGCAGCGGAAAGGTCGGCCACATTGGCCAGATCATCCACGCACACCGTAATCCGCGCGCCGGAGTGCGGCAGGCGCGCGAGGCGATCGATCTTCACCGGATCGCGCACCTCGTTCGAAACCAGAATGTCCCTGATTCCGCCGCGCGCGAAGGCCTCCGCCTCGGAGACCTTCTGGCAGCAGACCCCCGCCGCGCCGCCCAGGCTTTCCTGCAGCTTTTGCACGTCGACCGACTTATGCATCTTGCCGTGGCTGCGGTGGCGCATCCCGTGCGCCTTCGCGTACTCCCCCATTTTCCTGATGTTCCGCTCCAGCGCATGCAGATCGAGGATCAGGCAGGGAGTCTGGATCGCCGCCTCATCCATTCCCGGCAGCGCGGGCACGTCATATCCGAGTTCGTACTCGGCGAAGTCCATTTTCGCGTCCATCCCATTCTCCATGAGCCGGGTCAGGCTGCCGCAATGGCCCTTGCTGTTCAGGCCGGCAGACTCACGCCGAGGTGGTGTGCAGGTTGGCGGTCGATTCGCCGCCGCCCAGCTCCTTCTTTTCGTGCAGCAGCTCGATTACGTGCCGGTACAGGCGGTCGCGCACCTCGTAGCGTCCAATGGCGCGCGTGACGTAGCGAACCTCCACGTCCACGCCGGATCCTGAAGGACGCATGGTCACGGTGGGCGCCGCGCTCAGGCGGGCCAGGCCGGCGGTGTGCTTGCCCCGATTCCACTCCTGCTCGGCCAGGCGCGCGCCTTCGGCGGTTTCTTCGTGGGCTGCCCGTTCGATTTCCTTTGCAATGGCGAACAGGTTGGCCTCCGTGGGCAGGCTCACCGTGATTTCGTCCCACATCCACTGGCCTTCGCCGGAGAAGTTGAAGTACTGGCCGCGCACCGCAAAGCTGTTGACGAAGGAAACGCGCCTCCCCGTGGGCTCCCCCTTGTCCGCAAGGCCCGTGGTTTCCAGCAGCGTTGTCGAGATCAGGCCCACGTCGACCACTTCACCGCTGATCCCGTTGATCTCCACCAGATCGCCGACATGGATGCCGTTCCGTCCCACCAGCATGAACCAGCCGATGAACGCCAGCAGGTAATCCTGCAGCGAAATGGTCAGTGCCGCGGTGGCCAGCCCGATCATCGTCGCCGTTTGATGCGGCGGCCCGAAGAGCACCAGCACGATGAGGAACAGTCCGAGCAGCTGCACGCTCACTTCCAGCACCGTCCGCAGCGTGTGCATCTGGCGGCGATCGCGCGCGTGGCGAACCGTCAGGTGCCGAACCGCGGCGTCGCCGAGAATCATGCCGATGAGAATGAAAAGCAAAATCTCCAGCGACCGCAGCACCAGATGCGCGACCACGCGATGCTGGAGCAGGACCTGGCCGCCCCATCGGGAATAAACCGTCGCAAGTTGCTGATCTGTCTGGATGCGGTCGTTGTCGATGGAGAGGATCTGGCGTTCGGCGCTGCGATCCTGCAGCTCGGCGAGGGTGACTGCTCCGGAGACGGCGCTCGCCTTCGCCTGCAGCGCGTTGTACTGCGCGGTCAGGGAGCGCGCATCACTCTGTGCCTGCGCCTGCGCCTCCTCAATCGACTGGTAACGGCCGATCTGTCCGAACCATGCCCGCAGCATGCCCACCAGCGCGCCATGGCTGCGGACGGAAACGACCGCAAGCGCGCCGCTGGCCGCCTGGCTGTCGTACTTCTTCATCGACGCTTCGTGCGCCGCCAGTTCTTCCTGGATGCGGATGCTGCGGCTGCCTGTGGCACGGTCCAGCGCATGCTGCGTGTCGGCCAGCTCGTCGGTATCCAGGCCCAGCTGCGCCTCGGCCACCTGCAGGTTGATGCTGCCCACCGCCGTTCCCGCCGCCGCGCGCGCCGTCGCCGCTGTTCCCGCCGCCTTCGCCTTCAGCCGCGCGATCTGCGCATTATCCTGCGCGATCTCCGTTTGCAGTTGTGCGACGCGCTGTGAAAGCGCCAGCGCGCGGCCCGTCAGCGCCTTGTGGCTTTCCGCCAATTGCGCCGAACGCAGCGCGGCGGCGAAGGCCTGATCGACCTCGTGATCGGCAAGTGCTTCGGCGATGCGCGCGTACTGCTGTTCCTCCGCAGTGACGGCCTGCGTGGCCAGAGCCTGCGCCGTCTGCCACGGGCTCATGTCCACCAGGGACTGGCTCGCTTGCGCGCGCTCGAAGGCCAGATCGGTCATCGCTCCGTGCGTCGCCCACGAAAAGACAATGCAGACCGCCAGCGCGGCCAGCAGTACGACGAGCAACGTGAGCCGCGTTCCTCCAAAAATGCGGAAGCGCGACCCGCCTGGGGATGGGTTCGGGTTCATGGATCGGCTTTTTCTATTGTATGCAGCGGCGGCCGGGGCTCGGGCGCCGGCGGCAGCGTAAGCTCGATATCAGGGAGTGTGTATGGGCAGAAGAGGGATCTCGCGTCGTCGTTTTCTGGCAACCGGCTCGCTGGCGGCCGCCGCCCTGGCCGGGGATGGCCTGTGGCCGCGCAGCACCTGGGGCGCAAACGGCTCCCCCAATGCTCCCCTCGAACAATTCGGCTACGGCGACGTCTGGATCTCCAGCGAGCGCCACGAAGCCCAGCTCATGAACACCCATTCCGTGCTCATGGGCCTGAGCGACGACAGCCTGCTCAAGCCCTTCCGCCAGATGAGCGGCATGCCCGCGCCCGGCGACGATCTGGGCGGCTGGTACGCCTACGACCCCGACTACGACTATAAGAAGAACTTCGACTATGGATTCGCCTCGGGCTGCACCTTCGGCCAGTGGGTCTCCGCGCTCGCGCGCGATTACGCCATCACCGGCGACGAAGCTACACGCGACAAAGTCCTCCGCCTGAACCAGCTCTACGCGCAGACGATCTCCGGCCAGCTCTACGAGAAGAGCCGCTTTCCCGCCTACATGTATGACAAGCTGCTGCTCGGCCTGCTCGACGCCCACACGTACTGCCACGATCCGCAGGCCATGGCCATCCTCCAGAAGACCACCGACACCGCCATGCCGCACCTGCCCGGCCACGCCGTCGAGCACAACGTCCGCTGGCGCAGGGATCCCGACAAGCAGGACGCCTCGTGGACCTGGGATGAGTCCTACACCATGCCCGAGAACCTGTTCATCGCCTACCGTCGAGGCGCCGGACGCAGGTACTACGATCTCGCCCTCCAGTATCTCGACGACAAGACCTGGTTCGATCCGCTCGCGCGCAACGAGAACGTCCTCGCCGGCCGCCACGCCTACAGCTACGTGAACTCGCTCAGCTCGGCGGCCATGGCCTATCTCGTCGCGGGCAGCCAGAAGCACCTCGAGGCCGCGCGCAACGGATTCGCCATGGTCCAGGCGCAGAGCTTCGCCACTGGCGGATGGGGCCCCGACGAGCAGCTGCGCGCGCCCGGCAGCAACGACGTCTACAACAGCCTCGCCAACACGCATGCCAGCTTCGAGACCCCCTGCGGCTCCTACGCCCACTTCAAGATCACCCGCTATCTGCTGCGCGTCAGCCGCGATGCGCGCCTCGGCGACAGCATGGAGCGCATGATGCTCAACACCGTGCTGGGCGCCAAGCCGCTGGAGACCAATGGCCAGGCCTTCTACTACTCCGATTACAACTACGACGCGCACCGCGTCTACCACGTCTCGTACTGGCCGTGCTGCTCGGGCACGCTGCCCCAGGTCGCCGCGGATTACCGCATCAACACCTACCTGCGCGGGCCGCAGTCCGTCTACGTCGTGCTCTACGTGCCCTCCACGCTGCGCTGGACCGAAGGCGGCGCCGCCCTCACGCTCACCCAGCAGGGCGAGTATCCCTGCGAGCCGCAGGTCGCCTTCACCATCACCGCATCGCAGCCCACTGAGACCACCCTGCACTTCCGCATCCCGGAGTGGGCCGAAGGCGCGGAGATCGGCGTCAACGGCAAACGGCAGCCGGGCCTCGCCGTGCCGGGCCAGTTCGCCGCCCTCCACCGCACGTGGCGCAGCGGCGACCGCGTTGATCTCGAATTCCCGCTGCGCACGCGCCTCGAACCCATCGACGCGCAGCACCCCGAAACCGTGGCGCTGCTGCGCGGCCCGCTGGTGCTGATGGCGGTGAAGCCGCGCCAGGAGAGCCCGCTGCCTCAGGTCACGCGCGCGCAGTTGCTGGCGGCGCGCCGCATCAGCGAACGCGCCTGGCAGGTCGACTCCGCCTCCGGCCCGGTCACCATGCTCCCGTTTCCCTGGATCGGCGACCGCTCGTACAGCGCGTACCTGCGGGTGACGTAACGCCCCATTGCGCAGCGGCCCACCGTTTCGCGTGGACTCCATGTGCGTCAGCGATGGCGGCGACGCTGACAGGGTAGCCAGTCAAATCCTGGCGGGCAGTCTCCATTGCAGCGCCCCGATCATTGAACCGAGGCCTGGAAGACCATCGATGTGGCGTGGTCGGGAGCGGCAACGGGGTTGGTGCTCGCGGCCGTCAGCGTTCCGTCTGAATTCACCGTGAAGAGATAGAGCGCGTTGGAGCTTCCGTTGCTGACCGCGACATAGACGAATTTGCCCGACGGATCGACAAATACGCCGGTGGCATCGGTCAGGGAGACGGAGAGGTTGAGCGCAATCGGCGTAAGGGTATCAGCGGTGGGATCCACGGCGAACGCATTCAGCCCTGCGGGCCCGGCTGCGTAGACAAAACCGCCGAATGGGTCGACGGCCACGGATGTGGTCGTGGTGCCGAGCAGCGTACCCTGGGCCACATCGGTCAGCGAATCGAGCCCGCTGCTGAGGAACATATGCAGCTCGCCGTCGTCGCCGGCTGTGAAGAAGTAGTTGCCGGTCGCATCTGCCGTGATGGTCAGCGGAGTAAACGAGAGCGGAATGGGAGGCACGGGTGCTGTCCCCTGGGCGCCGATCAGGGTAAGGCTTTTGGAGCTTTGGTTGGCGACCACGATGAATTGGCCGGCTGGATCCATGGTGATGGGTCCGGCGCCCGCCTCAGCGGGGTACGTATTGAGCGGGCCGCCTGGCGATGTATAGGTGAGGCTCCAGTATCCGGAAGATCCGCTGTACAGGACATCGACGAGACCGGAAGCGGGGTCCGTGGCATAGGCCCAGTGTTCGGAGGGGTCGATCACGATGCCGCCCGGGAGGGCTGCGGGGCCAAGCGACGATGCGGTGAAGGTAGAAGTCCCGGCTATCGAGTAGGCGAAAAGGTTGGGCGAGGAGGACTGCGTGGCGAACAGCAGATTGGTTCCCCAGGGCGTGGCACTGGCTGAGAACGGCGGGGCTGCCGTGGCGATGCTCGTCCCCGCAGTCAGCGTGCCATCCGATTGCACGGTGTAAGGGGTGACTTTGTCGTCGCCCGAAGTTGTGATCCAGGCGGTGGCTGTGGTCCAGGTGAGGGGAGCCGGCCCGCTCAGGAGCACCATGGAGTCATTGATTTGCCCAGCGACCTGCTGAACGAACTGGATGGAGCCATCGGACTGTACTTCGTACACCAGCAGGACGTTTCCTGCGACGGTGGTGCCGGAACTCGAGCTGGAATAGTTATTTCCGGTTCCCAAAACATAAACGAATTTGCCCGAGGGATCGACTTGAATTTGACCCGCTGCCGGTCCGGCAACGGCGGAATTCACGACCGACAATTGTCCGTTGGCGCCGATCGAGTAGTCCATCAGCGGAGCCTGTTCGACGCTGCGCCCTGAACTCTCACCACAGGTTGCGTAGGCGTGGCTGCCGTCCGGAGAAAACTGCAGCCCTGAGGGGTTGATGCACGTCGAGTCGACGCTTTGCTCCAGGGTCGGCACGCCGGTGGCACGGTCGAGTGCGTATTCGATAATCTTGGTGCCATTCAGGTCTGAGACGTACAGATAGCCGCCCGACGGCGAGATGGAGGCCTGTCCCGAGGTGCCGGAAGGCAGCGCCCAGGGGGATCCGGGCAGAGGCGTCAGCGCCCCGGACGATGCATCGATGGAGTAGCCGTAGAGCGAGGCGGCGCTGGTCGTCTCATACGGGCTGGCGAGGGTGGCGACATACAGGTATTGGCCCAGCGGATCGACGGCAAAGCCGGTGGGAGTATCCGTAAACGCGGTGCTGTTTGTCAGGGACAGTGTTGCATCCGAGTTCACGGTGAAAGTGCCCAGCTGATTGCCCGCGTTCTCGACGCCGCTGATCGCGTACGCGAAGTTGCCCGAAGGCACGAACTGGAGGCATCCAGGCGCCATTGACAGGGATGCCGGACTGCCGGCGATGGTACTCAGGCTGCCCGAAGAGGATCCGATCGAGTAGGCCGACACCGTACCCGCATAGCCGGAGCCGCCGGAGGCCAGCGTCTGGGTTGTCAGATAAGCGTGCGCGCCGGCAGGATCGAGCGTAAGACACGGCAGGCCCGCCCCGGTGGAGACGTTCGTCGGCAAATAGCCGAGGTAGTGCGGCTGCCCGGTACCACCGTCAATGGCTGCTCGAGAGATGTTCCGGTTGTTCGAATTCGCAATCAGCAGATAGCGTGGGCTCGCCAGCACGGTAATCGCCCCGGATGCCTGCACGCTGCCGTCCGTCGCCGTGACCGCCGTGTATCCGGCGCGCAGCGGATTGAAAACCCCCGCTGTGCTGATCGTCCCGACATAACTGTTCACGGCTGTCCATGTCACCGTGTCGGTCAGGTCCTGCGTGCTCTGGTCGGTATACGTGCCCGTTGCCTTCAGCTGCGTGGTCGATCCCAGCTGAGCGGTGGAGGGCGTGATCGCGATGGAGACGAGGGCCGCGGGATTGACGGTCAGCGTCGTCGATCCGCTCACCGTCCCGGACGTGGCCGAGATCAGCGAAGTTCCGGCGCTCACGGCCGTGGCCAGGCCTGACGAGTTCACGGTGGCGACGCCGCCGGTCGCGGAAGCCCACGTGACGCTGCTGGTCAGGTTGGCGGTCGTGCCGTCGGAGTACGTGCCGGTTGCCGTCAACTGCTCGGTGAGCCCCGACGCGACGGATGGGTTGGCCGGCGTTACAGCAATCGACTGCAGGGTTCGCGCCGGGGGAGGTGGAGCGGAGGAGCCTCCGGAGCAGGCGCAAAGGGTTGCGGCTAAGAACGTGAAAAAGACCAGAGGGAGACAGGGGCGTGAGCAGCCTGAGCGGGAAACTTTCATAGACGCGATCGGAAAGGTATCTTTGGGTGCGCCTTCACGATACACGCAGATTCCGCATTCTGGTACTGCTTTTCGGCGGCAGCCTGCGCCAGAGCCAGAGCCGGGGGCGCGAGGAGGGGACGGGACCGCGGGAGAACAATATCTTTTTGAAGACCTCCGGAGTAAGTACCTCAATCGCCGGGATTTCCAGGGTAATACCCTGCGGGTATTACCCTCCACGCCCTGCTCCGCCCGGATTTCTCCTGGCTCTTCGTTCCTCGCGGCCGGAGCCGGGCCGCGGGAGAAAAACATTTTTTAAGGATGGAGCCTTCAGCAAGTACCTCTATCGGCGGTACTTGCTGGGTAATACCCTGCGGGTATTACCCTCCACCTCGCCGTTTCCGGCTGCTAACTACTGGCTACCTGCCCAAAGCCAAAAGGCCCGCCGTAGCGAGCCTTTCTCTGGATTTCCCTCTATCTTCAGGATAGCAGGTTGAGGGAGTTAGACGGCCCGGTAAGTTAGGTGGATTTGGCTCGGAAGGCGCTTGGAATCAGCTCCAAGTTACCTTGGTGTGGAGGGTGGGGTTGACAGGTACGGAACCAGTGCGGTCAATGGCCTGAGTAGTAGGGGATCAGGGGCGGATGTTCCTTGTCTCCCGGGGTCATGAGTCGCTCCCGGAACTTCGTTTCCGCTGGCGGGATCGCAATATCAGCGTCTGCGATGACCAGTTGGGTCTCCTTTAATGCAGTAGCCGAGAGCCAATAGACGTAGCGGTAGAGCGCGAGGAAAATATCTTTGTTCACGTCGTTGCCAATGTTCTTCATGGGGGAGTCGACCATTAGGAACGTGGGCAGCGGGAGATTGAACTCCTCTGCCAAGCGATGCAGCGCTACGGCATAGCACACCTTGAAGAGGGTCTTTTTGCCGCCTGAGCTGAGTCCGTGGTAATCGATCTTGACTGTTTCGTCGCCGCGGGGGCATATGTACGCCAGCCAGTTGCGAGAGTTAATGAGTATTGTGTCCTCGGCGGTAAGCGCAGGGAAATTGGCGGCCCGGAGGGCCTCATAGAAATATCTGGCAAGCGTTGCGATCAGCTCGCCCTGACCGCTGAGCTTCTCCCTTTCTCTCGCAAGATCCCGGCGGGTCGCGCTTGCATTGAGAGTGTGTTCGTCTGCTTCAGATTCCATGCGCCTTAAAGCCTCAGGAAGGCGCGCGTCCCGCCGCAATGTGACAAGTTCTTGTTCCATCGAAGCGATCTCGCGCTCCAGAGCGCGAGCCTGGGATAGAAAAGCCGAGTCGTACTGTCGGAGTTCATGATTCAGACGATCATCCAAGCTCCTTTTCTCGTCGACCAAGGCCTGCAGGTGTCGGCCTTGCTTGTCGCGCTCCTTCCGCCGCATCGAGAGTGACTGGTCGATCTCGGACAGACGAGCGTCGAGGTCGGTTTGGTCCGGGCTTGTTGATTCCAGCTCTCGTTTATTTGCCATCTCGGTAGCGCCACACAGGGCGCACTGATCTGCCGATCTGGGGAGATCCGCAAGTTCTGAACCGCAGCGAGGGCATTCCGAGAACTCCACGTCAGCGAGGACGGCGCTAGCCGTCTTTAACCGCTTCAGGCGGAACTTCGTGGATAGAATTTCATCGCGCAGGCTCGCTTCCTTCGATATGAATTCCTGTAAGCTCGCGAGCGCGCCTTCGGATTCGGCGACTTCTTCGGACATCTTGCGCAATCTGTGGCGGAGATCATCGGCGAAGTGGGTGTTGGTCTTATGGGTCTCGCGGAGAATCCTGAGGCGCTCCTGCGCGGCATCGATCTCGGCCTGTGTCGACTGCGCCGCCGCTTGGATCTCTAGTTCGGAGTCGTAGCCCAATTCCGAAAGGAACTTCCTCAAGCGTTCCGCCGACTCTCTCTTGGTCTGTGCCTCTTGGGTCTCGTAGGCGAGCTTTTGCTCGAGCTCGTTCAGTCGTTCGGTGTAGTACCCCAGAGCATACCGCATGACGTCCCTGCTCTTTGAGCATCTTGGATCTTCAATCTCCAGATGAAAAAACGTTGAGTCGAGGTCGCCTTGCTCCAGGTAGCAGTACCACATGACGTCCCTGAAGCTCAGCGGGATTAATGGGGCATCAGGGTTGCTCTTGTTCCGCCTAACCTTCATCGGCCCTACGCCCGCCAGCTCGAAAATGAGGTCGCTCAGCCCATAGATAGTGTCCTTCCAGATTGGCCGTTCGGAATTGTCTATCGGAGCAAGAACGGAAGCGCCCGCGCCGTCCTGATCCCTCCAGGTGACCTGAACCTGATTGGACCCAGCCGTCCTCTCAAAAATCACTTCGTGGGCTCCGATCTCAGCCTCCAATCGTGCGGAGATGAACTCCTGCTGGATTGCATTCGTCCTTGGCAGCTTCCCGCCGAGGCAGGCGTCGACGAGGTTCAGAATGGTACTCTTGCCGGAAGATATCTTCCCGTGGAAGAACGTAATCGACGCCGTGAGATCGATTACCTCGGTGGAGTGCCGAAATTGCAGCGCCAGAAGGTTGAGCTTAAACCTCATTGATCGGGGCTCCATACTTCAGGTTGGCAATCTCGGGGAAGGTCTTATAGATGAACCGCATCAGCGTGGTGCCCCCGATATCAAAATGGGTCTTCAAGAGGCGTGAGCGGCCTACGAGATCCGCGAAATCGTCTGAGCGTCCCAGTTCTTGCGCGGCGGCGTGCCCCCTCTGGGTGACACTGATGTGGATTGTTCGGCCTGCCACTTGGACGTGAACCAGTCTGCGCGCCACGAGGAGGTTGAGGAAACGGCGATAGCGAAAATCCCATGGCCCGTACCGAAACCTGACCATCGCTGATTCGACGTTGTATTTCTCATAGTCCTTCACTGCGGCCAGTTTCGGATTCACTTTTCTGGCGGCGAGCGCGCGCTCGAGGTTCGAGGGATACCGGAGCAGGAAGTCGAGCTTCGCCAGCTTTGTGATGCCCTGAACCGACCCTTCCAAGTTTCCGCCGGCGAAGGCGTCGATGAGTACGAGAAGCCTGCTCGTGTGAAACAGGTCGCTGGACTCGATGGTGAGGGAAGCCTCAAACAGTGCCATTGGGGTCGTCCAAGGGAAAGCGGTCGCTCCACCAGATCCGGCATGCATGGGTCGCCAAGCTGACGAATCCGAGAAGCTGTTCGTATTTGAGGCCCAAGACGTGCTCCTTGTCTTTGGCCAGCTCCTTCAAGCCCGCCCTGCTGGCGGAGAGCATCTCAGCGCCGTACGGCTTGTCAGGTCGGGCGGTGTTATCGTGAGCTTCCGTGCACACTGTACGCACGGCCATGTCTATGTGTCCACTGCGCTGCTTCGCCGCCTCCGGTCCGTAGCGAGCAATCCATTGCTGCAGAACATATTCGGCGGATTCTTGGTGGTCCTTGGCCATGCTGATGCTTGGGGCCGAAATGCCGCCGGCGGCCATCTTTTTCTCCAGTACATGGCTTCCAGTTGGCGTCTGGGTTTCGATCACGTTGCCATTCGCTGGGGCGACCAGGAGCGTCTGTAGCGAGCTGGTGAACAGGCTGCCTACGTCGGTCCCAGTTATTCGCTTCTGCTGGACAATTGTCTGGACCTTATCCTCTGCAGGCGAGGTGGTGAAGATAAAGTGGGTGCGAATCGGCTGATCACAGGTGAGTGCTGACGCCTTGAGGACCTTTTCGATGAGCGCGAGTGCGCATGCCTCGACGGAGCGGTACTCAACTATTTCGGGGCGTAGCTTGGCGGTCTTGCTGGTGACTGTAGCGGTTATGTCTTCGAATTTCGGCGCGCTTCCTTCAAGGTGGACTTTGTTGAGCACGCTGAGGACAATCTCTTTCTTGCATTTGTGAGATTCTCTCAGCTCTGAAATAAGTGTCTTCATGGCCCCTTTGAAGCCGAAGGTGGGCTTACCTCTTAACTGATCAAGAACAAACTGCAGATTGGTTTCGTCGGTGCCCACCGAGTAAAAGTCGCAGTTGGCGGCGAGGACGAAACGTGCGAAGGAGCTTGGAAATTCAATTTCCAGCCCAACGAACCGATGAAACGCATTTCGGACCGCGATGTCGTTCGTCTTGAAAGGCCCCTCCCCCGGAATTCTGGTCTTCACTTGGACGCCGACATATTGGCCGGATTTGTTCTTGATAAGGAAATCTTCGTGATGCTCGCAGAAGATTTCGGAGATTCTGTCATCTACCAAGAGGTCAAGGCAGAGCAGCGCACCGTAGGAGGCTTGGTAGCGAAGGCGACGCTGCATGTCGTCGCCTGAGTCGGTCTGAGACAAAGTGTTTTCGACCGTATGCATTGCGGGAACCGCAATTCTACAACACTCGTGGAAGGGCGAGTAAGGTAAGTTTGAGGCTCTCGGCTTAGATCGTTATTAACTCGATCTGTGCTGCGGAGTTCTGCTTGCATCACTCGCTTTGTGCGAGTGACGGAGAGCGAATGCATGTCCCATTCGGCTCCGGTGCTACGCAGGCCCGCTTCGGGGGATACCTTCGACTGCGATGGCTCGCTGGCGCAAGCCATCTCCGCTCAGGATGACAGTCCTGGCTATCCCGCTTTGGGCAGCTGCATGAAGTCCAGGGCCCGGATGAGGTACGACTTCATCTCCTTGCGGGAGACGACGGCGTCGAGGAATCCGTGCTGGAGCAGGAACTCCGACCGCTGGAAGCCTTCCGGCAGCTTCTGGCGGATGGTCTGCTCGATGACGCGGGGGCCGGCGAAGCCGATGAGCGCGCCCGGCTCGGCCACGTTCAGGTCGCCCAGCATGGCGAAGCTGGCGGTGACGCCTCCGGTGGTGGGGTCGGTGAGGATGGAGAGGAAGGGGATGCGGGCCTCGTCGAGGCGGGCGAGCGCGGTGGAGACCTTGGCGAGCTGCATGAGGCTAACGATGCCTTCCATCATGCGGGCTCCGCCGGAAGCCGCGACGGTGATGAGGGGATGGCGCTGGTCGTGGGCGCGGTCGATGGCGCGGGCGATCGTCTCGCCGACCACGGCGCCCATGCTGCCGCCGATGAAGCTGTACTCCATGACGGAGAGGACGACGGGGTGGGGGCCGAGGAGTCCCTGGGCGTTGACGATGGCGTCGTTGAGGCCGGTGTCGGCCTGGGCCTTTTTCAGGCGCGCCTTGTAGGACTTGAGGTCGGAGAACCGGAGCGGGTCGGTGGACTGGAGGTTGCCGTCGACGATCTCAAAGCCGGGCTCCAGCAGGGATTCGATGCGGGCGCGCGCGCCGATGCGGTTGTGGCGTCCGCATTTGGGGCAAACCTGGAGGTTGGCTTCGAGGTCGGCCTTCCAGATGGTCTGGCCGCAGCCTTCGCACTTGGTCCAGAGGCCTTCGGTGCGGACACGGCCGGCGCCGGATTCGATTCCGCTGTCTTCCCGCCTGAACCAGGACATGCACGCTCCGTGGGTTGCCCGTGAGGGAGTTTCGGGCTTGCAACAGATTAACAGGGGAGCGGAGCTAAAACGCGGTCAGCTGGTAAAAGCGGTCAGCGAAGAACCGGTTCGCTAAAAGGCGATCAGCGGAAAAACGGCTGGCAAGGGGCCGGCCGACAACCGGGCGCTGACCGGACCTGGGCTGACCGCACTTCAGCGGTCCGGACTTTGGCTAACCGCTTCTTCGCCGGATCGTCCGGAACCGGACGGCTGGCGGCTGCGTAGTCCTGATTGTTTGAGAGGTGCAGCCATGTATTGCAGCGCGTGCGGTCTGGAGGTCGATGCATATCAGCCGTATTGCCCGCGGTGCGGGCGCCAGGTAACTCCGATTGCGACGGCGCCGGCGCCGCCGTGGGTGTGGACGCGGGTGCACCGGCATGTGCATACGCTGGGGATTTTATGGGTGGTCTATGCCGGGTACGTGCTGCTGATGTGGCTGGTCGCGCTGCCGTTCCTGGCGGGTATGTTTCACGGATGGCCGGGGCCGTGGGGCTTTCACGGGCACGGGATGTATGGCTTCCGCTTTCCCTTTGAGAATCTGCCGTGGTTCGTGCCGCTGATTACGGTGGTGCTGACAATCCGGGCGATTCTGAGCGCCGTGGCAGGGGTTGCGCTGCTGCGGCGGGCGTCGTGGGGGCGCGTCATGGCCATTGTGATGGCGGTGCTCGCTCTCATCCATCCGATCCTGGGGACGGCTTTGGGGGTCTACACGCTGTGGGTGCTGGCGCCCGGGTTGTCGGGGCAGGAGTACGAGCAGATGGCGGTGAGCTGAAGGGACGGCGGCTAAGAGGCGGGTAGCTAAGAAGCGGGTAGCGGACAAGCGGCTAGCTGGGATTTGACTGGCTGGCGCGGAGAGTGCGCAGAAGGCCATTCAGCATGCGCGTGATTTCACCAGCTTCCTGCAGAAGCGGCTGGCAGCAATCCGGCTTCAGCCATTCCAGGGAATGCGCCAGTTCCATGGGAGTCTCAAGCTCCAGCAGCGAACCACGGGCCTGGCGGAGGAAGAGAGCAAAGCTTCGATCGGTGCCCCGGCCCTGTCCTTCGGCAATATTGGCGGGGATCGAGGCGGCGGCGCGGCGGATTTGACTGGTGAGGCCAAAGGCTTCCGCCGGTGGAAAATCGCTTGTCGCCAGGTAAACGGCACGGGCCATCTGAATGGAGCGCTGCCACACCTGAAGGTCGCGAAAATTGCGAGTTCTCACGCGACAATCGAAGCGCGGTTACGGCAACTGCGCAAGAGCACGAAAGTTGGCCGACGCTCCTGCTGCCCGGCTTTCTGCTTACCACTTTAGCTATCCGGACTATAGCTGACAGGTTCTTCGCTCTCCGCTTTTTAGCTGCCCGCTTCTGCGCTGGCACTACAATCGTGGCATGGAATTTCCTGTGACGCGGATGCGCCGGATGCGGCGGACGGAGCCGCTGCGCGCGCTGGTGCGCGAGACGCGGCTGGAGCCGGGCGCGCTGATTCTGCCGCTGTTTTTGTGCCCCGGCGAGGGCGTGCGCAAAGAGATTGCGTCCATGCCCGGGGTGTTCAACCTTTCTGTCGATGAGGCGGTGAAAGAAGCCGAGGCGGCGGCGGCGCTGGGGATCGGCGGGCTGCTGCTCTTTGGGCTTCCGGAGACGAAAGACGAAGAGGCGACAGGCGCGTGGGCGGACGACGGGATTGTGCAGCAGGGATTGCGGGCGCTGAAGAGTTCCAGCGCAGCGAAGTCGCTGGTGGTGATGGCCGATGTGTGTCTGTGCGAGTACACGTCGCACGGGCATTGCGGAATTGTGAAGCGGAAGGGCGGCGAGTACGAGGTGGAGAACGATTCGTCGCTGGGGCTGCTGGCGAAGACAGCGGTGTCGCTGGCGAAGGCCGGAGCGGACGTGGTGGCTCCGAGCGACATGATGGACGGGCGGGTGGCGGCGATTCGGGACGCGCTGGATGCGGAAGAGCTGGAGCAGACGCCGATTTTGTCGTATGCGGCGAAGTTTGCATCGGCGTTTTACGGGCCGTTTCGTGAGGCGGCGGATTCGGCGCCGCAGTTCGGCGACCGGAGGAGCTACCAGATGGACGGCGCGAACGTGCGCGAGGCGATGCGGGAGATCGACCTGGACCTGGCCGAGGGCGCGGACATGATCCTGATGAAGCCGGCGATGCCGTATCTGGATGTGATTCGCGCAGCGCGGGAGCAGTTCACGGCGCCGATCGGGGCGTATCAGGTGAGCGGGGAGTATTCGATGCTGCAGGCGGCGTTCGCGAAGGGGTGGCTGGAGCCGCAGCGGGCGATGCTGGAGTCGCTGGTGTCGATCCGGCGGGCGGGGGCGGGATTCATTGTGACGTATTTTGCGGTGGAAGCGGCGAAGGTGCTGGGCTAAGCGCGGTCGAGTTCGGCGAAGAGGTCGCTGAGGACGACGCGGATGGGCGTGCCGGGGATGGCGAGGACGCCGCCGTCAGGCTCCTGGAAGCCGGTGCGGGAGCAGACGTAGGCCTTGCGCAGTTCGGGGTCGATGATCCAGACGTGCTCGGTGCCCAAGGCGAAGTAATCGTCGACGCGCTCGCGGATGCGGTTCATGCGGTCTTCGGGGGAAAGAATCTCGATGAACAGCAGCGGAGACTGGGCGACGATCTGCTCCCTGGCGAAAGGCTTTCTCAGTACGCAGACGTCCGGAATGCGGTACTTCCCGGTGCGGATGCGAACACGCTGCTCGGGGACGGCGAGACAGTTCCAGTCGGCAGAATGGTTCAGAAACAGCCTGACCAGCAGGCCCTGAACAAAAGAATGATCGAAGGTGCCCAAATTTCTCTCCAGGACCTCGCCGTCCACGTAATCGCAGTCAGGGCGATAGACGGTGCTCAGGTATTCCTCTTCGGGAATTCGCACGGGCTGAGGAGCGGCGCTCATGCAGGTAGTATCGCGCAGGCGGGGGCGGCCGGCTAAGGAAAATGGCGGGATTCGGCGGCGGGAGGCAGGTGCGACTTCCCCTGCGGAGTTTCGTGCGTCCAAAATAGAGTTTGGGTGTTTTCCCGTCCTTGCCCGCTCCGGGCAGGGAAGTGCAGGCCACTCTTTGGGCCGAGCCGGCTATGATTCCCAATTTTCTGAAGGAGGGTCTTCTGTGATGGGTCGCCGTTGCTGGATTGCCGCGTTGGCCGGGCTGATGACGATGGCTGCCGCCGGGTGCGGCAAAACGAACGTGACGGCGGCGACAGAATCCGCGAGCTACACGCGGCATGCCATGCGCGGCGAGGTGCTGGGCA
Source organism: Acidobacteriaceae bacterium (assembly GCA_030041515.1). Classification (GTDB taxonomy): domain Bacteria; phylum Acidobacteriota; class Terriglobia; order Terriglobales; family Acidobacteriaceae; genus Palsa-343. Next base: position 2,382 of record JASHNS010000092.1, on the reverse strand, counting down.
AAAGCGGGACGACGGAGGAGCTGACGGTGGAGCAGGGTGCGATCCCGGACTTTATGCCGGCGATGAATGCCGTGTACACGATGAACGACCCTGCGACGTTTCGTACGATCGAGCCCGGGGATCAGATTACGGGGACGATTCTGACACCGGTGGATGGAGGGGAGAACCTGCTGGCGAATGTTGCGGTGACCGCGAAGCCCCGTTCTCCACTGACGGTGGAACAGATTCCGCCGCATTTGCTGCTGACGGGCGAGGCGGTGCCGGAGATTCCCATGGTGAACCAGGCAGGAAAGCCGGTGAATTTCGCGAAGTTCCGCGGAAAGGCGCTGCTGCTGACCTTTGTCGACTCGAAGTGCACGGAGGATTGCCCGATCATCACGGCGCGGTTCCAGAAGGTGAACGATTTGCTGCAGCACCAGGGGCAGGCGTTCGCGGCGAGCCATCTGCTGACGGTGAGCATCGATCCGGCGAACGACACGCCTCCGGTATTACGGCAGTACGGATTGAAGTATCTTGACGGGAACGCGCAGGGCTTCGCGCACTGGAGCTTTGTGGACCTGACGCCGGCGAACCTGAAGAAGCTGGCGACGGCGTTTGGGGTGATCTATCAGCCGTCGAAGGATGGCGACATTGAGCACACGATGGTGACCGCGCTGGTGGCGCCGGACGGGACGGTCGAGCAGATGTGGAACGGGGACGACTGGGATCCCAAGCAGGTGGCGCAGGCGGTGGAGTACGCGACGGCGGGGACGAGAGGAAGATTGTAGCGGCTTCTCAGCAAATCATCCTGTCATCCAAACAGCGGACGACAAGGGTGGGGCACCCGGCCCGAATCCTGACCGAGTCTTGCCGCATCTTCCAGTGGGAAGCCTCGCGGATACAATAAAGAGTTTGGGGCGTACTGGTTTCGCGCCTGCGCCTCCCTTTCCCGCACCCACTTTTCCCGAACGGAGCATTCCTTGGCAGACACGATGTATGACGTTGCGATTATTGGCGGCGGTCCCGCCGGATACACGGCGGCGATTCGCGCCGGGCAGTACGGCCTGAAGGTCGCGCTGATTGAGAAAGAGCCGAAGCTGGGCGGGACGTGCCTGCACGTGGGTTGCATCCCGACCAAGTCGCTGCTGTTCAACGCCGAAATCTACGACTACATGAAGGCGGCGAAGGAGTACGGCATCGAAGGCCTGGGCGACGGCAAGGTGAACTGGCAGTCGGTGCTGGACCGCAAGAACGGCATCATCGCCAAGCACGTGAAGGGCCTCGACTTCCTGATGCGGAAGAACAAGGTGACCGTGATCGCGGGCTGGGGCAAGCTGACGGGTCCGGCGAAGAACGGCGTCTTCATGATTGCGGTGGAGGGCAAAGGGCCGACGAGCGTGCAGGCGAAGAACGTGATGCTGGCGACCGGCTCGGACGCGAAGATGCTGCCGGGGCTGAAGGCCGATGACACGATCCTGACCAACGTGGAGATTCTGTCGCTCGGGCAGATTCCGAAGTCGCTGGCGATTATCGGCGCCGGCGCGGTGGGCGTGGAGTTCGGGTCGATTTATCGCAGCTTCGGGTCGGAGATCAGCATCATCGAGTTCCTGCCGCGGGTGGTGCCGATGGAAGACGAGGACGTGAGCAGGGAACTGGCGCGGGCGTTCAAGAAGCGCGGCATCGACATCAATGTGGGCGCAAAGGTCGAGAAGGTGGAGAAGACGAAAACCGGCGCGAAGGTGACCTTTACCGCGTCGGACGGCAAGACGGTGGTGAAGGAAGCCGAGAAGGTGCTGGTGGCCGTGGGGCGCGCGCCGAGGACGGAGAATATCGGCCTCGAGACGACGAAGATCAAGCCGGAGCGCGGCTTCATCCAGGTGAACGAGTGGATGCAGACCGAAGAGCCGGGCATCTACGCCATCGGCGACATCGTGGCGGGGCTGCCGCAGCTGGCGCACTCGGGCGCGATGGCGGGCATCGTGGTGGCGGCGAAGATCGCGGGCCAGTACGCGCGGCCGATCCGGCGCGAGCGCGTGCCGGCCTGCACCTACACCGAGCCGCAGATCGGCAGCGTGGGACTGACCGAGGCCGCGGCCAGAGAGAAGGGCTACACGGTGAAGGTGGGCAAGTTCCCGTTCTCGGCGAACTCGAAGGCCTCGATCGTCAATTCGCATGAGGGCTTCATCAAGGTGGTCGCCGATGCGAAGTACGGAGAGATTCTGGGCGTGCACATCATCGGGCCGCAGGCCACGGAGCTGATTGCCGAAGCGGTGACGGCGCTGGAACTGGAAGCGACGGTGGAGGAGATGATGTTCACCATCCACGCGCATCCCACGCTCTCCGAGGCCATGCTGGACGGTTTCGGCGCGGTGGAGGGCATGGCGATCAACGTTTAAGGCAGCG
>JASHNS010000091.1 GCA_030041515.1 Acidobacteriaceae bacterium | reverse complement strand
AGCCGCTGCCGGAGTCGAACTTGGCATCAGAGGCGAAGAGCTCGGCACCGCAGGCGACGCAGTGGTACATGCCGTCGTCGTGGTTGAATGTGAGCGCGCCGGTAAAGGCTGGTTCGGTCCCTTTTTGGCGGGTGACGTAATACTGTTCGGGGGTGAGCTGAGCGCGCCACTCGGCGTCGGATTTTTCGATTTTGGCGTGTTTGGCGTCGGACATGGGGAACTCCTGTGGGATTGGACGCGGTGACTGCTATGCGGCAGCCACGACCTCGATTTCGACGAGGGCATCCTTGGGGAGGCGAGCCACTTCCACGGTGGAGCGCGCCGGGGCCACGACACCTTCGGGGGCCAGATATTTCGCATAGACGGCATTCATGGCGGTGAAGTCGTTCATGTCCTTGAGGAAGACGATGGTCTTAATGACGTGGGAGAGGTCGGAGCCGGCGGCGGCAAGGACAGCCTTCAGATTTTCGAGCACGCGGGTGGTCTGCTCGGTGATGCCGCCTGGGACCAGGGTGCCGGAGGCCGGGTCGAGGGCGACCTGGCCTGAGGTGTAGATGAAGTCTCCCGTGCGAACAGCCTGAGAATACGGCCCGATGGCGGCGGGGGCTGCGGAGGTGTTGACGCGGGACTTCTCATTGGCGGAAAGCGGGACGATGCTGCCGGGGCGGAGTTCGGTCATGCCTCGATTCTGCCGGGGCCGGCGAGAGAATGGCAAGGTGGTCGGCGGGGAGCTCATGAGATGCGCGGGAGAGGAGCGGCAGGATAAAATAAGGGTGCTCCCATGAAATACAGAGTTTCCAGGATAGTGCGTCCGGCGGTGAGCCTGGCGTGTGTGGTAGGTTGCACGGCGATGGTGGCGGCGCAAACGGCCGCGCCGGCGGATCCGGCGGCCGCGAAGCAGCCCGCGGCGGCGACGCAACCCGCGGCAAGCAGTTCCAGCGCAGCGAAGAACGGGCAGTTCACGATTCCCGTGAACGTGAATGAAGTGTACCTGGTCTTCTCCGTGACGGATAAGCAGGGGCGCTTCATCAGCAATCTCCAACTCAACGACTTTGCGTTGCTGGACGACAACCGGGCACCGGAGAAGGTGTACAGCTTTACGCAGCAGACGAATCTGCCGCTGCGGGTGGGGATCCTGATCGACACCAGCTCGTCGATCCGGCAGCGGTTCCAGTACGAGCAGCAGGCGGCGAAGGCATTTTTGCTTGGCGTGCTGCGGCCGCAGTCGGACGAGGCATTTGTGGAGGGGTTCGACGTGGCGCCGGATTACCGCCAGGGCTGGACGAACAATCTGGATTCGCTGGCGGCGGGGATCGATTCGCTGCAGCCCGGCGGAGGAACGGCGTTGTACGACGCGGTGTACAGCGCGTGCCGCGATAAGCTGCTGACCTCGCGCGGACAGGAGCCGGTGCGGAAGGTGATCGTGCTGATCTCCGACGGAGACGACGATCAGAGCCACGCGTACCTGGACGATGCGATCAAAGAATGCCAGCGGGCGGATACGAACATCTATGCGATCAGCACGAATGCGAGCCCCAGCCGCGATAGAGGGGACGATGTGCTGAACAAAATGGCTCTGGCGACGGGCGGCAAGGCGTTCTTCCCAACGGACGTTCAGGACATGCCGGTGAGTTTCTCGCAGATCCAGAAGGAACTGCGCAGCCAATACGCGCTGGTCTACAAGCCGGCCGATTTCAAGCTGGACGGGGCGTTCCGCCCGATTTATCTGTTCTGCCTGGACCGGCGGTATAAGGTGCGGGCCATGCAGGGCTACTTCGCGCCGAAGGGGTAGGGAGCGGTGCGGCAGCACTGGCGCGGAGTGGCTATGGCAGACTCTGCCGCGGGCGCGGCATAATTTCTGCTGCGATGCTGAACTGGATAAGCCGAACTGCGTTGGGGAAAGCCTCTTTCTGGCGGATTCCTCTCTCTTTTCTTTTTCTGCTGACCCTGAGCGGATCGACTGCCTGGTCGGCTGGCACAAGCGCGCGCACGCCAATTTTGCTGGAACTGTTTACGTCGGAGGGCTGCTCGAGCTGCCCTCCGGTGGATGTGTGGGTGCAGAAGCTGGATGCGGCCCAACCGGTTCCCGGCGCCGAGCTGATCGTTCTGAGCGAGCACGTGGATTACTGGAACCATGATGGCTGGAAGGATCCCTATTCTTCTTCGAAGATGACGGACCGGCAGGAGGAATACGTGCGCCGGTTCGGGCTGAGCGAGGCCTACACGCCGCAGGTGATTTTGGATGGTGACGTGGTGCTGCAGCCCTCGCAGCCCGACCAGATCCGGCAGTCCTTTTCGCAACTGGCTGCGGCGCCGATGCTGCCGGTAAGCATTGAGTCGTCGGCTCTGGAAGCGGGAGATCCTGGTTTTCTTACGGGGCAAGTGGTGGTGGATGGCGCCGCGCACAAGCTCAGCGGCGATGTTTACCTGGCGGTTGCGCTGGATAAGACGGTAACGGATGTTCTGGCCGGCGAGAACGACGGCAAGAAACTGACGAATGTGGCCGTGGTCATGGATCTGGTGAAGATCGGAAAGCTGGAAAAAGGGAAGGACTTTCAGCAGGATTTTCACGTCAGGTTGTGGAACGGGGCCGATGCTGCGAATCTGCGCGTGGTGGCATTTGTGCAGGAGTCGGGCGAGGGGAAAGTGCTGGGCGCTGCGATGACGCGAACGATCGCCACGCAGCAGGCCACCGTTGCTGCGCCTCTGCGCAGTGCGAACGCGCAATAACCTTCAGCGGAACAGGTCTTCCAGTCCCGCTTCGTCGATCACCTTGACGCCCAGCTCGCGCGCTTTGTCCAGTTTTGAGCCGGCGTCTTCTCCCGCCACGACGTAATTCGTCTTTTTGCTGACGGAACCGGAGACGCGGCCGCCGGCGGCTTCGATTTTGGCTTTCGCTTCGTCGCGGGAGAGATTGGGCAGCGTGCCGGTGAGGACGAAGGTGAGGCCTTCGAGCTGCGAGGTCCGTTTCCGCTTCTCGGCGGTCATGACGAGGCCGGCTTTGTCCAGCTTACGGACGAGGTCGCGGTTGCGGGATTCGTCGAAGAACTCGCGGATGGCCTGGGAGACGCGGGGGCCGACTTCGTTCACACGCTCCAGATCTTCGGCAGACGCGGCCATGAGCGCGTCCATGGAGCCGAACTCCTCGGCGAGGAGCTGCGCAGTGCGCTCGCCGACGAAGCGGATGCCGAGGCCGAAGAGGACGCGAGCAAGGCCGGCGCTCTTTGAGGATTCAATTTCGGCGAGCAGATCGTTGCGCTCTTTGGGACCGACGAGCGCCTGGGTGCGCGTCTTCTGCTGGCCGGTTTTTTTGTCGGTGGTGACGACTTCGTGCTGGAGCTGAGCGAGGTCAGCGTCAGTGAGGGCGTAGAGGTCGGCGAGGCTGCGGACGAGCTTGTGCTCAAGTAGCTCGGCCACGACGGCTTCGCCGAGGCCTTCGATGTTCATGACGCCGCGCGAGGCGAAGTGGAGCAGGCTTTCGCGCAGCCGGGCGGGGCAGTCGATGTTGACACAGCGGTAGTCGGCTTCGCCTTCCGTGCGGACGATTTCGCTGTGGCACTCCGGGCAGCGCGCGGGGAAGTGGAATGTGCGATGGCCGCGAGGGTGCTCCTTGTCGACGACGACCTCGACGACTTTGGGGATGACGTCGCCGCCACGCTCGACTTTAACGTAGTCGCCGATTTTGAGGCCGAGGCGCTCGATTTCGTCGGCGTTGTGGAGGGTGGCGCGGCTCACGGTGGTGCCTCCGATGGAAACGGGCGTGAGGACGGCGACGGGGGTGAGCTTGCCGGTGCGGCCGACCTGAACTTTGATGTCCTCGACCTGCGTGACGCCGCCGCGCGCGGTGAACTTGAAGGCGACGGCCCAGCGCGGGGCGCGGCCGGTGTAGCCGAGGCGCTGCTGCACCTGGGTGGAGTTGACCTTGACGACGACGCCATCGATCTCATAGCCGAGCGTTTCGCGCTGCTCGCCGGCGCGCTCGACGAAGGCCAGAACTTTATCGATTGTAGGCATGGCTTCGCGGTGCGGATTGACGCGGAAGCCGAGGGTGGTGAGAGCGTCGAGAGCTTCGGCCTGTTCGGGGAGCAAATCTTCGCCGCGCTCGGTGAGCAGAAAGTACGCGTAGAAGTCGAGGCGCCGCTGGGCGACGATGTTGGGCTCGAGGGTGCGGATGGTTCCGGCCGCGTAGTTGCGGGGATTGGCGGCGGGGGCGAGTCCCTGGGCTTCGCGCTCCTCGTTCGCTTTGCGGAAGGCGGCGAGCGGCATAACGACTTCGCCGCGGACTTCGAAGTTCGACGGGACGCCGGCTTTTTTCAGGTGCGCCGCGGAGACGGAGAGGGGAATGGAGCGGATGGTGCGGACGTTGGTGGTGACGTCCTCGCCGGTGGCGCCGTCGCCGCGCGTGAGGCCGCGCGCGAGGTGGGATGAGCCGTTCGCGCCGGGGCGATACTGGAGGGCCATCGAGATGCCATCCATTTTGTACTCGCAGACGTAGCCGATGTCGGCATCCGGGCCGGCGAGCTGACGGACGCGGCGATCCCAATCGCGGAGCTCTTCTTCGCTCATGACGTTGTCAAGCGAGAGCATGGGGCGCGAGTGCGCGACCTTGGCGAAGCCCTCCTTTGGCTTGCCGCCGACGCGCTGGGTGGGCGAGTCGGGCGTGACGAGGTCGGGATGTTCGGCCTCGAGGCTCTGCAACTGGCGCACGAGGTCGTCGTATTCGGCGTCGGAGATGGTGGGCGCGTCGAGGACGTAATAGAGATGCTCGTGGTGGCGGATCTTCTCGCGCAGAGCGTCGATTTTGTGGGCGGCATCGGTCATCGCTGTCTATGGTAGCGAAGAGGGCGCCGCCCGATGAAGTGGCTACGGGACGGCTTCGGCGGTGACGGAGACTTCCTCCTGTCCTCCGCTGGGAAGATTCAGCGTGCCCAGGACGATCGATTTGCCGGGCGTGATGAATGCTGTGGTTTTCAGTTCGGTATCGCCGAGGACGGGATCGCCCGCAGCGGACGACGGCTTGAGCTCGGGTGTTGCCGACTGCTCAACATTGGTGCTGAGGCGCAGGGATCCGCCGGAGTCGTCGACTTTAGCGCTGAGGTTGAGGCCGGTATCGATGTATTGCACCTGATCGGAACCCTGGGACGCGCCAGTGACGATGGGAACGCGGTTGCCCTCTTTGAGAGAGCCCCATTCATTAGGGGCAATGACGAGAGTGGCCTTGTGGCTGACGCCGGCGCGCGTGAAGGTATAGGTGAGGCGCCAGCTGGTCTCCGCAGCTTGGGGATGATCCATGTCGGAGACGATTCTCTGCGCCAGATCCAGCTCGGCGGGCGTGCCGCAGATGCCAATGGCCTGCTCCGTGCTGACGCCATTGATGCGGGCACGCTGCAGGAGGTTACGGAGCACGGTTTGGACCTCAGTGAACTGATTTTGGGAGGTGTCCTGTGACAGATAGAAGGTGCGATAGACGACCCCGGGGTCATGACTGTCGGGGCAGGGAACATCCTGTGTCGCGGTTCGGGCGGAGGCGCTTCCGCTAAGAAGCGCGAGCGCGGTAAAGGCAAAAATCCAGGATCGTGAATTCAGCATCGCTTGCCTCACAGAAAGGAAGTGGTCGCGGCTGCGGCTGCATTTTCTGGAGGGGCTGCCGCGGTCCGTCCTATGGTGACAGACGCCGGCGCGGCGCGTTCGCTCGAAAAAATCGCGGCGATGGGGAACGACAGGGTCCGGGCCAGGGCCGCGCGCCCCCTGCTAGAATCCCCTCGATGGAAAAGCATTTGCTGGACGAACTGGAGCGGCGGAATCGGCTGGCCGAAGAAGGTGGCGGCGCGGAACGGCGCGAGAGGCAGCAGCGTGAAGGAAAACTGAACGCTCGGGAGCGGGTGGCAGTGCTGCTGGATGAAGGCACCTTCGAAGAGACCGATCGTTTTGTGGAGCACCGCTGCACCGATTTCGGCATGGCGGAGAAGTGCATCCCCGGCGATGGATTCGTGACGGGCTACGGCAAAATCGACGGGCGCACGGTATTCGTGTTTGCGCAGGATTTCACTGTGTTCGGCGGGTCGCTGTCGGAGGCGAACGCCGGCAAGATCGTGAAGCTGATGGATACCGCGATGCGCGTGGGCGCGCCGATCATCGGGCTGAATGATTCGGGAGGAGCGCGGATTCAGGAGGGCGTGGTGTCGCTGGCGGGGTACGCAGATATCTTCCTGAGGAACACGCTGGCCAGCGGGGTGGTGCCGCAGATCTCGGCGATTCTGGGGCCGTGTGCGGGCGGGGCGGTCTATTCGCCGGCCATCACGGATTTCACGCTGATGGTGGACAAGACGTCGTACATGTTCGTCACGGGTCCGGACGTGATCAAGACCGTGACGCATGAGGACGTGACGAAGGAGAAGCTGGGCGGAGCGACGACGCACAACGAGATCTCCGGCGTGGCGCATTTTCTGGCGCACGACGATGCGGAGTGTCTGGCGATGGTGCGGGAACTGTTGAGTTTTTTGCCGTCGAACAATCTGGATGATCCGCCGCGGCGGGCGTGTGCGGATCCGGTGGATCGCGCCGATCGTGAGCTGGATGATGTGGTGCCCGCGGAGTCGAATCAGCCCTACGACATCAAAGATGCGATCGCGCGGATTGTGGACGAAGGGTACTTTTTTGAGGTGCACGAGCACTTTGCGCGCAATTTGGTGGTTGGATTTGCACGGATGAACGGGCGGCCGGTGGGGATTGTCGCCAATCAGCCGGCGGTGCTGGCAGGCGTGCTCGACATCGATGCCAGCGTGAAGGGTGCGCGATTTGTGCGTTTCTGCGATGCGTTCAATATTCCGCTGATCACGCTGGAAGACGTGCCGGGATTTTTGCCGGGGACGCAGCAGGAGTATGGCGGGATCATTCGGCATGGAGCGAAGCTGCTGTACGCTTTTGCTGAGGCAACGGTGCCGAAGCTGCTGGTGATCACGCGGAAGGCATACGGCGGCGCATATTGCGTGATGAGCTCGAAGCATATCCGCACGGATGTGAACCTGGCGTGGCCGACGGCGGAAATCGCCGTGATGGGGCCGGAGGGCGCGGTGAACATCGTGTACGGGCGCGAATTGCAGGAGACAGTGCGCGAGGCGGAAGCGCGCGAGGGGCCGCTGAGCGAGGAGCAGCGCGCGGCGGTGCTCGCCGAGGCGCGCGCGGCGCGGGCGCATGAGTTCCGCGAGCAATTCGCCAACCCCTATATTGCGGCCGAACGCGGGTATGTAGACGCGGTGATCCTGCCGCGTGAGACGCGGCGGCGATTGTGTGCGGCGCTGGAGATGCTGGACGGGAAGCGGGATAAGAACCCGCCGAAGAAGCATGGGAACATCCCGTTATAGGGCGAGTAAGTTCCTGGGCGATAACCCCGGTAATACAAGAGAAGTAAATTTCTTGCATGGCAGGGCGTCGCAGTGTACAAAGGGTGCGCCGTCCCAGCGCAGGGATCACCGCAGGGATGTTTATCGCGGCCTAAGTGCGCTTGCGGCGGATACCTGTTCGTGAAAGGTACGGTCGTGGCTCGCTCGGCTCGCTGGCTTTTCCTGGTTCTTTTTGTCCTCGTTTTCGTGCGCATTCCACTCCTCTGCCAGGAATGGCCGCAACCGACTCCGGAACAACTGAAGATGACATCGGACCCGGATGCGCCGGGGGCTGATGCGGTGTATCTCGAGCGTGACGTCACCGCAGACGACGAGCAGCACTTCCACAGCGTGTTTGCGGAGATCAAGATCCTGACCGAGAAGGGCCGGGAAGAATTCAGCGACATTCCAGTGGAGCTGGACCAGAATTACTGGAATCCCTATTATGTTCCGAACGGCGAACAAATTACCGGAATTGAGGGCCGGACGATCGAGCCGGATGGGGCAGTGGTGCCCTTCACCGGAAAGCCATTTACGAAGGATGTGGCCTCAGGCAGCGGATGGAAGATAACAGAAACGGTATTCGCGATGCCCCAGGTGCAGGTGGGCTCGATCCTGGAGTACCGATGGGAGTGGACCTACGGCCAACGTTTCATGAATCCACCCGACTGGGTGCTCCAGCAGTCACTCTTTGTGCACAGGGCCCACTATCATTACGTGCCATCCAATACCGCAATTAACTATATCGATGTGCGCGATGCGCAGGGGCACGAGCGTACGGCAAACAAGATGCTGTATTACAACTGGCTGCCGAAAAGCGCGAAAGTCAGCATGTTGCGCGACAGCGACGGCGACATGAGCGCCTACGATCTTGTTGTCGAGAATC
>JASHNS010000090.1 GCA_030041515.1 Acidobacteriaceae bacterium | reverse complement strand
CGGTCCACCAGAATCGGCCGGATCTGGCTCTGCTGGTCGGCGCTCAATCCCAGTTGCGTCGTCATTCGCTGCAATTGCGCATCGGGATCCATCCTGTGCTGCCGATGTCCGCCGCCGCCGCTGCTGCCATACTGCGCCTGTGCTGCCGGGCCCGCGCACAACGCCAGCAAACCGGCCAGCGCGAGCATCGTCGTGATTTTCCGCATTCGAGTTCTCCGTCATCCCCCGGAAGTCGGCCGGAATTCCGACCGGCTCCCGGAGGTTTGAGCGAGAGACGGTTCCTGGGACGGCCAGGATGCACATGCGAGGGAAAAATCCCGCTCAGGGCGCAGCCGCAGCGTGAGGCGGCATCGGCACAGGGGCCGAACGCAACCCGCAATGCAGCAGATTCGGCGCCTTTTCGCCCGGAGCGGGCAGGTACGCATACGCGAAGACTGCCTGGTACACCGTTTCGCCCTGATAGCGGCACATGGGACAGCTCGGTTGATAGGCGATGGAGGGATCGTCCCGCATCGCTTCGGTCCACTGCAGCGAGCCGTGGGCGGGAACCGACTTGTAGCGCGGGTGAGGTCGCGGCTTCGAAGGCCGGTAGGCGAACATCCTGCCGTGCGGATCTTCAGCATTCACCAGAGCGCCGCCCCACCCGGCCGAGGCCCGCCACATCCAGCGATTCCCCACCTGCGCATACCAGTGGGTGCTGGAGGGCACGGGATCCTCAAGGTGGATGGCGCGCGGGGTGCGATTTTCAATGCTGAACAGGAACCCCGGCCCGCGCCCGGAAACATCGCCCAGATAGCTCGCGGTCAGCGTCACCCCCGCGCAGGGCATCACGTACGGTCCGGCTGGCCGGGACGGGACGCCGGTAGCCGCGACCGCGGCACCAGGTCCCGCGCAGACCAGCACCGCCAGGCCCAGCAGGAGTCCCCGCACGTGCCTTCCCGGTCCCGAAGCGGCCCGCCTCAGTTCTGCCCCAGCTTGTTCAGGTCGATGGATGCGTACGCGTGGTGTTCAATCCCACTGCGGATCTGCTGCACGCTCCATCCGCGCTTCGTCATCCGGTAAGCGTAGGCTTCCTCCGCTGCGCAGGTGTCGCAGATCGCCCCGTGAGTCCCTTCAAAACAGCTGTGCAGGCTGGTGTGCCCCAGCCCCCGCTCGCACCCGCAAAGACATGGAAGCTGATAGAGCACTCCGGGAATTTGTGCCGCTTCCCTATAGACCGCGACCTGCCAGCCCTTCTGGAAAAACGGGCCGGTGAGCTGGCTGCCATGCAGGATGGGCGGCAGCGCCTGCCCAGGGGCCGGCGGACCGCTATGGTACGGCGGCACGTCACTGTTCGGATTCGACCACTGCGCGTGAACCGCAGGCAATTTCGACGTGCTCACCGGCACCGCATAGGCAGCCACGATGAGTAGCGCCAGAGCCAAACTGGAAGCAGCTCGCTTCACTGGGGATCCTCCGCGCTCTTATGGTAGCAATCCTGGAGGCAGAGTGACGTTGGGGGCCGTCCAGGGGGCCCCTGGCCTGAAAAAAGCAAAAAAAGACGGCACGAACGGTTTTATGTTCGTGCCGGGAGGCCAGTGACGCAACTTATAAACTCTTCCGAACCGGCTGTTTATCTCATTTCTGTCCGGCTCTTGTCAAACCTCATCACTCTTTGTGATGCTCGCTCCGGCTGGGCGGTGCGATTTAATTTTCAGAATATCTCTCTTCCCGTCTCTACAAAATAGCGTATATCGGATTTGCATTTCGCACAAGCCCCTGGATGTACACTCGTAGCTTGCACGGCTGAAATTATTGCAAGCATGTCTGACTCTGCCCGTTCCTCCCGGAAATCGCCTTTTCCCCCGCGAGGTCTGCGCTACCTGGGCGCAGGCCTCCTGGTTGCAGGATCAGCCCTGTTTGGTGGCGTAGCGGTGGCCTTATGGGATCGCAAATCCCTGGCGAAACTGCGCCAGACCGGGTCCAGACCTTCTCAGGCCTCCTTACCTCCGGAAGACGAGAACATGGACGAAAACACGGACGATTAAGTTGCGTATGGGCCGCACGCGTCCGTCCGCTCCTGTGCGATTCCACAGCGTGACGCTTCACTCGAGTCCATCAATCCCTGCCGCCAGATCGAAGTCTCGGTCCGTCAGGCCTCCGGCGTCGTGGCTTACCAGACCCAGGCGCACTTTGTTGTAGCGGATGTCGATGTCCGGGTGGTGTCCGGCGCCCTCGGCCAGCTCCGCCACATGGTTCACGAACTGCATCGCCTCCACGAAGCTCGGAAACTCGGATCGGCGCACGAGTTCACCTCCCTCCAGCTTCCATTGAGGCAACGCCTTCAACTTCGACGCAACCGTTCGATCATCCAGCAGGGGCATCGCGAACCCTCCTCTGTTGAAGTTTCCGGGGCAAATAGCACGCTAAACCTTGAGGTCTTCGATAGCGCCGGCGAACGACAGCGGCGAAAAGCGTGGATGCCGCGTCATTTCCGCCCGCAGATCCTCCCAAAGACTGTCCGGCAGCTCCTGAAAGACTTCGACGACCGAGGGATCGAACTGAGTACCGGCACAGCGCTCGATCTCCTTCCGCGCCAGCAAGTACGATCGCGCTTTACGATAAGGTCGATCCGATGTGATCGCATCCAGGGCATCGGCCACGGAGAAAATCCTTGCCCCCAGCGGAATCTCCTCGCCCCTCAACCCCCGCGGATAGCCATTGCCATTGAAAAATTCCTGATGGCTGTAAACAATTTCGGCCGCTTCCTCGAGGAAGGGAATCTTGCGCAGGATCTGATAGCCCCGCGCACAATGCTCGCGCATAATCGACGTCTCTTCCGGCGTCAGCGCTCCCGGCTTCAGCAGGATCGCATCCGGAATCGCCATCTTTCCGATATCGTGGAGGAATGCGCCCCGGGCAATCACCCGCGTCTGCGCCAGTTCCACCCCGCAGTGCCGAGCCAGCGCGATGGTATAGGCGGTCACTCGCCGCGAATGGCCTTCTGTTTCCGCGTCCTTCAGATCCAACGCGTCGCCCAGCGCCTCCAGCGTGATGTCGTAGGAGCGCTCCAGGTCCGCCATCGCCTGCCGAAGCATCTCCGTCCGCGCTGAAACCAGCTGTTCCAAATTGTGCCGGTAAACCGAGTTCTGCTGCACGAGCCGTCGGTAATCCAGAGCGCGCCGCACCGTCACCAGCAACTGCTCCTTCTCAAAAGGTTTCAAAAGGTAGTCGTATGCGCCCTTTCGCATCGCCGACAGGGCCACAGCCACGTCATGGATCGCCGTCACCATCACCATGGGCGTGTCGGGCTGCAGTTCCCGGATCCGCTCCAGAAGCCCAATCCCATCCAGCCCGTTCATCACGATGTCCGAGAGGATCAGGTCGTACGGCGGATCGTGCTCCACATGCTCGATGGCTTCCAGGCCGTTCGATGCCAGCACGGGAGCGTAATTCGACTTCTCCAGCATGGCCGCCATGAGGGTCCGAACGTAGGGCTCGTCATCCACGATCAGAATCCGCTCCGCCGCCAACTGTCCTCCTGACCACGCCACCAGCGTGCTCGGCCCCCATTCCTTCGGGTCCCGAACCATTAGGCGCAAATCCGCCGACCAAACCCGCTGGGTACAGGCGCGTCGGTTTCACCGAAAAGTACAAATACCGATCTATCGTATCCTGGCGCTGTGATCGCGGCAGCAACAATTCCTGAGTTTTCCTGGGGGCTGTGGTCCATTCTGAATTAACAGGGCGACTCCGGGTCCCAATCGCGCCAACTCGGCCGCCAACCCTTTGCGCTGCCTTGCATCCATTCTCCCAGCCCGGCGTGTTATTCTTCCCCTGCTGGGTATTCTCTCCCCAGGGAGTCCTGGCTTACGGCCATGCTTTTCGACTTCGACAAGCTTCGTGCGCGGGTCTCCGCGCGGCATGAGGCTCCTCGCCCGCTGGAGCAAAGGCAGCGCGACGTCTACGACAGCCATCGCCATCGAGTCTTTTCAGTCTCCTTTTACATGACCGGCAACGAGATGCTCGCCGAGGAAATCCTCCGCGGCACATTCATCCGCGCCTTCCGCCGTGCCGACGAACCGGACAGTTCGCTCGTCGACGCCTCTCTGATCGACCAGCTCCAGGAACACGTTACCCTGGAAGACGAACACATACCTGTCCCCCCTGCCAATTGCCTTTCCCAGGGACACAACATTCTGCGCACCGACCTCGAGGAGGCGATCCGCTGCCTTCCCCCGGTCGAGCGCCTGGTCTTCCTGCTCATGGATGTCGAAGGCTATCCGGCAGCTCGTGTCGCCGACCTGCTCGGGAAATCGAAGGCTGATGTATTGCGCACCTCCTTCACGGCGCGCATGCGCCTCCGTGCCGAGATCTCCGCTCTGCGCAACGATGGCGAACAGGCCGCCTGAGCCTTCGCTTTTTCCTTCTCTAGTTTGTGCTTCCGGGCTTTCGCGCCTCTTTTCGCGCACGGCGGTTTTTCGCCCACTGCGGCTTATTCACCTGCCGACCGCGCCCCACGGCGAGCGCGTCGGCAGGCACATCATCGGTGATCACCGAACCCGCCCCGACATACGCGCCGTCACCGACCATCACCG
Organism: Acidobacteriaceae bacterium; assembly: GCA_030041515.1. Taxonomy (GTDB): domain Bacteria; phylum Acidobacteriota; class Terriglobia; order Terriglobales; family Acidobacteriaceae; genus Palsa-343. The sequence goes on along the minus strand of JASHNS010000090.1, from coordinate 41,461 downwards.
GCGCTACCAGCGCCGAGTCGCTGCCGATGAATACCCGATCTCCGATCACCGTCGTGTGCTTATTCACACCATCGTAGTTGCACGTGATGGTCCCCGCGCCAATGTTGGTTCCGGCTCCGACCACTGCGTCGCCCAGATACGTCAGATGGTTCGCCTTCGAGCCCTTGCCCACCCGCGTCTTCTTGGTTTCGACAAAGTTTCCGATATGCGCGTCCTCTCCAATGTGACATCCCGGGCGCACGTGCGCGAAAGGACCGATCAGCGCGCCCTTTTCAATCTGTGACTCCGCCACCACACACCCCTGGCGCACCACCACCCGATCGGCGAGCGTCGCGTTCTCGACCACGGAGTACGACCGAATCAGGCAGTCCCCGCCGATCTTCGTCTGTCCCAGCAACTGGACAAACGGCTCGATGACCGTGTCCGCTCCCACCTCCACCCCAACGTCGATGGTGACCGTCTCGGGCCGGAAGATAATCACGCCTGCAGCCATGAGCCTCCTCGCTTCTGCCAGCCGCATCTCGCGATCCAGTTCCATCATCTCGGCGATGGTATTCGCACCCAGCACCTCCGTGGGCTGCGCCGCTTCGATCGCCACCACGCGCTTCCCACCACCCGCCAGCAGGCGAGCCATATCCGTCAGGTACAGCTCCTTCTGCGGATTCTCGGCGCGTAGCCGCCCGATGTTCTCGTAGAGCGCCTTTCGCCGAAATGCGTAGATGCCCGAATTGATCTCGCGCACTTCTTCCATCCCAGGCTTCAGCGCCTTCTGCTCAACAATGGCAGCCACTTCCGGCGCGCCGGCCTCACGCCGGATCACGCGTCCGTAACCGAAGGGATTGGCTGCCTCGGCGGTCAGGATGCTCATTGCCGCGCGCTGGCTCAGATGAAAATCGCGGAGCGCCGCAATCGTCTCGGCCCGCAGCAGCGGGACGTCGCCGGAAAGCACGATCAGCATGTCATAGCCACGCGTTTCCCGCTCCGCGCACTGAATCGCGTGGCCCGTCCCGCGCTGTTTTTCCTGCACCACGAAACGCACGCCCGTATCCCGCACGGCGGACTCAACCGCCTCGGCCTGGTGTCCGACGATCACCAGAATGTCGCGGGCCGGCACCAACTGCGCAGCGGCGCCGATCACGTGCCTCAGCAGCGGTCTGCCCCCGATCTCGTGCAGCACTTTCGCCCGCTTCGATTTCAACCGCGTCCCTTTTCCCGCGGCCATGATGAGAATCCCCAGTCGCATCCCGCTTCAGAATCCTTTCCTATCGCTGCGCGAATGTCCTGTGCTCGGCGCTCAACTTTCGAGGTCCTGCTGAGCCCGCCTCCTGTCACGTGGCCTGAGAAGCGGCGGCGGCCAGCCCATCCACTCCGTCACAATCCCAAAAATCCCCAGCGCCAGAGGTATCAGGAACAGATAATCGCTGCCATAATCCGGCGCTGTGCCCCGCCCAGCGAGCACATGCTGCTCGGTCAGCACCAGCGCCATCGCCGCTACACCCGCCAGCAGCAGCCACGCCGTTGCCTCCCGCCTGTGCCAGAACGCGAGAATGCTCGCCGGCAGTACCGACACCAAGAACGCAACCAGTGCCAGCACTTCCAGCCTCGCGGTATGTTCGCCAAGGTTCGAAACAGCCAGCGGCGGCACGGCCATGGGAAACATGCCCGCCAGCATTCCCACCGCGAAGACCACACGGCCCCAAAACCGCCGCAGATCCTCTTTTTCTTCCTCGCTGATGACCCGGCGGTCACGTGTCGCTGTGCGCAACTTCCACTCCTGCCGCGTCGAATCGGTTACAGACCGGCGGCCTTCTCGACGCTACCGTTGGCCGTTCTGAGTGTCAAACCACCCCGATTATGCTCCGAGATAGTCTTCCCTTCGCTGAATCAGTGCCCATATCAATATCAAAACCAGAATCAGTCCCATGCCCAGACAGAAGCCAAAAAAATTGGTACTCAGGAACGCAGCCGGCGAGGCCAGACCCTCCGACGAGCGCGTCATTACTTCCTGCATGTACTCGAAAAAGCGCGCCCGCACTCCCGGCAGCATGAAGGTCGCTGAATACCCAATTGCGTAAATCTGAAAGATGAGTGCCACATACCACGCCGGCTTCCACTTCCGCAGCAGGCCGATTGCCATGTATATCTCGATCGCCCACGTGATCAGAAGCGCTGTGGTACCGGCCCATCCGCGCAGAATCGCGCCAAAGAAAAACATCGGCATTCCCCGCCACAGCAGGAAGGGAAGATACAGGATGGAAATCAGAATCAGCCACGCCCAAATCATGATGACGATCCGCCATCCCGGCGTCCCGGGTTCCGGGAGCGCCGCAGTCGTCTCCGTCGCACCCGCTCCTGCCGCAAGCTCCTGCAGTCCTGCAAAAGCTGCCCTGACGCCGGCGAGATTGAAATAGGTCAGCCACCATAGGCTGATGGCTGCCACGACAAAACTGAACACCGCAAATCCCACCAGAACCGTCTGCACATTTCCGGCGGCCGGCCCTGGTGGCAACATCGCGGCATATTTGCCCGCCATCAGGACCCCGATTCCTGTCATCGCCGAGAAGAAAGCAACTATGCCTGCAATCACGATTGCTGCTGTTCTCGCCCAGCGCCGCAGCCGAAACAGCCCTGTTACCGTCCAGCCGCAAAACAGGAAGAAACCCAGTTCGATCGTAGTTGTGCCGATCATGACGGCGCGCACCTCCGGCAGTTTCGGAATCACCGGATTATGCGAGAAAATCGAGACTCCCAATGCAAGCGCCGCGCCCAGAATGCCGAATAACGCGACGATGCCCAGAAGAACAGCGGCAAGAATGACGCCCACAGGCCTGCGCATGGATATCCTCTCGTAGCTTCTGCAGGAAGTGAACTACAGGATAACTCCTGGACAAAGCGATTCCTGCCCCAAAAGCGAGTGCTGTCCCCTCCCTCGTTCGTATACTCTGCTGTCATACCCGCTGAGGATTCCCGATGCCCTGTCTGGAAATGAAAGTGGCCCTCCAGCGTCCGGCCCAACCGGCGACGCGCCTCCGTGCGCTGCTGGAAAAACCGGGCGCTGCAGTCCTCCGCCGCAACAATATCGCGGAAGCACCCGGCCACGAAGATGCCATCGCCCTGCGCAGCCGTCTCCGGCTCACCGCTGTACTTGCCGTCGATCTTACCGATCCTCCCCGCGAGCCCGAGCCACCCGCCGTTGAAGCCGAGCTTCCCGCCGAACCACCGGACGATCCCGGCGCGTCCGAGTCCCCCGAAGCCGCTGCGCCCCTCCCGGAATCTCAGGAGGGCAGCTTCGCGAAGGGCCTCGAGATCTGGATCGCCGACGGCGCACGCGCGGTTTGTATCCACGTGGACTCCGATGAGATCGCCGGCGCCCTTGCCCTCTTCGACGCATGGATTCGCCTCGCCCGCTATCAGCCGGCTTTCCAGCGGCTCGATCAGCGCATCGTGGGAATGAGCTATGTCTTTCGCGAAGGCCTTACGATTGCCATTCAGGGGGGGCCTGGGGAGCCCGCGCACACCGTGGACGCTTCGCTGGATTCCGCCGCCGCTATTCCGGAAATCCATGACTTTCGCGATACCGGGTTTTCCGTCCGCCTGTCGAGCGTTGGAGTGAATTACTTCCACGACCTGCTTCTCTCCGCGTCCGCCTGGCTTGACGTCAATTCCTATCCCAATATTCTCGGATCAAAATGAACCGTTTCACGGCCGCCGGGCTTTTCGCCGGCCTGCTCGCCGGGACTCTCGCTGCTGCACAAACCACATCCCCCAGCTCGGGTGCCACCGAACGCGTCGAGAGCGGACAGTCTCGCGCCTCGGACGGCACGCACGTAAGTTATCGTATCCGCCTGTTGCCTGTTGCGTCCTTCCCCGCTCTGCCGCAGCCCGTATCTGAATGGCTGCTCCAACGCGGCTGCATGATCCCGCAAACTTTCGAGGCCCAGGAGCCGGAAAACGTGATCCACGGCGCCTTTCGCGCACCCGGCAGCGACGACTGGGCGGCTCTCTGCTCCGTGAAGGGCGAGACAACGCTCTACGTTTTCCTGGCTGGCCGATACACCGCACCCTTGTTTCTCCGTTCGCAGCCGGACGCCCTCTGGATGGGCCATGAGCCCGGCAGCTCCGTTTATGGCTCAGCCTGGGGCATCTCCACCCGCACCGTTGAGGACCTCCACGACTCCACGCAGATCCCCTCCCGGTTCAACATCGACCACGACGCTATCGAAGATGCCGACCTGGAACGTTCTCTCGCGATCCGCTACCTCCAGTCGGGAAAGTGGGAGATCCTGGTTTCTGAAGATTTCCGCTGAAATTGCCCCTCACGCAGCTGGTTTCTCCATCGCCTGGCTGCCGCAGCTCCGAGATCAGGCACTCGATCTGGTCTAACTTGCGCCGGGTCAGCTGGCAGAACCGGAAACCCAACCCTTTCGGACGACGCATCAACAAATGCGCGGCCAGGCGCAGTGGCACACCTTGAACGCTCATCCGGATTTCCACCGATGTTCCGCGCTCCAGACGGCAATCCGTCTCGATGAAACAGCCTGCAGTACTCAGATCGGCGATACGTCCGCGATAATGCAAACCGCAACTGGGTATCAACAGCTCTGCCTCTCCCGCGCAGCAATAGCGCGGCGCGGCTCTCCGCTCCTGTCGCGGTAGGTTGTCCGCCCCGGTCATCCTGCTTCCCTTATCGGCGCGCTTCGGCCTTCGATGAACGCCCATGCCCGGCCGGACCGCATCGCACCCGGCGCGGAATCCCAGGGCCGCAAAAGGATACAATCCCCTCGTCGTTACCCCTATGACTCGATTCCCGGTTCTCCTCGTTCACGGCGGCGCATGGGACATCCCCGCCGACCTGCTCGACGCCCACGAGCAGGGCGTCTTCAATTCCCTCCAGGCAGGCTGGAACATTCTGGAAAAGGGCGGCTCCTCGCTCGATGCCGTGCAGGCCGCCGTCACCGTGCTGGAAGACCATCCCGCCTTCGACGCCGGACGTGGCAGCTTTCTCACCCGCGACGGCCGTGTGCAGCTTGATGCGCTCATCATGGATGGCGCCACGCTTCGCGCCGGCGGCGTCGCCTGCGTCGAGCGCCTCCGCAACCCTATTCAGGCCGCCCGCCTTGTCCTCGATGAGAGTCCGCATGTCTACTTCGTCGGCGAGGGCGCCGAGGAGTTCGCGCAGACACATGGGGTGCCCCTGATCGACAACGCTGAGCTCGTCCTCGACCGCGAGCGTCGCCGCCTCGCCGAGGCCCAGGCCCGCGAAACCTCAGGTGCGCCGGATCGTACCTTCTCCGGGCATTCTGAACACGAGCCGCCGGGCGGCCACGACACCGTGGGTGCAGTCGCCATCGATCTGCACGGCGGTCTCGCCGCCGCCACCTCCACAGGCGGCACTCTCAACAAGGATCCCGGACGCGTCGGCGACTCTTCGCTGATCGGTTGCGGCTGCTACGCCGACAACGCCAGCGCCGCCGTTTCCCTCACCGGCTGGGGCGAGCCCATCATGAAGCTGGTTCTCGGCAAGTGGGCCACGGATCGCGTTCTCGGCGGCAGTTCCCCCGAGCAGGTCGCCCCCGACGCGATCGCGTACCTCTTTCGCCGCCTCGGCGGCCACGGCGGTATTATTTTGCTCGCGCCCGACGGCCGGTATGGCCTGGCGCACAACACCCCACGCATGGCCTGGGGCGTTCACACCACCGACGGTCCCCGCACCGGGACCAAACTGTAAGATGATCGCTGTCGGCAGAGACCAGGCCGCTCGCTCCGCCACGGTTCGCAACTTCGACATGAAATGAGGCCAATCTATGTTCAAGGGGTTTCGCAATTTCCTTCTCCGCGGCAACGTCGTCGACCTGGCCGTGGCTGTCGTCATCGGCGCAGCATTCACCAACATCGTCAATTCTCTGGTCAAGGACATCATCAATCCGCTCATCGCCGCCACGGTTCGCAAGCCGGACTTCTCGGCCTTCGTGATCACCATTCACGGCGGCAAAGTCCTCTATGGAGACTTTCTCAACGCTCTGATCGCCTTCCTGATCATCGCCACCGCCGTCTACTTCGGCATCGTCCTGCCCATCCAGTCGCTCATGAAAAAGTTCAGCCCTTCGAAGGCGGCGCCACCCACCACGCGCCCCTGCCCGGAATGTCTCGCGGATATCCCGCTGGCCGCAAAGCGCTGCCAGCACTGCACGCAGCCCGTCGAGCCGGTCGCGCCGGCAGCCTGATCGCGGCGGGCGCATCGGTGTATGCTGGTTCCTTCCGTTGGCTGATCCCGATGTGCAAGGAGCTGCCGTTGATCCGTTCGCGCCTGCCCATTTTCCTGTCCGGCATTCTTTTGCCGGCCCTGGCCGTCGTCTTCGCGCAATCCGCATCCGAGTCTGCGCCGCAGACAGTCTTCGGCTATCGGAATTACTCTGCCGAGCAGGCCCATCTCGATCAGAAGTTCCTCGCCGTGCCCAGCCCGCAACTGGCGCGCGAGGAGCTGAAAATCCTCACCGCGCGGCCGCACGTCGCCGGCTCGCCCTACGACCACCAGAACGCCGAGTACGTCGCGGAAAAATTCCGCGCCGCGGGCCTCGATACACAGATTGTCCCCTACATGGCCTGGCTCAACACGCCGACGAAGACGCTCGTCGAAGCCCGGGGGCCCGACGGCCAGCTGCTCATGACCGGTCCCACCCCCGAGCACGTCAAGGGCGACCCCTATGAGAACCAGCCCGACGTCACGCCCATCTTCCACGGCTCCTCGCCCTCCGGCGACGTCACGGCCCAGGTGGTCTACGGCAATTACTGCCGCCCCGAAGATTACAACCAGCTCGCGAGCCTCGGCGTGGACGTCAAGGGCAAAATCGTCATCTGCCGCTACGGAGGAAATTTCCGCGGCGTCAAGGTCTACATTGCGCAGCAGCGCGGCGCCGCCGGCGTCCTCATCTACTCCGATCCCGCCGACGACGGCTATCGCCGCGGCGATCCCTACCCCAACGGTCCATGGCGTCCGGAAACTGGCGTCCAGCGTGGCTCCGTCCAGTATCTTTTCAAATATCCCGGCGACGCCCTCACGCCCGGCATCGCCTCCCGCCCCGATCTTCCTGCTTCCCAGCGCCTCAAACCGGACCAGGCCGGCAACATGCCCAAAATTCCGTCGGAACCGCTCTCCTGGCACGACGCCGCGCCCATCCTCGCCCACCTCGGCGGGCCGGACGCGCCCAGTTCCTGGCAGGGCGCGCTCCCGTTCACCTACCACATCGGCCCCGGCGTCAAAGTCCACCTGCTGCTCAAAATGGACTACCAGTACCAGCGCCTGTGGGACGTGATCGGCCGCATTCCCGGCTCCGAATATCCCAATGACTGGGTCGTCGCCGGCAATCATCGCGATGCCTGGGTCTTCGGCGCTGTCGATCCCAACAGCGGCACCGCCGCGATGCTGGAAGCCGTCCACGGCATGGGCGCTCTGATGAAAACCGGCTGGCGCCCGAAGCGCACCATTGTTTTCTGCAGTTGGGACGGCGAAGAAGAGGGCCTGATCGGTTCCACAGAGTGGGTCGAAGATCATCCTGAGCAGCTCACGCACGCCGTAGCCTATTTCAACACCGACGTTGGCGTCTCCGGCCCCAATTTCAACGCTTCCGCCGTGCCATCCCTGAAGCAGTTCATCCGTCAGGTCACGCGGGAAGTCCCCAGCCCGAAAGGCGGCAGCGTCTATGACGTCTGGCAGCTCTATCAGGCGGGACATCCGCGCCCGCAGGACGAACACGAAAGCGCGGATGCCGCCGATCTCGACACCGGCGTCCGCATCGGCGACCTCGGCTCGGGTTCCGACTACACTGCGTTCCTCCAGCACATCGGCGTGCCCTCCACCGACATTGGTTCCGATGGCCCCTATGGCGTCTACCACTCCACCTTCGACGACTACACCTGGTTCGTGATGAACGCCGACCCGCACTTCCTCTATGAGCAGGAAATGGCGCGCGTCTTCGGCCTCGAGGTGCTGCACATGGCCGACGCCGATGTGCTCCCCTACGACTACGTCACTTACGGCAAGGAACTGACCACGTACCTCCGGGCCGCGCAGAAAAAAGCTGCAGCCGCCGGCATGAGCGATCTCGATTTCTCTCCCGCTGAATCCGCCGCGCAGCAGTTCACCGAGTTCGCCGCCCAGGTCATGGCGAAACAGCAGAACCCCGGCGCGGACTCCGCCGCCCAGCTGGCCGCGCTCAACAATCAGTTGCGCGCTGTCGAGGGCGATTTCATCTCTCCGGAGGGACTGCCCGGCCGCCCCTGGTTCAAACACGTCATTTACGCGCCAGGCGAATACACCGGCTACGCGGCCGTCGTGATTCCCGGCGTGAACGAGGCCATCGATGCGAAGAATCTCACCCGCGCCCAGCAGCAGATGACCGTGCTGACCGAGGCCATTCAGCGGGCGGCATCCACTTTGCAAGCGGCTGCACAATAGGCGTTGAACTGCCGTCAGCCTGACTGCATAAAGAGGAAGTGACATGCGAGCAACCGCTATAACCCTCACCATCGCGGAAGCTCAGCGCGACGTCCGCACCACCTTCCTCGGAGGCTTTGCCGGCCAGCTCGTCGTAGCGCTCATCTGGCTCACCTCCGCCATTCTGGCCATCTGGGGCTCGCATCGCGCGGCCATCCTTACCCTCGCGCTCGGCGGAGCCTTCATCTTTCCGCTCACGCAGCTTGCCCTGCGGTTGATGGGCCGTCCCGCATCGCTGCCCAAAGGCCACCCCATGAACGCTCTGGCCCGGCAGATCGCGTTCATCGTTCCGCTGTGCCTGCCGCTGGTTGCCGCGGCCACGCTGTACCGGCGCGACTGGTTTTACCCCGCGTTCATGATTGTGGTCGGCGCTCATTACCTGCCGTTCGCCTATCTCTACGGCATGGCGCAATTCGAAATCCTCGGCGCGCTGCTCATCGCGGCAGGCCTCGTCATCGCCTTCTGGATGCCGATCTTCAGCCTCGGCGCCTGGGTCTCGGTCGCATTGTTCCTGGGCTTCGCCTTCGTCGCCCGCAGCGTGGTGATGGAAGAAGGCAACACTCTCCGCTAATCGCCGGTCCGCTGGACGGACTTATGCTGACGAGTGCCTTGTGAGCGGCTCTTTAGCTCTTCTTTTCCGGCCATGTCAGCACGTGTTCATAGTGCTCCACCGCCGGAGCCACGGCGAAGAATCCGCCGATGAGCTCGCGCCACTTCGCAAACGCCGGCGAGCCGCGAAATCCCACCGTGTGCGCCTCCAGCGTCTCCCACTGAACCAGCAGCAAATATCGCCCCGGCGTCTCCACGCAGCGCCGCAGCTCGTGGCGCAGATACCCGCGCGCACTCGCAATCACCGGCGCAGCCTGCGCCATCGCCTCTTCAAACGCTCGCTCCTGCCCCGCGTGCACCGTCAGCATTGCCACTTCAAGGATCATGTTGGCAGTTTAGCCGGGGATCAGGTCGCGATCCCGCCGGGACCGCCGGACTTCGGCTGGCCCGCAATGGTGTGGGGTGGTTCCTGCGGATCCGATCCGAGCCCGCGCGACCTCCGCCCGCCGCCCTCACCCGAAGCTTCTTCCTCCCGCTCCGGGTGCGACCCTAAACCCCGGCGACGCGGCTCCCCGCCATCGCCCGGCGTTCGCCCCGCTCGATATTCACGGAATCCCCTCCGCGCAGCGTCCACCGAAATTCCACCCGCCCCCACGATCAGCAGGAAGATCAGCCCCAGCGCCATGCTGAAATCCGCCCGCGCATCGTGCAGCATGTACCAGATGCCCTGTCCTGGCGTGAATAGCTCAGGAACCTTCGTCTTCGCGATCGCCACCCCAATCACCACCAGCAGCGGAATCGCCACCCAGCGCGTGAACAACCCCAGGATCAGCAGCGCCCCGCAGAAAATCTCCACGAACCCCACCGCCGGCGCGGCAAACTGCGGCAGCGGAATCCCGATTTTTGCGAATCGCCCCGCGCCCAGCGCCTGAGGAAAGAGAAATTTCTGGATCCCCTCCGAGATGAAGACCCAGCCGACCAGTATCCGAATCAGAATCACGGCCCGCATGCTTCACCCCTCCTTGTTCGATGAGGAATCCACACCGGGAGCCACGCCGGCGTTTTCCTGGCTGACCCTCTAGAGGCGACCCCCGCCGCTGGACGCGGAGTCCTCCACCACGTCGCCCTCGCCCGGCGCCAGAAACAGATTCTCCTCCAGCCCGTGCTGGCGCGTGTACAGATCGTAGTATCGTCCGCCCAGAGCATACAGGCTCGCATGGGTTCCTCGCTCCACGATCAACCCGCCCTCGACCACCAGGATCTGGTCCGCTCGTCGAATCGTCGAAAGCCGGTGCGCGATCACAAACGTCGTCCGTCCCTGCATCAGATAGCTCAGCCCGTGCTGGATCATCGCCTCCGATTCGGAGTCCAGCGACGACGTCGCCTCGTCCAGAATCAGAATCCGCGGGCTCGCCAGGATCGCGCGTGCAATCGAGAGCCGCTGTCTCTGTCCGCCTGACAGTTTCACCCCACGCTCGCCCACGATGGTGTCGTACGTCTCCGGAAAGCGCTCCGCGAACTCATCCACCCGCGCAATGCGGCAAGCCGAGAGGAATTCCTCCTCCGTGGCTTCCGGATGCGAGAACATCACGTTCTCGCGAATTGTCCCGTCGAACAGGAACGACTCCTGCAGCACCACCCCCAGCTGGCTGCGATAGCTGTCCAGTTGCACGGTAGAAAGATCGATCCCGTCCACCAGCACGCGTCCCTCGTCCGGCTTGTGAAAAGCGCAGACCAGGCTGATGATCGTCGATTTGCCCGACCCCGACGATCCCACCAGCGCCGTCACTGTCCCTGGCTGCGACTCGAAGCTGATCCCGTGCAGCACCGGCTTGTCCTTCTCATAGGCAAAGCGTGCGTCTTCGAAAATCACTTCACCCACGATCTCCTGCAGGATGTTCACCCGCGCCGGATCACCAAATTCGTCCTTCTCGCTGAGGATCTCCATCGTGCGGTCCAGCCCCGCGGCGGCTTCCGTCAGTTGCGTCCCGATGTTCACCACCTGGATCACCGGCGCGATCATGAACGCCAGAAGCATCGTGTACTGGATGTAATCGCCCGGCCCCATCTTCCCGTGCATCGCCAGGTGCCCGCCCAGCAGCATCACCAGGCCGCCCACGATGCCCAGCACCGTGGTGGCCGCCATCGACAGCAGGCTGGTCGCGGTCAGCGAGTGCATCACGTTATCCAGCAGGCGCAGCACGCCCAGTGAAAACACCTTCGCTTCGCGCTCCTCCGCGTGATAGCCCTTCACCACGCGCACGCCGCCCAGCGACTCCGTCAGCCGCCCCGTCACCTCGCCGGTAATCTTTGCCCGCTCCCGGAAGATCGGCCGTATCGTCTTGAACGCCTTCTGCAGAATCAGAACGAACGCCAGCACCACCGCGAAGACAATCAGCGTCATCTTCGCGTCTTTGTGCAGCAGGAAGAAAAATGCCATCCCCGCCGTCAGCAGCCCGCCGACGAACTCCACCAGCCCGGTGCCCACCAGGTTCCGCACGCCTTCCACGTCGCTCATGATCCGCGATACCAGCAGCCCCGTGCGGTTCGCGTCGTAGAAGCTGACCGACAGCCGCCCAACGTGCTGCTGCACCTGCTGGCGCAGCTCCGCAATCATTCGCTGCGCCGCCTTGGACAGCAACTGCGTGTTGGCAAAGGATGTGATCGCCTGAACCAGCGTCGCCGAAAACACCGCGATCACCAGCGGCAGCAGCCGGTTCATTTCGTGCTTCGTCAGCACCCGGTCGACGAACGGCTTCGAGAGCAGAGGCAGCACCAGCCCCGCTACGCGGTTGATCGCCACCAGCAGCAGACCCAGCAGCAGCAGCCACTTCCGCGGCCGCACCAAACGCCAGATCTCCGGCATCACCTTGCGGAGTTCCGGCTTCTTTTTCGGAACCTCAGGCCCCGCCCCGGCGCGCATGCGGCGCCCCCCGCCGCGCTCGGCACTCACCGGCATCGAGCCGAAACCCCCGAGTGGCGGCATAGAAAAGCACTCCTGCGGCGCTCAGCGAGTACCGACGGTCTTCGCAGCGGGCTCCGCCTTCCGCGTCCTCCTCGCTTTGATGAACGAGAGCACGGAAAGTAGCACATAAAAGAGGAGGATCGCCGATGTCAACGCGTGTTCCTGCAGAACCTTCGGATGTTCCGGGGTCACCAGCCCGCGCTGCGCCTGCATATATTCCACCAGGCTGCTGACCGTGATCAGAAAACCGATCAGGCCCACTGCGGCCGCGATGTGCATCGCCACCATCCGCGTCTTTTCTTTTTCACTGCGCGCCGTGGCCCCCATCACGCCCAGCAGAATGCCGAAGTAGGCCGGCATCAGCGCCGCCGACGTGTGGTTTCCTCCCATATAAGCAAACAGCCCCATCAGCAGCAGGATGAAGCCGAACAGAAGCGACCACCTTGCCATACCTTTCTCTTCCCCCCTCCCCTCAGTCTAATGGAGCTGCCATATTTTCAAATCTCCCTCAAAAGGGGAATCCCTGGAAGAGAATGGAGGGATCCCCGTTCCCCTGCGCAATCCGCTGGCTCGACTTTGGTTTACCTTTGGATGCGGGCTGATCCACCCTGCGCCATCGCCCGCACCTGTTCCAGGGTAGCCATGGTCGTGTCGCCCGGGAACGTAGTCACCAGCGCGCCGTGCGCCCACCCCAGCTTCACGGCCTGTTCCGGGGCTTCCCCTTTCATCAGCCCGTAGAAAAAACCCGCCGCAAATCCGTCGCCTCCGCCTACGCGATCGTACACGTCCAGTTCCGCGGTCGGCGCCGTGTACGTCTTCCCGTCAATCCACGCTACCGCGCTCCAGCTATGCCGATTCGTTGAATGCACCTCACGCAGCGTCGTCGCCACCACCTTCACCTGAGGAAACTTCTTCACTACGCTGTCGATCATCCCCAGGAAGACACCCGGGTCCAGCTTTGATTTCGCGGCGACCTCCGGCCCCTGGATTCCCAGTCCCTTCTGCAAATCTTCCTCATTGCCCACCAGCACATCCACCTGCTCCACGATCCGGGCAATGGTTTCTGCCGCCTTCTGCTCGCCGCCCCACACGTTCCACAACTTGGCGCGGAAGTTCAGATCGAACGACGTCACCGCGCCGGCTGCTTTCGCCGCCTTCATCGCCTCCACAGCCACCTCCGCCGTCGTCGCCGACAGCGCCGCGAAAATGCCGCCGCTGTGCACCCACCGCACCCCGCCCGCCATAATCTTCTTCCAGTCGAAATCTCCTGGCTTGAGCCTTGCCGCCGCTTCGTTTGCTCGGTTATAGAAAACCACTGGCGGCCGCACGCCGTAGCCGCGATCGCTGTACACCGTCGCCATGTTCGGCCCGGTCACGCCATCATGTTCGAAATGCTTGTAGAACGGCCGCACGCCCATTGCACGGACTCGCTCGGCAATCAGGTCCCCGATCGGATAATCGGCCATTGCGGCCGCTATTCCAGTCTTCATCCGAAAACAGTCCGCCAGATTCGCGGCCACGTTGAATTCGCCCCCGCTGACATGGATCGCGCACTGCGTCGCCTTTCGGAAGGGCACGATTCCCGGATCCAGCCGGTGCACCAGGGCCCCAACCGACAAAAGGTCCATCTCTCCATCCCGACGAATCTGCAGGCCTCCGCCCATAGCGCGGTCCCTCCTCTTTCTTCTCTGTTGGATACTGCCGCGAATCGATGCGATGTGGTCAGACCACTCTCTCAGCATATCGCATCAGGATTGGCCCTCTTGCAGGTGAACGACGTCGGCAAGCACCTGCTGCGGCATCCACTCGTTTCCCGGGTACCACTTGTACAGCTTTCCGTCGGGCGCGATCACCACCGTCGACAGCGAATGGGTGATCGTCTGGCTCCCCACCGGAGTAATTCCGATATCGAAAAAGAGCAGCACCCTTTTCAGCTCGCTCTCCGGCGGCGCCGCAAAATCCCAGTGCGTGAAGGTTTCCCTGGTGTAACGCCCCGTATACGCCCCGCCATAGCTGCGCAGAACCTGAGGCGTGTCATAAGTTGGATCGAAACTGATGCTCAGCAAATGTGTCTTCGCGTATAGTTTCGGCTGCTTCCGGAGCGCCTTGTCGATCGTTGCAAAGTTTCGGCTCATCCGCACGCAATAGTTCGGCAGCGGGCAGCGCGTATAAATGAACGTCAACAACACCACCTTGCCCCGAAACTGCCGGAGGCTGATCATCTGCCCACTCTGGTTCAGAAAACGAAAATCCGGAACGACTTCGCCCGGCTCCAGCGTGTTGTACGTGACCTTGGGTACATAATCGAGTTTCGCCTGGTCGACTATATCGATCTGATCCAGCAGATCTGCCTGCGCCGTCGGCTCCATCACCGCCGTGATCGTGTCGCCCGGATGGAGCGCCGTCGCTACGCCGGGCTGCTTCAGCGTGTAAGGCATGGTCATCGCCGGCATATAGCCCGGAATCGCGTCCGCATTCAGGATGACCTCCCCGGTCGTGGCGTTGGCGGAAACGACCACGCCCCGGACGTGATAGGTCTTCGCGTCCGTCTCCGTGCCCGCACCGGTTCCCGCCGAGTTCGCCGCCGTCTGCCGCGACCGGCAGCCGCCCACACACAAAACCGCCGCAATCATCGCGGCGGTGGAAATTCGAATGCCTGGGGAAACCACCCGCCAGTTTACACTTGACCCAGCCTCAAAACGCTCCATTTCACCGGCAGCATGGAATCTTATCTCGCCTTCATGGCAGCCATGCGCAGCCTGGAGGACTGGCGCTTTCCCATTGAGGGCGACTTGCTTCTGTTCTTTTCCTATGATGCCCGTGGGTCCTATGGCGCATGAATCGGAATCCCCTGCCAACTGGCTGGACGGGGCACTCCATGCGCTCACCCGCGGTGCCGCGGTCGTCACGGCCAGCCAGCGCGCTGCCCGCGCCCTGCGCCTGCATCACGCCCGCAGCCAGAGAGTCGCCGGTCACAGATTCTGGCCTTCCCCCCCCATCTACGATTGGACCTCCTGGCTTCGTGACCTCTGGCAATCCTACGCGTTCGCCACTCTCGATGCCCCACTGCTGCTCTCGCCTCTGCAGGAGCGCGCACTCTGGGGGCGCATCCAGCGTACTGACGCGAATTCTCTTCTTTCGCCCGACTCTGCCGCTGCTCTCGCCATGGAAGCCTGGTCGCTCCTCTCCGCCTTCTCCGCCCACCCCGCGCGCAGCCGTTCCTGGGAACCCGCCGACGCCGAGCAATTTCGCCTCTGGGCTCAAACTTTCGAACGCGAATGTGCCGCGCAAGGCTGGATCAGCCTAAGTCAGCTCGAAGCGCGCCTCGCCGGCGCGCCCCCCGCCGCTCTTGCTCTTCCGCTCGAGCTCTGTCTCATCGGCTTCGATCGTTTCACGCCCGCGCAAACCGAATTCCTCGCTTCCCTGCGCGCTCGCGGCGTCGTCATCGCCGAGCTCGTTCCCGGCCCGCGCCAGTCCCTTCGTCGCTGGATCGTTGCCGGAAGCCCCCGGGAGGAATTCACTGCTTGCGCCGCCTGGGCGCGTCAGTTTCTTATGGATCGGCCCGACTCCCGCATCGGGATTATCGCCCCTGCGGTTCGCTCCTCGCGGGGTGAGATCGAGCGCGCCTTCCGCCGCGCGTTGTTGCCTTCCGCGGATGACATTCGCCGCCCCTCCAGCGTTTCGCCGTTTGAGTTCTCCCTTGGTCAGCCACTCTCCGATGTTCCAGCCGTGCGTGCCGCGCTCCTGCTGCTCCGCTGGACCGCCGTTCCCCTCCGCGAGGAGGAAATCTCATGGCTCCTCCTCTCCGGCTTTCTCGCCGATACCGCGACTCATCATCTTCTTCTGGCCCGCCGCGACGTGGACCGGTGCAATACGAGCGCGCTCGTCCCGAAGTGTTCCCTCTCGAGTTTCCGCACCGCGCTGAACGGCGTTTTCGCGCTGCGCCCTCTGGCCGATCGGCTCGGTGCGCTTCTTCAGACAGTTGAAGCCAACCGCATCCCCGACCAGCCTCGACCACCTTCCTCCTGGACTGAGCTGGTCCAGCTTCTCCTCGATCAAATTCGATGGCCTGGCGAGCGCCCCTCCGACTCTGTGCAGTTTCAGGCTCTCCAGTGCTGGCAGCGGTTACTGGATGATGTGGCTCTGCTGGATTTCGACGGTTCTGTGCTGGCATTCGCGGAGTTTCTTGATCTGCTCGAACTCCACGCGCGTGAAACTATCTTTGCGCTGGAATCCGCCGACGCTCCCGTCCAGATTCTCGGTCCGCTGGAATCCGCCGGCCAGGAGTTCGACGCCATCTGGTTCCTTTCTGCCGACGACGCCCACTGGCCCCCCCCAGGCGGCCCGCATCCGTTGCTGCCACTGGCCGTGCAGCGCCAGTTCGGCATGCCGCATGCCACCTCCGTCGACCCGTGGAATCTCGCCCTTCTCGTGACCACCCGCCTGCTCCGCAGCGCGCCCGAGGCCATCTTCAGCTACGCGCAGCACGACGATGATGCCGAATTCCGTCCATCGCCGCTCCTTTCTGCTCTGTTTCTGCGAGATGCGCAGCTTCAATCTGCCGTTGAATCCTTTCCCGTATCTGAACCGCTCTGCGATGCGCGGCTCGAAATCATCCCCGATGCCGCCGTTTCATTACCCTGGCCAACCGGGCGCTCAGCCGGCGGCGCGGACGTGCTCAAACGTCAGGCCGCCTGCCCCTTCCAGTCTTTCGCCGCGAATCGCCTCCGCGCTGAACCGCTGGATACAAGGGACTGGGGCCTCGAACCAAGCGACAAGGGCAAGCTCCTCCATGAGGTGCTGCAGCAATTCTTTACGCACATCCGGTCACACGGAGAATTAGTCACTGCAAAAGCGACGCATCAGCTCGATGCCCTTCTTGACCGCTGCATCGACTCCGTTCTTGTTCCCTATTCCTCATCTGACCCCTGGCAGCGCGCGTACATCGCCGCTGAGAAGCGCCGCCTTCGCTTCCGGATCGATGAATGGCTCGCCTGCGAGGTCAGGCGTTTGCCTTTCACCGTGGAGGCGACCGAGCGCAAACTCTCGGGCGTGCGCGTGGGCGATCTTCTCCTCAATCTCCGCGCCGATCGCATTGATTTGCTCTCTGACGGCTCGCGCCTGCTCATCGATTACAAAACCGGACGCATCTCGCCTGCGGCCTGGAGCGGCGACCGGCCCGACGAGCCCCAGCTTCCGCTGTACGCCGTCTGCGGCAATGTGGAAAATCTCAGTGGCATCCTCCTGGCAAAAATCCGCGCCGGAGAGACGGGCTTCGATGGCCGCGTGCGCGATGCTCGCGCGCAACTCTCCGGCGATTTGAGCCAAAAGAAGAAGTTGGTCAGCGATCCGTTCACCGACTCCATGCGCGATCAGTGGACCCGGGCTTTGCTCGCCCTCGCTCAGGAGTTTCTTGACGGCGAATCCTCAGTCTCTCCCCGCGAGCTCGAAGTCTGCCGAAACTGCCCACTTCCCGCTCTGTGCCGGAAAGCGGAACGGAATCTGTCCCCCGCGGACCAGGAGAATGAGGAGGAGCCCGATGCCTGATCTCCTCGTGCCCGCTGACGCGGAAGCGCGCCGGGCCGCTCTCGACATTCGCGAATCCGTCATCGTCAGAGCGCCTGCCGGGGCCGGCAAGACGGATCTCCTCACGCGACGCTTCCTCAGCCTGCTCGCCGCCGTCGACGAGCCCGAGGAGATCCTCGCCATCACCTTCACGCGCGCCGCCACCGCGGAGATGCGCGCTCGCATCCTCAGCGATCTGGAGGCAGCAGCCGGACACCGCAGCTTTCATCCCGAGGAGCTGTCCCGCATCGCTCTCGCCCGCGAAGCGCTTACCCACGCCGAGCGCCGCGGCTGGCGCATTCTCGAGCAGCCCCAGCGCCTCTCAATAGAAACGATCGATTCTCTCTGCCTCCGCATCGCTCACAATCGGCCGCTGCTGGCCGGCCTCGGCGGCCATTTGCAGCCCACCGAACACGCCGATCCCCTCTATGCCCTCGCCGCTCGCCGCACGCTCGCTCGTCTCGGCGGACCCGACCGCAACCTCGATGACGCCCTCGCCCACTTCCTCGACCTTCGCGATAACCGGCTCGCCGATTGCGAGGCGCTCCTCGCGGCAATGCTTAAAGTGCGCGATCAGTGGCAGCATGCCTTCCCGTTGTCCGGCGAAATGTCCGAAGAGGACTGGGAGGTCGCCCGCGCACATCTCCAGGAGCCTTTCCGACAGGAGACCAACCGCGTTCTCGCCGAAGCCTGGCGACTCCTGAACGCCGAGCCGCTCGTGCGCGACCAAATCCCCACGCTCGCCCATCACGCCTGCTCCGAGGGTAACAACGAAGTAACGCTTCTTGCTGGTGTGCAGGCGCTCTCGCAAAACATGCCCGTTGAGCACTGGCGCTGCCTCTGCGACTTCCTCCTGACCCAGGAAGATGAGTGGCGCAAAACGGTGACTGTACGCAACGGTTTCCCGGTGGATCGCACGCGGCCCCACACCAAAAAGCGCAAGGACGACATGCTGTTCATCCTCGGCCGTCTTCGCCAGATGTCCCAACTGCTCGGTGCCCTTTGCGCCGTCCGCCATCTGCCTCCTGCCGTTTACTCCGAGCCACAATGGGCCTCCCTGCGCCACTTTTTCACCGTGCTTCGTCATGCAATCGCTGAGCTTCGTGTCGTCTTCGCGGAGCAGAGCACCGTCGACTTCACCGAAATTTCTCTGGTTGCCCTCGACCTTCTCCGCAGGCATCCTGAGCGTATCCTCGACCTCGCCGGCGGCGTGCGCCATCTCCTCGTCGACGAGTTTCAGGACACCTCCCGCCGCCAGCATGAGCTGCTCACTGCTCTGATCGCCGCCTGGGAATCCGGCGAGCATCGCACCCTCTTTCTCGTCGGTGATCCCATGCAGTCCATCTACATGTTTCGCCAGGCCGAGGTCGAGCTCTTCACCCACGTATGGAACCACGGCATCGGTTCGAAAGAGAATCGCATGGCCTGTCGCCCGGTCCAGCTGAGTGTCAACTTCCGCTCCCACGCCGGACTTACCGGACCTCTCAATCAAATGTTCACAACCATGGGCGCCGACGCACCGCCGCCAGGCTCCGCCGCGGTGAATTTTTCTCCCGCGACGGCTGCATCGCCCCCGATCGCTGAAAGATCTGTGCAGCTCTATCCTCAAGTCGTCGGCAGCGCCGGCCAGCGCCCCGCGCCGTCGGAAACCCGTGAAGCCAGGGAGCGCGAAGCTCGTCAGGTACTCTCGATTCTCCAACAGCATCTGCCCGCGATCGAGCGCGCCCTCCGTGGCGGCGCGGACTATCGCGTGGCTGTCCTCGTTCGCGCCCGCCCCCATCTCGCGGAGCTCATCCCCCTTCTGCGGCAAGCCGGCATTCCTTTCCGGGCCGTTGAAATCGACCCGCTCTCCGAGCGTCAGGAAATCCTCGACCTCCTCTCGCTCACCCGCGCTCTGCTGCATCCCATGGACCGCATCGCCTGGCTTGCCGTCCTCCGCGCTCCCTGGTGCGGCCTGACGCTCGCTGACCTGCACCACCTCACTGGCTCCGACGACCCCGCCTGCCGCGGCGTCCCCATCCTCGAACTCATCGAGTGCAACGCCTCTCGACTCTCTCCCGACGGCCAGCACCGGCTTGCCCGCACCGCGGAGATCCTCCACCGCGCCCTCGGCCTCCGGTGGAGTGCGTCCGAGTCGCCCTCCTTTGCCTCCTGGATCGAACGGACTTGGCGCACTCTCGGCGGTCCTGCCTGTGTCGATTCCACCGGCTACGAAAATGCCACGGTCTTCTTCTCCCTGCTCGATGCGGTCACGCCCGACGGTTTCGCTCCGCTGACCGCTGCCTTCGATGCGGATCTGCAGCGCCTCTTTGCCCAGCCCGATCCCACCGTCAGCGAGAACTGCGGCATCCAGCTCATGACCATTCACAAGGCCAAAGGTCTGGGCTTCGACGTCGTCGTTGTTCCCGGACTTGACCGCAAGCCATCCGGCGACCCGAAACCGCTGGTCTGCTCGCTCGAGCGCGTCAGTCCCTCGAACCCGGGCGAAACTGAATTCCTCCTCGCGCCCATCGGTTTAAGCGGTCAGGATAACGATCCTCTCTACAAATGGGTCCGCCAGCAGCGCCGGATCCGCTTCGACGAGGAGCTCAAACGCGTTTTTTACGTTGCCTGTACCCGCGCTTGCTCTGAACTGTACCTGCTCGGTACTGCCATCGCTTCAGCCTCCGGGGTCAAACCTGCCCACTCCGG
Source organism: Acidobacteriaceae bacterium (assembly GCA_030041515.1). GTDB lineage: Bacteria > Acidobacteriota > Terriglobia > Terriglobales > Acidobacteriaceae > Palsa-343. The sequence goes on along the minus strand of JASHNS010000090.1, from coordinate 21,197 downwards.
CAGCCTGCTCGCCGCCGCGTGGCCCGCCCTGCGCAGCCAATTCGAAGCGGCCCTTCGCCCATCTTCTCCGGAGCATCTCGCCCCTTCACGCGTGCTGCGTTTCCCCGCACCCTCCATGTTGCCGGAGCTCGCCGCTGTCAGCGAACCAGATCCGTCGAACGCTCCGCGCCGCCTTCCCGCTGGATTTGAGCCGACGTTTTCGGCGGATGTCCTCACCGCGGCTCCTGCCGGCTCCGGCCCATCGGCCGCGCTCGGGTTTCGCCGCCCTGAGGGCACGCGCCAGGCACGCGCCGTCGGCTCCGTCGTCCACGAGCTGCTGCAGCGTCTCGGGCCGCAACTCGTCAACCTGAGCCCGCCCGAGCTTCGCCGAAGCGCTGGTTGCCTTCTGCGTGCCTTCGCTCTCGGCGGCGAAGCGCTCAGATCCGCAACCGCCGCCGTCACGAATCTGCTGCTCGCGTGCGCCTCCGATCCCACCTGCCAGTGGATTCTCGCCCCGCATCCCGGCGCTCAGGCCGAAGCTTCCTGGACCGGCTCAATCGACTCGCCTGGCGCGCGTCTGCGCACCCTTCGCGCTGATCGCGTTTTTCAGGCAGGATCTGCGCCTCTCGCCGAGGGTTCCGCTTGCTGGTGGGTCGTCGACTACAAGACCGGGCCGCCGCCCAGCGGAGATCGTGACGCCTTCCTCCGTTCAGAGCGTTCGCTTTACGCGCCCCAGCTTCTCGCCTATGCGCAGGCAATCCGCGCTCTGCATGGCGCAGAGGTCCCGCTCCGGCTGGGCCTCTACTATCCGGCAATTGCGGCTTTGGATTACTGGGATCCCGGCACCGGCTGATCCGTCTGCTTCCCCTGGGCCACCGAACCCATGTGGTGCCGCACGTCCGCGCCCCGCACCCAGAAGATCACGTCCTCCGCGATGTTCGTCGCGTGATCCGCCACCCGCTCCAGCGCCCGCGATATCATCAGCGCGTTCAGCGCCTGCGGAGCTACCGTCGGCTCTTTCTTCATCAGGTTCAGCAGCGTCCCGTGCGCTGATCCGTTCAGCTTGTCCACGCTGTCGTCCATCTTCAGCACACTCTCCGCCATTTCCGGGTTGCCTTCGATGAACGCCTGCAGCGCCTTGCGCACCATACCGCCCGCAAGATTCGCGGTCCGGGGAATATCAATTGGCAGCTCTGCCACCGGAAATGCCTGCAGGTCGCGCACCCGGTCGCTGATGACCCGCGCCGAATCCCCAACCCGCTCCAGGTCCGCATTGATCTTGATCACCGACAAGATGAACCGCAGATCGATGGCCATCGGTTGCTCCATCGCCAGCAGATCCAGCGCCATCTGATCGATTTCCCGCTCCAGCCGGTTGATCGCCATCTCACCACGATCCACGAGATCGCAAATCGAAATATCCCGCACCCGATAAGCTTCCACAGCGCGCTGGATCGACTGCTCCGCCATGCCCGCCATCACCAGCAGCTTCTCTTTCAGATCGTCCAGATTTTGCTGAAAGCGGATTCTCGTCATCCAAACCTGCCCGTAATGTAATCTTCCGTCCGCTTGTCGCTTGGATTCGTAAATATTTTGTGCGTCGAATCGAATTCGATAAGCTTCCCGTTCAGGAAAAAGCCGGTGCGCTCCGCCACGCGCGCCGCCTGCTGCATGTTATGCGTCACGATCACGATCGTGTATTGCGACTTCAGTTCGAAGATCAGGTCCTCGATCTTCGACGTCGACACGGGATCCAGCGCCGACGCCGGCTCGTCCATCAGCAGCACCTCTGGATCCACCGCCAGCGCCCGCGCAATACACAATCGCTGCTGCTGTCCGCCCGAGAGGCTCGCACCCGACTTCTTCTTCAGGTCGTCCTTTACTTCGTCCCACAGCGCCGCATATTTCAGCGACCGCTCCACGATTTCGTCCAGCGCCCGCTTGTTCCGGAACCCGTTCAGCTTCAATCCCGACGCGACATTGTCATAAATCGTCATCGTCGGAAACGGATTCGGCCGCTGGAATACCATCCCAATCTGCCGCCGTATCTCCACCGCCGATTTGGCGCCGTAAATGTCCTCGCCGCCGACCTTGACCTCGCCAGTCACCCGCGCGATCGGGTTGGTTTCATGCATCCGGTTCAGGCAGCGTACGAACGTCGACTTCCCGCACCCGGAGGGCCCAATCAGCGCCGTTGCTTCGTTCGCCTGGATGTGCAGCGTGATGTCTTCGAGCGTGTGGTTTGACCCGTACCACGCGTTCAGATTGTTGACCTCAATCCCGACGCCCATCCCCTAACCTGCTCCCTGGCTGCGCCCCACACCCGCATCGCACGCCATCACGACTGCGCCAAACTCTTATTTTCTCGAATTGCCAGCGCGAGGACTCGTTCTAACCTACCCCGCCAGTTTAAACACCATGTTAATCTCCATGAAAACCAAGGAAATATGCAGGGCCCCTTTTGGCGCCCTGAACCCTTCCGCACATGCGCCACCGGCCCATCACCGTCACTCTGCTCGCCTGCCTTTATCTCGTGGTTGGCCTTCTCGGTTTCGCCGCGCATTTCCACGGCCTGCTTATGCGTCAACCCGACGCCGTTTGGGTCGAGCTTACGGAATTCCTGGCTGTGGTCATCGGCATCTTCCTCCTCCGCGGGCACGACTGGGCGCGCTGGCTCGCCGTCGTCTGGATAGCATTCCACGTCGCCATCAGCCTGCACGAACCTGGAAAGCTGCTCGTCCACAGCATATTTTTCATCCTGTTTATCTGGATTCTCTTCGCACCCGCAGCCCGCCGATGGTTCGATTCCGCGGCCGGCGAGCCACATCTCCTCTGACCCTGGTGCACCAGAACGCGGCCTGGGCGGAGTCGCGAAGCGGCGAACTCGAATGGCTTTGCCCTGTTTTGGCAGATCCGGGAGGGTTGTCGCGCGGCCCGGTCAACCAGAGGCCCCCTGAGCAGCGCCAGGCACGAAGAACCCGGCCTGAGTGATCAGGGGATCGCACTTGACTCGTAATACCTGACCTCGACGCCATGCACCGCGCCGCCATCAAAGGCGCACTGATGGGCGTGGAAGCCGTGACCCCTGAAGGCCTCAAAGCTGTCTTCAAGGATTGAAACTGCTCGGGCGACGCACTGGCCCGTCAATTGCAGACTTCCAGGGAGCACAGCGTGCATGTGCTGGCTCTTTTATTTTCGGCTTGCCGACCGATCGACCGGCGACCTTCGAAATTGGGATGCCGATCCCATGGAATCAGCAACCTCCGGGATGACTCGGACGAAAATGAAGAGTTTTTTACCCCCGTCCATCCGCCGGGACTACTTCAACGGTACCCGGCGCGCAACCCAGCGCCCAGCCGTCAGCGCGGCGGCTCCGCTGCCGAAGCCGGCGAGGAAACAAATTGCTGCGGCGGGTTCGTTGACGGATTCGTCGCCGGCGGCTGCTTGTTGGCCGTCGACGGGTTCGCGGCACCGCTGTTTTGGGTTACTCCGGTCTGGCCGGACTTCGCTGCGGTTCCCGACGGCTGGCCGTTTGTCGACGTCCCCGGCTGCCCGGTCGTCGACGATCCGGACTTGGTTGGTGTGTACCCAGGATCGCCAGGCTCCTGCATCCCTGGCGGAAACTGTACCGGCCGCATCACCTGAGTGCCGCTGTTATTCGGCAATTGCTCCCCGGGCTTCCGCAACGTCGGCGGAGCGACAGGAGCATTCTCCTCAGCAGCATCCTGCGCGGTCCGGTCACCCAGCTGCACCGTATGAACGTTCTGCATCGTGGCAGGCGGCTGTTTGCCCCAAAAGTCGCCCATCTGGTTTTCGCTGCTCACTTCCAGGGCCTCGCCTACTTTGCCGATTTCAACCCGCACGACAAAGTCACCCTCGAACCGCACGAACTCCACCGGATCCGGCGCCTGCCCATAAATCCAGATCACGACCGGCTTTCCGCCCACCTGCTCCCGATCCTTATGATCCGGTTCGCCTTTGGCATACAGCACCATCTGCCGGTCCATCCCAACAAGCACCCGATGCTCCAGGATCGCCTTGCGCAAAAAGTCGGGCAGCGTCTCGGCGTACGCCTCGGCTGGCGACCGCACTCCAAAGTCAATCATCGGTTTCAGCAGTTGTTCCACCTGCTCCCCGCTCAGATCCGGAACGCGCGATGGGAATACCAACACGAGCCTTGACCCTGTGGGCGCGGCGTCCAGCATCATCGGATTTTCGTCGTCGTACGGATCCATCCCAATGGAAACATGCCGCAGAAACCGATGCTTGTGGTACGGCCCGTTATTCAGGTCAAGGGTGATCCGGTCGCCATGAATCCTGACGTCGGTGATCTGTACTCGCTGTCCCGGCGTCGCAGCCACTCCCTTGTTTTGCAGCTGGTCAATGTACTTGTCTCCGGTCGGCTCCATTCCGCCGTTAGCGCGCAACGTCATCACCGCCACAGGCAGTGGCCGCATGGCAAAGCCTTCTTCCGATTGCAGAAACCGGATTAGCTGCTCGCGACCGATCGTCGTCATAGGCTCGGCTGGCAGCTTTACGTTCGTCGGCTGAAAATGAGCGTAATGCGGGCTAATATGCTGCGCCTGAACGATGAAAACCTGGGCCCGCCCGCCCAGGGGCATCAACAGCGCCAGAGAGGCGCAGCATACGATCGGAGGAAACATGCGGCCGGCGGACTTGGACCCCTGCATAAGGCCCCCTTCAGCGCGTGCAGCCAGGATTCCAACAGCATGGGCCTGTTCCTCGAAAATTTCAAGAACCACTTTTCAGCGGGGAACTGGGAAACCCGGCAGCCGGCTCCTCGCCGGGAAAGTCGCTTCCCGGCTTATGTTGCTTGGAGCGGACCCGGGCCAAAACCGTTGCCGTAGCAGCGGACGATAGTCGTGGCAGGTTGCGCCAGCCAATCCGCCCCATCCGCCCCCAACGGGGCCGGGAAGGATGACCCTCCGGCTCAGTCCTTCACTTTGCCGCTGGACTTTCGACCCGGAGGAGTCTTTCGCGAGGTGCTTCCCCGCGGTGCCTGGCCCGTTTTCTCCTTCGCTTTCCGCGGGGTCTCGGTCATTCTGTCCCCCAGCACGTGCAGTCGCAAAAAATTCGTTGACCCCGACCGGGTTCGAGTCCCGGCAACGATTCCGACTATCTCCTTCGGCTTGACGAATCCGCTCTGTTCCAGCACGGTCTCCGCGTGATCCACCATCTGCTCTGCCGTTTGCAGCTTGGGACATTTGATCGGGTGCACCCCCCAAAGCAACACCATCCGGTGGATCACCGCGTCAACGCTGGAGAGGGCAAAAATGGGTGGTTTCGGACGGTACTTCGAGAGCTGGCGCGCCGTGGTTCCGCTTTCCGTGAAAACGGCAATTGCGCTCACATCGAGGTCTTCGGCGGCATGGGCTGCCGATTCGCAGATGGTTTCCGCAATCGAGAGCCGAACACGGTTCGACCGCGAATCCCACGAGCTGGTTTCGCGCAGATGCGACTCCGTCTCGCTCACGATCTTCGCCATCATCTTGACTGCCTCCACGGGGTATTTCCCTGCCGCTGTTTCCGCCGACAGCATCACCGCATCGGTTCCGTCGTAGATGGCGTTGGCCACGTCAGAAGCTTCTGCGCGCGTCGGCCGCGGATTCTCGATCATCGACTCCAGCATCTGCGTCGCCGTGATCACGGGCTTGCGATACTCCGCCGCGCAGCGGATGACGTGCTTTTGGATGGCCGGCACCTTTTCCGGCGGCATCTCCACGCCCAGATCGCCGCGCGCCACCATGATCCCATCGGCATTCTCCAGAATTGCCTCCAGATTCTCAATCGCCTGAGGCTTTTCCAGCTTGGCGATCACCCAGGTTTCCAGGCCCAGAGCCGCTACCCTGAATTTCACGTGACGAACGTCTTCTGCTGTGCGCACAAACGACACCGCGATGGCGTCCACCTCATGCTTCATGCCAAATTCCAGGTCTTCTTCGTCCTTCTCTGTCAGCGACGGCACCCGCACCGGAATGCCAGGCAGGTTAATGCCCTTGTGCTCGCCCAGCATGCCCCCGTTGATGACCTCACATTCCACGTCCTCGCCCGGCACGTCGATGACGCGCAATTCAATCAAGCCGTCCGAAAGCAGAATCCGCGCTCCCGCTTCCAGGTTTTCCGCCAGCGTGGGAAATGTTGTAGCGATGACTGCCGGGGTACCCGGAATATCGCGCGGTGTGATGGTCAACCGCTGTCCCGCTTTCAGTTGCACGGGAATTCGGTTCTTCAGCCGCCCGGTACGGATCTTCGGCCCCTGCAGGTCGCCCAGGATGCAGACGCTCTTTCCCTCCTCGCGCGAAACTTTACGCACCATCTCGATCAGCTTCTGCTTCTCCGGATGCGTTCCATGCGAGAAGTTCAGCCGGGCCACGTCCAGCCCGGCGCGCAGCAGCTCGCGAAACGTTCCTTCCTGTGCAGAAGCGGGTCCCAGCGTGGCGACAATCTTGGCACGGCGCGGGTACTCCCCCGTAAAGCCGGGCCCTGGCAAAGAGAAATTCATCCAACCCCCAGTCTTTTCCTGTTCTTCTCGATATTGTGTTTGTGTCCGGTATTCTTGCGCGTTGGGTCGGCGCGGTTCGTTTTATTTTATCGTGCGCTCAATCGTTCTCACACCGCCGCAGAGCGAACCGCCACATTCTCCTCGCCGCTTCTCGCTGGCGCCAGCTCGCCCGCCGGAGGCAGCGGAAACATATGCGCGTTGAATTCCGCGCCGATGAGTATGATCAACGACACCATATAAAGCCACACCAGCGTAGCGATGCCCGCTCCCAGCGATCCGTACACCACTGAGTAATCAGAGAAGTGAGTCAGATACCAGCCGTAGACGAGGGTCGTGATGAACCACGTCGCTGTGGCAATCGCGGCTCCAGGCAATGTTTCCCTCCACCGTCCGCGCGACAGGTGGAATCTCCCCGCGCGCGCCTGCAGCTTCTGCCGCGGAACCGCATAGTGATACACCAGCTCAAGCGACAGGATGCTGGCCAGCAGAGCGATCATCCACCGAATCAGCCGCCAAACCAGCACCAGATACAAATGCAGTGCCAGGTCTGTGTTCTCGATCATCCATTGTTCAATGGTGTGCCCGAAGGCCAGGAAAATCGTGGCGGCGGCCATCGGAATCATGGCTCCAGGCACCAGCGCCAGCGCCACTACGCGCTCTTTCCAGAATCCCCACTGGCCATGCGGCACGCGATAGGCGCGCCGGAATCCCTCCATCAGCGAAAGCAGCATCCCCATGGCCGCATAGATCGTCACGAAGATCGAGCCGCCAATGATCCGCACGGAACGCGCGTGGTTATAGAGAAAATAGCCTTGCACCAGATGCATGGTTTCCGGGGGCAAAACCTGCTGGAACGCCGTCCTCAGATCCCCGCGCATGACGCTGCCCGCCGGCATCACGGCAAATAAGGTTGTCGCTACCAACACCGCCGGGAAAATGCTCAGAATCGCCGAATAGGCCGCAGCCTTCGCCATCGAGAAGGCCCCGTGGCCAAAAGCCGACCAAACCGCCCTGCGCAGGCTGCCGAAGACGCGTGCCATAAGCGTTCACAGTTTACCGGGGTCCCCGCCGTGCTTGCGCGCCGAGGGCCAAACGCCTCGATCCACGTTGATCGGGAGCGCAACCAACGCCGCAGGAACACCACGAGTTACAAAGCTGCACTAACCCTTCCAGCGCTCCAGGAACTGCGTCACCAGCGCCGGGTCCACGCGTCCCATCGCCGAAAACTGCCCGTCCGTTTGGCCGAAAATCACTTCGCCCTTCGCATCGAGCACCGCCAGCGCCGGGACGCCGTGCTTCAGCGGCAGACCGTATTGCGCGGCGATATTCATGTTGCGATCCATCTGCCCTACGTCGACGTCCACCAGAACGTAATCCTGCGCGATCAGCGCCTGGTTCGGCTGCTGATGAAAGTAGTAGTCCAGAATCTGACAGTCTCCGCACCAGTTGCCGCCAAAATCCAGCAACACGCGCTTATGCTGTTGGGCTGCCTCAACCAGCGCCTGATGAATTTCGGCGGTTGCATCGGCATTCGGGTTGTAGATCTGGTGCACCCGGAACGCCTCCGGCGCGGAAGTCTCCGGGACCTCCGACGAATTGCAGGCTGTCAGCAGCGTCGCCGCTGCGAAAGCGCTCAGGCACAGAATCAGCGAACCAGGTTTTCGAGTCCTTAATTTGCGGATCATAGCTGGGGAACCACCGCGCATGCCATCCCTCGGGCTGCCGGCGTCTTCAGGATGCCACGAACCCCGTCAACGTCGCACCCGGCGGTCTGGAACCAGTACTACGCCAGCTGCGTCTGTGCAATCTCTTCCAGCACGCGCAGCGGCGAAACCTCAGGGCGCACCATTGCCTCCGGCCTTACCAGAAACGTCTGCTCCAGTGCGTATTGCCCGGCCAGGACCGCATGGGGCACAGTGTCGGTATAAACCATCCAGCTCGATCCCGGCGGAAACTGGAAGGCGTATTTCGGACATTCCGCCTGCCACTGCGGATTTTCTTTCAGAAAATTGTGAAACCGCATCATGAAGTCGTCATAGGGCGAACGTTTCAGTGAAGGAATTGCGGCGCCAAGCCCCACGGCACATGCCGCTGCCTTCCCGGCGCGCGACAACGCGTTTCCCGCCTGCGGCGCAATTTGCCGCGGTGCAAACTGCCGCACCATCTCCGCAAAGGGATCGCTTACCACCCAGTCGCGTGTGCGCGCCGGGTGAATATTGTTGAAGAAGCGCAGAATCCGCGCGCCGTGCGTAGGCCGCGTCGGAAACGCGTCCGTGTGCAGCAAATCGTTGCGCCGGCGCAGCGGAAGATCGCGGCCCTGCTCTTCCTGCGGGCGGAAGCTCGCGTAATCCAGTTGCCATCTCGCCTGGTACGGCGCCAGAAACCCTGTCAAAAACGCCACTACCGACTGCGAATAGCGCCGCATCACCTGGTGCAGCCGCTCTACCGCGGCTGGATTCGCTGTCCTCGCGTCGAATCCGCTCAGCCGGTTCACATTCGGCTTGTACGCAATGTTCTTGTGCAGCGAGCTATCCGTCTGCTGCTGGCCCAGCAAAAAGCTTGCGTCGTCCGCGCTGAGCGGCACCGGGCTTTGCGGAAAGTAAAGGATGTCTCCCGCTTCCAGCTGGGCGCACCATGCGCGGGTCTGCTCCGGCGTGGCCTTCGCTTCAGCCGGAATTGTGAGCACCGCCATCAGCTTCCTCCGGCGAATTTCCGCCTCAGCCAGCTTCCCGTCACCAGCGCCATCCCCATCGCCATGACGGCCAGTCCCGTAGGCAGCGCTACATAGCGGTAGGTATCTACATAGCTGACATGTCCATGAGTCGCAGTATTCCAGATCAGCAACGACATGATTGCCAGGAAACAGCTGGCAAAGAAGGCCATGAAACCGGAAGCCAGCGCCAGGAAAAGGCTTGGAAAAAGGCCCAGATCGCCCAGAGGAATGCCGAGCACTCGAGCCGGCTGCGCATTGGCGCCCATCGGGAAAACTCCTTCGTCCAGTAGAGTATCTCGCCTGATGGTGCTCCGGGAAATGCGAAACCTGGCGCGGCCGTTCCATCGAAGAACGGCTGCACAACACGTATCGCGCACAACGAAGACGCGGGCAGGATGCTCTAGAATATAAAGGAATGGCTGGCACCGCCCAGATTCCGCTGTTTCCCGCGTCCAAAGTGGCCCAGGAGGCTGCCGTCCGACAGGCCGAAAACGGCCTCTGCTATGCCACTTTTGGCCAGACGAATGTGGAACAGCCTGATCTGGAGCGCATTGTCCAGGCTGTCCCCTCCGTCGTCGCCGTGGCCCTCCGCCAGCGCGCATGGTACTTCGTCCCTCTCGCCATTGGCGAAGACGACAGCACCAGCGTCGCTCCCGACTACTCCGTGGATCTCAGCGATCGCGCCACCTGCCATCGCAACGTCCGTTTCGGCAGCTCGGAGTGCATCTTCATTTCCACACGCCTCATGCAGGACCGCTTCGCACTCGCCTTCGAATTCCTCATCAACGTTGGCCACCAGTTCGTCGACGCCATCGGCGTCCCGCAAAGCTTTGCCGATCTCGCCTGGTCGCAGGCGACCGCCGAGGTGCGCGGCGAAACCAGCCACGACGCCTGGGAGAACCGCCGGCGTGCGCAGGACCGCACGCGCGGCCACGGTGGCGACGAAAAAGCCCGCACCGCCTATTTCGAGACGGCCTTCGCCGACGCGCTCGCCATCTACATGCTGTCCCTCACCCTCGATTTCGACTACGCGGACCTGCGTGAGCGCGAATATCCGCTCCTGGCTCCGGCGCCCCTCGCCGAGCGGCTGCGCCACATCGCTGAGCTCTTTCCGCCCAATTCCGGCTACGAGTTCGACATTCGGTACCGTCGCCGCGGCTAAAGATACGATTCGCCCCTCAGGGTTTGTACTACGCTGGCCCTATGCGCACCCGCAAGCCGGCCCCGCCTCTCGACGAATCCGCGCTCTACCAGTACGCCGTGAGGCTCCTGGGACAGCAGATGCGCACCGTCGCCGAGCTAAAGCGCCTGCTCCGCCGTCGCGTCCAGCCCGGGGAGGCTGGAGAAGCAGCCCTCACCAGCGTCGTCACCCGCCTCCAGGAGTACAAATTTCTCGACGACGCAGGCTACGCCCGTGATTATGCGAAGCTCCGCCAGGATAACTCCAGTTTCGGCCAGCGGCGCGTCCGCCAGGACTTGAGGCGCAAGGGTGTCCACGCTGACGTGATTGAGAAAACGCTCGGTGCTGCGTATGCGGACGTATCTGAAGAGGCTTTGGCCCGCCGCCACCTGGAGCGCAAGCGCATTGCCAAACCCACCAACGAAAAGGAAGCCGCCCGCGTGGTGCGTCTCCTGGTCCGCGCCGGATTTTCCCCCGGCACAATCTTCGACATCCTGAAGCGATGGAATTTCGATCAAGCGGCACTCGCCTCGATCGAGTCCATGGACGCCGACCAGCGCGCTCCTGACGAATGAGCAAGGGCCGCTCTGTGTTTCTGCCCGTTTGTTAGGATGACCCAAAGCCGCCGGGACACAGAACTCCCGCGGCAGACCTCCTCCGCTCGGCGTACCGGCCTATGCCTGTTTTTGGACTCCTCAGCGCGCTTGTCTGCCTGGCTGCGGCTTTCAGCCTGCTCAGCCATCGCTTGCTGCGCCTTCCCCGCACCGTGGGCGTCATGTTATTGTCGCTCGGCTGCTCGCTGCTGGTGGCGGTCGTCGGCCGGTTCCTCCCCGGCCTGCATGCACGCGCAGCAGCGCTCGTCAGCCACATCGATTTCTCCACCGTGGTCCTGCACGGCATGCTCGCCTTCCTGCTTTTTGCCGGAGCCATGCAACTCGACGTCAATGCGCTTCGACGTCAGAAAGTGCCTGTGCTCTCGCTCGCCCTCCTGGGGACAGCCCTCTCCACCCTGATTGTCGCCGGGCTCCTCAAAGGCGTCCTTGATGTCACCGGCCTGCACGCGGGATGGGTCCTGTGCCTCCTCTTCGGCGCACTCATTTCTCCCACTGACCCCATCGCTGTACTCGAGATGCTGCGTCGCGTCGGCGCACCGTCGACTCTGGAAGCTCTGCTCAGCGGCGAATCCCTCTTCAACGACGGTGTCGGCGCAGTGCTCTTCGTCACGTTGCTGAACTCGTTCTCAACCGGTCACTCACCCAGCATCCGCAGCTTTACCTGGCACCTCCTCGTCCAATCCGGCGGCGGGATCGCTCTTGGGCTGGCCGTGGGGTACATCGCTTATCGCCTGCTGCGCACCGTGGACAGCTTTCGTGTGGAGGAGTTGCTCACCCTCGCCCTCGCCATGGGTGGCTACGCGCTGGCTGACGCCCTTCATCTCTCCGCGCCGCTGGAGGTCGTCGCCGCAGGCCTGATGGCCAGCGCGCGGGCGCGCCCTTATGCCATGTCCGAAGAAACCCGCACCCGCGTCGATCAGTTCTGGGACCTCATTGACGACCTCATGAATGTGATTCTTTTCCTGCTGATCGGGCTTGAGATTCTGGTTATGCCCTGGAATCCGCGTTACATCTATGCCGGATTGCTGGCCATCCCCGTCGCCCTGGCCGCCCGCTGGCTGAGCGTTCGCGCATCGCTGCTGGTGGTTCGGCCCTGGCACAAGCCGATGCGCGGTTCCATCGCGGCGCTCACCTGGGGCGGCCTGCGCGGGGGTCTGGCCGTGGCTCTGGCTCTCTCCATCACACCAGGGCGCCCCCACGACCGCATCCTCGCCATTACCTACATCGTGGTGATCTTCGCGATTGTCGTGCAGGGGCTCACCATGGGCGGCCTGCTGCGCCGGCTCGGTCTCGCCTCCCGCATGCGCGCCGAAACCCGCGTCTGACCAGCCCGCTGTGCTATCCTTCAGCGTTCGTATGCTTCAGCGAACCACCCCCATTCGCGTCCTCGTCGCCAAGCCCGGCCTCGACGGCCATGACCGCGGCGCCAAGGTCATCGCCCGCGCCCTGCGCGACGCTGGCATGGAAGTGATCTACACCGGCCTCCGCCAGACCCCGGAAATGATTGTCAGCGCCGCTCTTCAGGAAGATGTGGATTGCATCGGACTCAGCATCCTCTCCGGCGCTCACAACGCTATCATTCCCCGCGTAACAGCCCTGCTGCGCGAGCGCAACGCTACCGACATCCTCGTCGTCCTCGGCGGCACCATCCCCCAACAGGACGCGCAATTCCTGAAGGATCATGGTGTTGCCGCCATTTTCGGCCCCGGCACCTCGCTCGACGCTGTCGTCCAATTCATCCGCGAACACGTCCAATCGAAAAGCACCGCTGTCTAAACGGCTGCCGGCCCCGCCTGATTCCTTCCCTGCACTGCCGTGCTGCCGGGTACAATGTTTCACACCGCACGCGCGTTCTGGAGTTTATGTCGGCCCTCGAGCAGCAAACGCCGGTTCCCCCCTTCCCGCCCGTTGCTGCGCCCGATGTCTGGGACCTTCCGCTCAAACTGACGATCGTTACAGGCCTCTGTATTCTCATTGGCATCAGCCTGCACGCCCAGGCATTTCAGCCTCTCCTGACTACGGCCGAGGCCCATGGTATTCGCGCCGACTTCTTCCGTCCCAGCATCCTCTGGTTCACCATGGGCTCGATGCTGCTCCTCTTTCGCACGCTGCTCTGGTTTACCTACCGGCCTCACCCTCTTGCTGCGCGCGAAGACGCTCCCCACATGACGGTGGTGATTCCTGCCTACAATGAAGGCCCGATGGTGGCTAAAGCCATCGACTCGGTGGCCGCCGCCAATTACCCTCCCGATCGCCTTGAGATTATCGTCGTCGATGATGGCAGCCGCGACGATACCTGGAAGCATATTCAGAAAGCCGCCGCCCGCCATCCCGGCCGCGTACAGACAGTGCGCCTCGCCCGGAACAGCGGTAAGCGCGTTGCTCTCGCCACCGGCTTTCGCCGCGCCAGCGGAGAGATCTTCGTCACCGTCGACTCTGACAGCGTCGTCTCGCCGAATGCCCTGCTGGCGCTCGCCGGTCCCTTTGCCTCACAACGCATCGGCGTGGTCGCCGGTAAGGTGCTGGTCTACAACCGCTCTGCCGGACTCATCCCGCGCATGCTCCACGTGCGCTTTACACTCGCCTTCGACTTCATCCGCGCCTACCAGTCCACCTACGGCACCGTCTACTGCAGCCCGGGCGCCCTCTCCGCTTATCGTGCCAGCGCCGTCCTCGCCGTGCTCGACCGTTGGGTCAACCAGCGCTTTCTCGGCTCGCAGGCCACCATTGGCGAGGACCGCGCCCTTACCAACGACGTCATGCGCCAGGGCTACGACAGCGTCTACCAGCGCGATGCTATGGTCCTGACCGTGGTGCCAACCGGTTATCGCCAACTCTGCCGCATGTTTCTGCGCTGGAACCGCAGTTACATCCGGGAGGAAGCGCGCCTGGCCCTGGTTCTGCCGCACCGGCCTCTCATCGCCCGCGTCATCGGCTACTGCGATTCGCTCATTACTAACCTGCGCTTTCCCATCATGTTCCTCACGCTGTTCCTGATGGGGGCCGAATTCCTCTACCACCCGCTGCTGTTTCCACGCCTGCTGGTGGCAATTGCCGCCATTTCCCTGCTCTATTCCCTCTACTACCTGCGCAGCGAGCGTTCCCTGAACTTCGTCTACGGAATTGTCTTTGAGTACTTCTCATTTTTCTTCATGTTCTGGATCTTCCCCTGGGCGCTGCTCACCGTCCGCGCCCGCGGTTGGCTCACCCGCTGACAATTTACTTAACCTCGAATCGTCTGCCCGTCCGGACCGAGCCCGCATCCGCGCTCCGCCTATCCGCGCTTCCCCCATCCCGCCGCCATACGCTCCTTCAGGATGCACCGGTCCATCACGACTTTAATTCCCGCTCGCTCCGCCCACGACGCGGCCTCTTCGTGCACCACGCCTTCCTGCAGCCACAAGTACGGAATCTTCAGGCGGATCGCGTCCTTCACCACCCCCGGCACAAATTCCGGCGCACGAAACACGTCCACCAACTCAATCCTTCCTTCCAAACCGGCATACGCCGCGTCCAGGTCCGCATAGGCCTGTTCACCCAGCGCGCTCTCGATCCGCGGATTCACGGGAACGATGCGGTATCCCTGGCTCTGCATAAAACGCGACACGCCGAAGCTGGCACGTCCTTCACGATCGCTCATCCCCACCACGGCAATAGTGCGTGTGCGGTCGAGGATTTCCTGAATCACAGCAGGTTCATTCATAGAACTCACTTTGGATGCGCTGGTTTTCCGGCGGTTGCGCTTGCCGTCACTTCAGATACGCGCGTACCAGATCGATCAGGTCTTCCGCCAGCTCCGTCGCATCGCCTCCGCGCTTCTCCGGCGAGAGCATATGCAGGCGGATGTGATCCTCCAGCACTTCTGCCATCAGGCTGTTGATGCCTCCGCGCACGTTCGCCAGCAGCATCAGTACATCGGCGCAGTGCTCCTTGTCGGTCAGGGACCGCTCGATCGCGTCCACCTGCCCGCGAATCCTCCTCACCCTGGCGATCAGCTTCTGTTGTTCTCTCGAATCGGCGGGCATCGTTGGTCCTCATACCAAAGTTATCGCGTCAGCCGAACTTTCCTCTTGACTATATCCCACCGGGATATGGTATATCTCTGCAAGCGGCGAATTCAGCCTTCAGAATTCCCTGCTGCACCTCTATGACATTGGAAGATGCAAACGCCGCCTTCGAGCCTCCGCGATGCACGCAGGCTTCCCTGCGCTGTGAGACAGTCCGGGCCGACTAGCCTCCGCTGATCGCCTTGCTCCTCACCGCGCACGACCAGAACGTTGGGTGAGTGAGCGAGCCCCATTTGTGGTTCTACCCACCCCTCCTGAAACCTGAATTCTCTCCGGCGTGGTGCGCGTGGCCGCGGGTTCGCTTGTTCTCTTCGCTCCTCACAAACGCGCTCGTCTGTGCCAGTATGCACACACGCTGGAAGGAGGCTGTCATGACTCGGACTCTTTTTCTCGTCCCTCGCGCCACGCAGCGGCGCCCCGCGCTCATCTGCGTGTGGACTGCGACCGGCAACCCTCGCCAGCCCCTCACCCGCGCGTGGACTGCCGAAACCCGCACGACCCCTGCGGATAACCGCAAGATCGAACCCGAACCGCGGCCCCGGCTGGCTCTGATGTGCGCCTGATCTCTCGGCATCAGGAATGGCAGGCACGAATGAGTCGAGCATGGAAAACCCGAACCGGGGCAGGTTGCGGAGCCGATGCCCGTGCGCCCTTCCGTTTGCACGGTTTTCACGGCCATGCCCCAAAATTGTTCTCGAATTCCTCAGCTTGTCCTGTCGCTGCAAGTAAACTACGCTTTTCATATTTACGTTAATCAGCATTAACTTGATGTCCGCACCGGCGATCACATCCCCGCAGGTTTTTCGGAGGCTTATTGCGTCACCCTTGCTTACTCCCGGCAATCGCACTCGCAGCCGCCTGCCTGTCTGCCATGGCCCAATCTTTCCCCAGCGCGCCCACCCCGGAGGAAGCGCCTTCAGTTTCAGCGGTCTCCGCCGCGCAGTCCACTCCGACTCCGCAGCAGGCGTTTTCGCGGCCTGCGACCACACCGGCCTCTGAGCCCCTCCTGACGATGTTCCCCCACAGCATGACCGCCCGTTACTGGATCTCCGGCCAGGCCAACATCATTCTGCAGGGCCATCTCGCCTTTCCGGCAAAGTACAGCGGCCCTTACAGCCTGACGAACTGGGCCCAGAGCGCCACAACGCACATTTTCACGCTCTATACCGGCTACGAACTCACGCCCACAACGGAAGTCTTCCTCGATCTCGAGGATGCCACCGGCAATGGCATTGGCAATGCCAACGGTCTTGCCGGTTATTCCAATCTCGACGCCGTGCGGCTCGCCCAGGGCGTCGCACTCTCCAAAGCTCCTTACGTCGCACGTTTCATGCTGCGCCAGATCGTCCCTCTCACCCACAACCGCGTCAACGCCGACCGCGACCAGCTCCATCTCGCGACTTCGCTCCCGGCGCGCCGCCTCGAATTCCGCGTGGGCAAGTTCTCGCTTCCCGACTTCTTCGACCAGAACACCTGGGGCTCCGACAGCCATCTCCAGTTCACGAACTGGACGGTGGACAACAATGGCGCCTGGGACTACGCCGCGGACACGCGCGGCTACACCGATGGTGCGATCCTCGCCTTCTATGATCGCGCCTGGACCGTGCGGTTTGCCGAAGCCATGATGCCGAAAGCCGCGAACGGGCAATTCCTCGACGCCGATCTGGCGCGCGCCCGTGCGGAGAACCTGGAGTTCGATTTCCACGGCAATCTCATCGCTCGCCAGCCCGGCGCAATCCGCCTGCTGAGTTACCTCAACCACGCTGATATGGGCAATTATGAGGATGCCATCGGCGCTTACCTCGCAGGCAAAACACCCCTGCCGAACATCATCGCCACCCGCCGCCAGGGCCGGCATAAATACGGGTTCGGCCTCAATTTCGAGCAGGCCATCACGCAAAAATTCGGAGCCTTTGGCCGGCTGGGATGGAGCGACGGCCGGAATGAGTCCTTCTGCTATACGGAAGACGACCGCGCCCTGGAACTCGGCGTCTTTGCTCCAGGGGCTTCATGGCATCGCTCCAATGATCGCGCCGGCGCCGCTTTCGTCATGAACGGCATCGTCGACGCCCATCAGAGATATCTCGCCCTCGGAGGTTTCGGGTTCATCCTCGGCGACGGGGCGCTCACATACGGCCACGAAAAAATTGTCGAGAGCTTCTACACCGCCCATTTGTGGCGCGGCATCTTCCTGGCCTACGATGTCCAGCACGTCAACGATCCCGGTTACAACAAGGCACGCGGACCTGTGACCATCTCCGCGGGTCGTCTGCATGTGGATTTCTGATCGCCTGCGTCCGGTCCCTTCCGCAGTGCATTGAATTCAGAACAGATGCAGAAGCGCCTTCGCGATACAAATCAGTGCAATCCAGAAAATCGCGCCGGCGACGAACCCATTCATCGCTCCCCGAACAGGCGCCAAAGGATCCCCATCGCCGTATTTTCGGGTGACGACAACCAGGCGCTGCCTGGCCCGATGCCAGTGCCCCGCTGCATCAAATCCCATCCCACTCCGAACCGCGTCGACGGGTGTCACCATATTTGTTCCTCCACTCTGCCCTTCGCATTGGGACAGGAGGAATCGTCGCAGACGACTCTCCGCGGGAGATGTGACAGATATCACGGGGGTTTCCTGCGCCACAGAGCGCAGGTTGCGCCAGATCACGCCAAAGGCCCGCACAGGGGCCCCGGGACTCTCACAGAAGAATCGTCAGGCTCTCAGCCGGCTGCGCAATTCCTCGGGAATGCGATCCTGCAGTACCCGTGCCTGCTCGATGGCTACACCGGTCAGGTAGATCGGCGCCGGTGTTGCCACCGCCACCAGAACCCAGGCAACCAGCGACGCGAGCAGACCCAGCACCGCCGCCGCCTGGAGCGTCAGCACCAGTTGGGTGTGCTCCAGGTGGAGAACCACCACGGCAAACGAGCGCAGCGGTTCAATGTGATGGATGACAGCCAGCGCCAGCAGGAATACCGCAATCGAAAGCGTGCTCAACCCGATCAGCGTTACATCAATCGCGCGATGCAGTCGCTGCCTCGAGCGGCAATAACTGCAGGTCGATAAGTGCTCTTCGTAGTCGACGCGCATCTCAGGCGATATCCCGGAGATGTCATAGCGCCAGCTGGATAGAATGTCCCCGACGACGGAGTCAGTGCAACGGCTCATCATTCAGGTCCCCACTTTCCCCCCGCCCTCATCGAACGCCACCATCGCAGAACCCAAAGGCGAGAAATCCACGCAGGGATGACATAGCCATTATGGCATGTACGGCATGTTTCATTCCAGTACAAGTGTTTCCATTGGAGAATTCTGCTCCGCGAGTAACACCTTGTTTGCCAACAGGCTCATACGGTCCCGCAGCGCGCTCTCGGCAGCCATCCGCGCAAGTTCGGGAAGGTTATTGCTTTCTGAAAGATGCGCCAGGACGACAAAAGTCGCATGCCCGTCGTAATTCCGAGCCAGAAACTCAGCCGCCGCGTCGTTCGACAGATGTCCCACCCTGGACATGACTCTTTGTTTGACTGCCCAGGGGTAGGGACCGTCACGCAGCATGCCCAGATCATGGTTCGACTCCAGCATCAGAATGTCGCATCCCCTCAGGTGCATACACAGGTTAGATGGCAGATACCCCAGGTCAGTGGCCATTCCCACCCGCGCACCCTCTGCCTCAAAAAGAAACCCAACAGGATCAACGGCGTCGTGGGGAATCGTAAACGGCGTCACCGCGATATCCCCGATGCGAAATCCGTTCCCCGCATGGAAGTACTCGAGCGCCGGAATCCAGGCCGGATCGCGTTCCACCGTCCCTCCCGGCTCATTCAGAGCCTCTTCCGCTGCCTCTTTCTCCTGCTGGTCCGGCTCCATCACCGCGGCTGCGGCCTGTGCTCTCCGTTGCTCAAGCCATTCCGCATAGGTGATTCTTTTTCTTGGTGTTAGCCACCGAACCCACGCCCGATGCGTCGGCTCCGTCAAATAAACAGGGATGCCCAGCTTCCGGGCTGTGACTGCCAACCCCTGGACGTGATCCTGATGCTCGTGAGTGATCAGAATTGCGTCCAGCGCCGCAGAATCCTCCCCCGCAGCCTTCATCCGCTTCATCAGTTCCCGGCAGGAGAGCCCGGCATCAACCAGAATGCGTGTGGTGGAACTGGAGATGACTGTGCTGTTTCCCTTTGAGCCGCTGGCCAGCACCGTCATTCGCATCATTTGCCCGCCATCCTTCTACCTGGCTCCACTCGCAGGATACGACGTACCGATGTGGAAGGCAGCAGCGAATCCAGCCGTCCCTGCGCCCGAGTAACTGATCGGATACAGCACGGTGGCGCAAAAAGGCGCTCCATACGATCTGATAACGGATGATTGGCCGCTCCGCATCCTACCTCTTGTCACGCTTTTTCCGGCCCCCTGTGACACCCGCTCAAAGATACGTCTAAATGTCAGGGAGTCTTCGTGTTCCGTCACGCCATTCCGATTGGGCGGATCTTCGGTATAACCATCGATCTGGATTATTCCTGGTTTTTCATCGTCGCCCTGTTCACCTGGATGCTGGCCGTCAGCTACTTCCCAGCCGAATTTCCGGCTGCCGGTCGCGGACAGGACTGGGCCCTCGGTTTTGTCGCAGCCCTCCTCCTCTTTGTCTGCGTCCTCATCCATGAGCTGGGTCACTCCATCGTCGCCCAGCTCTATGGCCTGCGCGTTCCCCGCATCACCCTGTTCCTGTTCGGCGGCGTCTCCCAAATTGCCGCCGAGCCCGGTAGCCCCGGCCAGGAATTCTGGATCGCCGCGATCGGCCCCATCGTCAGCTTCGCCCTCGCCGCATTTTTCTGGGAGATCGAGCCACTCCTCGCGTTCGTTTCCCCCTGGAACGCAGCCGCCGCCTGCCTGGCCCTGATGAACCTGGTCCTCGCCCTTTTCAATCTCATCCCGGGCTTTCCCCTGGATGGGGGCCGCGTCCTGCGGGCCGCCCTCTGGCGCGCCACCGGTGCTTACCAGCGCGCCACCATCGCCGCCGCCATCACCGGGCGAATTATCGGGTTCCTGCTGATCGCCTTTGGCATCTGGGAGATCTTCCGCGGCTCGATCATCAACGGCCTGTGGATCGCCTTCATCGGCTGGTATCTGGAGAGCGCCGCCGGCAGTCAGCTGCAGATGGAATCCGCCCGCGCCCTGGTCGGCCAGCACCGGGTTTCCGACGCCATGCGCAGGAATTTTCCGCGTATTCCGGGTGACATCACCCTCCAGGCGCTCGTCGATCAATTTGTGCTGTCCGAGAGCAACCGCTATTTTGTCGTTAGTGGAGGAATTGCCGGCGAGGGCCTCATCACCCTGTCCACCATCCGCACCGTGCCGCGCGAAGCCTGGCCGGTCACCGCGGCGGCTCAGGTGATGATTCCCGCAGCCAAACTGGATACAACGACACCTGACACGGGCCTCTGGGCCGCGCTCGACAAGATGGGCCGCGACGGCGTCAACCAACTCCCCGTGGTCGAGGATTCGCAGATCATCGGAATCCTTTCTCGCGAAGACATCCTTCAGTACCTGCGGGTTCTCGAAGCTTTCGCTGCCGGCCACGGAAACGTGCCGGAATCGCAACGTGGCGCGCGCCCGGGTTTCCCCGTGAGCAAAGGCCGCACCCATTTGCCCTGACTGGGCGATATCCCCGGGGCTTCCCGGAAGAACGACTTGCCGGGCCGCATTGGCTGCCGGCGACATAAGAGGAGAGAGAATGACAAGTCAATCGGTTCAGAAAACACGCTGGGGCATTTTTGCAGCGGTCGCCATTGCTCTGCTTACCCTCGGCGGCGTCCTGCGCGCGGGCATCCTTCCCCTGCCCGGGGGCCAGGATACAGGCCACACTGTCCCGCTGAAATTCGACCGCAATCCGGCTCCCGTCAGCCTGAGTAATTTTCAGAACGGCTATGCTTCCGTCATCGATCCGGTCCTGCCTGCGGTCGTGAATATCGAATCCACAAAGGTCATCAAGCAGCAGGGCAATATGCCGGGCTTCTTCAACGATCCTTTTTTTCAGCAGTTCTTCGGCCAGCAAATGCAGCCGCAGCAGCCGCAATCCGAGCGTGAGCAGGATCTCGGTTCCGGCGTCATCGTCAATCCCAACGGCTA
>JASHNS010000089.1 GCA_030041515.1 Acidobacteriaceae bacterium | reverse complement strand
CTGAAGAAGGGCGACCTGATGCTCATCGCCAGCGTGGGTGCCGGATTTACCGTCGGCGCAGCTCTGATTCGCTGGGAAATTTAGTTCCCCGGAACTTCCCTACTTCCGCGCGCCCACCACAACCAGGGCGATCCCGCCCACCAGCGCAATCCCGCTGAGGATCGGCGGTATCGGCACCGTCTTATGCTGCTCGTGGGAGATGTGCATCGGGCCGACGCGGGCATCCTGCTTGCGGTGCGTATAGTGGAATCCGCCGAACGCAAAGCCAACGATCCCCACAATGATGAGCAGAATCCCTGCCACAGTTGCTGTTTTCAAGTTGCCTCGATTCCTGGTTCCGGCTGTTGCCGACCGGCGCTCCGGTCGTTTCGCTCCGCAGTGAGATGCAGCTCCGGCACCGGATGCAGCACGTTTTCAGGGCTGGTCCCCGGAAACGTGCGGCTTGAAGCTGACTGCCGGCGCCGGACTTACCGTCGAGGCGCTCCTGATTCGACCGGAGGTTTAGACTGGCCCCATCCCCTCAGGCCACCCCTCATGGACCTCACAGAGTTCAGACAGATCATCCTTGAGATTGCGGACTTTTTTCAGCGCTACTACGAACATGACCGGTTTTACGAGGATGCGCTTCGCAAAGCCGCGGATCTGCCGGACGAAGGGTTCGCCGAATTTCTAAAATCAAATGAACTCTGGGGTGGCTCCGGCTCCCTGGCAGACACGGGCTTCGTTTACGACCCAGGCGCATCCCGCGCTGAAGCAGCACCGGGGCGAGTTTGAGAGCCTGATGATCCAGCTCGGCCGGCGGCAGATGGCGGTGGGACTCGTCAATGTCCGCACGGGAGGGTGGGTTGAGGCCTTCGAAAGTGGCGCCATGCCGGTATCCGAAGTGCCTGACCATCGTCATCGGTACGGCGTCACCTGAAACTTCAGCTGGTAAGCAACAGGCTTTCCGTCGCGAAATGCGGGAATGAACTTCCAGTGCGCGGCGGCCCGCAGTAAAGCGGGATCTGAAGGCGGATCGACCATTTTCGCCCCATGCACCTTCCCCGCCTCATCGATGGTCAGCATCACCGTCTCCCACCGCTCTGCCTGCGCGGCCTCCGTGGCGGGCAGTTGGGGGCGCCACACTGTGATCGCCTGGGGAGCGGTTTTGGCCGCCAGATCATCGCTCGTTCCCTGGTAATCCGGTTGCTGTGGAGTTCCCTCCGTGCTGGCAAACCGGGTGTCGTCATGGTCCATATTGGGAAGCTCATCCCGGATGGGGGCGGAAGCCTCACTCACCATCAGATACCGGCGCACCAGAGGAGTATCGTTCCACTTCGGAGGTAGCTTCACGGCGACGCCGGCCACCTGCGCCTCAATGCCCTTCGCCCGCGCCGCAAGGATCTCAGCCTTGATTTTCGCCTCGTCCGCCGGTGGCCAGTCCCGATCGAGTTCCGCCCAGGCCTGGTCTGCTCGTCCGCTGTAGAGATACGCCCAGACCATTTCCAGCACTTTCGCCTTGGTTTTACGTAACTGCATCCACTCGGCAATCGGCGCAGATCCGAAGGTCAGCCGTCCGTCGCTCTTCTGAAATTCGCTCAACGCAGCCGGGGTCAGTTGCCCGCGCAGCTGCGCAATCTGTTGGTCGTATTGCTTCCGGTACCAGGCGCTCACATCGATCAGCCGGCCCTTCTCGAAGTTCAGAACCATCGTAGGCGCAGCGTCGTAGTCCGCATAGGTCAACCCGTCCAGGCCGTTCACGGCCGCGGCGTCGCGCGTCCAGATCGCCACCCGCCTGTTGAAGTCCGCGTCGACGGCCCGGTATTGATCCCCGCCTGCAATCGTCCTCAGCAGGTGCGGATTCTTCTTCAGCGCATAAATCTGATACGTCGATTGCCAGCCGTGACTCGATTGCCAGGATTCGAATGCGACCACCGGCACGCCGAAGCCGAGGTCTGCTCCCAGCACATCGATATCTATCCTCGCCGCTGAAGGGACGGCCACCAGTTGATGGCCCTTGAACATGAGAGCCGCTTCACAACTTCGCTGCGCAAAGCCGCTGGAATGTGCGGCTCCGACATGCACCCGCACTCCGGCTGAAAACGTATCTGTAAATTGCCCGGAACCCTCGTTACACACCAGATCACCGGTCTGGGCGCGGCTCAACGGGCTCGTCAGGCCGGCAAGCCCCGCCAGCAGCGCCGCCGAGATGCAGATTCCCACGTGCCCCAACTCATTGCGGGCCATCGTCTTCTCCGTTCGCCGGGCTGCGTGGGGTATCCGGCGCTGGCCTTCGATGGTACTCCTCCGGCCAGGCCCTCGGGTCCCCGATCGTTGCTATACTCGATACAAGGTCGCCTCCGGCCCGTGGTGTCACGCATCGCAAGCCCGACCGGAAGCGCAGGATTCCTGACCAGCATGTCCATCCGCACCCGTCGCACCCTCTTCTCGCTTGTCGTCTTCTTCACCCTCTGCGCGCTGGGCGGCATGATCCTCAGCCAGGAAGTGGGCGCGCAGTCCGCCGCGGACGAGTCCAGTTTTCGCGACAGCCTGAAGACCTTCAGCGCGGTTTACGCCATCGTCGCGAAAAATTATGCCGAGCCCCTCACCGGCGACATGCCGAGCAAGGTCATCTTCGACGGCGCGATACCGGAAATGCTCCACACGCTGGACCCGCACTCCAGCTTCTACGACCCCCAGGCCTACGCGCGCATGCAGGAGGAGCAGACCGGACGCTATTACGGCGTGGGGATGCTCATCGTGCAGCAGGCCGACGGCCAGGTCGCCGTCGTTCATCCCATTGAAGGCGGTCCGGCCTTCAAAGCCGGAGTGCATCCCGGCGATGTGATCACCTCCATCGACGGCCACTCCACTAAAGGCATGACCACCGATCAGGTGGCCAATCTGCTGAAAGGCGAGCGCGGAACCACCGTCGCGGTGGTCATGAATCGCGTTGCCGTCGACGGGCCGCTGACGTTTCATCTCACCCGCGATGAGATTCCCAACAACAGCATCGATCTGGCCTACTATATTCGTCCGGGCATCGGGTACATTCACATCATCCAGTTCACAGAGACCACCGGCCGCGAATTCGACGACGCCATCAACAACTTCGGTCCTGGACTGAAGGGCCTGGTCATCGATCTGCGCGGCAATCCCGGCGGCGTCCTGGTGGATGCGGTTCAGGTATGCGATCGGCTGCTCAAGCGCGGCCAGATCATCGTATCGCAGCGCGGGCGCGCCTACCCGGAGCAGGTGTATCGCGCCACGCACGGCAATGACGGCCAGGACTTCCCCATCGTGGACCTGGTCAATCGCGGCACCGCTTCCGCGGCGGAGATCGTTACCGGCGCGCTCCAGGATCACGACCGCGCGCTGATTGCCGGTGAAACCACCTTTGGCAAGGGCCTCGTGCAGACCGTCTATAACCTGCCCGACAAGACCGGCCTGGCGCTGACCACCTACCACTACTACACGCCCAGCGGTCGCCTCATCCAGCGCAACTACAACGGCGTGTCGCTCTACGACTACTACTACGACATCGGCCAGAGCGCCGATCAGAAAAACCGCGAGGTCAAGCTCACGGATTCAGGACGCACCGTGTATGGCGGCGGCGGCATCACGCCCGACGTGCACCTGGAACCGGCAACTTCCACCCCGTTTGAAGAGGATCTTCTCGATCGTGACGTCTTCCTCGGCTTCACGGAGCACTATGTGGCGCATCACGCCGTTGCGCAGAACTTCCAGGTGAACGACGCGGTGCTGAACGATTTCAAACAGTATCTCGGCACCCGGAACATCAGCTTCACGCCGCAGGATTTCGAAAAGAACTCCGATTGGCTGAAGGCCTTCATCAAATCCAGCATCTTCGAGACCGAATTCGGAAACACTGCCGGCCTGCGCGTCCGCGCCGACTGGGACCCCGAGATTCAGCAGGCCATCGCGCTGCTGCCCCAGGCAGCCCAGCTCGAACAGCATGTGCTGAAAGTGGATGCCGAGAAGGAAGCGGCGCTGGAAGCGGACCCGACGCAGCCGTAGGTCTCCCCATCCTCTCAATTCACCAGCGGCGCTTGCGAGCGCCGCTTGATCATGGCTCAAAGTCCGCCGCGCCCCTGGCTGCTTCCCCATGAACCTGCGCTTTGCCGAAGAATCCGATCATGAGAGCCTGATGTCCCTCATCAATCGCGCCTTTGCGGTCGAGGCGTACTTCATCCGCGGCGATCGCGTCTCCCCGCAGCGGCTTCGCGAATACATGCAGAGCGGTCGCTTCCTGCTCGCCGAGGAGAACGGCCAACTGCTCGGCTGCGTGTACGTCGAACTGCACGGTGAAGCCGCCTATCTTGGCCTGCTCTCCATCGATCCCGCGCGCCAGAAGACCGGCCTCGGCCGCCGTATGACCGCTGCCGCTGAGGAGTTTGCCCGGGAGATGGGTGGCCGCCGCATGGACCTGACCGTCGTGAATCTGCGCACCGAGTTGCCGCCGTTTTATCAGAAATTAGGCTATGCGCTCGCAGGAACAGAGCCGATTCGCGAAGAGATGGTCCCGCGCGTCACCCAACCCTGCCACTTCATCCGCATGACGAAAACGCTTGGCGGCGCTGCGTAATCCCCTCTGCTGTCCGGAGTGCGCGAGCCAGCCCAGCGGGAGGCTCAGGTTCTCACGGTGCTCTGCGATCTCAGCCCGGTCCGCTGCTTTCTCAGCGTCAGCAGCGGCCGCGCGGCCAGAAGAATTCCGAGGACAATCGTGATGGTCAGCGGTGTCTTCACCCCCGTCTTCACTCCCCACCAGTAATGGATGACTCCGGCGATCGCCGCCGCATAGGTGAGCATGTGCAGCCGGTTCCAGTTCTTCCCGCCCAGCTTGCGAATCGACCACGCGGTCGACGTCAGCGCCAGCGGCAGCAGCATCACCCACGCCGCCAGCCCGGCTGTGATGAACCGCCGCTGGCTGATGTCGTCGACCATCGCTGACCAGCTGAAGCCGGCATAGAGCCAGACGTACGTCATCAGATGCAGGCACGCATAGAAAAACGCGTACAGGCCCAGCAGCCGGCGGAACCGGATCAGCCACGCCAGCTTCGGGATAAGTTTCCGTACCGGCGTGATGGCCAGCGTGATCACCAGCAATCGCAGGGTGCCCCGCCCCGTAAAAAACGTCACGGTATGCGTGGGGTCGGGGCCCAGCGCAATCGGGTCTGTCGTGGCGGAAAGATACAGCCTCCACAGCAGCCACGCGATGGGCGCCAGACAGGCCGCATGCGCCAGGACCTTCAGCAGGACAATCCAGCGCTGCCTCACCTTCGCACGTTTCCTGACTCCGGTGAGATCATCGCCGGTCCCTGATTCTCCTGGATTGAAGCCTCGATCAGTGGCAAATCGGCTGACGCTCGCCCGCAACTTCGCGCCGGCGCTGTCTCGCGGTTTCAATGCCGTCGAGTGCGCGCCACAGCGCGCGCGCTCCTGTGCGCATGCCGTCCAGCGCCTCGGCCGCCGCGCCTTCGCCGCCCTCCTCAAGGGCCTGGTCGATCAGGCCGCGCCATACGCTGGCATGGTGCACGTCGGCCGTCATGTGCAGGGTGAAGTAGGCGCAGGTCGCATCGTCCGCGCCGTAAAACTTCCTCAGTCCGGATCGCTTCTCCTCGGCAACGCGCGGCACCTGCGACTCATAGGCGTAAAACGCGCCCAGCGCCGCCGCCGGCGATGCGCTCTGGCCAAGCTCGCGATACGTGTCAACCAGTTGCTCAACTTCGGGCTCTGCCGGCGCCGCGTGCGCTGGTCCCTCCGGATCGATTCCGGCTACGAATTGCCGCCAGAGATCGGCATGCGGCATTCCTTTCACTTCTTCCTCGGTCGCGTTGCGCAGAACCGCCCTGCGCATTTTCCCTTCCGGCAGGCGGCTGTGCAGCGCTGTCAGATACGTGGGGAACGCCGCAACATGCTCCAGATATTGCCGCCCGTAAAAACCCAGCTCCGCGTGCGTGAGTTCCCCGGCCGACCAGGCCTGGTAAAAGGGATGCTTCAGCAGGTCCCAGGGGCGAAGTTCCTCCGCCGCGCGTGTCCAGAATTCGTCGTGTGCCACCCATGCCTCCAATTGGTTGTTATCAGAGCCCGTGGGCCCTCAGGAACCTATGACCTCAATAATCCCTCATCAGGTTCATTCCCTTATACAGCGAAGCCACCTGGTCGCCATACCCGTTGAACATCAGCGTCGGCTGACGTTGTTTCCAGAGAGGCGCGCCGATGACGCGCTCCGTCTTCTGGCTCCAGCGCGGATGATCGCGGTTGGGATTCACATTCGAATAGAACCCGTATTCCGTCGGCGCCATGTCATTCCACGTCGTCTCCGGCTGGTTCTTCACGAACCGGATCTTCACAATCGACTTGGCCGACTTGAAGCCGTATTTCCACGGCACCACCACTCGCACCGGCGCTCCATCCTGATTGGGCAAATCCTGCCCGTAGAGCCCGAACGTCAGCAGCGTCAGCGGATGCATCGCCTCGTCCATACGCAGGCCTTCTCTATACGGCCAGCTAATGCCCGAATTCCACGGCAGCAGCTCCGTTTTCGAGTCCGCCAGCGAGATGAACTGCACAAATTTTGCCGTCGGCTTCGGCTGGCATTCGTTGATCAGCTCCGACAGCGAATAGCCCGCCCAGGGAATCACCATGCTCCAGGCCTCCACGCAGCGGAAGCGGTAGACGCGCTGTTCCATCGGCCGGAGCTTCAGAAGCGTATCGATATCGAAGGTCTGCTCTTGTTTCACCTCGCCTTCGATCTTCACCGACCAGGGCCGCGTTTTCAGCCGCCACGCGTTCGCCGCCGGATCGCCCTTCTGCACCCCGAATTCATAAAAATTGTTGTAGTGGGTGATGTCATAGAAGGGCGTCGGCGTCAGCCCCGGCGTCGAGTATTTGCTGGGGACAGTCGCCAGGTTCTCGGCTGCCTCCACTCCCGCGGGTCGGATCAGCCGGCGGCCTTCACCAGCGAGCGCCGCGGCTCCCAGCGCTGCGGCTCCAGCCATGAACCGGCGTCGGTTCATGTAGACGTCTTTGGGCGTGACTTCGGAAAGCGGAATATCGCCGGGCTTTGGCATCTCCATGGGAATGCACCTGTCCCTTCCTTTGAGGGTTGGACGCGCTGCCCGACCGGGCGTCGTGTTCTGCGCCGGAATTTGCGATGCCGGGTCTGGGGACCTGACCCTGATTGTATCGCTCCCGCACCCTGGGTTAGAAGCAGGCGATTCCCTGCCATGCAGCCCCCGTTTATACTGAACGAAGGTTCCTGTGCCATAGGAAATCGCCGTCTCCGCCTGGCTCCTGCCGGCTGGAGCCGATGCACACTGAAAAGGCTGTCAACCACCTCATGATTCGTTTCCTGCAGAAAGAGTCCGCTTTCACCAAGGCGCTGTTCTGGGTCATCATTGCCGGAACCTGCGTCATGATGGTGATCTTCCTCGTCCCCGGTCTGTACAGCGGCCAGTTCGGCTCGAACTCCACCAACTATGCGTCGATCCGCCGCGCCGGGATTTTCGGGCGTTTCCTGCCCGCCGAGAATCAGGTTCCTGAGGCCGATGTGCAGGAAGTGGCCAAGCGCATCACGCGTGGCCAACAGGTTCCGCAGATGTTTATGCCCATGGTCATGCAGGAAGCCGGCCAGACCGTCATCGAGCAGGATGTGCTGCAGGATGAAGCCCGCCGGCTGGGCATCACCGCCAGCGATAATGACCTGCGCCAGTTCCTCCATACCGGCGAGTGGGG
Source organism: Acidobacteriaceae bacterium (assembly GCA_030041515.1). Classification (GTDB taxonomy): domain Bacteria; phylum Acidobacteriota; class Terriglobia; order Terriglobales; family Acidobacteriaceae; genus Palsa-343. Next base: position 93,366 of record JASHNS010000089.1, on the reverse strand, counting down.
CGAGCTGCTCTTTCCGGATGGCCGCTATGTCGGCGACGCGCAGTATGCAGAGTTCATCGCTCAGAACTTCGACATCACGACTGAGAGGTTTGAGAGCGAAGTTCGCCAGGAGATCGTCCAGAACCGCCTGCGCGACGTGATCACCGCCGGCGTGACGGTGTCGCCCCAACAGGTTCGCGACTCCTACCGGACGCAGGCGACGAAGATCAAATTCCAGTACGCGGTGCTGAGCGCCGAAGACCTGCGCAAGACCATCAACCCCACGGACACCGAGCTGGAGGCTTACTTTAAGCAGAACGCCGCGCGGTATCGCGATGCCGATCCGGAAACTCGCACCGTGCAGTATGTCGCCGTTACGGACAACAACCTTCCCGGCGGCAAGCCCCAGGTCTCGCAGGCTGAGATTCAGCAGTATTACAACCAGAACCAGGCGCAATACAAGGTGGATGCCGAAGTCAAGGTGCGGCATATCCTGATCTCGGTCGATCCCAACGCCGGCCCGGCTGCCGATGCGGCCGCCAAGGCGAAGGCCCAGGGCATTCTCGACCAGATCCGTAAGGATAACGGCAAAAACTTTGCTGAGCTGGCGAAAAAGTATTCCGACGATCCGGGCAGCAAAGATCAGGGCGGCGAGCTGGGATGGATCAAGCGCGGCGCCACCGTGCCCCAGTTCGATGCCGTTGCCTTCGGACAGAAACCGGGACAGATTTCGGGCCTCGTCCGCACGCAGTACGGATACCACATCATCCAGACCGAAGCGGTGCAGGCCGCGCACGTAAAGCCCCTCGACGAAGTCAAGGCTTCTATCGCCGACGCGCTTGCGAAGCAGAAGGAAGGGCAGGCGGTCCAGATTTTTGCGAAACAGCTGGCCGCGGAGGCGCAGAGATTAGGCCTGGCTCAGGCGGCAGCGGCGCATCACCTGCAGGTGGTTACCGCGGGTCCGATCCCGCGCAACGCGAATCTGCCCGATATGACGGACAGCTCACAGCTGCTCACGGCGGCTTTTGACGCGCAGCAGGGAGCGGCGCCCCAGGCTGCGGCCATCGGCGACGGCAACTTCGCCGTGTTTCAGGTGACGGGAATCGATCCCGCACACACGCCCACCTTCGCCGAATACAAGTCGCACGTGCTTGAGGATTTCCGCGATCAGCAGGTGGTGGCGCTGCTCGCGCAGAAGACCAGCGAGCTGGCGGATCGCGCCCACGCCGAGAACGATCTGGCGAAGGCGGCAAAGGAAGTCGGCGCAACCCTGAAGACCAGCGACCTCGTCAGCCGCGATCAGCAGGTGCCCGACATTGGAGCTCTCTCCTCGGCTGCTCCGTCCCTCTTCGACCTCAATGTCGGCCAGATCAGCCAGGCAATCAAGACACAAACCACCGGAGTCGTGGCGCAGATTACCGACAAACAGGAGCCGAGTGCGCAGGATATCGCCAGCCACTTCGACACCACCCGCGAGCAGCTTCTCTCGCAGCAGCGCGAACAGTACTTCGAGGTCTTCGCCAGCGACCTGATGAATCGCTACATGAAGGCCGGGCGCATCCTGATCAACCGCAAGCTCCAGCAGCAGATGCCCCTGAATGGAACATAGTGGCGGACCCTCCCCTCTGGCGCTGCTGCGTTCGTAAGCAACCGGGCTCGCCCTCTCGGAATCTCTTCGAGAGCGCGAGCCTTTTCCTTCACCCCATGGAATCCTCCGATGCCTTTTGAGCGCTCTTCGGGTCTGCTTCTGCACGTCTCGTCGCTGCCCTCCTACGGCGGAATCGGCGACCTGGGACCGGCGGCCTTCGCCTTCGCCGATTTCCTTGCGGCCGCTCAACAGCGGCTGTGGCAGGTGCTGCCTCTCAGCCCCACGGGTTTTGGCAACTCGCCCTACGCCGCCCAGTCTGCCTTCGCCGCTAATCCCCTGCTGATCTCCCTTGAGTATCTTTCTGACCGGGGCTGGATCGCGGGCGAAAGAATCGCGCATCTCCCCGGCCGCTCCGGAGCAGTCGACTTCAACCAGGTCGTCACTCAGAAGCTGCCTCTTGTGGAAGAGGCTGCCCGCAATTTCATCCATCGCCACAGCGGCGAAGAGTGGTCGCGCTTTCAGGATTACTGCCGCGTCAACGGCTCGTGGCTCGAAGACTGGGTGCTGTACTCGGTGCTTCGCCGTAAATTCAAAGCAGCCGCCTGGAATCAGTGGCCGGACGAGTTGAAGTTCCGGCGCCGCCAGGCTCTCGACCGCGTGCGCGCCGAACATGCAGAAGAACTGTCGGTGGCGCGCGCGATCCAGTTCGCCTTTGACCAGCAATGGCGCGCGCTGCGGGATTACTGCACCGCGCGGGACATCCGCTTCATCGGCGACGTCGCGATTTTCGTCAACTACGACAGCGCCGACGTGTGGACGCATCCGGAGCTGTTTGAGCTGCACCAGGACCTGTCACCCATTCGCGTCGCCGGTGTGCCGCCCGACTACTTCTCGAAAACCGGTCAGCGCTGGGGGAATCCGCTCTATCGCTGGGACGTCCTCCGCCAAAGCCGATTCGCCTGGTGGGTGGATCGCATCCGGCGAGCCCATTCCCTCTACGACATCATCCGCCTCGATCACTTCCGCGGCTTCGAGGCCTACTGGGCCATCCCCGCGCAGGACGAAACCGCCGTCAACGGCGAGTGGATCAAAGCGCCCGGCGCCGAGCTGTTTCAGCACCTGCACGAGCAGTTGGGCGAGCTGCCCTTTATCGCCGAAGACCTGGGCCTGATCACAAAAGAAGTGGACGCGCTGCGCGAGCAGTTCGGCTTTCCGGGGATGCGCGTGCTGCAGTTCGGCTTCTCTTCGCGCGGCGCGCATCTCCACCTTCCCCACCGCTTCGTTCCCAACACGGTCGCCTATACGGGAACCCACGACAACGACACCACCCGCGGCTGGTGGGAGACTGCGGCCACTCCGGTGGAGAAGGCCGCTGTCGAGGCCTATCTCCAGCCGGACGCCAATCACAGCATCGTCTGGCCGATGATCCGCACCGCCGCTCGATCCGTCGCGGACATCGCCCTCTTTCCCGTGCAGGATATTCTCGACCTCGATTCCGGGGCGCGCATGAATGTTCCATCGCGGCCGCAGGGCAACTGGAGCTGGCGGTGCCCGGAGAACGTCCTGACGCCGGAGCTGGCGGCAAAGCTGGCTGCCCTCACCGTGGTGACAGACCGGGATAAAGCCGAACCGGAGCCGGGTCAGTAGCCGCTGCAGATCTCAATCGCGCGCCAGCAGCGCGACGGGAAACTCCTGAAAGACCTCCGCAAGCCGTAAACTTCCCTGCTCCCTCACCCTCAGCCGCTCACCGGTGAATACGTTCTCCAGTTCCGCGCCGGCCATCTCGGGAATGAATAACTCCGCGCGCCCCCACGCGTCTCCCAGCGGTAGCCGCGCGCGGCCTCCCATCAGCGTCCAGGCGAATCGCGGTACGGCGGCCATGACTCTGCGGCCGCGCGTAAAGGCAATCGCAGACTCCGCGTGACTTTCGCTCACTGTTGCCGGAATGTACTCCCCGCGGCGGAAGACCTCCGGCATCCGGTCGCGCAGCTGGAGCGCCTGATAGGTCGTCCAGAGCTTGACGCGGCCGTCGTCGAAGCGCGCCAGAAGGTCGCGGCAGACCGCCAAACGCCCATGACTCAGCGACCGCTCCTGCAAGTCACGTAACGCTGTTCTGCGGATCTCATAGTCCACCGGCCGCCGGTTGTCGGGATCCACGAGGCTCAGGTCCCACATCTCGGTGCCCTGATAAAAGTCGGGCACGCCGGGTGAAGCGACCTTCAGGATCGTCAGCGCCAGCGCATTCACCGCACCGAACAACTCGAGCGAAGGCAGAAGCTCGCGCAGCGTCTCGACAAAGCGCGGCTCCCGGCCCCGCTCGTCGGGCATGGCGATGCGGCGAATGAATCCGTGCACGGCATCCAGATACGCGGGATCGGGATTCGTCCAGCTCAGGTTGACCTTCGCTTCGCTGAGCGCCTTGGTCATGTACTGCTCAATGCGCGCGACGAAATCCTCTCGCTCCTGTATTGTGTTGGCCGCCCACGGCCACGCGCCTGCCAGCGTCTGGTAAAGGAAGTACTCCTCATTGGCATCCGGCGCGATGCGCCCGTCCTCCACAGTGCGCTTGTGCCGCGCGTTCATGCGCACCCAGCGACGCACATACGATGGCCACAAATGTGTCATCTCCGAAAGCACGTTCAGGCGGCTGCGCACGTCCTCGCTGCGCTTGGTGTCGTGCGTAGAGGTCGCCAGCATCGCGTCCGGCGACTCCCGCAGCCGTGCCTGATTGCTTTCGTGGAATTCGTCGATTCCGATCCCGAAGGCGTCGATCGAGCTTCCCACGTCGTTTGACGAGATGAAACGGTTGTAGACGTAGAAGGCGGTATCCTCCACGCCCTTGGCCATCACCGGGCCGGTCAGCTGCTGGAACTTCTGCGCAAAATACAGCTCCCGCTCATCGATTTCAGCGCCGCGCTTCTCATGCAGCAGAAGGGTCTTCTCCAGAAAATCGAAGACAGACAGCTCCATGTTGCGGCTGCGTTGCTTGGCCCGCGCAATCGCGCGCCGGATCAATATCCGCTCGTGCTCGGTATACTCGCCGCGCTCGTCGATGTAGGTACGATAGGCGGGAAAACAGGCGATCGTCTCGCGTATCGCGTCCTCCAGCAGATCGTCGGTGAAATCGCGCGCCCTGCGGTTGGAGGAGGCGAGCCGGCTGAGCAGGTTCGTGAGCACATAGACTTCGCTGGAAAGCGAGCTGCGCATCACGTTCAGCTTCGACTGGTAGACAATCGTCGCCGGAGCGGACGGCCCGCCCGTCAGCTGCTCGTAAAAACGTGTAAAGCGGTCGCGGTTCCTGCCGTTGATGAACACCTGATTGCCGCTGTAGACGAAGTCATAGCCGGAACTGCCGCGCATCGGCCAGCCGGGCGGGAGAGCCTCCTTCGGCTCCAGAATCTTCTCAACCACCACGTACAGCGGTCCCGGTTCCGCGTTCCAGTCGTGGCTGCGCAGCGCATAGTGCGCCTCCGGTTCGATGCCGTCCTCGGCGACGGATTCGCCCGACGCTTCGCCGCAGCACTGGCTCGCCAGGTAAAGCGCCTGCAGGCGGGCAAGGTACTGGCGTGGGTTGAACATCCCGTCGCAGTGGTCGATGCGCAGGCCCGTGACTTCGCCACGCGCCAGCAACCGCCGGATGAGGCAATGCGTGGCCGCGAAGACCTCCGCGTTTTCCATGCGCAGCCCGACCAGATCGTTGACATCGAAGAAGCGGCGGTAGTTGATCTCCTGGCTCGAAACGCGCCAGTGGGCGAGACGCCAGGGCTGCTGCTCGAGAAACTCGTGCAGGCGATCGAAGCTGCGCGGATCGCCTGGGCGGCCGTTCATGCGCTCCAGCGCCCGTTGCAGCGCTGGCTGCATCTCCTCGCTCAACAGCGCTTCCCGCATGCGCGGGCGCCATTCATCGATCTGCTGGCGACGCTGCGCTGCCAGCGCGGCATCCGTTGTCTCGTGCGGCGGGATGTGCGCTGCGTCTCGCAGCACCTCCCGGAAGTCGGATGTCACCCCCAGTTCATCCAGCTCGCTTTGAGGAAAGATGGTGTGCAGGGTTCGCAATGCGATCGGGAGCAGATGGTCGAAGTACTTCACCCGCAGCCTGCCGTCGGAAACCACGAGGCGAATGTGGCCTGCTTCCAGTTCCTCGCCATACTGGCCGCCGAGAATGGGCAGCAGCAGCTTGTCCCGCAGCTCGGACTTGAGGGGATCCCAGTCGATATCGAAGTATCCGGCGTAGGCGGAGGCGCGTCCGTTGCGCAGCACGTCCTGCCACCAGACCGAGTCGTTGCCCACCCCCATATGGTTCGGCACGATGTCCAGAAGAAGCCCCATGCCCAGGGCACGCAGTCTCGCAGCGAATCGCGCAAAGCCTTCTTCGCCGCCCAGCTCAGGATTCAGCCGGTCGTGCCGCGTCACGTCGTAGCCGTGCAGGCTTCCGGGACGGGCTTCGAAGATCGGCGAGGCGTAGCAGTCGCCGATGCCCAGATCGCGCAGATAGGCGAGCACCGCCTCCGCGTCCGCGAACGTGAACCCCTTGTGGAGTTGCAGCCGATAGGTGGAAAGCGGCGCGCGAGCCTCAGCATGCGCCTGCCGCTCCAGGCATGCTCGAGTTTCCTGCTCCGTACCGGCTGCGTTTGCCATTGTTTGCTGCACGGCGGATACGATGCGCCTGAGAGCAACGCCGTTGGACTGCCCCAACAGCGCCGCGCAAACAGAAAATCCTCGCCGCAGCAAGGATATTCGTTCCCTCGGCTCAACCCCTGCTATACGAAATGATCGCCGTCGGCCGCGGCGTGGGCCTCGCGATCCCGGCTGCGCAGCACGTCGAATCCCGCGCGCAGTCCGTTGAGCAGGGCGTTCACCTGGCGCACTGGAGCGTTCACCGCGCGCTGTACGGCCGCCGTTGCGTCCGCCACTGTATTGAGCGTCCCGGTAATCATTTCATCCACGCGCTCCGCCTGCGCTTCGGTTTTCTTCAGAACGCCGTCCAGAGTCTCATTGATGTGCTGCGTCTGCGTGCGCAGGGTTTCGCTGGCCGCAGCCACGTTGTCGGCAGCCACCTTCAGCTTGGGCGAAACAGCATCCAGCAGAGTTTTCGCAGCAATGAGCGCCGGAAACGCATGCTCTTCCGCCATCGTTGCCAGGCTTTCCATGCGCTTCAGCGACGCCTTCATCGCGATGAACATGCCCAGCAGCACGCCTGCCTGAATAAGCACAGCCACCGCGACCAGCGCGGTAAACAAAATGTAGACCCAGGATACCTGCATGCCCGCCCCCTCCAGTGGCTCGCCTGCGCTGCCGCTGCGCCAATTCTCCGGGCCTCAAATTATGCCGACTCGGCCTTATTTTCCTCGGCGCTGTTCTGATACGCCTGCTTGCCCGCGTCCACGGCTGCGGAAACTTTGCCCTTCTGCTCGGTCACGAACTGGCGTCCCTGGCTCACGAACTCATCCCACTGCGCGCGCCCGCGTTCCAGATATTCCTTGCCGCGATCGACATACTCGGTGGCCTGCGTCCGGCCCCGATCCACCAGATCGCCCACTTGATCCGCGGCCTCGCGCCCACGCTGTTTCAGATACTCGGTGCCTTCGCGAGCTCCGCTGATCAACGTTTCCCGGGTTTCCCGGCCCGCCCTCGGCGCATAGAGGACGCCAATCAGCGCTCCCAGGCCAAGGCCCGCGAGAAACCAGCTGAATCCGCTCGACTGCTTCTCTTCCGACATGGGTTTATCTCCTTTAAAAAGTTTGGGTTCTCCGGACTCTGTATGGTACCGGGAAGTCCATGCCCGCGCAAATGCACGTCCACGCGGCAAATGTTGCGCACTCTCCTGCTTGGGCCCCTCAGGGCCTGCTGGTTCTGATGCCCGCCCTTTTCATCCCGCTGCCACGGCGCGAAACTGCCGCAACACGTCACGAAGATATCGATGTCCGGCGGCGCTGCGCCTCCGAGCGCTCAGCTTCCCAGGTCCACAAGGTCGACCGCTTCGATTGGGCGGCCAAGAAAGCGGCTCCCCAGTGTGCGAAACTTCGCCACTGAGTCCGTCGCAAAGAAACGCGTCGGCCCCGCGGCTGCGGCGCGGTTGTGCGCGCCAGCAAGACGGCGATCCACCTGGGCGGCCGTTACGGCCGCGGAGTCGATCACTTGAAGGGTCTGCGGAACCGCACGCTCGATCTGCTCCCGCAGCAGTGGGTAATGGGTGCACCCGAGCACCAGAGTATCCGGAGTCAAAGCGGCTTCGCGGGCCTGCTCCATCAGTTCTGCAAGATAGATCCGCAGCACTTCGGCGGTCACGGGATGGTCGATCCATCCCTCCTCCACCAGCGGAACGAGCAACGGGCAGGCCTTCTCAATCGCGCGCAGGTTGCGCCCGGCACAGGCAATCGCGTAGGCATGGCTCTCCACCGTCGCAGCCGTCGCCATCACCAGGACGTCGCGGGTGGTGGAATTCACATCGGCGGCGTTGGCGCCGGTCTCCACGACGCCGAGGACAGGAACCGGGATGGCGTCCCGAATCTCATCGAGGGCCAGCGCGCTCGCCGTGTTGCAGGCGATCACCAGGAACTCCGCGCCCTCGCTGACCAGGAACTTTGCGCTGGATGCGGCATATCGTGCTACCGTCGCCCGCGATTTCGCTCCGTAGGGCAGCCGCGCCGTGTCGCCGAGGTAAAGATAATCCGCCTCGGGTATCCGGTCCATCAGCGCGCGAAGAACCGTCAGGCCCCCAAATCCGGAATCGAAGACACCGATCTTCACGGTGTGCTCTCAGCCGTCTGCGGATTCGGCATCGGATTGGCTTCTGATGCCAGATAGGTGCGAGTCAGGTCCGCGTGCCCGGCCAGCGTTTCGCGTGGCTGGCCATCCACGAGAAAATGCACTTCCGTGATGGACGGGATATTCGCATGCAACGTCGCCATCATCGAGAGCAGCGTCAGCGTTTCCGGCTCGATGCCGGAGGGCTGCTCCGCAGCCAGTGCGGCGCTCAGATCCACAACCGCCAATTGGCCCGGGTTGCCGGGTGCGCCCGCCCCGTTCGGCACCGCCATCAGATAAACCTGGTTGACCCCGTTGGCCACGTCGATCGGGTGCGTGGATCCCGGCGCCCGAAACGCAGCAACCAGATTCGAGAGCAGCTCCTCAGCCTCCGCGCTCGAGTTCTCGGGCAGCGCCAGGCTCTCGCGCATCGCAACCAGTGAATCGTCCAGATCATTCGGCACGTACAGCGTGATCTGCGTCGGCGGCGCTTCCGCCGCGGCCTGCATGGCGGGAGCGCCCGCCGCCTGCTCCTGCAGTCGATCCTGCGCGCGGTTTCGCAGACGGATCAGCACAGCCGCCATCGCGACGCACGCCAGCAACAGCACCCCAAACAGAACTTGATGCGCCCGCGAGATCATCGCCTGCTCACCCCCCTCTCAGGGTTCTTTCCGATCTGTGCGCCACGAACCGATGGCCGCGGCCAGCGCGCCTGCAACGGTGTTCTGGTACCGCTCGTCCGTGATCGCCCGGCCCTGGGTCGTGTTTCCAGGCGCAAGCGGAGCCAGCTCGACGGCCACTGTCGGACACGCAAAGTTATCCATGGGAACCACGGAGGCGCGGCCCATCGTCACGGGGATGGCTGCATGCACCAGCGACGCATCGAGTTCCGCCTGCAGCTTCAGGCTGTCAGTAACGTACGCTGCCTGTGCCGTCTCCCAGGGCACGAGTCCGTTCTCGTTGACCGGGCTGATCGATGAAGTGAACAGATGCACGCCGCTTCCGGTGGCCGTTGCGTGAATCACAAGGCAAGCCGCTGCCTGCGCGTGGTTGGCGATCTCAGCCCGGTTCAGCGCCGGCAGATTGATATCGGCGGTGCGCGTCATCGTCACGGCAATTCCCTGCTGGCGCAGCAGACCCTGGAGTCGCTCTGCAAAGTTCAGCGTCAGATTCTTCTCGAGAATATTCTTTCCGAAACGCGCCCCGTCGTCGTTTCCGCCATGAGCCGCGTCCAGCACGACCACAAAGTGGTGGACCCGGGGAATTAGGCCGCTCGACGGAGTCGCTCCCGTAGCCCCGGCAGCCTGGGGCGGCCCCGGCCGCACGATCTGCCCCGGCGCGCAGGCCAGACCCGCCAGCGCAAGGGCCAGCATCACCTCAATCCAGCGCATAAACGACCAGGCCGCCTGGCAGTGAGGGGTAGAAGTCGGTCGAGTTCTGCGGCATGACGTCGCCGGCGAAAGCAACTTCACGCACTTGATCGAGACTCGCCGGGTTCATCAGGAATGCGACATCCGCTTCGCCGCGCGCCACCTGATTCGTGGCTTCCCCGGCATCCCGCAGGTACCGCAGGTGTATTCCCTGCTGGATTGCTTCCGGAGAAATACCCAGCGACTTCTCCAGCACCAGGCTCTGGAGCAGGACCGCGTCCACCTGCCGGAGTCGGGGTGGAATCGACTGCAGTGCGGCATTCACCGCTGCCGGCTTCGCGGTCAGCAAATACCACCCCTGCACAGTCACCGCAGCAAACGCCGATCCCGCTGCGCCTCTCAGCCGCCCGAGCGCCGCCGCCGCGTCTCCTGCCGGGAGCCCCTCGATATCAAAATAAGAACTGGCGGCTTCGAGCAGCCGCGCTGGAGCGAACCCATCGAGTCCGCAAACCGCGCGATGCATGGGCAGGATCACCAATCCGTCCGACTCCATATTCACGAAGCTCATCATTGCCGCAGCTTCCGGATACGGCGGCTGCGGCAACCCCGCGCTGCTCCGCTCGCAGGATGCCGGCAGTTCCCCCCCCGTGCGCTCGTTCGCATACGTGAGAGCCGCCTGATACGCGGGCTGGCCCTCCGCCACAATGAGCTTCTTGTCCTCCATCAGCGTCCTCAGAAGGTTGATCTTCGCCGGATCGCTGATCTTCCACATCCGGTGCACCACGCCATACTCGTCCGTGATTTCGATCTCCGGCAGCGTTCCGGTTCCCGCTCCGAAGAGCAATTCCTCGGCAGTTCGCGCCGGATCGGAATACAGCATCAGGATCGGGTCGAACTCCCCGCGCGCTGCCCGCAGCAGGTTCAGCCTGTCCGTGATGGAATTCGGAAGCGGTGGTTCATGGCGAAAAACGACGCCCTGGCCGTAACCGCAAAGTTCGCCCAGAGCGATAAAGCCCTGTCGCTGCCGCACAATCTCCGGTTGCCCAGGCAGGGAAAACCGCTGCGACCAGGCGAAAATGCTCGGTTCCCGTTCCTGCTCCAGGATGCCCGCTGCGCGCCAGGCCGAGAAATCCCGCGCCGCGTTGACATAGACGGCCCCCTCTTCGTCGAACAACTCAGGAAGGCGCCGGACGACACGCACCAGGTTATAGGGACTGCGCTGGTAGCAGGCCTCCTGCAGGGCCGGTGTGATCTTGTCCCAGGGCTGGGTCACCACGTCCCGCGCTGCGACCTGGGCCAGGTTATAGCGCAGTGCGCGGAAGGGATAGATACGCGGCATGAGTCGGTCTCCCCGATTTTATCCCAGCCCCGCGCGGGCTCGCGGTTTCGCGCATCGTACAAGGGGGCTGGCCTGACTGCAATTTCATCCCTCCGCTCCCAGGTTTGGGATTGCCAGTTGCATATCTCGCCGCTCCGTGCCAGGATTCTTCCAAAGATGAGGTCCGGCCATGGTTTCCGCCTCAGGGTCCCCCCAGGTTGCCGCGGCGTCAATTGAGTATCAGGCGCGATGGATGCACCACCAGGGCCGCAGGCGTTGTCCGCTGTGGCTCGCCTTCCTGCTCATGCCCCTCATCTCTTCTGTGTTCCTGCCCGGCCGGGCCCGCGCTCAGGACGATCCCCTCAACCAGGTGCACATCAATACACCCTTGCCGCTCACAACCAAGGCGACCACGACCACGGTCCCTCTTACGCCTGGTGCCTCCCTGCGCAGTGGCATCATGTTCCGCGTGGACACCAACCTCGTCCTCGTCCCGCTCACCGTCACTGACCCGATGGATCGCCTCGTCACAGGGCTGGAGCAGCAGAACTTCCAGATCTATGAAGATAATCGCGCCCAGACGATTCGCGCGTTTTCCTGCGACGACGCGCCCGTTTCCATCGGCATCATCCTTGACCTGAGCGGAAGCATGGCCGATAAGGTGGTGCGCGCCCGCGGCGCCCTCCTGCAATTCATGCAGACCTCGAACCCCGAAGACGAGTTCTTCGTCATCGGCTTCAATGATCGTCCGTTTCTGCTCTCCGACTTCACTTCGGACGTGAATAAAGTGGAGGCAAACCTGGCCAATCTCCATCCGGAGCGCCGCACCGCGCTGCTGGACGCGATCTATCTGGGCCTCCAAAAGATGAAGCAGGCCAAGTGGCCGCGGAAGGCCCTGCTCATCATTTCCGATGGCGGCGACAACAACAGCCGCTATACCGAAGGCGAGGTGCGCTCCGCGGTTCGCGAATCCGACGTGCAAATCTACGCTTTGGGCATCTTTGACGCGGAAGCGGCCACCGTCGAGGAACAGAACGGGCCTCTGCTCCTGAACAACATCACCACCGACTCCGGCGGCCGCCTGTTTCGCGTCGACGACATCTCCGAAATGGCCGACATTGCCACCCGCATCAGTGCCGAACTGCGCGACGAGTACGTCCTCGGCTACAGCACCAACGACCTGAAGATGGATGGCAAGTGGCGTAAAGTGAGGGTGAAGCTCCTGCCACCGCCCGGCTTGCCTCCGCTGACGGTGCACGCTCGCACGGGATACTATGCGCCGTTGCAGTAATCTGCTCGCTATCTTTTTCCTGTTCGCCTGTTACGCCTGCATGCCGCGCGCTGATGCGCAGGCTTTGCCGGGAGCCCCGGCCACAGCTGCGGTTCATCCCTCGCCGACGGTTCCCGAAGCCCAGCCTCCCCTGGACGTGGATCGCGATCCCATCGTCTCCCCCGATCCGGCCGATAATCTGCCGGTCAGCCCCGCTCACCCCAACCCCGGTGAGGCCGTCCAGCGCAACAACGGCGTATATACGCTGCGACGCAATGTGGACGAGGTCGTCCTTAACTGTACGGTCGTCGACAACCACGGTCACCTGGTCAACGACCTCACCCAAAACGATTTTCGCGTCTTCGAGGACAACGCGCCGCAGACCATCATTTCCTTCCAGCACTCCGATCTGCCCGTTTCGATGGGCATCCTCGTCGACAACTCCGGGTCCATGCGCGATAAGCGGTCCGCTGTGGTTACGGCCGCGCTGGATCTGGTGCGGGCTTCCAACCGCGACGATGAAGCCTTCGTCGTCAACTTCTCAGACGAGGCTTTCCTGGACCAGGACTTTACCTCCAGCATTGCCAAACTGAACCAGGGTCTCGCCCATATCCAGTCGGCCGGAGGCACCGCGCTCTACGATGCCGTCGTTGCCGCCGCCAACCATCTGGCCGAAGGAGCCCGGCACCCCAAGCAGGTGCTGCTGATCATCACCGATGGCGAAGACGATGCTTCCAGCCTCAATCTGGAGCAGACCATCCACCGGGTTCAGGATTTGCAGGGACCCGTGGTCTATTCCATCGGGCTGCTTTTCGGCAACGACAATACCGCCGGCGAAGTGCGCCGCGCCAGAAAAGCTCTCGAGATTCTTTCCGACGAAACCGGCGGCCTGGCGTTCTTTCCCCGGTCGCTGTCCGACGTGGATTCGGTCGCCGCCGAGGTGGCGCACGATATCCGCAACCAATACACCATCGGATACCACTCCACGATTCCCATGAGCCTGGGCGGCTATCGTACCGTTCACGTGGAGGCGGACGCGCCGCACCACGGCAAGCTCTTCGTCCGCACGCGCGCAGGCTATTATCCGCAAACCGGAAACAGGTCCGGGCAGAAGGCAGCCGCCGTCAATTCCGCGGCACGCGATACGGGAAATCCCATCCAGTAGCAGCAGTCGTTTCCAGTGGCAGGAATCGTTCAGCGCGCCCGGCGGTTCCTCCCTCGTGGCGCCGGCGGGCGTCAGCCGCCCCGCGCGTCAGGCAAGTATGCCGCTGTCGATCTGCACCACCTGATTGCGCCCCCGGTGCTTGGCCGTGTACATGGCGCGATCGGCGCAGCGCAGCAACTCCTCGGCCCCTTCGCCGTTTTGCGGAGCCAACGCCAGGCCGATCGAAATCGTCACTTGCCGAAGCGGCTGCCCGCGGAAACGCGGCGCCAGTTGCTTCACCTGCTGGCGCAGAGCCTCAGCCCGCTCGACGGCCGAATCCGGCGTCATCTCCGGCAGGATAATGACGAACTCCTCGCCCCCAAACCGGCAGACGATATCCTCGGTGCGCACACCCTGGCGAAGACTGTCCGCTACCAGTCGCAGCACCAGATCGCCGGCCTCGTGTCCGAACGTATCGTTGAACTGTTTGAAGTGGTCAATGTCCACCATCATCAGGGCCAGTTCCTTCTGCTGCCGCGCGGAGCGGTGCAGCTCCCGGTCCAGAGCGACCTCCATGAAGCTCCGGTTGAACACGCCGGTCATCCCGTCGCGGATCGACTGCAGCTCGAGACGCTCCCGCAGCCGCAGTCCGGAGATGGCCATCGCTGCCATCTCCGCCAGCGATATCGCTGACTCTTCCCGCGTTTCCGTCATAGTGATGGCTTCATGCGACTGGCATTCGATCGTCACCACCCCCAGCGTCTCGCCATGCGCGGTGACCGGAAGACAGAGATACCGTTCCGGCGGCTCACCCAAAAAATGCGTGCAGTGCAGGACAGACTGCTCAGGACGCCGCCATCGCGGCCGGCCCGAGCGGAGCGCGCAACAGCACTCCGGGGCAAAGCCCTCGACCGGTGCCGATGCGCGCACCACTCCCCAGGAGCCCACGCTTTCCATGATCTGCCGCGAGTTGTTCGTCACATAAAGGCTTCCCGCCGTCCCCGGAATCAGCTCGGAGAAATAGCGTACCGTGCACTCCTCCGCCTGCCGGGCGTCCACCGAGAGCGAGACCTCGTCACGAGCGTTGATCAGCAGGCGCGACTCAAACGCCTGCTCTTCCAGCCGCCCCACCGTGTTTCGCAGCTGGTCGTTGGTCCGCGACAGCCGCTTCTCGAAGTGTCCGCTGCGCACCGCATCCCGGATCAGGAACCCGAAGAGCACCAGGATCAGGATCGTGCCCACCACGATCACAATCGCCCGGCGGATCATCGCGTTCAGGTTTTCACGCCGCGCTGCAGCGTCTCGCTGTTCCAGCAGCACACCCTCCTGCTCCTGCAGAACCGTGAGAATGCGCCGGCACGCAACAACGTCACTCTCCACGGAATACCAGTGATTTTTCAGCCCGTCCACGCGCAGCGCCAGCGTCGCCGCCGCCGCCTGCAGCTGCACAGTCTCCTGCTCCTGCTCTGACGTGGGCACAACCAGCACTTTCAGCCGCGCCGCCAGGCTGTCCAGCGCCACGGAGGCTTGCTCCGCCGCGCCCAGGTGGCCCTTGTCGCCCACATAGGAGTACAGCTCCGCGTTCAGCTCGATACGGTCCAGTTGTTCTGAGGCTGCCGCCAGGGTCAGCCGCACTTCCTGGGTATGCGCTACCAGATTCTGAGCGGTGACGGTGTCATGCGCGTCGGCGTAAATCATCATCGCCACGATCGATCCAAGACAGATCGCGGTGGCGGCGAAGACGATCAGCAGCCATAAAACTCGACGGCGCCCGGAGAACGACTTGGCAGAAAATGGGGGCACGCACGGTGTCCTCAGGGAGAAGGACAGCAGCACAAATCAGCGTTTGTCAGCAATTCTACTCAGCCCGCGAAAGCCCTGTCGAGCTGTTTTGTACACATTGAGTCCGCCCGGCTGCGCCGCCCTCGACACTCGGCGCCGGCCCCTTCCCCTCCCCGCGACCCTGCTAAACTGATGGGTCTTATGTCGAATTCCGGCGTCTCTGTATCACCCCGTGCCGTCCGCCCTGGCAGCGCTGCGGCGGATATCTCTCAATTAATCGGGCATACTCCTGCTCTTCGCCTGCGCCGCATTGTCCCGCCACGAGCGGCCGAACTCCATGCCAAGCTCGAGTTTCTCAATCCCGGCGGGAGCGTAAAGGATCGCGCCGCCCTCGGCATGATCCTCGACGCCGAGGATCGCGGCCTTCTGCATCCGGGCTCCACGATTACCGAAGCCACCGCCGGCAATACGGGCGTGGGCCTGGCGCTCGTCGGCGTGAACCGCGGCTATCGCGTCGTCCTTTTCGTCCCCGAGGGCTACGCCGAGGAAAAATGCGAGCTCATGCGCGGCTTTGGCGCGGAGGTCCACCGTACACCCGAATCCGAAGGCATGTCCGGCGCCATTCGCCGTGCATTGGCCCTCGCCAAATCCGATCCGAATGTCTGGGCGGCTCTGCAGTTCGACAATCCCGCCAACCCGCAGTTCCACCACGACACCACCGCCGCCGAGCTGTGGGAGCAGCTGGACGGACGCATCGACGCCTTCGTCGCCGGCGTCGGCACCGGCGGCACCTTTTCCGGCATCGCACGTTTCCTGAAAGAGCAGGACCCCCGCATCCTGACCGTCGCCGTCGAGACCCAGGGCTCCATCCTCTGCGGAGGCGAGCCCGGGCCCCACAAAGTGGAAGGCATCGGCGTCTCGTTTGTTCCAAACACCTTTGACCGTTCCGTCGCCGACGAGATTGTCACTGTCACGGACACCGATGCATTTGCCATGGTCCGCCGTCTCGCCGCCGAAGAAGGCGTACTGGCTGGCTCCAGCTCCGGCGCGATGGTGCACGCTGCGGCTCAGGTCGCACAGCGCCTGGGCGCGGGCAAACGCGTCGCCACGCTGATTCCCGATTCCGCCGAACGCTACCTCTCGAAGAAAATTTTCCAGAACGGTGTATGACCGCCGGAACGACGAGCGCCGCGCGCAGCTCGCGGACGCCGGTGTCCAGCTCTTCGAAGAGCACGAACAGTCTCGCCTGCCCGCCGCCTGAAGGTCCCCCAACCACGTGCATCTGGCTCCCGACTCCCATCTCCTAAGTTTTTAGTTGACAACCTTTCCCGCCCCGCGCATACTCCTAATCAATTAGGAGGTCAGCGTGCCGCGCACTCCGAAAAGCTCCCGCCTCACCGCGCTTGAGCTCCGCATCATGCAGGTCATCTGGAATCGCGGCGCATCCACCGTCGCCGAGGTCCAGGGGGAGCTGCATCCACCCCTCGCCTATACCACGGTGCAGACGATGCTCAATATCCTCGCCCGCAAGGGCAAGCTCAGCCGCCGCCTCGATGGCCGCGCCTACATTTATACGGCACGCGTTTCCCAGGCCCGCGCCCTCGGTCAGGGCGTCCGCGATCTCATCGACCGCATGTTTGGCGGCTCCAGCGAGGCGCTGGTCATGAGCCTGCTTCATAATCGCCAAATCGACCCCGAAAGGCTCGCCGAACTCACCGAACGATTCGGCCGCCAGAGCGAGATCAACGCCAACGACAAGGGGGAGAAACCATGAGCACCGCTGGGTCCTGGCTCCTCGCCTACCTCATCAATTCCCTCTGGCAGATCCCGCTGATCCTCCTTGCCGGATGGATGGCCGCGCGCCTGGTGCGGCCCGCCGGTCCCGCGGCCGAGCACCGCGTCTGGACCACGGCGCTGCTGCTGCAGGTGGCGGCGCCCGTTCTCTCTACGTTTTCCTGGCAACCGCTCTGGATGCGCCTCACCACCGCATTCGCCGCCGAGAATCTGGGCTCCGCCGGCGTCCGCGTTTTCTCCGGACCGGGCATCGCCATCGACACAGCTCGCCAGCCCACGTCCCTCCTCGCCCTCGTCGTCGCGGTGTATCTTCTGGTCTGTGCCGGCTTCGCCGCGCGCTTTGCCTGGCGCTGCGCGCGGCTGCGCGTCCTGCGGAAGAGCGCCTGTCCCCTGAGCCTTCCGGAAGAGGCGGCGCAGTTTTTCGCGCAATGCTCGCACCGTTTCCGCGTCTCCGGCGTCTCTCTCGCGTCTTCCGCAAAGATCGGCGGCTCGATTGCGCTGGGCGTGCGCCGGCCTCTCATTTTGTTTCCCGAGCCCATGGCTGCGAACCTGGATCGTGCCGATCTGGAAACGATTCTGGCGCACGAGATGGCTCATCTGCGCCGCGCGGATTTGCGCACCAACCTGCTCTGCGAAGCGCTGGCGCTGCCCATCGCATGGCACCCAGCGGTCTGGATCACGCGCCGGCACATTGCCGAAGCTCGCGAGCTCGCCTGCGATCGCATGGCCGCGGAGGTGTCCGGCGCGATTCCCTACGGGCAGTCGCTCCTGCGCCTGGCTTCCCGGCTCATCCCCGGCGCGCCGCTCATCACCCCACACGCTCTCGGCATCTTCGACACCGCCCTTTTTGAGAGGAGACTCATGAGACTGACGGAACACCCCCTGCCCCTGAATCGCGTCCGGCGCTTCGCGCTGCTGGCCGCCTGCGCCGCGCTTGGACTCGCCACCTGCTGCTCCGCGCTCGCGTTCGGACTGCATCCAGCGGCGTTTCCTGCGGCTGCAACGCCGGCGCCACAAAAGGTCTACATTTCTTCTGGCGTTGCCGCGAGCCGACGGATTGCGGGCGAGACGCCCGTATATCCCCCGGACGCAAAGAAAGCCCGTATACAAGGCACTGTTGTTCTGAATGCAACGATCAACAGGAAAGGCAAAGTGGAGAAGGTTGACGTGGTCTCCGGTCCGCAGCAGCTGCAGCAGTCTTCTCTGGATGCCGTGCGCACCTGGAGGTACAAGCCATACCTGCTGGATGGCAAGACCGTCGCGGTGCATACCCAGATCAATGTCGTCTATTCGCTCGGGGACGGTCCCGGAATCCCTCCGCCGCCTGCGAAGCAATAACGCTCATTGCGGCCCGGCAGCCCTTCCCGGCTGCCGAGCCGACTTTCTCCGCCTCAATCTCCCTTCAATCCCTGCCTGCCGTGCTGCCGCTCAACACAGAGCCGCATCCCCTATCCCCTATACCCTATCCCCTATACCCTGTCTTTATGCACGCTTTCGCGACCCGCGCCATCCACGCCGGCCAGGAGCCTGACTCCCGCACCGGCGCCGTCAACGTCCCGATCTACCTCACCTCCACCTATCAGCTCCAGGGCATCGAGGAGCATCGCGGATGGGAGTACTCCCGCGTATCCAACCCCACGCGCGACGCGCTCGAAGCCAGCCTCGCCTCGCTCGAAGGCGGCACCTCCGGGCATGCCTTCGGCAGCGGCATGGCGGCCATCGCCGCGCTGGTGACGATGCTCCACGCCGGCGATCACGTCCTTTGCGGCGACAACGTCTACGGCGGCACCACGCGCCTCTTCACCCAGGTCATCGTCCGCCACGGCATCGAATTCAGCTTCGTCGATACCTCCGACCCCGACAACGTCCGCCGCTCCATCCGCCCCAACACAAAGCTCGTCCATATCGAAACGCCTACCAATCCCCTCATGATCCTCACCGACATCCGCGCCGTCGGCCACATCTGCCACGAGCACGGCATTCCCATGAGCGTGGACAACACCTTCATGTCGCCCTATTTCCAGCGCCCCATCGAGTTCGGCGCCGATGTCGTCATGCACTCCACCACCAAATTCCTCAACGGCCACTCCGACGGCCTCGGCGGCGTCCTTGTCACCACCAATCCCGAACTCGCCGAGAACTTCCGCTTCGTCCAGAAGTGCACCGGCGGCATCCTTTCTCCCTTCGAGAGCTGGCTCATCCTGCGCGGCGTCAAGACCCTCGCCGTCCGTATGAAGCAGCACGATGAGAACGGCCGCCAGGTCGCCTCATACCTGGCAAAGCACCCCAAAGTCAGCCGCGTCTTCTATCCGGGTCTTCCCACGCATCCGCAGCACGACCTGGCCACGCGGCAGATGTCCGGCTTCGGCTCCATGATCTCCTTCGAGTCCGGTTCCCGCGCCAACGCCGACAAAATCCTCCGCGGCGTGCGCATGATCACCAACGGCGAATCGCTCGGCAGCGTCGAGTCCCTCATCTCCCACTCCGCCACAACGACGCATGCCGCCGTGCCGCCCGATGAACGCGAACGCCTCGGGATCACTGAGGGCCTCGTGCGTATCTCCGTTGGAATTGAGGATATCGGAGATATCCTTCAGGATTTAGATCAGGCTCTGGCCCAGGTATGAGCCGCACTGCGCTGCGGGTCGGCGATTGCCTCGACCGCAATCGACGGGCCGTTTTCTCTGTCCAAATTTTTACTCTCGCCCTGTGGCGCAAATCCGTCGGCTTCTGGTAGCCTTCGGCAACGGAGGTAGTCCATGAATTGGAAGACACGCACCTCAGGAGCTCTCCTCGGCCTGGCCGTTCTCGCTTGCGGTATCGCGATTGGTCAGGATTGGGGACGCCACCCTAACCTCGGGGCAGCCGATCAGGCCGTTCATCAGGCGCTCGAATCCCTGCACGCAGCCCAGCACGCCAACCACTGGGATATGGCCGGCCATGCTGCCCACGCTGAGCAGTTGCTCCGGCAGGCAGACCGCGAAATCCGCGCCGCAGCCGCCGCTGCACGCTAATCCATTTTCAGAGCCGATGTACTCCGAACCCGCGATATCGCGTCGACGCCAGCGAGCCGCGACTCGAAGTGATTCGCATAAGGGGCGCAGCATCTCTGAAAATGCCGTAACCCACGAAAGATCTCCGAACAGCGGCTGACGGAATTTCCAGCGTCAGCCGTTGCTTCGGTGCGACCGGGCACAGCATACGTCCTGTACTACCCTTACCAAGCGCCGGTTTCCTGCCTCACTCGCCCCCACGCTCACTGCTGACTCTTCCCTTCTGCACCAGGAGGCTGAACGACGCCCCGCCACCGCGCCACGTCGCCAGGTCGAAGGAGCCGCCCGTGGGTACAACGCGTTCGCTCACCGGGCCGAAACTCAGAGGCCTGCCCGGCTTGCAATCCGGGTTTCCTGAGGCGGCATAGAAATCCGCTTCCCCATTCCCAACCACCCGCGCTTCTCCATCTGCGTTCACCAGAACGGCGGTCTTTTCATCGATGCCAATCCCTTGGACGTGCCTGGCCTTGCCCGAAGCGAGGATCCGCGCCATGAAAACCAGCAAACGCCCTTCCCGATGGCGCGTGTCGAAGTGGCTGTCGGTGATCACGCCGCGCAGAATGGGAATGCCGAGCAGATCCGGCGCGATCGTCACCTGATGCGCCAAGGGGTTCGCCAGCGCAACCGTCGAGCTCAGGTTCGGGCCATTCGGCAAATCGTTCTCGGCCGAGTAGATGTACTGGCCAAGCACAGCCAGCCCTGCGCTGGTCCCGCCCATGGGCACCCCGCGGCGCACCGCCCGGCGCAGAGCCGTCTCCACCGGAGTCCCGGCCCAATACCGGATGTACTCCGACTGATCGCCGCCGGAGATGAAGATCGCCGCGGCCTCCCCGATCGTCCTGACCACGAAAGGATCACGAGCAGCCGCCAGGCTCGGAATGATCAGCGTGGCCACCGAGTTCAGGTGACAAATGCCCTGAATCCACGGATCGTAATCGTCGGTGCCCGAGGCGCGCAGCACCAGGAAATCGCCGCCCTCAGCCCGGTCGCACAGCCACTGGAAGGCAACGGGCTGGTCTGTTCCCCCACCCATCAGCGCATACCCAGCCCGCGGATGAACGCTCACGTTCTCCTTCGCCCCAACCCGAAAGTACTGGTAAGGATGGGCCGCCTGAGCCGAGACAGACAAACCCGCAACAGCCAGCTTCAGGACCAAAACCGGACCGCGCAATCTCATAGACAAATGGTATGGCCTCCGCTCCGTGTCCCTGTCCCTGGCTCCCCGGCGCCGGTTGGCAATTTGGCTTTTGCGTAACGGAAAACGGCTCATTTTTGCGATCTCACCCGAAAACAAGCTGACTAAACTGGCGACAGCACCTGGGGAGGTGACTGATGAAGCGTCTGGCGGAATTCCTGCTGCTCGGCGCGGCGTTCCTGATTGCGGTGCTGGTCCCGGCTCTCGAACTGGCCCGGCGCGGTGTCGATGTCCTGGCTCCTCTGGCCCTGGTTCTCCTGGTGGCCGGAATGTTGGTCTACCTGCTCCCGGCCCTGCTGGCCGGCTACAGGAACAGCCGCCATGCGGCGTGGATTACGATGGCGAACCTGCTGCTGGGATGGACGATTGTCGGGTGGGTGATTTGCCTGGGCTGGGCCGCCTACGGCAGCGTGGCGCCAGAGCCTGAGGGGACCGTTCCCTCTTTCAAGCACGGGCTCGCGCACCGTTAACGCTGGCCAGCCGGGTGCCCCACACCTGGCCTGAGCGAAGCCGAATGGCTCTGCCCGGTTCTGGCAGATGTGGGAAGGCAAGAACCCCGACCAGCGGACTGCAGAACGCCGGCATCCGGGTGCCCCACACCTGGCCTGAGCGAAGTCGCCGGGTGCCCCATAACCTGGCCTGAGCGAAGCCGAATGGCTCTGCCCGGTTTTGGCAGATGTGGGAGGCCAAAACCCTCAACCGGCACATTTACAACGCTGGTAATCCTGACGCCCCGCATATCTCCTTTATCTTCGGCTCATGACCAGAGGTTTGGTCCGATACCAGACGTCGGGAGACTTCCACTTCATCACCTTCAGCTGCTACCACCGCAAGCCTTACCTCGGCACGGCGGCAGCGCGGTCTCGGTTTGAGCAGTGTCTGGAGCGGACTCGCATCCGTTACAGCTTCGTCGTCATGGCCTATGTGGTCATGCCGGAGCATGTGCATCTGCTGGTGACGGAGCCGGCCCGGGACACGCTCGCACGGGCGTTACAGGCGCTGAAGGTTTCCGTATCGCGGCTCTCACCCGAGCGGCCCTTCTGGCAGGCGAGATATTACGACTTCAACGTGATGACCGACCGTAAGCGGATCGAGAGCTTCGGTATATTCACCGGAATCCTGTGAAGCGGGGACTGGCGGAGAAACCCGAGGACTGGGCGTGGTCAAGCTTTCAGTATTACCAGACGAGAGAAAGCGCCCGCGTGACCCTGGAGACGTGGTGGGTACCGCCGCAGGGATAGAGCAGTGGCCTCACCCATCTGCCAAAACCGGGCAGATGTGGGGCACCCGGCTAATCAAGCATGAAATCGAAACCGCATTCAATGCCGTTAAGTTTCAATACTGAGGCGAATGCCTTAGCGTAAGCCACGGCGCGATCAACCGATTGGCTTGGATGGAGCGCAAAGATCTTCGCACCCCCTCGTGTGCTTGTGTAACCATGCTTTGTCCGCACAACCCAACGCGCAAAGCCCCTACGCGCATCCGGAACTAGGACCCAAGCGGAGCCACACATCCCCTCCATTTCGACGTCATATCCTGCGACCTTCATCGGGGTAGGGACACACCGTTCAGCCGCAGAATTACCCGCTTCGTCCGCAAGTCGATATAACTCTTCCCACTTTTTAGTACCTTCCAGGTTGCCTGAAACAATGGACTGTGGGCGCGATTCCTCCCCCTCCGCATCTGCCGACTTTTCTCCAGGAAGCGCGGTCGAGAGTTGTGGCAACTGTCCCGGTTTCATTATCCAGTTGGTAAGCACGTGGGCGACCCTGCCATTCAAGCCAGCGATTGGCAGAACGCAGTTGAAGCTCGCGCCGAAACCGTCCTCCCATATTTTCACCTTTAGATCTGATAGTTCCATGCGACGGAGACCCTCATAAAATTGAGCGGCAAGATACCGCCACTCATTGGCTTCGATCCCCAACACCTCTCGAAAGAATTTCGCTTTGCCTGCACCCACTGGATGATCTGGATTTAGGAGGTACTGGACAAATTTTGCTTCTGGCAAGTTCGCCTCTAGAACAGCATTTTCTGGTGCGGACGACGAGAAGGCGAACGAATTACTGTCAGGGTCGCGCCACTCGGCAACCGCCTGTAGCACGCGTTGCTCAATGGTAGCGATCCGTTTTCCGCGATAACGCTCCAGGGTTTCCTTCCCTCGGTCGGAAGACGGCACTGTTGGGATCGGAGGTCGCTGGGCTGCGAATTCTATGGGCGGAAGACGCTTTTCGCCTCCGGGCTCAAAAGTCGATGCCCCTTCAAATAAGGTGTCGTCGATCCCCTCCCAATTTCTCTCCAGGTAAACAGCACCATTCTTCACAAATGCGTCATCAACCAGTTGATTGATAAATAGCTGCAACTGTATTGGATTGCCTAGATCCAGAGTGACGCTACCCAAGTAGCCAGTTGTTCCGCGGAGTCGCCCATCGATTTCATCGCGGATGCCAGTTGGCATCGTTGGGAGGACTATGCAATGGATGCGCCCCCTAGCGAGTAAGAGGGGAAATTCCTCTAGGTCTACGGTGTGCCACTGGCTGGTGAATGCGTCGGCAAGGTCCCAAATGATCGTTCGATACAGCTCCATATCGTAGTTATAGGTGGAGCTTTGAGCGTTCTTCTCATTGGACACAGCGGCAATCCGTCCGCAGAGCATATGAACCAGCGCATCGCCGCGCAGGATTCTGGAGCTTGTAGACCCGGACGGGTCGACTGCAGCCAGCGCGTTGAGAAAGGCAGGATCGAAAAACCATCCGTAGGTCGAAGGTATTCCGCGTGCGTGCGCATCGAAAAATAGTGCTTGTGCAATGGTCGAATTCATGATCGGGGCCCGGCCTGCAAGTCGCCGTTCACGATCTTTATCATGCCACGACAAAATGGGAGACGGCGCGACGCTCCTTGAGCCCGGCCGGGGACACGCCGACTGACTCACCAGCTAACATCGTGGCGCGTTGTTTACGTTGTCGGCACCCTGTGATGTTTACCCTCTAGGCACTCCATCAACCCCTTCGCTAACTCCCCTGAAGTCAGCGGAGTTTACCACTCGTTCACGATATGGCCTTGATGACCCGCCGGAGGGTCTAATCGTAAGCGATGAGTGACGGGGTCGGATCGTCGGAACCCACCCTATCCTGCGGATAAGGGTGGGGCACCCGTGGTTCCGAAGCCGATCCGAAGAAGCGGTCGACGGCGTCGAGGATGGCCGTGCCGGTCCGGGCCTCGTAGATCGACTTCCGCAGGGCCGCTCCGCCCGGGACGCCGTGGGTGAACCAGGAGGCGAACTGCTTCATCTTGCCCGGCGCTTCTGGATTGGACTCCTCGACCAGCATCCGGAAGTAGGTCCGGATCATCCCGTACCGGTCCTGGTCCGTCGGCAGGTCGTAGCGGCCGGTGGCCGTGTACTGGGCGATCTGGCGGAAGATCCACGGGTTGGCGGGGGCGGCGCGGCCGATCATGACGGCGTCGCAGCCGGTGGCGGCGACGAGGGCGCAGGCGTCCTCGGGGGTGCGGACGTCGCCGTTGCCGATGACGGGGATGCGGACCGCGGCCTTGACCTCGGCGATGTGCTCCCAGCGGGCCTGGCCGGCGTAGCCCTGCTCGCGGGTGCGGGCGTGGAGCGCGACGGCGTTCAGGCCGGAGTCCTCGGCGAGGCGGGCCAGCGGCACGCAGACGATGTGGTTGTCGTTCCAGCCGAGGCGGAACTTGACCGTGAACGGGATGCGGACGGCGGCCCGGACAGCCCGGAAGATCTCGCCAATCAGCGGTAAGTCGCGCAGCAGCCCGCTGCCTCCATTGCAGGAGACGACCCGCTTGGCGGGGCAGCCGAGGTTGAGGTCGACCAGGTCGAAGCCGGTCTCCTCAACGATGCGGGCGGCCTCGGCCAGCGTGGCGGGGTTGGAGCCGAAGAGCTGCGCGGCGATGGGGTGCTCGTCGTCGTAGAAGGTGAGGTACCGCTTGCGCTTGGACTCCCGCATGCGGGAGAGGCCGTCGGCCGAAGTGAACTCGGTCATGATGAGACCGCATCCGGAAGACTGGTTCGTGATCTCGGCGTCGACATTATCAGGGTGGTTCGCAACAGACGAGAACACGCTGGCGTTGCGGATGAAACGGCGGAAGACCGTGTCGGTAACGCCGGCCATGGGGGCGAGGACGGTAGCCGGAGCGACGATGACGTTGCCGATCAGGACCGACGCCGGGACGCGGGTGTGCTCCGGCATCGCGTGCTCGATCGGGTTGTCCCAGTGCTTCTTCATGAGCCGGTAGCGCTAAAACGAAGGCCCCCGCCGCGGCGGAGGCCTGTGGCTTTGAGTGCCGCCAGTTCCCTACTTCGTGGCGGCGGGCTCCGCTTTGGCGTACTTGCGGCGGAAGCGCTCGACGCGGCCCGCTGTATCGACCAGCTTTTGCTTGCCGGTGAAGAACGGGTGGCAGTTGGAGCAGATTTCCGCGTGGATATCGCCCTTGTGCGTGGACTTGGTGGCAAAGCTGTTGCCGCACGCGCAGACGACGCGAATCTCGTGGTAATTGGGGTGAATTCCCTGCTTGGGCATGTCTCTGATGTGAACCTTTCCCCCTTATTTTAGCAGACAGGAGGCAGGGATGAAACGGTTAGGAATGTGACGGCTGGCTGCCCGCGAGGGCGTGGGTGCCGTGGGTGACGGCGGCGCCGGCGCGAAGGGCGGCCGCGACGAAGACGGCTTCAGAGATTTCCTGCTCGGTGGCGCCGGCTTCCCTCGCCCGCTTGGCGTGGATCTCGATGCAGTAAGGGCATTGGGTAGTGAACGCGACGCCGAGGGCGATGAGTTCTTTGTGTTTGCTGGAGATGGCGCCGGGGGCCATGGCGGCTTTGTCGAAGGCCCAGAATGCCTTGGCGGCGTCGGGGGCGTTCTGGTCGAGAGACTTGAGTTTGGCGAGGTTCTTCATGTCGTACATGCGGATTCTCCTAGGGCGCCGCAGGCCTGGGGTTGGCATTGAATGCGGGTGCGGCTGGGGTTCTGTCGAGTATAGGCCTGGCGCTGCGGAGTGGCGAGTCAGACTGGATGCGCACGCAGCCACGCGGCCACGTCGGCGGCATTGCGGTCGGGGGGGAAGACGGGGTAGAAGACGTGCTCGATGACGCCGTCGCGGAGGATGAGCGTGAGGCGCCTGAGCAGCGTCATGCCGTGGGTGGTGAAGGTGGGCAGGCGCAGGGCCTGGGTGAGCGTGAGGTGCTCGTCGGAGAGGAGCGGGAACGGCAGGTGGAGGCGTTCGGCGGCTTCGCGCTGGTACGGAGCGTCCTGGGCGGAGAGGCCGAAGACGTGGTCGACGCCGAGACTCTGGAGTTCCGCGAAGTGGTCGCGGAAGGCGCAGCTTTGCGGGGTGCAGCCGCGGGCGCCGGGAATGGCCTCCCAGCCGTCGGGGTTGGGCTCGCCGGGACGGCCGGTGCGGGGATAGGCGTAGAGGACTACGCGTCCTGGGAGCGCTGACAAATCGAGGGTCGACCCGTCGGTGGCGGGGAGAGCGATGGACGGAACACTCATACCGGACAAGTGGCGCGCTGCACCGTCATCTTCAGGAGCGGGCAGGGTCGACCAGTCGGGCGTAGCGATGCTGGACAAGGCGCGATTATTCACTTCGGGAGGGCCGAGTCGTGCGCGCGGAGCTCGGCGACGATTTCGGTGGCGGCGCGGCGGGCGTCGTCTTCGCGGTCGGGCGGGAAGGAGATGGCTCCGACGCGGGCGTGGCCTCCTCCGCCGTAGCGCTCACAGATAGTGGCGAGGTTCACCATGTCTTCGGGCTTCGTTTTGGTCCAGGGGTTGGAGCCGACGGAGACCTTGGTGCGGAAGCTGGATTTCGATAAGCCGATCGAATAGGTCGCTTCCGGGTGGAGATAGTACGGGATGAATTTGTTGTAACCCTCGCTGGGGTGGTCTGAGATGTCGAAGAAGATGGTGCCCTGCTTCGACTCCGAGCGGGAGCGGATGAGCTCGATGGCACGTTCGTGGCGATCGAGGAGCGGCGGCAGGAGCGAGGCGATCCAGGGCTGATCGAGGACCTGCTGGAGGCTCATGCGCGTGAGCAGGGGGATGAGGCGCGGCATGAACGTCGGGTCCTGGGTGGACTCGATGATGAGGGTCAGCTTCATCGCCGGCTCGGGCATTTCCACCGCCGATTGAGCGCTGGTGTAGAGCGCGCCGTCGACGATGTCGGCCCACTTGATCAGATCTGCGACGGGCGCGGCATTGAAGCCGAAGCGCGTGGACGCAATGTGGGCGAGGAAGCTGGTGCAGGAGATGTAATTGGGATCGTAGAAACGTCGGTCGCCGTAGCGACCGTCCGCCAGGCCCTGAAGGTAATCCTGATGGTCCTCGGGCGTGAGGAAGGCACTGAGGTGGTGATCGAACCACCAGGTGATGCGCGGCGAGGCGGAGTATTTGAAATCGACGATGGCGTTTTCGTCGCCGGTGAAGTCGGCTTCGTTGAACAGCGCGCCGGCGCGATGCACGAGGCCGCAGAACTCGTAGGATGCGTCGGGACGGATGCACTCGCGGTGGAAGCGGCTGAAGAGCGAAGCCGAGCAGGCGCCGTCGAAACACTTGTCATGATAGAAGACCCGGATGTTCAAGAAGGAGCGCCCCCGAATCCGTCCGCGAGCTGTGCCGGACGGGAATCTTTTAGCTTACCGGGAAGAGGCACGGTGTCAAGCGGGGACGGCAGCAGGTTCCTTTCGATAGGGCGGCAGGGGTTTTGGGGTTGACCAAGCCGGAGGCGAAATCCCTGGTCTTCAACACGGAGATTACTGAGAATTCCTGATCGAGGACCACAGAGGCTTGGCGATGGCACGGAAGACGCGCAACGATACGGTGCGCCATCGCGCGGAATACGCGGATCTGTTGACCTGGGCCATGGCACGGGGGCGACGGCTGCTTTCCGAACGGAGCGCCAGGCAGGACGCAGACAGAAGCTGAGGTCCTCCACTCCTGGAAAGGCGTCGAGGAAAATAATGCTCAGGACAAAAGATGTCCGGCGACACGCATCGAATGGAGGCGATGGTCCCGGGACTGCGGCGGAGCCGGTTTGCGACGACCGACCCAGGTATAGTCAAATAAAGAAGATGCGCTCCGTTTCGGCAAGACCGCAATCCGTGTGGACTAAGCTGCTGGTTGGGCTCTGCGCGGCTCTCATCCTGATGAGCGGGACGATTCAGGCAGCGCATTTCCATCGCGACGGGAAAATTGATCCCGACTGCGCCTTGTGCGTCACCGTGCACAGCATCGCGCACGTGGTTCAGCCGATTACCGTGCCTTTCAGCGTAGGCAGGGTAGAACCGGTGGCCCCGGTGCGGCGTATTCAGATGCCGCGCGCCGCGTTATTCTTTCGGCTGATCAGCCGGCCTCCGCCTGCACCGTCTGCGTTTTCTGCGTAGACGTCGATTTGCTGGCATTTCTTCGAAAGCATAAGGAGGCCGCGTATGCGTATTTTGCTGCGCCGCGTATCTGTCTTTGTATTGGTAGGGTTCACAATTCTGTTTTGCGGGCTGCGAGTTGCTGCGCAGTCCGGTACGACGTCAGACACGGTGAACGGGAGCGTTTCAGATCCAACCGGCGCAGTGGTTCCCGGCGCTACCGTCAGCATCGATAATCCGGTCAGCCAGTATCAGCGGACCGTCAGGACCAACCAGGCGGGAGCGTTCAGCTTTCCCAATGTACCGTTTGGCATGTATCACCTGATGGTGACGATGAAGGGCTTCAACACATGGTCGCGGACGGTCGCAGTGCGCTCCGTGACGCCAGTAAACCAGCAGGTGACGCTGACCGTGGGTACGGCCACTGAAACCGTGCAGGTGACCAGCCAGGAGCTGGTAAGCAACGCTTCCAACATGGACACCGATATCGACCGCAGGGCGTTTGCGGAGATCCCGCTGGAGAGCGTGTCCTCGGGGCTGAGCTCGCTGGTGACGCTGTCCTCGCCCGGTGTGACTGCCGATTCAAACGGCATGTTCCACGGGTTGGGCGATCATGCCGAAAACTCCTTCAGCGTCGACGGCCAGCCGATCACCGATCAGCAGAGCAAGACCTTCTCGAATGAACTGCCTGATCAGGCTGTGCAGTCGATGCAGGTGATCGAGGGCGCGCCGCCGGCACAGTATGGCGACAAGACAAGCCTGGTCATCGATGTGACAACGCGGTCGGGCCAGGGCGACACCAAACCGACCGGCGCGGGGAATGTCTCCTACGGCTCGTTCGGGACGGTGCAGGGCGGGGGGAGCCTGGGGTATGGCGGCCAGAAGTGGGGCAATTTCCTCACCGCAACCGGTTTAAACACCGGGCGATTTCTGGATGGGCCTGAATTCGCGATCCTGCACGACAAGGGGAACGAAGAGAACATTTTCGATCGCGTGGACTACACGATCAATGCGGCGAATTCGCTGCACCTGAACTTCAACTACTCGCGGTCGTGGTTTCAGAACCCGAATACGTACGACAACCTGAATTTCGGCCGCGTGAATCTGGCGGGTACTCCGGTGCCCGGACAGACGGATCAGCGGTCGAAGATCGGCACCGTGGATTTGGCGCCCAGCTACACGCGGATCGTGAACCAGCACCTGGTGTGGAACGTGATCACGTATTTCCGGCGGGACGGCTACAACTACTATCCGAGTCCTGACCCCTTCGAGGACCTTGGGCCGGTGCAGCAGGAAACGGTGGGCCAGGCGCGCAACCTGACGAATACGGGTGTGCACACGGACATCGCGTGGGTACACGGGATCAACGACGTGAAAGCGGGCCTCGAATACTACTCCACGTTTCTGAACGAGAATGACACGCTGGGCATTGTGGCGCCCGGCTACCTCGCCTCGCTGGGCTGCATGGCGGGCAATGTGCCGACCGGGCCGCCATGCACGTACTTGCTGCCTTACGATCTGACACGGGGCGGCGGACTGTACGATTTCCACGGACATGCGGACGTACGCGAGTTCTCGCAATACGTTGAAGACATCCTGACCAAAGGGGACTGGCTGTTCAATTTGGGCCTGCGCGGCGATGTGTACGACGGGCTGACCGATGCGACGCAGGCGGAGCCACGGCTGGGCGGGTCGTACACGGTGAAGAAGACGAATACGGTACTGCGGGCTTCCTACGCGCGCACGCTGGAGACGCCGTTCAACGAGAACCTGGTGCTGTCGAGCAACGGATGCCTGAATCCAGTGCTGAACCCGCTGCTGCTGTGCACCGCCGCGCATTCGGCCCCTCTTTCGCCCGGGTACCGCAACGAGTATCACCTGGGACTGCAGCAGGTGTTCGCGCGCCATATCGTGGTGAATGGCGAGTACATCTGGAAGTACACGCGGAACGGCTACGACTTCAGCGTGCTGGGGAATACGCCGATTACCTTCCCCATCGAGTGGAAGCAGTCAAAGATTCCTGGGTACGCGGCGCGCGTGACGGTGACACCGATTCATGGCTTCAGCGCCTATACGGCGATGTCGTCGGTGGCGGCGCGCTTCTTCCCGCCGCAGGTGGGCGGCGCGGGCGCGACGGTTGGACAAACAGGGCTGCCCTTCCGCATCGACCACGACGAGCGCTTTAACCAGACAACGCATTTCCAGTACCAACTGCCGTGGAAACGCGCACCGTGGTACAGCTTCAACTGGCGCTACGACAGCGGGCTGGTAGCCGGGGCGGTGCCCTGCTTCAATCCGTTGTCGAATGACCCCAACAGTGCTTGCGCCAGCACTTCGATGTACATCAATGGGCAGCCGGCGGTGAATTTGAGCGGGCTGGACGCGGATGAGGAGTTCGAAGCGGGCTTGTCCTGCGACGGTGTCAAAGCGACGATCGGACATCCGCTGCCCAGCGCCTGCCTCGCGTCGCAGTACAGCTCGGATTTGGTGAAGATTCCCGCACCGTACACCGGGGACAACGACAGGAACCCGCCGCGAATCGATTCGCGGAGCCTGTTTGATATGTCGCTGGGTGAGGACAATCTCTTTCACGGTGATCATTACAAACTCGGCGCGACGTTCACAGCGGTGAATGTGACCAATAAGTATGCGCTCTACAATTTCCTGTCGACCTTCAGCGGAACCCATTATGTAACGCCGAGGATGCTGACGGGAGAGCTTCGGCTGCAATTCTAAAAGACTATGCTGACGTTGTGATCCCTGCGAGCGATCGACGCCTGGTACAGATTGTGAATGCAGCGGCTGCCGAAGCAACTGGGCGCGCCGGCGCGTGGGTAAAGTGCGCGCCAGGCTGCACGCAATGCTGCATCGGCGTGTTTGCGATATCGCAACTGGATGCGGAACGGCTGCGCGCCGGGCTGGAGGCGCTCGCAGAGAGTGACCCTCAGCGCGCGCGGGCCGTGCTCGAGCGGGCACGGCAAGCCGTGGCGCGCCTGGGAACCAATTTCCCAGGAGATGCACGCACCGGGATCCTGGATCCCGGTCGCGGCGAGGAGTTCGAGAGCTTCGCCAACGATGAGCCGTGTCCGGTGCTGGATCCGCAGACGGGGATGTGCGATCTCTACAATGAACGGCCGATCACCTGCCGGGTATTCGGTCTGCCGCTGCGTACGGAAGATGGGCTGGGAGTCTGTGAATTGTGCTTCGAGGGAGCGAGCGACGAGGAGGTTGCCGGTTGCGAACTCCATCTGGACTCCCACGAGCTGGAAGCCGAAGCCAATGCGGAGGTGGAACGGTCGTCGGGACGCCACGGCGATACGATTGTCGCGTGGGCGCTGGTGACGCAGTGCAGGTAAATCTTTTTCCCGGACTCAAAATGCCGTAAGCTGGAACGTTTGCCCGGAGAACTGATTGTGAGCCATTACGAGACGCTGCACACGCAAACCGAAGCGGGTGTACATACGATCCTGCTGAACCGCCCGGAGAAGCGCAATGCCCTGACGCCGCAATTGATCGAGGAACTGACGCAGGCGCTGCAGACGGCGGGGGCGAATCCTCACTCTCGCGTGGTGGTGATTACCGGCGCGGGATCGGCGTTTTGCGCGGGGCTGGACCTGGAGGTTCTGCGCGCGAACGTGGGCGCCGGCGAAGAGGCGGCGCTGGCCGATGCAGAGCGGATTGCGACACTGTTGCGGACGCTGTACGAGCTGCCGAAGCCGACGATTGCGGCGGTGAATGGGGCGGCGATTGCGGGCGGCATGGGGATTGCGACCATCTGCGATCTGACGCTGGCTGTGCCGGAGGCGAAGTTCGGGTACACCGAGGTGCGGATCGGGTTCATTCCGGCGATTGTGTCGGCGTATTTGCGGAGTCAGATTGGGGACAAGCGGGCGCGCGATCTGCTGCTGACGGGGCGGCTGATTGGGGCGGAGGAAGCGGCGGCGCTGGGGCTGGTGACCCGCGTGGTTCCGGAACCGGAGCTGATGCGCGAGGCGCGGTCGGTGGCGGAGAAGCTGACGCGGAACAGTCCCGCGGCGATGGCGGCGACGAAGCGGCTGCTGAGCCGGTTTGCGGAGCGGCGGTTGCTGGACGATGTGGATGGGGCGATTCGGGCCAGCGTGCAGATGCGCGGGCATGGGGATTTCCGCGAGGGCGTGACGGCGTTTTTGGAGAAGCGCGAGCCGAAGTGGAACTAGCCGTTCAGGCGACCGCGCTTCGCGCCGGTTCCTAAACCACGGTGGTTTCGAGTTCCTTCTCGGCTCCATATCGCGTGCGGACATAGTCATCCAGGATCTTCTTAAAGTCCTGGACGATGGTGTCGCCGCGGAGGGTGGTCATCAGGCGGCCATCGACGTAGACGGGGGCTTTGGGCTCCTCGAAGGTGCCGGGGAGCGAGATGCCGATGTTGGCGTGCTTCGACTCGCCGGGGCCATTGACGACGCAGCCCATGACGGCCAGCTTGAGCTCTTCGACGCCGGGATATTGCGCGCGCCAGACGGGCATGGAGGTGCGGAGGTAGTCCTGGATTTGCTGGGCCAGCTCCTGGAAGAAGGTGCTGGTGGTGCGCCCGCAGCCGGGGCAGGCCGTGACCTGCGGCGCGAAGCTGCGGATCGAGAGGGACTGCAGAATCTGCTGGGCGGTGAGGACTTCTTCGGTGCGGCTGGAGCCGGGCCTGGGGGTGAGCGAGACGCGGATGGTGTCGCCGATGCCCTGGAGCAGCAGCGGCGCGAGGCCGGCGGTAGAGGCGACGATGCCCTTCATGCCCATGCCGGCTTCAGTGAGGCCCAGGTGCAGTGGATAGTCGCAGCGGGCGGCGAGCATGGTGTAGACGTCGAGGAGGTCGCGGACGCCGGAGACCTTGCCGCTGATGATGATCTGGTCGTGGCGGAGGCCGTAGCGCTCGGCCGCGGAGGCGGAGTCGAGCGCGCTCCGGCACATGGCTTCGAGCATGACGTCGCGGGCAGGCACGGGATCGGGGAGCTTTGAGTTTTCGTCCATGAGGCGGGTGAGGAGAGCCTGGTCGAGCGAGCCCCAGTTGACGCCGATGCGCACGGGCTTCTGGTTCTCGACGGCGCACTCGATCATGGTGCGGAAGTTTTCGTCGTCCTTGCGGCCGATGGAGCAGTTGCCGGGATTGATGCGGTATTTGGCGAGGGCGCGCGCGCAGGAGGGATACTTCTTGAGCAGCAGGTGGCCGTTGTAGTGGAAGTCGCCAATGATGGGGACGTGAATTCCCTGCTTCGCGAGGCCTTCGACGATGTACGGGACGGCTTGGGCGGCGTCGTCGTTGTTGACGGTGACGCGGACCAGTTCCGAGCCGGCCTGGACGAGCTCAGCGGTCTGCTGGATGGTGCCGGCCACGTCGGTGGTGTCGGTGTTGGTCATGGACTGCACAACGACGGGGGCGTCGGAGCCGACGCGGACAGAGCCGACGTTGACAGTGACGGTCTTGCGGCGGTGGATTTCCGGCATAGAGGCCTCGTCTCTAGTTTACAGGGGGACTGGCCGTTCAGGCGGCCGCGCTTCGCGCAAAGTCGGGCAACTAACGCAGACGGCCGGAGTGGCGGCGGGACTGCGCGTCCAGCGGGCGGCGCTTCGCGCAGAACAGAGGTTAGCGCACCGGGCGAGATTCCCGGCGCAGAGCCGCGAGGGGGTAGAAGGTGCCGCGCCAGACGATGCCACGGCGGGTGAGGGTGAGGATCATGGAACGAAGCATGGCGTAGAGGACCAAAATTCCGGCGGCCGGCAGGGTGAGCGCCCAGGCGGTGCTGAGTCCGCTGAAATAGCGGCCGGCGAGGCGATAGTGGAGGGCGATCATGGCGAGCGAGAGCAGCGCGGCGATGCGCATCGGCCAGGAGAAGAAGAGCCCGGCGAGAGGTGCGTAGCAGATCAACCCCAGGCCGAGGCAGGCGCCCAGCAGCAACGCGGGGTTGAAGCCGAATCCGGCGAAGAGGTTCTTGGTAAGGTTGCGGGCCATGCCCAGCGCGCCGGGCGCCCAGTGGAGGCGGATGAGGTCCCTGCCGAAGACGATGCGCTGACAATAGCCGGCACGCTTGACTTCGACGCCAAGACGCACGTCGTCGAGGACCTGGAAGCGCTGCGCCTCGAAGCCGCCGACGGCGCGGTAGACCTCGGAGCGGATGAGATTGAAGGCGCCGATGCCGATGGAGTCGCGGGTGCGCGCGTCGGCGATGCGCCAGGGACGCCACCAAAGCAGCGAGAGCGCCTGGAAGAAGGTGGCCATGGCGCGCTCGCCCGTGGATTTGAGGATCAGCGTGGGCATCAGGACCAGGTGATCGGCCTGGGATTCCTCGGCGAAGCGCAGGGCGCGGCCGAGCACGTCGGGGGCGAACAGAACGTCGGCATCCGTGAAGAGCAGCCAGGGCGTGGTGGCATGGCGCGCGGCGAAGGCCATGGCGTGGGGCTTGCCGAGCCAGCCCTCGGGAAGTTGCTGAACGTGGAGGACGCGCAGCGATTTGCCGGATGGGAGAGGTTCGGCGGCGATGCGATCCATGAGGGCGCCGGTCGCGTCGGTGGAGCGGTCGTCGACGGCGACGATGTCGACGGGGATGGTCTGAGCCAGGAGGGAGCGGAGGGTGGCTTCGATGGCGGCGGCTTCGTTGCGGGCGGGGATGATGACGGTGATTCGCGGGGACGGCTCGCCGCCGGGCGGAGTCCACGAGATGTCCCGGAGTCTCGGGACGCGGCGAAGGCCGCGGAGAGCGGTGAGGCCGCAGAGGAGCCAGAAGGCGGCGAGGAGCCAGAGGAGGATGGCGAAAGCGATCGGCAAAACCATGGCTGAGTTGAAATGCAGGTCTTTCGACTGCGTAGACCGCGCCCAACGCGCGCTCCACTTTGCTGACGGTTCATTTTCAGGATGACAGATTATTTTCCAGATCAGGCAGGCGTGGAGCGAAGCGGGCGCCGAAGAAGAGGATGAAGCCGGAGAGCGCGAGCGAGACGAGCGTGATGCCAAGGCCGGCGCTGAGGCCGCGGCGGTCACCGACCCAACCGATGAGGTGCGGCGAAGGGAAATCGCCGAGCAGATGAATGACAAAAAGGTTGACGGAGATGGCCGTGGCGCGGATGGGCGCAGAGACGGAATTGACGATGGCGGTGTTGAGCGGGCCAGTGTTCAGGAAGAGGCAAAACTCGGCGAGCCAGGCGCCGGGGACCATCCAGCGCATGGGGCCGAAGAAGACGAGGACCCCGAAAGGGATGGCGAGGATGGCGCTCCATGCGGAGACGTAATAAAGGGCGCGATGATTGCGTCTGAGCCAAAGCTGGGCGATCCAGCCGCCGGCAATGGTGGCGAGAAGGCCGTCGACGGCGGTGATTTCGCCGGTGGCCAGGTCGGCGTGGGCGAGCGAGAAGTGGCCCATATTCTGAAAAAACGTGGGCAGGAACGCGGAGATGCCGCCGACGGCGAAGGTCCACATGGCCATGCCGAGCGTGGCGGACCAGAAGGCCGGATTCAAAAAGAGGCCGGAGAAGCTGGCGCGGGCATGAGTGGTGGCCAGGGTGTCGGCAGCGCCGCGCTGGGGCTCTCGGACAAAGAGCCAGAAGAAGAGGGCGATGAGAACACCAGGCCCAGCGGCGATGTAAAAGGGCGCGCGCCAGCCGTAAGACTGGCCGAGAACGCCGCCCAGGATATATCCCAGGGCACCGCCAACCGGGATAGTGAAGTAGAAGATGGTAAGGACCCGGTTGCGGTCTTCTTCGGGATAGAAGTCGGCGAGCATGGCAGGCGCGAAGATGGAGAAGGTGGCTTCGCCGATGCCGACGATGGCGTGGCGGATGAGCAGCGTGGTGTAGCTGTGGACGAGCGCCGTCGAAAGGGTCGCTGCACTCCACAGCAAAGCGCCGGCGATGATGAGGGGCTTGCGGGGCAGCCGGTCGCCGAGCCATCCGGTGAGCGGTGCGATGAGCATGTAGGTGAAGAAGAAGGCGGAGGTGAGCGTGCCTGCCTGCGCGAAATTGATGTGGAACTGACGCTGGATGAGCGGCTGGACCCCGGGCAACACGTAACGGTCAATGAAATTGAAGAGGTTGAGGCTGGCCAACAGAAAGAGCGCCAGACCGGCTGTGCGCGCAGTGCGAAAGCGCGGCGACCTTTGCCTTGCGGACGAACCCGCTTCGCGCCCGCCACTCAGGGGATGCTTCGGCATCGCGTCGACTATCCCTAGCCCTTCAGCTTGCTCAGGTGACGGAACCAGTCGGTCTGGTAAAGGAGCGCAGCGAACAACAGAAAATTGTACGAGGCGTGCACCACGACGCCAGCGGCAACGGAACTGGTGCGGAGGCGAACGATACACAGGACCACACTCACCAGTCCGATGAGCAGCACGGGGCCCCAGGCGTGAGAGACCTGAGCGGAATGAACGAGGGCAAAAACAGCAGAGGTGATCACGATCGAAAGCGGGATACCGAAACCGCGGACAACTCCTTCGCCGATCATCCGGCGGCGCTGCATCCAGCGAAAGACGTTGATGAGGCTCGGAAGGAGGAAGCCGCGGAAAGCGAGCTCTTCGGTCAGGGGAGCCAGCGTAATACCGAAGACCATCAGCACCCAGGCGCTTGTGGTCGAAGTCTGGATGTCCTTCAGGATCGGCGTGGTGTGGGGGATGGGAACGAAGTTGCCGGCGAGCGCGATAACTGCGCCGGTGGCGAGACCGATGCCCGCCAGACGAAAAAACCAGCGGCGTGCGTTGACAGCATTCCAGCTAACACCCTTAAAAAGCGACCGTCCCCACCAAAGACTGAAGACCAGAATGACGACGGCCCAGAGTTCGATGTACCAAACTGCCTGCGCGGCGATGGCCCAGGAAACGTTGCGCACCATTCTGGTCTGGAAGGTGTGCAGCGAGACGTGCTCGACGGCCATCAGCGTGAGAAAGGTGGTGAGGGCGCCGGTCATCAGGGTGAAGCCTGCGATAACTCCGAAAATGACCGCGTGGCCGATATTCGGCAGCAGCCGCGGCGGGGGCGGCGCGACAGGGGCTTGCATCGCGACGAGCGGCTCCTGCGCGGGTGGCCAGGAATAGAGTGGGGGCTCGGCAGGTTCAATACGCTGAGAGAGAGACGAGGACACTGGGCCGGTTTCATACTGGGCGTCTGACGCAACTTCCCGATCAGGTACGGCGCTGGTGTCCTCCTGGTCGGAATTCTGGTGTACGGGACGCTCAGGGTTCGTGGGTTCGTTCAGGGTCATTGCAGCGTCTCTTTTCGGGGTTTGGCTTTCAACCGGGATGGATTGGCAGATTTCCGCGCGTTGCGGGAGGAAAGACCCGCCAGCCCGATTGTCTCGCCGTCCCCGGCTTTCGCATAATAGCGGCGGAGATACTTACCAGTCCACGACTGGGCGACGCCGGCAACCTGCTCAGGCGGCCCTTCGGCGACGACCCGGCCGCCGCCTTCCCCGCCCTCGGGACCCAGGTCGATGAGCCAGTCAGCATTGCGGATGACGTCGAGGTTGTGCTCGATGATGATGATCGTGTTGCCAAGGTCGGTCAGCCGGTGCAGAACCTCGAGCAGCTTGCGCACATCGTCGAAGTGAAGGCCGGTGGTGGGTTCGTCGAGCAGATAAAGGGTGCGGCCGGTCTGGCGCTTGGAGAGCTCGCGGGCGAGCTTCATGCGCTGTGCTTCGCCACCGGAAAGCGTGGTGGCTGCCTGGCCAAGATGGATGTAGCCAAGACCGACATCGACCAGGGTTTGGAGTTTTTGGCGCGCCTGGGGAATGTCGGCAAGGACGGGGAGCGCATCCTCGATGGTCAGATCGAGAATGTCGGCGATGGAATAACCGTTGAATTTCACAGCGAGCGTTTCCTGGTTGTACCTGCGTCCATTGCAGACTTCGCAGTGGACGTAGACATCGGGAAGGAAGCTCATCTCGATGCGGCGCTGCCCTTCCCCCTGGCAGGCTTCGCAGCGGCCGCCCTGCACGTTGAAGGAAAAGCGGCCCGGCTTGTAGCCTCGCTCGCGCGATTCCGGAAGCATGGCGAAGAGATCGCGGATGGCGGTGAAGACGCCGGTGTACGTAGCGGGATTCGATCGCGGCGTGCGTCCGATGGGCGACTGGTCGATGCGGACGGCTTTGTCGAGGTTCTCGAAGCCGCGGATGCGAGTGTGCTCGCCGGGAGCTTCGCGCGAGCCGTAGAGCTCACGGGCCAGTGCACGATAGAGAATGTCGTTGACCAGCGTACTTTTGCCTGAACCTGAGACGCCGGTGACGACGGTCATAACCCCAACCGGAAACCGCACGGTTAGATTCTGCAGGTTGTGGCTGCGCGCGCCTTCGACAGTGATCCACTTGCCCGTGAGCAGGCGTGGGACCAGACGGTGCAGCGTGGAGATTTCGCCGGCAAGATACCGGCCTGTGAGCGAGGCCGGTGCACTCATGATGGCCGCGGGAGGACCTTCGGCGACGACCTGACCGCCGAGACGGCCGGCTCCAGGGCCAAGATCGAGGATGTAGTCGGCGTGGCGTATGGTTTCCTCGTCGTGCTCGACGACGAGGACGGTATTGCCCAGATTGCGGAGAGACTCGAGGGCGTGGATCAAACGCTGGTTGTCCCGCTGGTGCAGGCCGATGGACGGCTCGTCGAGGACGTAGAGGACGCCGCGGAGACGCGAGCCGATTTGCGTGGCCAAACGAATCCGCTGGCCTTCGCCTCCGGAGAGCGTGGCGGCATTCCGGTCCAGCGAAAGATAACCAAGGCCAACGGCGTTCAGGAATTGCAGGCGCTCGACGATTTCGCGGCGGAGGCGCTCAGCCACGAGCGCTTCCCGCGCGGTAAACGGGACCGCCTCCGCTCGGGCCAGCGCGCGGTCCATGGGCAGCGCGGTGAAATCGGCGATGGACATGCCATCGACCTTGACAGCCAGCGACTCCGGGCGCAGGCGGAGGCCGTGGCATGCCGGGCAGTCGGAAGCCGACATGTATTGCATCATCCATTCGCGGTAGGCGTCGGACTTGGCTTCGTCGAGCGAATCGCGGAGATATGCCAGGATCCCGTGGAAACCGGTGCGCGGAGCTTCAGCCTGTCCGGGACCATGAAGAAGAAGGTCCTGATGTTTTTGCGAAAGCTGCTCGAAGGGCTGCTTCAGGTCGATTTTGTAGCGTTGCGCGGCCAGTTGGATGAGCCGGATGAGGTATTGCGATGCGGAGCCGGGGCCGAGCGCGCCATCGAGCAAGGGGCGCGACCAGTCGGCGATGACTTTCGCGGGATCGAAATCGTAGATGCTGCCGAGACCGTGACATTCAGGGCAGGCGCCGTAACTGCTGTTGAAGGAGAAACTGCGCGGCTCCAGCCTGGGTACGTCCAGGCCGCAGTCGGGACAGGCCATCGAGGAAGAATAGAGTTGTTCGCTTCCCTGCGCGGCGACGAGCACGAGGCCGTTGGCCATTTGCAGCGCGCGCTCAACGGATTCGGTGAGGGCCTTTTCGATGCCGGGCTTGAGCACCGCGCGGTAAACGATGGCTTCGATAGTGTGATTCTTACGCTTATCGAGGTTCAGCGATTCCGAGAGGTCGCGCACTTCTCCGTCGACACGCGCGCGGAACCCCTGCTGATCGAGCTTGTCGAGGAGGTCTTTGAACTCACCTTTCCTGCCGCGGACTACGGGCGCGTAAAGAATGACGCGTTCGCCCTGCCCGAAGGCGAGGATGCGCTCGACGATCTGCTCGGCGGATTGGCGGGAGATTTGTCGGCCGCAATTGGGGCAATGCGGGACGCCGATCGAAGCGTAAAGCAGACGGAGGTAGTCGTAAATCTCGGTGATGGTGCCGACGGTGGAACGCGGGCTCCGGCTGGTGGTCTTCTGTTCGATCGAAATCGCAGGCGAGAGGCCTTCGATGGAGTCCACGTCGGGCCGCTCGATCTGGTCGAGGAACTGCCGGGCGTAGGCGGAAAGAGTTTCGACGTAGCGGCGCTGGCCCTCGGCGTAGATGGTGTCGAAAGCGAGCGAGGACTTGCCAGAGCCGGAGAGCCCGGTGACTACGGTAAGGGTATTCCGCGGAATGCGGACGCCGATATCGCGCAGGTTGTGTTGCCGGGCGCCCCGCACGGTGATGTGGGAAATAGCCATGAATCAGGAGGAATCCGGGTTGGTGATGGCAGGAAGTACAACAAAAGTCGCAGTGCCCTGCAAGTGTCTGATGCAAAAGGGTACTAGTTGATTCAAACTGGAACGAAACCCTACCGGTATCTTATTCAGCAACAAAAATCAGAGTCAATTCGAAGCTATTTCTGCTAACAATAGCATCGTACGAGGACGAAGCGGCTGTCCTGTGACTGCGATTGGAGTTTTGCGGGATGAATGCATGCTTCGGCGGGAGACGGGCTGGGAATGCAAAATCCGGTTGATGTGCTGATGTTGATTTGCGCCATACTGGCTGCACTGGCGTTTGGAGTGTTGGCGGCGTACGTGGTATGCCGCGGTGCATTTGCGGCCTTCCGGATTCATGCGTTGCAGGTGGCTGAGCGGGCCAAGCCCAGCATTGCGCCGGTTTCTCAGCCGTAATATTTGAGAGTCGGCAATGGGGCGCGAGCCGATGCCCTGAAGTTCCCTTCCAGATCAATTGTGACAAGACGCACGTGCGCGGCGGAGCCTCATTCGCTGCGCAGAGCCTCGATGGGATCGACGCGG
Organism: Acidobacteriaceae bacterium; assembly: GCA_030041515.1. GTDB lineage: Bacteria > Acidobacteriota > Terriglobia > Terriglobales > Acidobacteriaceae > Palsa-343. The sequence goes on along the minus strand of JASHNS010000089.1, from coordinate 52,100 downwards.
GCGGCGCGGCGCGCTGGCAGGTAGCTGGCGGCGAGACCACAGGATCCAAGGACCAGCAGGACGAGCAGAATCGTGGCTGCGTCCCATCCGTGCGCGCCATACAGGTAAGAGCGCATCAATCCGCCGGCCCCCCAGGCCACGATGAGTCCGATACCGCCGCCCACGCCGAGGAGAATGAGCGCATGGCGCAGAACCAGCCAAACAATGTCGTCGCGCTGCGCGCCGAGGGCGATGCGAACGGCGAGTTCGCGGGTGCGCTGGCTGACGGAGTACGCCAGCAGACCGTAGATGCCGGCGATGGCGATCAGCAAAGCCGCCAGGGAAAAGATGCCGAGGAGACGAGCAGCCATGGTCTGGCCGCCCATGGAATCATCGACGACCTGCTGCAGGGGCTCGAGGTCTTCGACGGCGGTTTCGGGGGCGAGGGCGTGCACGTCGCGGCGGATGGTGTCCTCGATGAGGTTGGGCGCCATGCGGGCGCGGACGGCGAGGTCCATGTGGAAGGTCACCAGCATGGGATAAAAGGGGTCGATGGGCCGAAGCTGCTCGAGATTGAGGTCCATTTCCGGCAGAGAGGGCTGACCGGCTGAGTCCTGCCGCACGTCGGCGACGACACCGACGATGGTGCCCCACTGGCGCGGCTTATCTTTGTCGCCGACCTCCAGCTGCTGGCCGAGAGGGTTCTGGTGCGGGAACTGCGCTTTCACGAGAGCCTGGTTGACGATGATGGCGATGGGCGCGTCGGGACCATCGAGATCGCCGAAGAAGCGGCCGGCGAGCAGGCGGATGCCGAGAGCATGGAAATAGCCGTCATTGGTGGAACGGACCTGCGCGTGGATCGACTGCGCCGGGGTGGGTTCCGGCGTGCCCTTCACGTGAAGGGTGTCGTCGAATTCGAAATTGGGGCTGAGGGGCCGCACCGAAGAGAATCCGGCGGCAACGACTCCGGGGATCCGCAGAAGTTTCTGCTCCAGCGGGTCGTAGAAGGTCTGGACCATGCTGGCGGAGTTGGGGCTGCCCTGGAAGGTCAACACCATGCCGTGCGTGGGAGGATAGATCGCGGCGTTGACGACGTTGCCGGTGACGAAGCCGAGGTCCGCGCGGCGCAGACTGAGCAGGGTGTGCATCATGAGGCCGGCGGCGACGAGCAGGGCGAGAGTGAGCGATACTTCAGCGATGACCAGGCCATCGCGCCACAGGGCCTGGCGACGGCTGGTACCGGCCGCCGCCGTGCCTTCGCGCAGACCATCCTGCGCGGGAACGCCGGAGGCATGCCACGCCGGGACGAGGCCGAAAGCCAAAGCTGAGAGGCAAGCAGCGACGAGGAGAAAGGCGAGGACGCCGAGATTGATGTGAATGTCGTTGCCGTAGAGAACATTGTCGGCAAGATAATGCCGAAGCACGCGCAAAGCGAGAGCTGCAAGCCCCAGCCCGAGGACTGATCCGGCCAGGGCAATCATGAGACTCTCGGTGAGGAACTGCCGCGTGATGCGGCGGCGGGGAGCGCCGAGGGCACCCCGGATGGCGATCTCGCGGCGGCGGCCGTTGGTGCGGGTGAGCATGAGCCCGGCTACATTGGCGCAGGCAATGAGCCAGACGGCGAGGACGGACCAGTCGAGCGCGAAGAGCGCGCCACGGGAGTGCTCCGTAATCTTGGTGTGGTAGTCGAGCAACCGAATCGTGTCGACATCCTCTTCCTTCGGATGGTCGTGCATCAACTGGGCGTGAACTGCGTTCATTTCCGCCTGGGCCTGGGCCAGCGAGACGCCCGGGCGGAGAAGAGCGATGGGCTGGAGCATCGCATCGTCACGTCTCTGCAGACTCTTGTCATCGAGGTTCAGAGGACTGATGATTTCCCGTCCATTGACTCCCATGGGGAAATAAATGTGGGGCGGGAGCACGCCGATGACCATGTAGGGGTCACCGTCGATGGGAACGGTGCGGCCGATGATGGAGCGGTCTCCGTGATAGAACTTCTGCCAAACGGAATTGCTGAGAATGAGGACGCTGGTGTGGCCGGATTTGCTGTCTTCGGGCGTGAAGTCGCGGCCGAGCTGGGTGTGGATGCCGACAACCTGAAACAGGTTGGGGGTGATCATCATCTCCGGAACCAGCTGGGGATTGTCAGTACCGCCAAGGGTAGGAAGCTGAAAGGTGAAGGCGCCGATACCGGCGATGGAATGGCAGCGCGCGGAGTAATCCTGCAGATCGGGCACGGAAAAGTTGCCGCCGATGTTGTCGCCGGAGGGCGGGATTTTCTGTATGGCGACCAGCCGGCTTTGGTTGGCATAAGGCAGCGGGCGCAGGATGACCTGCTCGACCACAGAGAACATGGCCGCGCAGACCCCGATGCCGAGGCCAAGCGTCACGATGGCGGTGACAGCGAAGGCGGGCGACTTGCGGAGCTGGCGCAGCGCGAAGCGAAGGTCCTGATTCCAAAGATTCACCCGGCACTCCTGAAACGGCGGATGCGCCATTTTAGAGCAAGTTTCAGGGATACTGCGTTTCGTGGCGGATGTGGCCCGGGCTTATGTGGGCGATAGGATTTGCTGATGCCGCTTGCGCTTTCGCCTGGTTGCGGAAAGAATGGCTTATCGCGCCTGTGGGCTGGACAGCCTCGGCGCCGCGAAACGGCTCTCCCCGGTCCGGAGACGCCAGGCTTCGCACTTCCCTGTCGAAGAATCCAGAATTTTGAGCGGGTGCGCTGAGCGCTTCTCGCTTGTGCTGCGCTGCGGCGCGTAGAGTGCGCCGGCGCTGAGGCGTCGTCCGCGCCGGGCGGGCCGAATCGAGTTTCTTAGTTGTATCCTCCCGAAAGCCCGTGACTACGTCTCCAGTCACGGGCATCTTTTTGCGTATATGGGGGATTTCTCGCACACGCCTACGAAAAAAAAAAGCGCCCCGTGGACCGGGGCGCGTGGTGTGCGTGAGGTCAACCGGGCCTGGAGGCCGCGGATTCAAGCCGCGCAGGTCCCCGGTCTAAAGACCGGGGCTTCTACCGCCGTGCCGCTTCGCGGCATCCCATCGTGCGCGGAACAACATTCGCCTCTTAGAACTGGTTCCAGAGGAACTGGTTGTAGACCTCGTGGTGGAACAGGACCTCCTGCGGCTTGACGAAGGTCCCGAGCAACCTCGGGCAGCGGTCTGCCGAGGCCTGCTTCAGGTCCGCGTAGCGGCCCTTGACATCGGCGCCCAACAACTTTGTGGTCCACGCCGCGTCACGGAAGTTCTCGATGGCGGTATAGATGTTGTCCGGCAAGTAGCGCTCCGCCTGGCGCAGGTTCTTCGTCTTCGACGTATCTCCTTCGATGCCCGTCTTGAAGACCGACAGCATGACGAGGTACGGATTCGAATCCGGTGCGACCGAGCGAACCTCGACGCGCATCGAGCGCTCGTTGCCGATGGGGATGCGGATCATGGAGCCGCGATCGACCGCGGACGCCTTAATCTGGTTCGGTGCCTCGAAGTGAGGATCGAGACGGCGATAGGCGTTCACGCTGGAGTTGAGCATGAGGCAGATATCGTTTCCGTGGGTGAGGATGCGATCGAGGAACGCCCAGCCGGTGGCGGAGAGCTTTTCCTCGCCCTTCGGATCCCAGAAAAGATTCTTGCCGTCTTTGCTGATGGAAACGTTGGTGTGCATGCCGCTGCCATTGACGCCGACGACTGGCTTGGGCAGAAACGAGGCAGTCATGCCCAGGCGCGTCGCCACCTGGCGACACACAAGCTTGTAGAGTTGAATCTGATCCGCAGCCGCAACCACTTCGCCGTAGCCATAGTTGATCTCGAACTGGGATGGCGCGACTTCGGGGTGATCCTTTTCGTTCTCGAAGCCCATGGCGCGCTGCACTTCGGCCACTGTGTCGATGAAAGTGCGCAGCGGATCGCCGGGGAGCGAGTGATAGTAGCCGCCGGTGTTGACGTAGTCGAACTTGCCGGTGGTGCCGAAGTTGCGTTCCGCATCAACGCCCGCGAAAAGAAAACCTTCAATCTCGTTGGCCGCATTCAGCGTGTACTTGTTCTTCTCGTGCTGCTCTTTGGCGAAGGTCTTCAGCAGGCCGCGCGTGTCGCCCCCGTAGGGCGTGCCGTCCTTGTCGATGACATCGCCAAAGACGAGCACCTTGCCCGCGCCAAAGATGTCGGCTGGCGCGAAGTAGAAGGCGCTCCAGTCGATGCCAAGGCGCAGGTCGCTCTCTTTTTGTGCTGTAAAGCCGCGAATCGACGAGCCATCAAAAGTGAGATTCTCGTAGGACTTGAGCAGGAATTTCTTGTCATAGTCCAGCATATGCAGCCGCCCCTCGAGATCGCAGAACAGCACCGTGACGGCCTTGATGCCCTTCTCGTCTGTCAGGTACTTCAGCCGCTCCTCGCGGATCTTGCCCGCGTCCACCCGTTTGCGCCGTTGTTCCTTGGCCTTCAGATTCAGCTCTTCCAGCTCTCCGTAACTCAGCGCCTGAAAACTGCGATATTCCGTCGACATGCGTCTCCTCGTCTTAACCACCCCGTCGCGCCAGGATCGGGCGCGTTGGGGACCCGGTTGAATTAGCTCCGCGCCTGCCCCACTCCAGTAGGACCCGACACAGCCGGGACGACGAGGTGCCGGCGGCGCGCAGGTGGTCGCAGTTGGAAGCTTCCCCTTCAGGGTATCGCCCTGGATATAAGGATTTTCCCCTATAAAAATGAGTGATTGTGGAAATCGAGGACATTTATGGCCCGGAATGGCTGTTGCTGTGAACCGTGGGCGCTCCTGTTGCCGTTCAGCCACGCTCGCATTGCGTGCGCAGGATGGCCAGCTTATGATTGGGCCTTGCCAAACTCTCCCGGAAAAGAGACGACCTCAATGAAGCGTATGGTCCGCGCGCTTTGCGCGCTGGTTGCCGCAACTCCGCTCGTTGTGACAGCAGCCAACACTCCAGCCACGCAGAAACTGGATTACCCGGTCGCACATCGCGACGACACCGTCGACACCTACTTCGGAACCTCTGTGCCGGCTCCCTACCAGTGGATGGAGAACCTGACGAGCCCGGAGTTACACCAGTGGGTCGATGCCGAGAACAAGCTCACAGACCGCTACCTTGCCAACATTCCAGTGCGCGGCTGGATCGATCATCGCCTCACCCAACTGTGGAATTACGCGAAGGAGGGGACGCCCACCCAACTGAGGAACGGCATGCTCTTCTTCCGGAGAAACTCCGGTCTGCAGAATCAGAGCGTCGTTTATGTGCAGCAGTCGGCTACCGCCCAGGCGCGGGTACTGCTCGATCCGAACAAGCTCTCACCAAACGGGTCGATCGCGTTGGCGGGCACCGAGCCATCTCCCCAGGGAAAGTACCTTGCCTATGCGCTTTCCAACGGTGGCTCCGACTGGGAGACAATCCACGTGCTGGACGTTGCAAGCGGCAAGCCATTGCCCGATGAGGTGAAATGGGTAAAATTCTCCGGCATATCCTGGACCCACGATGGCAAAGGCTTCTACTATTCGCGCTATCCTGAGCCGCCGAGCGGCGAGAAGCAGATCAGCCAGGCAATCATCAACCAGAAGCTCTACTATCATGCGCTGGGCACACCGCAATCCCAGGACGAGCTGATCTACGCGCGCCCTGACCTGCCCCATGCGGCCATCGGCGCGGTTGTGAGTGAAGACGGCCATTATCTCTGGATCTATATCGAGAACAACTCCATCAGCAACAATGAGCTGTACTACGCTGCGCTCGGCAATCCGGACAAACCGGATCTCAACGCTAAGATCGAGCCGCTCTACACAAAGAACGATGCGGCGTACGCCCCCATCGGCAATGTCGGCGCTATCTTGTATCTACAGACCACGCTGGACGCGCCGCGAGGGCGCATCGTCGCTGCGAGTTTGAGCAACCCGGGTCCGGCGCACTGGAGAACGGTCGTCCCCCAGGCTGCCGGCGTGCTGGCCAATTCCGGCATGGCTGGCGGAAACATCCTTGCCGGTTTCCAGAATGTGGCCGTAAGCGATCTCGAATTGTTTGACACCTCCGGAAAGCTGCTGCATATTTTGCCTCTTCCCGCGCTGGGCGCAGTCAATGGCGTCTCTGCCAGAAACGATTCTCCGGTCGTCTATTACGACTTCACTTCGTTTCTTTTTCCGCAAACGATCTACAACTACAACGTGGCTGACGGGAAGACTTCCGTCACCTTCAAGCCTGCGGTTCAGTTCGATCGCTCGCCGTACGAGACCAAACAGGTCTTCTACACCTCCAAAGACGGCACCAAAGTGCCCATGTTTATCGTCGCAAAAAGAGGCATCAAGCTTGACGGTACTCACCCCACTGTGATGTATGCGTACGGCGGTTTCGACATCACCATCGCGCCGAGCTTCAGCCCCATGTTGCCGGTATGGCTCGAGATGGGCGGCGTCTACGCCGTCCCCAATCTTCGCGGTGGCGGGGAATACGGCGAAGCATGGCACCACGCCGGCATGCTGGGCAAAAAGCAGAACGTATTCGATGATTTTGCGTGGGCCGCAAAGTACCTTTATCAGCAGGGCTACACGTCCCCGCAGCACCTGGCCATTCAGGGTTACTCGAACGGTGGCCTGCTGACGGGCGCCTCCATCACGGAACGGCCTCAGCTGTTCGGAGCGGCATATATTGGCCACGGCGTGCTGGACATGCTGCGCTATCAGAAGTTCTCGGGCGGGTCGTTCTGGGTTCCAGAATATGGACGCTCAGACAACCAGAAGGCGTTCCAGTGGCTGATCAGGTATTCACCGCTTCACAATATCCATCCCGGAACCTGCTATCCCCCCACGCTCATCACGACGTCATGGGACGACGACCGCGTGGTGCCAAGTCACGAATTTAAGTTCGCGGCGAAACTTCAGCAGGCGCAGGGCTGCGCCAATCCGATCCTCCTGCTTACCACCGGAAGCACGAGTCACATTTACATGCCGACAGACAAGGAAATCCAGCAGGACGCAGACGTCTGGGCCTTCGAGGCTTGGAACCTGGGGATCCGGAAGGCGCCGGGACAGGATTCCGCCGGCCATTGACTCCGCGAGCCAGCGAGAGAAGCGCAGGTCAAATTTGTCGTGCGATTACGAACGTCAGGAATCTGGAGTGCTGGCGAGAACGACGGGGCTCGAACCCGCGACCTCCGCCGTGACAGGGAACCTTAAACCAGTAACTTATTGAAACAAGGCGTAACGGATGGCACACTTTAGCGCCTTCAGGCATACCTGGGAAGGGTTATCGAACCCTTATTGCACCCGCGACCTCTGCCCTCTAAACCTCTGCCCAAACCTCTGCCGAGACCTCTGCTTTTAGGCAGAGGTCGTGGGTTCAATAAGGCCTCAGGCGACCTCTGCCCTTCTCCGGCCAGGCGTGCCGCGCCGTCCGCGCCGAGGCTTTCGATCCTCGATCCGGAGCACCAGCCGCTTGCCCAGGACCCTTGCTGCCCGGCTCAAGGTATCGAGCGAGACGGATGTGTTCTGAGGATCGAGCAGCCGGTCGAGCTGCGAGCGGCTGGTCCTGAGTTCGGCCGCCATTGCCCGCTTGGTCTTCTTCTGGCGCGCCATCTCCTGCTCGAACTGCCAGGCCAGCACCCTCTTAATGGCAGCACTTTCGACCTCCTCCCGAATTCCCTGATCTTCGAGGAAATCCTCGAATGAGGATCCGCTGTGTACCTCTGCCACTCCATTGGCCATGACTATCCCCTCTTCTTCATCTCGACTTCATGCAGACCCTTGTTTCGGCGCGCCAGCTCAAGGTCCCCAGCCGGGGCTTTCTGCGTCTTCTTGATGAACCCGTGCAGCAGAACCATTCGGCTCTCGCGGTCGATATAAAACAGAACCCGAGCGATCCGATTCCGGCTCAGGTCCGAACGGACTTCGTAGAGGCCATCCCCAAGCGGGCGGCAGACCGGCATCCCGATCGGCCAGCCGAATTCGACCGTCTGAATGTCGACGCCAATCTGCTTGCGGTCTTCGACAGGTTTCAGTTCCCTCAGCCACTCCCGAACCGGTTCCCGACCCGTCGCGGTACGAAAGAAGATCGCCGGGATGCGCTTCAGGCCCTTATCCGACATCGCATCCGTAGTGTACCAGATACGGTACAGCAGTGACAGTCGAAGCGTGGCGAAGCCTCGCCCAGCCCCAAACACCATTTCAGGGAGTGTCAATTTGGCTTTGACGCAGGCGCGACTGTACGAAAGGAACCTGACCCGCAGTTCCAGAGCCCACGGCACCTCGCGCGCAAGGTGTGAGAGACATTCACAATCCTGGGCGCGCCATAAGCGGTCCGGGATTCAGCTTCTTCATTGCGCCTGATAAACTGAACATGCGTTCATGAGACGCAGAGGCGAAGGGGTTCGCCTTAACCGCTGTTCCTTCCTTATCTGTGCGGACGGACGGATGATGACCCCTGACGATCCTTCGTCGGGGAGTCTCCCGCCCTGCAGGAGTCTTCGGCGAAAACTTTGAAGAAAGGGACTGCGGCTCCTCTCCGCCGCAGTCAACCTCGGGCTATGAAGATCGCCATCATTTCCGACGTTCACGCAAATCTGGCGGCATTGAATGCGTTCCCCGAAACCTCCTATGACGCTCTCTGGTGTGTGGGGGATCTCGTCGACTACGGTCCGAAACCGCATGAGGTTATCCAGGAGATTCGCAATCGCGTTGATCTCAGCGTTTGCGGAAATCACGATTACGCCGCAGGTTCTTCCGCAGATCCCCAGTGTTCCCCGGCGTTTCGTCGACTGGCCGCCGAAACGCTGCGCTTTACACAACAAGTCTGTTCATCGGAGGACCTCGAGTTCCTCCGGACGCTTCCAGTGTGCCGCCAGATAAAGGTAGCTTCCACGCACTTTTACGTTGTTCACGCAACGCCAACGAACCCTCTTTTTGGATACTGCGCGAAGGACTCCGATCAATGGAATTGGGAGGTCGATGGCATCCAGGCTGATGTCCTGGTTGTCGGACACACGCATACGCCTTTTGTCCGTGTAATAGGCGACACCACGATCGTGAATCCCGGCAGCCTTGGTCAGCCCAAGACGGGACGACCCCTGGCTTGTTATGCGGTCTGGGAGGAAGGAGTCGTTTCCCTGAAGGAATACGAATATCCCCTGGAAGAGACCATCCGCGACATTCGTAGCATGCCAATTGTCGACGAGGATAAGGACGCTTTGATTGCGGTGCTTCGCACCGGAGAGATTCCATCGCCGCGGGCGTCGGCGTCCGAGCACAGTGCCGTTAAGAATTGATCTCTCTGCCGGGAGCGAAAGCGATGATGTACGACTCATCTGAACAAAGAAATCGGGTGCTGGCGTCCTTATTCCGATACTACGACGGATCAGTTTTCTCCATTCGACTATGGGACGGCTGGCAGTGGTCGTCGTCTCCGGGCGTGGAGCCGGCATGCACAATCGTCCTGCGAAACGAGAAGGCTCTAAAGACCCTTCTCGTATCGCCCAATGAGATCGGCTTGGGCGAAGCATTTATTCACCGCGATCTTGATGTGGAGGGCGATGTCTTTTCTGTCTTCTCTGTGGCGGAGCACATTCTCAACCGCCAGGAGAATCTGCACAGTCGGATCGTTGCAAAAGCCACTCAGGCAGCAGTTGGGCTTGGCCAGTGGATGGTAAACGGCCCGCACCATTCGCTGGCCAGGGATCGCGCCGCGATCGCGTATCACTATGATCAGCCCGTCGAATTCTTCCGCCCATGGCTGGGAAAGTCGCTCGTCTATTCCTGCGCCTATTTTCGCAACTGTGACGATCCGCTTGACCTGGCCCAGGAGCAGAAACTTGCGCTGATCTGTGACAAGCTCCGCTTGCTGCGCGGCGATCGCTTTCTGGATATTGGATGTGGCTGGGGCAGTCTTCCTATCTGTGCTGCCCGTCATTATGGCGCAAACTCTCTCGGAATCACTCTGAGCCGCGCGCAATACGAGGAAGCTCGCCGACGGATCGACGTCTCTGAAGTGGGTGATCGATGCGACGTGGTTCTTTGCGACTATCGCCGGTTGAATCGTGAACCGCATTCATTTGACAAAATCGCCAGTGTGGGAATGTTCGAGCATGTCGGCCTCACGAATCTAAGACAGTATTTCCGCACGGTCCGCGGCTGGCTGAGGCCAGGTGGCGTGTTTCTTAATCACGGTATTGCGCGTGCGTACGACTCATCTCCGCGGAAGAATTCATTCATCGATCATTATGTCTTTCCCGACGGACAGCTAGTGGCGTTGTCGCAGGCAATGCAAGCGGCCGAGGCTGAGGGTCTCGAAGTGCGCGATATCGAGAATCTTCGCGAGCACTACGAGCTGACACTGCGCAGATGGGTGGCCGCCTTGCAGGCAAATGCCAACGATCTCCTCCGGCATGTGTCGTCAGAGACATATCGAATTTGGCTCCTGTATATGGCGGGGTCTGCGGCGGCGTTTCGCCGCGGAAGCATTGCCGTCTACCAGTTGCTCCTCAGCCGGCCCGATAACGGAATCAGCGGTCTGCCGCTTACGCGAGAGGACTGGTATGCGGAAAGTCCGGACCGAAAGAGGATAGAAGTATGACGGATTCGGCTCAGGAACTCTCTGGACAACGAATCGCGGGTCTGGTCGAGGCTTTGGACTTGATCGTCGATGGAGATCGGGCCACCGAAGCGCTGATTGCCATTGGACAGGGGAGCGTCCCATTCCTGGAACAGTATCTGCTCGATGGGCGGCCGAGAAGCCTCCCTCTGCCGCGCTGCAGAGCCGTGCGGGCACTTGGCGAGTTGGGCGCCTGGTCCATTCTGATCGCATATTTTCGTCAATACCGGCGCCCGGAAGACGCGGCCGTATTGTTTGCCGAGGATAGCGTGCGCAGTGTTGCAGCTCAGCAGCTAATGCGATGGAAGTCCGACGAGGTTTATAGAACCTTGTTGGACGCATCCCGGCAACGCGTTACGAGTGGGTTAATCCTTGCTCTTGGCGAGTTCCGCCGGCCAGAAAGCGTTCCCTCGCTCTTTGCCGCGCTGGAGGACGATCTATGTCGCGAGGAAGCGAAGGAAGCTCTTCGGAAGGTACCAGACGTCGCACGGCAGTATGCGATTCTTTCAGTTCGAGGAGCGGTCACGCCTGGCCTCTATGAGCTATCGGCGCTAAGCAGGCGGCGCGCTACTCTGCAATTACTCCGCGAGTTTGGCGTAACTCCCGAAGAGTGGCACGACTTGCGTGAGTTTCTGCACGATCCAGACGCCGATGTGGTGATTGCGGCGGCACAGATCGGATTTCAGATGGCACCGATTCAGGACCATCGGGACATTGCCAAAGCCCTGTTTCGCGTTTCACCTCATTTGAACTGGGCACAGGAAGACGACGTGGGCAGGCTGTTGGATGACCACCGGGATATTGCTCGCGAATTAGCCAGGGGCCTCGTCCGTGAACGACAGATTCGAGGTGAGCATCCGAACTGGCTGAGCCCTGTCTGGAGGATCCTGAAACACATTCTGAAAGGCGAACTGGAAGACACGCATTCGTGAACCGCATAAGACTCCACAGTTGCGCCAACGAGCTTGTTATCGGTAAAGATCATGGACCTGAAGGAATACGAGCAACGAAAGTTCCTGCTGGCGGAGATCATCCGTACGGCGCAAGCCATTGACACCAAAAACACGGTTTTGCAGGGAGATTGCCGTGAATTGGTGGCGCGCCTCGCGGAGGATCAGTTCAACCTGATGGTAGTCGGCCGTTTCAGCCGGGGCAAATCGACGCTGATGAACGCAATTCTCGGCGGCGATTATTTGCCCACAGGCATTGTGCCACTTACGTCCGTCATCACGACGGTCCGATACGGAAGCAGACCGCAGGTAGTGCTGCATTTCCGGGATTTCGGCCTGAACCACGAGATCCCGCTGGTGCAACTTGCCGATTATGTAACCCAGAAAGGCAATCCGGGAAATGTGAAGAAAATTGCCTGGGCAGAGATTCAGCTCCCCGCAGAAATCCTGCGGCGGGGGTTCTTCTTTGTCGATACGCCAGGCCTGGGCTCGCCCATCATTGAAAACACGCTAACGACCGAACGGTTTCTGCCACAGGCCGACGCATTCATTCTCGTAACCAGCTACGAAAGCCCGCTCTCCGAGGAAGAAGATCGCATCCTCGAGAGAATCCGGAACACGGGCAAGAAACTGTTCGTTGTGATCAACAAGCAGGACACCGTCACAGCGGCGGAGCAGGAGCAGGCTCGACAGTTCGTCGCTGAACAGTTGGCCGCGAGGCTTGGACGGGCAGTCGATCCCCTTCACTCGATTTCAGCGCGGCAAGCCCTGGAGGCGAAGCTCTCACGGAATCTTCACTATCTCAACGAGAGCGGGATTCCGGGTTTCGAGACGGAGTTGCTGCAGTTCCTTACGGAAGATCGCGCACAGTTGTTTCTTGTGAATATGTATGAGCGCACCATGCACCTGCTGACCGAGTGGTCGCGTCCGGACGAGCACGCATGGAACGCCCTCATGGAGCGCCTGCGCAGTCAGCGGGAGAGCATCACAGGAAGTGGAACGCCGTCAGAACACGTCGAGCTGACAGACTCCTCGGCCGACGCGTGGAAACTCGACATCGACCGCAAGACGGGCTGTCATATATGCGGCGTCATCCTGGAGGCGACGTTCCGATTTCTCAGCAAGTATCAGTACGAGCTCACGATCGATCCTGAGGCGCAGCAGAGTCATTTCCGAAGACATGGCTTCTGCCCGCTTCACACCTGGCAATACGAAGGCATCTCTTCCCCGTACGGTGTATGTGTGGCATATCCCGCATTGGCGCACGGCACATCCACATATCTTGATCAAATTGCGGCGAGAGGGGGCGATGCGGAAGGAGTCCGCCAGCTGGTCGCCACGCCTCAGTCCTGTCCCGCATGTGAGGTGCGCCTTGGTTCAGAGGGGGCAGCGGTTGAGGAACTTGCGGCTTTGGCGCGACAGGCCACGGCGTGCGCCGCGCGGCTTCCCGCCTGTTGCCTTCCGCATCTCGCGATGGTTGCCAAAAGCCTCGGACCAGGCGAATCGACACGGAAACTCCTGGCAGCCCATGCTGCCCTGCTGGAACGCACTGCGGAAGACCTGCAACGATACGCGCTGAAGCACGATGCCCTGCGGCGATACCTCACCAGCGAGGAGGAACGACGGGCGGCGCAAATTGCCCTGCTCCTGCTTGCCGGACACCGTAACCTGAGTTCTCCATGGGTAATCGAATATGTCCTGTGAGCGCGTTAGTCACGACGCCCCATCCGGTAATCGAGGTACAGTACATGCGCTTTGATCTGATCGCCCATGCGGTACCGGGGAAAGTTCGCCATTTTGAGCATCTGCAGGATGCTGCCGGGATTGCCCTCACTCCATTCCACAAGCGAGTGCAACGACGAATCGAGGTTTGATGCCCACAGGCCGCTCCGCTCGGCCTCCCTCTTCGCGAATTCAAGCGCAATCGCTGCTGTAAAGTTCCTGATCTCCAGCCGTTCCGAGCGATCGGCGCACATGGGCTGCAGGTTGCCGATGTCTTCCATGTGCGGGGTGCGGGCGGCAAAATAGATGGGCCGGCGCCCGTAGTCGCTGAACTCCTTAACGATTCCGGTAACGACGCGAGAAGGACCTGCCAGATGATCGAGCACGAGCATGCAGGGCAACTCAGCTAAAGCCCGCTGCACGATTCCCTTGAGCGATCGGGCACTAAGCGAATTCGTGGTCGCGGGCAGCCGGAGACCTCGCTTGTCCAGGAGGCGCATATTCTCGATGAGCGCCATCATGAACTCCCGCGGTGAACGAATCTGCGGGACATACAGCGCGAAGGGTTGAGTTTGAACGAAAGCAAGAAGCAAGCGGGTCTTGCCAACGCCTTCCGGGCCAAAAACCAACATGGACTTTCTCTTCTGCGCCTGCGCACGCAGCCTTGCCAGTTCCTCTGTACGATCGACCGCGGCAAGGTATTGTGCATCCGGTGACTGAAGAGCCGTGCTTACCATCAGCGAGTACCTGAAGAGGCCGGCGTCGCGGCCTGGAAGCGCTCGTGACTGCTGCGGATGGCCTCGAAAGCGGCCTCGCGATCCTTCCAGCCAAGCACTTCAGTCCGCTTCCCTTCGAGATTCTTGTATACGGAAAAGAAGTGCTCGACCTCGCGCAGGGTGTGCGGCATCACGTCGCTGTAGCTGCTGATCGAGGAGAATCGCGGATTGCCCGTGGCATAGGCCAGAATCTTTTCATCCGGCACCCCCTGGTCGAGCATCTCGAAGAGTCCGATGACGCGGGCCTTATAGATGCAGCCAGGGAAGGTTGGTGCATCTCCCAGCACGAGAATGTCGAGCGGATCTCCGTCCTCCGCCACCGTGCGCGGAATGAATCCATAATCCCCGGGGTAATGAATGGGAGAATGCAAATTTCTGTCCAGGCGAAATACCTTCAGCTGCTTGTCGTACTCGTATTTGTTGACGCTGTCCTGTGGAATTTCGATGACGGCGGTGACAATCTCCGGCGCCTTGTCGCCAATGGGAAGTTGCAGATAGTCGTCGTTCATTTCGCTCCTTTGCGGTTGTCGCACAGGAGCAAAAGAAAACTCCTGCGCCTGAGCAGGAGTCATCAGCCATTCCCTTTCGGATGGCGGTTGATGGCGGATTCCGTCGCCAGGTCAAGGTTTAGCACAGCTACCAACAACCTGCAATGCGAAACAGGATCAGACAAGTGAGGACACCTCTCGTTCCAGTCGATTGAGGCGTTCGACTGCAGACTGGACGGCCGGAGATCCCTCATCTTTGACTTTCCGGGCCCTGTCGAGGGCCTGCTCCGCAACGCGGCTGATTTCGTACAGCAGCTTGCGTATCTCGACCTCCAGCCGGTCCCGGCTCTCCTGAATGCGGTTGAGAATATCGTTTTGGACACGCGAACAGTTCACTTCCAAAAGGTGGCGCAGAAATTCCCGCGCTTCGTTCGTGATGATTCTGCGTGCACCGACCATCGGCAGAAAGATGTCGGCGACCCAGCGCAGCGGCGATGGAGGTTGCGCGGTTCCAATGAAGTCCTCGAACGTGAACCGTGAACGCACCCGGAAACCTCTCTCCGGATCGAGCGCATGGGGCATGCGCGTGAGTTCACTGAGGCCGGCATCGGCCAGTGTTTTCAAAAACGTGTTGCCCATCCCGACGAATCGAAGGGCCACCGCACGATATTGGCGCTCACCCTCTTCCTGCTCCGGCCTGAGCCAGGGCATGACCTGACTGCGCGCGATCTCCTGGGCGAGATGCATCACACGTCGCCGATAGCGCGGGCCAAAACCGCGAGGTACGGACGACAGCGCCTGTTCGAATTCGCTTTCGGCTATCACCGATGAGGTACCCAAGAACTGCCTGTGCCTCGCAACGAAGAGATCTGAAATTCGCTGCTGCTCCGCCATCAACAGGAAGCTCAGCTCGCGCATGGAGCGTTCCGCTTCGCCGATGGTTTGCTTCATCAGTTCAATGCGCCGCTCGGATTCCTCGATGGGCCGCTGCAGCGCCTCACGGTCCTCATCGATCATCGCCAGCAACTGCTCGCTTAAGCGCTGGAGGCCTCGCTCGCAGGCGACGCGAACGAGATTTCTGCCTGAGTCCTCAACAAGGCTATGCAAGCTTGCCAGCAGTTGTTCCCAATCCCGCAGCGGACCGCGGCCTTCCATCCGGTCGGCAGCACTCACCTGAAAGACATCGCCCATGGGGCGATGCAGCCGCTTCTCCAGAATGTCGCGCGTGAACTGGACCGCTGCCGCTCTCTCGGCATCGCTGGTGCGGTCGGCCTTGTTGATCACCAGGATGAGGTCCTGGACCTGCCTGCCAACGGCCTCCACCAGTTCCAGTTCCTCGCCGGCAATCGGCGGATCGGCTCCAACCACCACCAGCGTCGCATCGATGTGAGGAATGAACGCCTGCGTGGTTGCCGTATTCCCAGTGAAGACCGAACCCAAACCCGGCGTATCCACAAAGCACATGCCGGAAGACAGCAAGGCGCTCGGGACGAATACCTCCGCGCCGTCCACGCCCTTTTTGTTTTCTGGATTTCGTTCTTCGGTTACGTAGTCCTTCAGGTCGGGCAGGTCGACATCGCGCCAGGCGCCATCTCGCATGCGAATGCGCGCGCGAAGCTGGTCGCCAAAGCGAATCACGGTAGGCACTGCAGTGACCGGAATAAAGCCGGTGGGAACCACTTCATGGCCGACCAGAGCGTTGAGCAGGGTGGACTTGCCCCGCTTGAACTGACCAATGCAGGCCACATAAAAGCGCCCTTCGGCAACGCGCGCCGCGAGTTCACGCGCCTCCTCAAAGACAGGTTCCGCACCAAGTTCCCGGGCCACCTCGGCAAGCCGCAATAGGCGAGGCGCCCCATCCACAGTCACGGATGCATCAGCCCCGTGGCTGCCGTACTCCTGCACCGCCGGACTGCTCGTGGATTCCCGCATTTGTCATCACGCTTTCGACCGAACCTCTTCCGGACGGAAGAGTCGAATCGCTTCAACGTCGGACATGGCGATCAGGCCTTCGTCCACCATTTCGTCCAGATGGGGCAGCAGCCTGGCGATCTGCTCCTCCTTGTCGATGATGCTCAACATGATGGGTGCATCCCTGCTAAACCCCCAATGACCAGCGTGGTGAATGTGGGCGCTCGCTCCGTACCCTTCTATTCCCCGATACACGATGACACCCGCGATCCCAAGTTCCTGGCATTTCGCGACAATGGCCTCATGCAATGGTTTTCCGTGCCATTTGTCGCTTTCACCGAAATGAACTCGCAGCATGCGTGCCTGAAATTGCTCTTTCATGGTGCAGCCTCCGCCTATGCCATTACCTCTCCCGATTTTGTGGAGTTGTCGCCTAAATCGACTTCGATGGGACGATGCGAATACTTGATGATCTCAACATTCGACAGCACCACCAGCCCCTCCTCGACCATCTGTTCCACGATGGGCAGGAACTCCCGCAGCTTCTCCTCCGTGTCGACGGCGGCCAGCATAATAGAGCTGTCGTGGCTCAGATGCAGCGGCTTATCCCTGTGGACTCTGCGGTGCGCGCCATACCCGAGAATGCCCTTGTAGACGGTCACGCCGGCAATGTCGTTGGCGCGCATGGCTTCCACCAGCGCCTGGTACAGCGGCTTGTCCCGCCAGCGGTCGGCTTCGCCAATATAGATTCGCATCATGCGGGCTTTACCCTCGATCTTCCGATGGCCCATCGGGACAGGGGCCTTCGCCTTCGACCGCTGCGCCGGTTTCGCCACCGTCGTTTCCTGAATCTCGATCATCCCCGAGCCCGCAAGATCCTCCAGCTTGCCGAGCAATTCCTCTACTCGCGCCCGCGTCTCGACAAATTCGATCTTGATGGGCAGATGATCCGAAATGTCGACGGTGGATGAGGTGTGCATGTGGTGATCGGCGCCGAAGCCAGCGACTCCCTTCAGGACCGTCGCTCCGGAGACTCCCCGGTAAAAAAGAAAATCCAGAATCGACGAGTACGTTGAAACGCCGTGGTGCGTCGATCCTTCGCTCAGGTAGATGGAAACTTTCACTGCTTTGCCGGCATTCAGCATGGTCATCTTCTCCTTAATGGCGCAGGCCCCGCAGGGCAACAAGAAATTCGGCGGCGCGGCCAACCGCACCCCAACCCGTTCGATTCGATTCCGGCATCCACTCGTCGCGGAGATGTTTGAGATCGGCGCTGAGTTGCTGCCGGCAATTCTCCATGATGGTGTCGATCCTCGGTACCAGCACCGGCGGCATCCCGGACCGAAGTTTGAGGCCGTGGGGAATGCACAATGTACCGCCAGCTCGGAGCCACTGCGTCACTTCAGCCCGCTCCAGGCAACTCAGGAATTCCCGAATCCTCAGATCTTCTTCGCGGCCGACTTCGCTGCAGATATCGCAGGTCTGCACACCGTTGGATAGCGGAGCCGCTTCGTTGACAAGATCCAGAAAGATCCGAGCCGCCGCCGGCGCATCCTGCACGGCAGCAAGGCCCCAGACATGAAAGTTGCACAGGTGGTGCAGCTCTCCCTGCGTATGCTTCTGCAGCCGGTCTGCCTGGAAATCTTTCAGCAAGCGGCAAAAGGGGCAGCCCGGTTGATGGAGTACCGGCAGAATGGATTGATAGAGAACAAGCTGGGTGTGTTTCCTCATCCAACGACCTCCGCGAGCAGAATGCCGCACCACACGGCCACCAGACCCAGGATCAGACTGCTGAAGGCATAGAGCGCAGCGACCGAGAAGGCCCCCGAACGCAACGTGGAGAGTGTCTCCCATTCATAGGTGGAAAACGTGCTGTAAGCTCCGACAAAGCCCACGGGGACCAGGTAGCGCCATGCCGGATTCAGTCCTGCTCGCCGGCTCAGGAACGTGAGAGAAAAGCCAATGATCACGCACGCCGTCATGTTGATGACGAATGTGCCATAGGGGAACTTCGTCCCCATTCGGCCGGTGACAAACACTCCCACCCCATACCGCGCCAGCGCTCCGAGTGCGCCACCCACCGCGATGTAGAAATATTTCTGCAAAGCCCGTCTCTCCTCAGGTGAATTAAGCCCGCTTCTTAACCAGGCCCGAACCTTCCTCCGCCCTCCAGCGGCGCAGGCGGTTCAGGTCCTGTTCTATTCCCGGCAGGTCTTTCGCGCCCTTCGAGAAACCGCTGAGCCGGTGAATCTGAATCCGGTAAGCGTCGGCATAGGAATTGAGGAACGCCTCAATCTTCTTCAGCGTCTGCTCGCTCCATTGCGAGAGCGCTCGTGCGTATTGGTGCAGTTCCTCTTTCAGCACGGAACCGACATTCTGTCGCAAATGGCTCCTGATCGCGGATCGAAGGACCCCGTCGCCCATCCATTTCCAGCGTCCGGCATGGACCTCATCCGGGAGAGTTGCAAACTCGAACCGAGGCGCGTCGCGCAGAATGCGTTCGAGTTCCTCCGCTGAAGGCGTCTCCGTGTTTCCCAGCTCCTGCGCGACCTGGTGAAGAGTTGTCAGGGCGCGATCGGCCGCGCTGCGCACCTGCTCTATTCTGCGCGCCAGGAATTCCTGCACCACGTCGTGAAGCCACTCCGAAAGCTGGACTGCGGGAATACCCTTTGTGGATTCGGAATGGCTCCAGCGGACTGCCATGTCCGCCACCTGATCGATCACCCGTTCCGGGGATTCACCAAACTCCAGCCATGCGTGGCTGAGGGTTGTGCTCAGTTCGCCAATCTCTCCGGTGATGACACGGAGCCGTGTTTCCATTTCCTGAGTATCCGGTTTGGACTTCCCCGGTTCTCGCTTCGCACGATCCAGACTGGTTTCAAGGGCGGCCATCACCGATTCACGGAGAGCGCCGATTTTTCTGGCCACGGAAGCCTCTCGCAGAGCCCTCGCCTGCTCGAAGCGGGGCAGCAGCTCGCGCTCGAAGAAATGGTCGAGGACCACCGAGGCGGCAGGAATGGAGCTAACCGCGTGGACATGGATGCCAACGCCAAGTTCGTTCTGTAGTTGTTCCTCGATATACCGGACGGCTCGATGCAGGTCGCCTTCCGCCAGCAGGTCGGACTTGCTCAGCAGAACCAGGGCGGGAATGCCGGCCTCAAACAGCAACCGCAGCGTGCCGATGTCCTCCTCGTTCAGCGTAGTGCCCGCGTCGATCAGGAGGAGCGCCAGGTCGCATCCGGGTAGATAGGCGAGAGTCTCAGCCGCGCCGCTTCTGGCCAAAGAACCGAGTCCGGGCGTATCAACCAGAACGATGCCCTCCTTCAGCCGGCGCGAGGGCACCTCGACCAGCGCGCGCACCACATTGCGCAGATTGCCCGGGTTGCCTTGCTCGGTCACCAGAGAGGCCAGCTGTTCGATCGGGACAATCTCGTTGCGCCCGTCTCCGTAACTGACAGCAGCGCGAAGCGCGGGCCCGTAACGTAGCTTTGTTGGCACCGCGGTAATGGGATTGACCCCCACCGGCAGCACATCGGCGCCCAGCAGCGCATTCAGCAGCGACGATTTGCCGCTGCTGACCCGGCCGAAAAGTGCGACCTCCAGGCTGTCATCCTCAAGGCGGGAGGCGAGCGAGGCGATACGCGGCCGAAATTCGACCAGGCCATGACGTGTGACGATCTCTTCAATAGCGCGGAGCAGAGTGACGTCGTAACCCGTTTCCTCCAGCTTCCGCAGACGCGATTCGAGATTACTGCCCAGTTCCTGACGAAGGTAGCGCTCCGTACCTTCCACGAGGGAACGCAATTCGTGGACGACACCATTCAATTCGTCCACCGCATCGTCCGGAACGGCTCCTGAACCGCGCATGTAGCTGGGCCGCAACTCTTCGATGGCGATGTCGATAAAGGCAAGATTGGTGAGTACTGCTCGCGTGGCCGGGATGTCCGGCGGATTCGGCTTCATGTGCTGCCAGGCCAGTGCCCGCAGGAGCTGAGCGCGCAATTGGCGGATGTAATCTTCCACGACGCGCACCTGAGCCGGGGCAACATCGATGATGTACCGCGGAAAGGGGGACTGCGATGTGGCCTGGTGGAGGACATGCTCGACATCGCTGAGCAGCTTATCGATGTAATGGCAAGTCACGCGAAGGCGATTCTGCTGGGGGCCGTTCAGTTCCCCGGCAAACCGACCTTCCGCGTGCTCCTCTGGCTCGTGTTGGGGCATGACTCCTCCAAGTGCTCGAAGCTTGCAGGAGTCATTTGCCCGTGAGCGATTGCGGTGGACTCCAACACCCGTTTGACAGCTTATGTTATGCCTTAACCGAATGCTTCCAGCGCTCATAAATGCCGGCGCCCGCGTACTTCGCCTTCGAGCCGAGTTCCCGCTCGATTTCGAGCAGGCGATTGTATTTGGCGATGCGCTCGCCGCGGCAGGCTGAGCCGGTTTTGATCTGGCCCGTGCCACAGGCGACGGCAAGATCGGCGATGCTGCTGTCGTCGGTTTCGCCCGATCGATGCGAGATCACCGCGCCATAACCATTCCTTCGGGCGATCTCAATGCAGTCAAGCGTCTCTGTCACCGTGCCGATCTGGTTCAGCTTGATCAGAATCGCATTGGCAATGCCGTCTTTGATCCCTTGCTGGAAGAGTGCCGCGTTGGTGACGAAATTGTCGTCGCCGACCAGCTGGATTGTGTCACCCAGTTCCCTGGTCAGCTTTTGCCAGCCGGCACGGTCATCTTCGGCCATGCCGTCTTCGAGCGACCATATTTCGGGATACTGGTTGAGCCAGTTCTTCCAGAGCTCGATCATCTCGTCGGAACTCTTCCGGCTCTTATCGGACTTCCAGAACTCGTAAGCGCCGTTCTGATAGAGTTCGCTGGCCGCCGGATCGAGCATGATGACGATATCCTCGCCGGATTTGTAACCGGCCTTGCGGATTGCATCAAGGATCAGCTCGATTGGCTCTTCGTTCGATTTCAATTGGGGGGCGAATCCACCCTCGTCTCCAATAGCAGTGCTATAGCCCTTGCTGTGCAGAACCGACTTCAGGGCGTGGAAGGTCTCCGCCGCAGCACGCAGCGCCTCACGAAAATTCGGCGCGCCGACCGGGGAAATCATGAACTCCTGAAAATCCACGCTGTTGTCGGAATGGCGGCCCCCGTTCAGAACGTTCAGGCCCGGCGTCGGCAACAGGTTCGCGGGTTTCTCCACCAGCGAGGCATAGAGCGGCAGGCCGCGATCATCCGCAGACGCTCGCGCTACCGCGAGGGAAACACCGAGAATGGCGTTGGCTCCGAGACGGCCTTTGTTCGGGGTGCCATCCAGGTCACAGAGTTTTTTATCCAGCCCCTTCTGATCATTGGCATCGAATCCGCGGACGGCTTTCTGGATCTCGCCTTCCACATGGCTGACCGCCTTCAGCACACCCTTGCCGCCATAGCGCGATTTGTCCCCATCGCGAAGTTCAATGGCTTCGCGTTTGCCGGTTGAGGCGCCAGAGGGGACCTTGGCCGTGGCTTTCACTCCGTTGGCCAGCGTTGCGGTAACGGCGAGCGTGGGATTGCCCCGCGAATCCAGAATTTCAAGAGCTTCCAGTTTGGCAATTTCAGACATGGCGATTACGCTTTCCCGACCCTGCGGTCGTTATCAAGAAGAACGGATGAATGGGCCTGCGCCTGGGCGAACGAGTGCGAGCGCGCGAAGGTATCCGCACCAGGGGCGAAGCCGAAACATGAACACACCGAAGCCATGGGCATCATGAACTCAGGTCTCAGATTGTCTTTGGGATTCTCCGCTACAGACATGGCTCCGTAACAGGGCTATCCCTGTCAGGAGTCATCATCTGTCCGGCTCAAAAGAGGAGAAGGACAGCGGTTAAGGTGAACTCCGTCACCTTCCAGTCTTCATACTTTTTCTATACCTGGACACCGAGGCTGTCAACATTACCAAGTTTCCGGTAGTGGTGCAGTTTGAAAATCAGGCTTCAGCAACACCCGCACGCATGACCTTGCCAGGCCGATCTGCCTTCCTTCGCGAGGATCGGAACAGCCATCAAAGCGGCGACCGAATCGAACCATGCGGCATGGAATGCCGCATTGATAACGAGGCCAGCCAGTGCGATGAGTGCAAGATACGCGCAAGTAGCGGATTGCACTGCGTCGGCAGCCAGCGCTGCATTCTTACTGCGACGAGCCTCACGACGTTTGAGGAAGGCCAGACCAGGCATTGCGATCAGCGCCGCGATCGTGATTGCAATGCTCGCGTAACTCGGCGCAGGCCGCAACCGCAGAGCCAATGACGCAACAGCAATCGCTGCAACCACGAAGGCGAGCACAAAAAGCAGAGCTCCGGCTGTTCGGCTTGCCCTCCGTTCCGAGATAGATATACTCGGAATCCACTGCGAGAGCACAACAGAAGCGGACAAGAGCTCCACCAGACTGTCGGAGCCAAAGGCCAACATCGCAGGACTATGAGCCGTTACAGCCGCGTATGCAGAGACGCCGAATTCCGCGAGCATCCATGCCAGCGTGACACCCTGTATCCAAAACACTGAAGCGCGAGGCTTCGGAGCACCAGCGATGGCAGGCTTCGGCGGCTGAAAACCGATCTGCATGAGTTCCGGCATCCCGTTCCATTCATGGTGTCAGGCTCTCAGAAGGGGCGCAAGAGCGCGGCGGGATCCAGGGGCAGCTCTTGAGCTTCAAACTGCACCACTACCAAATTTCTATGCTGCACGGAACATGAGAAGCATTAGGAGGAGAAAGGCAAGGGCATACGTCACGTAGGCATTGAGGCGGCCGTTATGCATTCCTGCCAGGAACCCTGCGATCCTTCGCACAGCTGCGTCCACCGGCCGCAGGAAAACGCGATCCACAACGTGGATTTCTTCGCGCTGCCGGTGAATAGCGGTGCGGAAATGCACCGCCACGGTTTGGCGCGTGTCTTCGGTAATGTGGGGTTGAAAGATCGCCTGAAAGACGACGCGCACCGGATTGGAAAAGCCCGTTGCCGTGTAAGTCATCTGCGGCAGAAGTCGCGGGATTCCGCCTGCCCAAAGCGGGCGCCGCACCACGCTGCGCCCGCAAGTCAGGCGCGTAACAACGAACCAGCCGGCCAGCAGCAGAATCGCCAGAGCCACAAGAGCATAAGCGGGCGACATCGCGAAAACCACGGGATTCGCTTCACGCCCGCGCAGCAAGACAACCAGTCCGCGACCAGGCAACAGGGTTCGGCCCGACTGCGCACCGAGGTTGTGAAAGTCGTGGAGAAATGCCGCCGGGAGTTGGCCATTCTCTGCATTTGCCGTAAAGAACGGCGGCACCAGCACCTGGGCTGAGCCGCGGCGGATGAGCGGTTTCAGCCCTCGATTTAATGCTGGAATGAGGTAGGTCGGCAGAACTCCGAGGACGATGCACAATACAGCCAACAGCGCCATTGGGGCGATCGCGGTGCCATGGGCTTCGACAGCGTTCGCTGCGCCTTCAGAGCGTGGCAGGCCAAGGAAACCGATCGCAAACGCCTTAACGAAGCATGTAACCGCCAGCGCGGCCGTAAGGGCGAGGGTGGCGCCACAAAGTGCAAAGACCAAACGCAATGGAGTCGATTGGATCACGACGCCACGCAACAGCGTCTGCAGCGTCAGCCATTCGCTGACGAAGCCATTGAACGGCGGCACCGCCGAAATCGCAAGTGCTCCAACCAAAAATGCGCCGGCCGTCCAGGGCATGACCCGCATAAGCCCGCCCAGCCGGTCGAGATCGCGGGTGCCGGCATGCTCATCCACGGATCCCGCGCCCAGGAACAGGAGCGACTTATAGAACGAGTGATTCAGCATATGGTAAAAGGCTGCGATCAGGGCCATGCCCGAAAGCAGCGGAAGGCCCAGAGCCACGAAGATCACGCTTGCGCCCAGACCAAGAGTCACGATTCCCATGTTCTCAATGGAACTATGAGCAAGCACCCCCTTCAGATCACTCTCTGTTGTCGCGTACAGAATGCCCACCAGCGCCGAGACGGTTCCTGTAAGCAGCATCACCAGTCCTGTACCAACGGTGCTGACGGGAACAAGCTGAAAGTCGACTCGGATAATTCCATAAATTCCCAGGTTTAGGATCACACCGGACAGAATCGCGGACACATTAGCAGGCGCTGCCGGATGGGCCCTTGGCAACCAGGCATTCACGGGAACGAGGCCCGCTTTGACGCCAAAGCCGAAGAAGCTCAGCAGGAAAACAACCCAGAGGATAGCGGGGCGCAATCCAATAGCCGCCCCCTTCAGTTCTGAAAACTGCCATGATCCTGCCCTGACGGCCAGAAGCACCAGCACAAGCTCCACCGCGATGAAGCCCGCCTCACCCATAGCCAGCATCAGATAGCCTGCCTGCCTGGTTCCCTGATGCTGGTGCTCGAAATTAACCAGTAGGTAGCTTGAGAGGGACATGGCTTCCCAGGCAAGCAGGAATCCAAAAACGTCACTCTCAATCAAAATCCACACGATCGAAGCGCACAAGACCAGATACCACGCGTTGAAGGCCGCAAGGCTGTAACGACCTGCATACCGCTTCATATAGGTAGCTGAAAAGATCGAGCTGGCGAGTATGACAACCGCGGCTATCAGCAGGAAGAACGCCGATACGCGATCCATCAGGATCGAAAGAGTACCGACGGAAGGAATCGTCCACAGAGGGTGACTAAATTCGTTTCCAGAAATAAGAACAGCCCCGGAGGACCAGAGCGCCAATACCGCGACCGCGGATCCCGCCCATGCCACCAACGGGGGGACCCGTCTTGCGGGAACGACTATTCCCAGCACAACGCCTGCGGCACACACCAGAAAAAGCAGAACTAACGCCAGTCCGACGGTATTCATGCAACTCCCTTCGCTTCAGGAGCCTCTGCCTGTGTTCAACCTCTTCTCTCGTGGGCAAGCTTCTGCGGACTGCTGTGAACGGCGGTGTGGGGTATTTCGTTTCCGTTTACGTTCCCCGGTACAGAAACAGCACGAGCAGGAAAAAGGCAAGCACATAGGTCACATAAGCATTCAGCCGGCCATGGTGCATGCCCGCCAACAACCGGGCAACCCATCGCATAGCCGCACCCATCGGCTGAAGGAACAAACGATCCACAACATGCGTTTCTTCGCGCTGCCGGTGAATGGCGGTGCGGAAATGCACCGCCACAGTCTGACGGGTGTCCTCCGTGATGTTGGGTTGAAAGATTGCCTGGAACACAACGCGCACGGGGTTAGAAAATCCCGTTGCCGTGTAGGTCATCTGCGGCAGGAGTCGCGGGATTCCGCCTGCCCAAAGCGGGCGACGCACGACCGAACGCCGCCGCGTCAGCCGCGTAACGGCAAACCACGTGAGCAGGAGCAGGATGGCAAGGGCGGCAAGAGCGTACGCAGTCGACATCGCGAAGACCACAGGATTCGCGTTATGCCCGCGCAGCAGCACAACCAGCCCGCGGCCCGGTAACACCCGGCGTCCCGACTGCGCGCCGATGTTATGGAAATCCTGAAGGAACGCATGCGGAAGCTGTCCGTTCCGTGCATTCGCCGTAAAGAACGGCTGCACCAGAGCCGTTGTGATGCTCGCGCCCGCCAGCGGTTCTACGGCCCGATTCAGCGCGGGGAGAACATAGGTGGGGAGTACTCCGAGCAGAAGACAGGCGACGGCCAGACACGCCGGCGGAAATGGGACCCCCTTGCGCGTGCGCAACTGCGGCTCCCACGCGCCTCTGGGTGGACCAAGAAAATTCATGGCGTACGTTTTAACAAAACAGGTCACCGCCAGGGCGGCGGTGAGCGCCAAAGCGGCGCCGCAGAGAACAAAGACAATCCTCACCGATGTAGAGGACAAAACGGCGCTGCGCAACAGCGACTGCAGCGTTAGCCATTCACTGACAAAGCCGTTGAACGGAGGCACTGCGGAAATTGCCAAGCAACCCACAAGGAACAGGGCCGACACTCCGGGCAACACTCGAGATAAGCCGCCGAGCTGATCCATGTCGCGCGTGCCGGTTGCAGCTTCCACATGGGCGGTTCCCTGAAACAGCAGCGTCTTGTAAACGGAGTGATTCAGCATATGATAAAGCGCCGCTGATAAGGCAATCGCCGCGGCAACTGGCTCTGCAGATGCCCGATAAATCAGGAAGGCGCCCAGAGCAGCGACGATAATTCCCGCATTCTCGATCGAGCTGTGGGCGAGCATCGTCTTCATGTCGCGTTCGGTGGTGGCGTAGAGAATCCCGACCAGAGCCGTGATGCTCCCTGTGATCAGTGCAAGTACGCCGGTTCCGTAGCTGGCATGGATCAGATCCGCATTGAGCCGCATAATCCCATAGAAGCCGAGATTGAGTGTCACGCCCGCAAAAACGGGGATGAACACAGGCGGGGCTGCAGTGTAAGACCGTGGCAGCCAGAAATTGACAGGAACCAAGCCGGCTTTGACTCCAAATCCGAAGAATCCAAGCAGGAACACGCTCCACAGCGCTGGCGGGGAAAGCGAGCCTGCCGCCGCGCTGAGAGCTGAGAAGGAAAAGCTGGCCGCGCCTCGGCCCAGAACCAGGAAGGCGATGACCACGGCCAGAAAGCCTGCCTCGCTCATCGCCAGCATGATGTAACCGGCCGCCTTGTCGGTTTGGCTCTGCAATTCGAAATTGATCAGCAGGAAACACAGGATGGACATGCATTCCCAGCTAATCAGGAAGAGCGGAGCGTCATTCGCCATGAGGATCAGCGCGACCGAAGCCATCAGGGCGAAGTACATGACGCCAAAACGACGCGCAGGGTAATCGCTACCTTGCTGGTCTTTGAGGAAACTCCGCACGAACAGAGAAATCGGAAAATAGACAATGCCGGCAGTCAGCAGAAAGATGGAACTCAATGCATCGAGGCGCAGGGTGAGCCGGCCGAAGCCGTCCAGCGTCCAGAGAGCGGCTTCATAGCTCCGACCGGTGAGAAGTACCGCCGCAGACGCAAGGACCACAAGGACGGATGCAATCGCGCCCGCACCAGCAATGACCACCGGAGCGCGCTTCCGGCCGCAAAGCGCCGAGAGACCCATGCCCGCAGCACAAACCAGGAAAAACAGGACTATCGACGCGCCGGTTACGGAAACCATAAGTCAAGATCTCCCTTCGGCGACAGGCTCACTTTTTGTGGCAGGCTTCCGGCCCGTGGCCATCAGCAGACCGTGCAGGATGGCCAGCGGAGGCGGTGGATTTCCCGGAACTTCAAAGTTCACCGGCAAGACTGACCCTACCCCACCCGCGCACATAAAGCTGCGGCCAAAGACACCGCCTGAAATGGCACAACTGCCTACCGCCATCACTCGCCTGGTGCTGGGCATTGCTTCCCATGATTTTTGCAGCGCCCCGCGCATGTTTTCACTCACTGGTCCCACAACCAGCAAAAGGTCGGCGGCACGTGGAGTCGCGGTGAAGAAGAATCCCAGCCGGTGCATGTTGTAGAGAGGATTGTTGAGCTGCTTCACTTCGTGCAGGCAGGCGCCACAGTCTCCTGCGTCCACGACCATGATGTGCAGGGACTTGGAAAACGACGCAGGAAAGGTCGCACCTTCGCCGTTTCCCGCCGACGGCCTGGCCCATTCGTACCCGGCATCCCAATTCATGGGAGTGGGTATACCCCAGCGGCAGCGCAGGCAATGCACGCATTTCCCCGGATCGACCAAAGCCGATTTGCCCTGCGCGAGGATGGCGTTCACGGGGCATATCGCTGCAGCAAGCTGGGCCTCGTCAGGTGAAGAGAAGTCCGTGTTGACGGGGCGGCCCGGAGAAACGCCCATCGCTGTCTCCGCTTTTTGCGGGTAGCGGGTCGATTGAACACCTCTGCGCAGGCCATGCCAAAACCAAAAGCTCATTCCGTTCCACCTCTACCGGTCACACTCTGTTGCGGACAGCCCCCAGGTTGCGAGAATGATCGGGAAATCCTGAAACGCAAAATTCTCGGCCGCCATAAAAAAGCCAAGCCAGTTGTTGAAGGACGGCGTGATCGCGTGATACCGCTCGACCAGGCCTTTCTCGTCGATACTGACCCAGTGAAGCGTTGCTCCTCTGGGCGCTTCCGCCCATCCCAGCGCCGCGCCCGGGTGGTTCCCCTCACAAGGAATGCGGACAGGTCCGGGCTCAAGGGCATCGACTGCCTGGTGCATCAGCCTCACGGACTGGGCCGCCTCCGCAAACAGGATGCGCAGCCGCGCATAACCGTCGCCCTCAGTTTCACAGGGCACTTCAAACGTGAGCCGCTCGTAACCCGAATAGGGGCAAGCTTTCCGCAGATCGCAGTGCTGACCGGATGCGCGGCCGATAGGGCCCACCAGATTCAGATCGCGGGCGTTCGCGCCCTTGACAACGCCGACGTCTTCCAGACGATCGAGAAAGCTGCTGCTGTAGCGAAGGCGCTTCTCCAAGACGCGCAATTCCCGTTCCGCTTCGTCGGCCGATGCCAGGAGTTTCCTGCATTCCTCCGTCTTGAAATCGCGGCTGAGTCCACCCGGAACGTTCAATCCGAAGAGATACCGGTGTCCGGCAAGGATGCCCGAGGCGCGCAACAACTGTTCTGTAATGATGGAGGTCTGGGCCGCTGGAACCGCTAATGCCGTGGAATCACAAATCGCCGAGATTGCAGCCACGTGTTGTCTGAGCCGCTCCAGTTCGCAAAACAGAACACGCAGGAGCGCGGCTCTTGCCGACACTTCGACGGAATGGATTCTCTCCACCGCCTGGCAGAATGCCAGCGAATGCGCAAACGCCGAAGTTGCCGCGAAGCGCTCCGCGAGCAGCAGCGCATCCGGCACGGTTCGCCCTTCGGCGATTTTCTCCACCGCACGGTAGTTGTAAAACAACCGCGGAATGGCGCGGATAACGTCTTCTCCGACCGTCTCCAGCAGGAAATGCAGAGATTCGCCAAGGCCCCCCGTGTACACCGGTCCGACGGGCATAGCGAACGAACCAGGGTCGCCCACGACCAGCAATGGCTGCCACTCCAGGTCCAGCTGTTTCCCCAGTTGAGCGGGGCTCGCCGAAAAGTTCCTGCGCATCGGATCGATCCCCTCGTGCCAGATCTGGTCGTGAAGAACGAAGTCGCCCAGGCGGGGATGGTTCTCGAAGCGAATGCCAAAAAGATCTTCGATCTCGCGCTCGTGCCAGTCGGCCGCATGCACCTCGGCCACGATGCTGGGCACGGTGGTTGTTTCGATCGGCAAGGTGAGCACCACATCGATCCATCCCGACAACAGGAGAAGAAACACGTAATGCATCTGCCAGCGGCCGGGTTGTTCTTCGGCAATGATGCCGCCCAACAGGCAGCCGCAGTCCCAAAACAGCGACCTGCACACCGCGGGCAACGAACTTGGCTTTGTCAGGGAATATGTGAGCGCGCAGCCATGGCTGGCCGGGGTGCGGGAAATGTCGTTTCCAAAGCGGCCTTCGATGGCCGCGGCCACGTCGTTCAGGGTTGTTCTTCCGCGTTCTTCCATGGATGAGGAACAGGCGCCCATGTCAACGTCCTCCTAATTGCTGCGCGGCCAGCGTCAGGAGGGAATGCACGGGGCCGGGAATGTAAACACCCAGAATGACAACTGGAATCGCGGCCAGCACCACCGCCGTGCGACAGCTTAAGGGTATTGCCGCCGCCGGCGCCGACGGCTGAGGCTTGCCGAACAACATGCCGTTCACCTGCAGCAGGATCGCTACAAACGCGATAACGATGAAAATTGCCAGAATCGTAACTGCGGCAGGATGTCCGGCGCGAAGGCCTGCTGAAAGAATAGAAAATTCACTCAGAAATATCGGAAACGGCGGAGCCCCGGCGATGGCCAGCGAGCACAGCAGCAGCGCACTACCGGCGAAGGGTGAAGTTCGAAAGAGCCCGCGCACTTCGCTGATCTGGCGGGTTCCGAGCGCCAGCAGCACCATGCCCGCAGCGTAGAAGCAAAGTGACTTGGTGATGGCGTGGTTCAGCATCTGCGCCATGGCTCCGTAGGCCGCTTCGTGAGTCGCAAAGCCGGCCGCGACCAGGATGATGCCCATATGCTCCACTGTGGAGAAGGCAAACATTCGTTTGTATTCCCTCACCTGTAGCAGCAGAAATGCTGCGATCCCCACTGAAAAGAGGCCGATCACCACCATCCATTCCCCCAAGCGCGCCTCCGGTGACGCAAGGATGATGGAAAGGAAACGCAGGATCACGTAGAGCGGCACCGTAGTCTTAACTCCGGACAGCACGGCGCATACGGGCGTGGGCGCCTGGCTATGGGCATCCGGGAGCCAGGTATGCATGGGAGCCAGGCCCGCCTTCGCGCCGAATCCCACGAATACCAGCAGGAATGAGAACTTCAGCAGGTTCGGCGGCATCGTTGACGACATGGCATAGAGGCCAGCCCAGGTTTCCGCCAGCCCACCGCCAGCGCTGCGGAAGGCCCAATAGAGAACCAGAAATCCGAACAGAGAGATCGGCGCTCCCATAATCGTCAGGATCGCCATCTTCCAGGAGGCCTCAAGCGCGCCGGCGGTACTCTCATAAGCGACCAGCAGAGTTGCGAACAGGGTCACCAGCTCTACCCCCACCCACACCAGATTCGTGCGTTTGATCGCTGGTACGACAGCCAGAGCAAACACCAGCAGGTTGTAGTTCGAGTAGAACCACCATAACCGCGCCTTGGATGAGCTGCCGTGGCGCATGTAACCGCCTGCATAGATCGCGGCCAGCGTACAGACAAAGGTGACCAGAAGAAGTACGAGACAACCCAAGCCGTCCACTTCGATCCAGCCCGGAATGGCAACGACGCGCCCCCTCCCAAGAACCTGTCCCGCAGTTACGACTGTCGCGGCAAAGCTGACCGCGAGGCAAAACACCGTTATGCCCCAGGCAATTGAGCGTAACGGTTTCAACCAGCACAGCAATGCTGCCAGCAGCGGGAGAAAGACGGCAACCATCAGCGCCATGAGTGAGGCTCCTCTCTCAGTTCGCTCATGGCTGCCGCTTCGGACGTTCCAATGGTTTCCGTAATGTTCCGTGTCAGCAGGCCGACGACGACCGCGATCAGAATCACATCGATCGCAATGGCCAGCTCAGCAATCAGGGGAAGGTCGGGGGCGATGGAGATGCCCGCAAAAAAGGCCCCATTTTCCATGGCCAACAGGCCGATAAGCTGAGGAATAGCCTCGCGGCGAGCAATCAGGGTATACCCGCCGATCAGCAGTCCGGCCATCCCAATGGGTAAGTTCACATGGATTACAGGGTCTGACGTAGTGGCGACCAAAGGGCCGACCAGGAACTCCGCAGCGATGGCCAGCAGCAGCGCCAGGAGAAGAGACGAGGGAATGTTAACGGCCTGGTTGATCTCCCGCCGCTCATAGACTTCGCCCGGCAGCATCCGCCTGAGCACCCATGGAATGGTGATCACTTTCGACGCGATCATGATCACGCCTAACTCCACAAGGTCCGTCGAGCGACGGTCGAATCCAATCAGGAATGCGGACGCAGCCACAAAAAGAGACTGCACGACGAGGAACCGTATCACGCCCTGCACCTGGCGAGTCGTCACCATCCCGAAGGCGCTCAGCAGCACCAGCCCCGCGGTGAGGGCGTTCAGTCCATCGATCAGCTGCGTGTGTGTGCCGCTCACCGCTGCCGTCCTTTCTAGACACCCGGAGTTGAAAAGATGCTGGCAATCATGGCCGCAACAGAGATGATGAATGCGGCTCCGAGAAACTCGCTGATGCGGAAGAGGCGCAGCTTGGCGAGAGAGGTTTCAATCACCACCAGAATCACCGTAAACAGAAGAATCTTGAGAAGGGTGAGAGGAATCGCCAGTAAAAGGTGGTTGACGAATAAGTCTTTGGCCAGCCCCCAGGGCGCCAGCAGGACGTTCAGGAAAACACAGGTGAGTACCAGAAACTTCATCTGGCCGCCCCACTTCATCAGCGCAGCGCCGCGCCCTGAGTATTCCAGCCCCTTCGATTCGTCGATCATGGCCAGTTCGAAGTGCCCCGTCGGATTATCCACGGGGATCTTCCCTCCTTCCGCCAGGATCAGCATGAAAAAGGCGATCAGCAACAAGATGTGCGCGGGAGAAAAGAAGGCGGCGGGACTCGCGACCCATTGTTGCTGAACGATGTACGGGATTGTCGACTGAGCGACGAAAGAAACGGTGAAGAAAACGATCATGAAAACCGGTTCAGCCAAGAAGCCTACCATGCGCGTTCGGCTTGCTCCCATGGGGCCGTAAGGATTGCCAGTGTCAACGGCGGCGAGCGCGGCGAAGAAGCCTCCGAGTCCCAGGAAAAAACCTGCCGCCAGCATGTCGCCCATGAAGGCGAAGGCCAGTGGATAGTCCGTCAGGACCGGTATGAGGCTGGCAACGAACAGGGGAACGACAAAAACCAGGTACGGAGTAAAGCGGAAGATCCAGGTTGTTTGTGAGGAGATGACCTCGTCCTTGTGAAAGAGTTTCCAGAGGTCGCGATACGGCTGAAGGATGCTGGGGCCGCGCCTGCTCTGCACATTCTCTTTGAACCGGCTAAGCACGCCGGAGTACAGAGGCGCAAAGCCGAGGATGAACAGGAGCTGAACCAAGTTGTACACAACAGTCCGTAGCATCAGTACTCACCTGAACAAGCATTTTGCAATTTCCAACGAAAATTTTCCGGACTCATCGAGGCGAATCAATTCAACATCGACGCACTGCGATCAGGCAGGTCATCGACCCGAACCACGACTGGATTGGCTGAAGGCTAAGGGGGAGGAAATCTGAAGCGGGGTATTGTGTGTCTGGCGCAAACTTCCGGACGATCCTCTTCACGGCGCGGCTCCTCATAAGGGTAGGAATCATCAGCCGTGAAGGCGGTTAAAGGTGGGCTTCCATCACCTGATCGAGATGTTCAGGCCCATGATGAGCCGTCGGCAGGTGGTTGTCAAGATGACTGCGTTTCACGATGCCGGACCGTCTTCCCATTGTCCTCAGCTTCGTATAATGACTCTCAAACGCAGCACTCGGGGCTGTGATGAAAGCGGAAGCTGTGCATCGGCCATCACCGGAAGATGAAGAGCTGGCCTCCAGGCGAGCGGAATTGACCTGGCTCGAAGCAGATCTCGCAAGCCAGGAACACAGGCTCACGACCTGGAAGGCAGAACTGGCAGAGTTTGAGCAGCTTTATCTTCTCAAGCTGGGAACTCTCAATGCCCAACTCAAGGAGTGGAAGGTTCGACTCGCGAATTTCCCGGCAGAACAGTTTGGCATTTCCGACGATAGGAGCCACGCCCCTCAGCCACACCTGCCAGATCAGGAATCTCATTCAGCGGCCCTTAGCGAGACTCATGAAGTGCCCCTTTTCTCGCCACTCAGCGAACTGAAGAGTCTTTATCGGGAAGCGGCCAGACAGGTTCATCCCGATACCGCAACCAACGAGGTGGATCGCGCGCGACGAGAACGCTCGATGCTGGAGGTCAATGCGGCGTATGCAGTCGGCGATGAAGACGCGCTTCGCCGGATCGTCATGGATTCCGAATATCGCCCCGAAGCGGTTGAGGGCTCCGGGACCGCAGCAGATTTGGTTCGTGTTTTGCGTCGCTTGAGGCAGATCCGGAACCGGCTTTCTGTCGTCGAACTCGAAATTGCGGACCTTTCCAGGAGCGATATGGGCAAGCTCAAGGCAAAGGCCGAGACCGCAGCCCGAGAAGGCCGGGATCTGCTTGCAGTAATGGCTCTCCATATTGAGAGCCAACTGGACGAGCTCCGGCGGCGATTTGCCCATGCTGCAACGGACCCAACCCGATGAGTAACGCGGCTTGGCCAATCGAACATCCGCCGGTTGAGAAGTTGCGCGTGTTTCCAGGGAAGGATTGGAATCACATTCGGAAAACCCGAATTGGTACGACCCCGGAATTTGTCGCCGTGATAAGCAGTCTGGTTCGCGCCCGGCAGTTATGATTGACACGCAGTGCACCCTCCGGGAATACTGAACGCGAGCGGGTGTTGGAGTCCACTCTTAATCGCCTCTCTCCCGAGAGGAAAATGACTCCTGCGAGGCTTGAACTCGGAGGAGTCAGCTATGCCTGCTCAGATCGCGAAATTCTTAATTGTCCCTCTCGATCGGCGAAACCCTCTTGTGGCGGAGCCAGATCCTCCGCAGCGCTACCTCGCTACCGTGCCTCTTCAAAGTATTCTCGTCCGTGCATCCGACGCCGCAAGAATTGCCGGGCGGGGACTTTTCGCGACTATGGTGAAGAACATTCGGACAACAGCAAGGGCCGTGCGCAAACACCAACCCGGCCACCACTTGAAATTCGATAATGCACTGATCGGCCCAGTGCTTGTCCCGATTCTGACGCTGACGGATTGCCATCCTTGGGGGCAGGGGGACTCGTTCCGAGGTTTGCTCGAATATGAACACAGCAATTGATGCTAACGATCGTCGACCGAACGCGTCCCTTGACGGGCCTGAACATAAGCCACGATCCCTGACCGAGCTCGGTATACGGCAGACGGTTCTCGAAGATATCGCGCTAAAGATCCTCTATCTGTC
The DNA here is from genome assembly GCA_030041515.1 of Acidobacteriaceae bacterium. GTDB lineage: Bacteria > Acidobacteriota > Terriglobia > Terriglobales > Acidobacteriaceae > Palsa-343. The sequence goes on along the minus strand of JASHNS010000089.1, from coordinate 17,156 downwards.
CGGACCAATGTCGACGCGCGATCTTTCTCATCACATCAAACTCGGGATCGAGCCTACAAACGAGCTCATTTCAAAAATGCGAGCGGATCAGTTTTGTCAGGTTACCGGCATGTCAGGTAGTCTTCCTGACCTCGCAGTGACATCGCCTGGCAGAGCCAGAGCTCTGGAACTGCTTGCTCGGAGTCAATATGCGGGCGCGGCGCCAGTCTCTCTTCGGAACTACGTAGTTCAGGCACGCAGGCAAAGCGTGCGGAATGTCGTCGTACATGAATCGGATGTCGTGCGAGCGTTTGGTCATCTTGTGATCGAGAGCAAAACCCTCGAAGAGGTGGGAACTGCACTGAACTCCGGGGCTTCGATCTTCCTCTACGGACCGGCCGGGGTGGGAAAAACGGCCATCGCTGAAACAATTTCGCGGGTGCTCTCTGTGGACGACGTGTGGATACCATACGCCGTTGAAGTCGACGGAAACATTATCGTTGTTTTTGACGCAATGATTCACAAGCAGGCTGTTCCAAATAAGGAGAACGAAGATGAGCGCTGGGTTCGCTGCCACAGACCTTCTGTTCTGGTCGGCGGAGAGCTTACAGGGGAGATGCTCGATCTGCAACTCAACTCCAGCACCGGATTCTATGTCGGTCCTGTTCAAATGAAAGCGAACAACGGCGTCCTGATTCTCGATGACTTTGGAAGGCAGCGAACGCCTCCGGAGGAGTTACTCAACCGATGGGTGGTACCGCTGGATCGCGGTATCGATTTTCTGACTTTGGCGGGAGGAAAGAAGATCGAGATTCCGTTCGAGATGCTTGTGGTCTTTGTCACCAACATGAATCCGGCGGAACTGGTCGATGCCGCCTTTCTGCGGAGGATTCAGACCAAAATCAAAATCGCTGTGGCATCCGACGAACAGTTCTGCGAGATTTTCCGCAGGCTGGCTAACGAACGGGGGGTGGAAGTGGACTCAGCCTTGCTCAGTGAGTTGATCGCCGAGATTCGGGGCCGGCATCATCAGGAATTACGAGGATGCCAGCCCAGAGATTTAATCAATCAAATTGTTTGGGCTGCCAGGTACAAGGATAAGCAGCCGTGTCTTGACCGCGCTTCTTTGATCAAAGCGGCGGAAAGGTACTTCCTTTCGGAGTCCTGACAGACGCATAGCGAACTCCAGAATTCGGAACTCCTACCTCCTCCGGTAGGAGTTCAGGAGACAGGTTGGGATACCATGCGTACGGGAAGGATCCGATATAAAGGAGATTTTCAGCTTCGGTATTGCGCATACGCTCGCGACCACGGCATGACCTCGGAACAGATGCTCGTGCTTGACAAGGACCGCTGTCCTGATGCGCTGCTCACGCCATATTTTCTGTGGCTGAGCGGGAAATGGTTCGAGTGGGGTCAGCTGAATCCTGATCGTGAGGTTCACGGTGTCAAGGAAGAAGCCGAGTTCGAGCGTTGGCTCGATCAGCGCGCACCCGCATCCGATGCATTCACCTGTGAATGTCACATGACACTGAGTGTCAAAGGGCACCGACGCTGACGTGGCGCGACTACATGCGCCGCCGGTTGCCACAACCGTCATGGAACTCAGAGCTTCCAATCGCGAGGTAAGCCTCTGCCAGATCCGGATACCGCGCCAGCCAATGCGTCAGATCGATGAGATGACTGCGCTCCAGTGCCATCCGCAACCTTGGGTTTCTCAATCCACGGCGAAGAATCGCTACCATCACCACATCTTCATCCCCCATCTCGAAGCAGACTCGGAAGGCTCCCTCATTCACCACCCGGTCGCGGAGAATGTTGTCAATGGCGTAGCGAATCCGATGGGATGTCGCTCCCGCTTCATAGACCCTTGAGAGATACATCGAACCTCACAATCCCTTAATCATCCATGATGAGCTATGCCGGCTTAACCACGAGCAGCCACAACCAACGACCCCGAATCATCCCTGCGTATTCATGCCCCTTCGATGCGATGCGATCCCAACTGCCTTCCGCACGCGTCGTATGCGATGAATTCCTGCCAACAATTGCCAGCCTCGTTCAGTCCCGACACGACCCACACTATCTTGTCGATGTTTCTGCAAATCTCTTCCGGCCACCATGGACGGCAGCGAGTGGTTCGGGAAGACAGACTGCCATTTCTCGCCAGGCGTCTGGCAATTTCGCCGACGATTGGTTTTTGAACATCCGGCACTGCAAAGCCTCACGTCGCGTTGTTATTGGTTAGAGTTGCTCGATGCGGCGGACACCAAGTACATTGCCACGCTTATCGTAGGCGGTAAATTCGTGCAGATCATCTCCGATGTCTCCCAGACTGTAGACCACCCATACGATCCTCTCAACTTTCTCGCACACTTCCTCCGGCCACCAGGGCTGCGCCCGAATGCCGCGAGTTGACAAACTCCCACGTCTGGCAAGAAGTCGGGCTTTCTCGCCAGTGAATGAGTTCTTTACATAGGACATCGCACTCTCCGACTCACGCTGAACGCCCCCGGAGCTGGTACCTAGCGCCCTTTCGCCGTTCGCCTTCAATGCAAAGGCGATGATGAGTCGGTAGTGGCAAAGTCTGCCTCATGTCGCAGACGTAGCTCCCGAGGAAGCGGGAGTCGCGGCTTGCGTTGGCTGTGCAAAAACGAGCCGGTAGAGATCTTCGCCAAAACTCGTAGGCAGCGGCTCGCCTTCCGTCAACCGGAAGGTTCGCTCGCCATCGGCGAGGCGCTCGGCGCGCAGAAACAGCGCGCTGGAGAGGCACTCCGCAAAGAATCCGCGTGCCAGGTCGTACATGTGGGTGACGTAATACACCCTGATTTGCGAAGCCAGAAGAGCGCGCACGATCTGTCGACCAATTTCCGATCCTTCCCGCTCATTGGTCGAGGCGAACGACTCGTTCAGGACAACCAGGCAGTGCGGCGTCAGCCTGTCCACGATGGCGCTCATTCTCGCAAGTTCCTCGTCCAACTTGCCGCTCTTCATCCCGGAATCCTCTTCGCGCTTGAAGTGAGTAAACAAAGCGCTGCACACGGTCGCTCGGAACGACTCGGCCGGCACGAACATCCCGCATTGCATCATGAGCTGAGCCAGGCCCAGCCCGCGCAGCAGCGTGGATTTGCCGCCACGATTTGCGCCGGTGATGATCACCAACTCCTTGCCGTTGGCATCGACGTCGTTGGGAACAACGCGGCTTTCCATGCTCAGGCTCAGAGCCGGGTCGTAAAGTCCGCGGCCAGAAAGCACGGTCTCACCCAGATTGGCAGGCTTGGGGATGCAAATTGGTTCACCTTTGGCGGTAAGCCGGTCACGAAGGTTCAGACAACCGGCATAAAAGGCCAGCTCCAGTCGCAGCATTTTGAAAAAGCTCAGAATGTGATCCGTAGACTGCGCCAGCGCCGCGGCGACCGGGGCAATCCCCTCGCTCTTCAGTTCAGACAAGGCGTTGAATCCGGCCTCATCTCGTTCCGCAACCTCATAGGTATAAGCCTCCTGCGGCTCCTCGCCCAGGTGCGAGACCCACTCCTGAAGCCGCGCCAGCCAGCCTCCCCGCGCATCGGGCGGCTTGCGCAGAACGTAATCGACTCCTTTGTTCTCAGGGCCCAGATCGGCGCTCATCAGCACTCCGCCGCGAAAGGCTAACCGCGCCAGGTGGTCGCGAACCCTGCGCAGGTACTCGTCATCCAGCTCCGTTCGCAACATGGCGAAGAATCGGCAGAATCCCGTCGACTGAAATCGTGGCCCGTGCTCGTCCGCAATCCGGCGGAGACGGGAGAGCCTATCCGCGAAGAGTTCCATCACTTCAACCGAACGATGCAGCAATTCATTCGGATATCTTGTGGTCATCCAGCCCCAGATGTGTTTCTCCCGCTCGATGGCTTCAACAGCCAGATCGTAGAGGCCGCGCACGACTTCCGGATTCGCCATCGCGTCGATCAGAATCTGTTGCCGATACAGGATCTCGCCCTGTTCCGCAAGGCTCGACAGCACTGCGTTCTTCGCCACTTCCTGAAGAAATGGATCGCCGCCGGACATGGCGCCAAAGATCACTTCCAATCCCAAGTCCTGCATCAGATCAGTCGCGTTAGCAGGCAGCGGCTCCTGCGGATCGAAGTCTCGGCCGACGTACATCAGAAATGCCTTCACGCCCTTCCCTCCCCGGCGTTTCGGCTGATTCGCGCCTTCACGTCGTGATGTGTGAGGCGGTACTTTTCCGCAATAGCAACGGCGTAGGCCAAGCCGTCCGCGGGCCTGCGGATAACCTTGAATGTCCGCCGTGACGGAACGATCGGGTCGACGGTTGCCACCATGCTGACCGTGCTCCTGCTCATGGAGGACAGTTCGTCCAGGAAGGTAACGGACACGCAGAGAATGTCCAGTTTCACAATCTGTTCCATGACCTTGCGGCTGAGGAAGAGCGCATCGTTCAGCGTGGTCGAGAGGAAGCTCTCATTCATAATCAGGATGCTGTCGGAAGTCGCGGATTCCAGAATCCCGTGAATTCTGAGCAGTTCGTCCTCCAGCTTTCCGGTGAGATCGTCGACGTTCTCTTCTTTCTCGAAATGCGTGCACAGCCGGTCCCAGAGGAACAGGCTGGCCTCCTTTGCCGGAACGGGACAGCCAAGGCTCGCCAGGTAATGGAGTTGACCAAACATCCGGGCAAACGTGGTTTTGCCGCCCTGGTTCGGTCCTGTAATGACGATGATCCGCTCCATGCCAGTCAGAGAGAAATCGTTCGTCACGATGGCCTTGCTGCTCTTGTCCACACGAAGCTTCTCTGCCAGAGCCAGGTCGAAAGCTTCGTTTGCGAACACGGCCCTGGCCTGATCCGATACCGCGGGATAACAGAAAGAGAGCTCTTCGTCTTTGAACCGCTGGGCGTACTCAATCCATGCCAGGTAGAACTGCACTTCACGGTCGAATCGGGCTATCACGGGGTCCAGGAAATCTGCGTGATGCGAGCAATAATCGGCGAGCGCAGAGAAGACCTCGGGATACAGCCGAGCCACCCGGTCCAGGATCGCGGCCTCGACGTGGTTCATCTCCGCGTTGAAGCGGAAATCGAAGCGGTATTCCTTCGACGATCCCTGTCTGAATTTCTCAAAGGTCTCCAGCACGTCTGCGCCGTAATCCGGCTCCGGTTCATAGCGGCGCACAGTGATCCGTTTCCCATCGATCAGGAGCGCGTATCTGACCTGTCCCAGCGCATCGATGAGCTTTCCGGCTTCGGACTCCATGTCGCGGAAATCCCGAGCGGCGAAGGTGTCCGCCAGGTATTTGCGAAGCCGGTTCAAACCCTCCGACTGAAGCGCAGTCGTCGCCAGTTCATCCGCCAGTCTGCGCAACGCCCTGCAGTAAACGTCCACAGCATCGAGGAAACACCGTTGCTTCTGGAGGGTGTAGTAATGTTTCCCGGCCTGGGCCAGATGCCCGCGCAACTCTTGCATCGCCGTTGCGAACACTCGAACGCAATTCCCTGCGGCCGGATTGTCGAGGTCCCGGAAAACATCGTGGCGATAGTAAATCGTGGCAGGGTCTCTCGACGTGGCGAAAAAGAACGGCTGCAGGGTGTACTCCCCGCGCCCTGCCGTCGCTGTCTCGACGACCTGATCAAGATTCAGGTCAGAGAAGCACTCTGGCTGGCGCAGGCTGTCGATCTCAGCCGGAGACTGGCGGTTCGGGAACAGGATGCTCTCAAACCTATCAGCGGCGATAGCCGCAGGTTCCGAGTCCGCGGCGCCTTTCGTGGTCATTGGGTCCGGCGCTGTCACTGGCCATGCCTCACCCGAAGAATTGATTCTGGCATGACGGCGCAGGATCCCCGGCGCATTCCAATCCTGATTCGTGAGAGCAAGGCACACCCCTTCCGAGTTCCATACTCGTAGGAGTCATCTTCCCCTCTGGCGAGGGGCGGTCGAAGTGGACTCCAACACCTGCTCGGATTCAGTATTTCTTCCCATTGGACTGCGCGTCAACTTTGCCTTCAATCCTGGCTGATACGTCCTGAGAAGTCGCGTTGTTTTGAGTGGTTTGTCTGGTTGGGTATCGATTGGCGAGACAGGACATCGCTCTGATCGGCGTTTCCTGCTAATCGTGCGCTCAAAAGTGGCCGTTAGGTACCAGTTTTCGCGGTGGTACGGCACCGAGTCCGGCGTGCGTGGCCTTGAGGAGACTTCAAAGTCCCGATTCTGACGACAAGGTGCTGTCCAAGCACTTGCGCGGCCCGACTCAGGGTGTCGAGCGAACCGGCAGTGTTTCGCGAATCAAGCAACTCGCTCCAAATCCCCCGAATGCGTGGTTAGCAACTTTGGCCCGCGCACTCTTGCCAAGTGCCTCCCTGACCCGCACGAGCATATCCTCCGGCATTTCGATAACGGCCACCTCGTCCGTCCCTGCGAGCCAACCGTCTCATCAACGGCCAAAACCCCGGCAGTTGTCCCGCAGTCGCGGGCCGAAATTTGCGAAGACTCCAGAAATTCGACTATGAGCAGTCGCGCAAAAACTTCCTGGGTACGCTGCGGCACGTCGCGCGTCGCCCGCGCCAGGGGATACTACAAGTGTCACAGAGCTCACTATGAAGACACGACGCGACTTTCTGAAGTTTGCCGCCCTGTTGTCGGGAGCGGCCGGAGTCTCCGGCTTCGTTCCCGATTCGATTCGGCGTGCTTATGCCATTGCGCCCGAGCCTAGCTCGACCTGGCTGGACGCTGAGCACATCGTCATCCTGATGCAGGAAAACCGTTCCTTCGACCACGCTCTTGGCATGCTCCGGGGTGTGCGGGGCTTCAACGATCCGCGTGCGATTCGCCTGCCCAACGGCAATTCAGTCTTCGTGCAGACGGACAAAGCCGGCATCTCCTATGCGCCCTGGCGGCTCGATATGCACGACACGCGCATCACCTGGATGGGCTCCATCCCTCATTCGCGCAACAGTCAGGTCGACGCCTGGAACGAGGGCCGGCATAACGACTGGCTCGATGCCAAGCGCTCGTACAATGCGCAGTATGCCAGCGTGCCTATGACCATGGGCCACTATACCCGGGAAGACCTTCCGTTCTACTACGCGCTGGCCGACGCTTTCACGGTCTGCGATCAGAACTACTGCGGCATCATGACCAGCACCACGCCGAATCGCAGCTGCTTCTGGACCGGAACCGTGCGCGACCGGCAGAGCACAGATTCGAAGGTCTACATGCGAAACGATCAGTACTTCCGCCTGGGCATGTCCTGGAAGACCTACCCGGAGCGATTGCAGGAGGCCGGAATCAGCTGGAAGTTCTATCAAAATGAGCTGACGTATTCGGGCCTTAGCGACGAGTACGACGCATGGCTGGGGAATTTCGGCTGCAATATTCTCGAACTCTTCGCCGCCTACAATATCGAGGCGTATCCCGGATACGTTAAGGAACAGCAGGCAGAGATCGCTCATTACACCGCGGAAATGGCCGCGCTTGAGGGCGAACTCTCCCAGGCCAACGATCCCGACAAGATCGATGACCTGAAGTCGCGCATGGCCTATGCGCAAAAGCGCATCGCGAAGTGTAAGGCAGCGCTTGAGAACAGTGGCGAAGCTCGCTATCGACAGCTCACGCCGCAGCAGAAAGCGCTGTTTCACGCGGCGTTTGTCACGAACGCTGTCGACCCCGACTATCACACGCTCGCATCTCTGCCTTTTGTGGACAATGGCAAGCAACTCGCCATGAACGTACCGAAAGGAGACATCCTCTGCCAATTCCGCAAGGACGTCGAGGATGGGAATCTTCCGACAATTTCGTGGCTCACCGCGCCCGAGAACTTCTCCGACCATCCCATAGCGCCATGGTACGGCGCGTGGTATGTCTCTGAGGTCATGGATATCCTGACAAAGAACCCGGAGGTATGGAAGAAGACGATCTTCGTTCTCACGTATGACGAGAATGACGGCTACTTCGATCACGCGCCATCGTTTGTCGCGGCCGATCCGAAGCGGCCCTGGACGGGCGGAGCCTCCGCCGGCATCGACACCGGCCTTGAATACACCTATAAGGAAGATGAGCTGGTGCAGGGCGTTCCGGAGAAAGAGGCGCGAACCGGCCCCATCGGCCTGGGCTTCCGCGTGCCCATGATCATCGCCTCGCCGTGGAGCCGGGGCGGCTGGGTGAACTCGCAGCTCTTCGACCACACCTCCACGCTGATGTTTCTCGAACAGTTCGTTCAGCAGAAGCTCGGCAAGACGGTGCGCGAGGAGAACATCAGCCCATGGCGGCGCGCTATCTCCGGCAACCTCACTTCGGTCTTCAGGCCCTACGATCCGAAGGAGCCGGAGCTGGACTTTCTGAACCGCGACCAGTTCGTGATCGGCATCCAGAAAGCTCGTTACAAGGAGATTCCCTCCAATTACAAACCTCTGAATGCGGCTGGGATCGCGGAGATCAACCGCTCGCCCGCGGGGTCCTCACTGATGCCCCGCCAGGAAGCGGGGATCCGCCGCGCCTGCGCGCTGCCCTACGAGCTGTATGCGGAAGGCGAGCTAAGCAAGGACGGCAAGGCCTTCGAGCTGCGGATGACGGCGGGGAACAAATTATTTGGCAGCGATGGGGCAGGTGCGCCATTCAACGTTTACCTGCGCAATCTAAGCCAGGGCACTGAGGGCGCAGTGGATGGGATGCGCGCAGCGACGTGGGCGGTTCGTTCAGGAGACACGGTGACGCAGCAATTTCCGCTGACACTCTTTGCAAACGCGCAATACGCGATCGAAGTGCATGGGCCGAACGGCTTCTACCGCTCTTTCCGTGGGAACGGGAGTTCGCGCCCGCTGCTTGTCCATTTGGAATACGAGGTGCGGGACGGAAGGTGCACCGGCAACGTTCGGGTGCATCTGCGCAACACAGGGAATCGCACGGTGGAGGCCGTTATTGAGGACAATTCCTCTGAGGCGCGCTCCATGTCGCACCATGTGCACCCCGGCGACGAGAAAGTCGTGACCCTGCACCTGGGACGAAGCCACAATTGGTATGACTTCGCCGTGAAGAGCAGCGGTTCCGATGCGGAAGCAAGCTTCGCTGGCCGCGTCGAAACCGGACGCCCTGGCTTCAGCGATCCGCGGATGGGCGGCCTGGTCTAAACCCTTTAGGGGCCACGACAGGCGGAGCGGCCGGACATCGCCTGTTCTTTGGAGTAAGGGGCCGAATAATAGCGAGGAGCGGGAGAATGTCTCTGATTATGGCTTTGATGGCAACAAGCCCAGAATTGACATCTGCATCTCGTCAAGCATGACGTCTTCGCTGAACAGAATGTAGCTTTCTCCTCGCTCGACGCCGGTCGCAGGCAGGCCCGGATCGTTGTGATCGGGCAGCGCCAAATGCATCGTTCGCAATAGCTCGTCGGCGGATTGGAAATGACAGGGTGGGAAGGTTCTGCCATTTCCATATGCGATCAGGCGCCATGGACCTTTGACATTCCCACGGACGTGCTGTGCGATAAGCCGGTATTGAGATTTCCTCTCTCTGCCCTTTTTCACCCGACTCGCCCACCCTTCTCCATTTGAAGCAGAACAAACTATGAAGTGCGCGGCACCGTCGCTCGATTCGGGGGAGTGAGGCTTCAGTTGCCGCAAAGGGTCATTGCGCGTTGTTTAGAAAAGCGTATTCCGGAAACTGAGTCCGGGTTTGTGACCGCCGTCACAGACCTGCATCCGCCCTTCGTGCTGGGAACAGCTTCTTCTGCGATTGGCACTGTCAGGATTAAGGCACAAAGGCCCACAACATACTTCCCACACCTCCGCATAAACCGCGAATGGCGCAAAGCCGCAGCGCGCGGGAGCCGTGTCACCCTGCGAAAGCGAACGAAGTCCTCCAGCGCCGCCGATACGACCAGGGAGGTTTGACGAGTGCATCGGCGAACATGCACGATGGGTTCACGAACCCCACTGGCTCTTTCAGCATTCCCAGGAGGCGCCAGGATGCGAACTCTGCTAGTCCTGTTAATCTCTGCCGGATTGACCGCTCCCCTCTTGGCACAGGGGGGCGGGGCGCCGCGTTACGCGCCGCCTCAGCCTATGCCGCCCAGTAGAGCCGAGGACTCCTATGCCATCTATTCAATGCTGCTCAGGAGCGGCCCGATCGAATGGCGAGATGCCAAAAGAACGCAATGGCTCATCGAGGACACCACGACTGCGATGCCACTCGACAGCGCCTGCCGTCCCACCTCCGGAAAAAACCTCATGAATCCGCACAACGGGGTGATCCCACCCGTAGACAGGCAAGCGGAGTGGAACGAGCTCCTGGCCGATTTCGACCGGCACTGCCACGACGTGATCCAGCTCGATCGTGACAGCTTCAGGACCAGGCTGCCGGTGCGTCTGTTGAATGCCGAGGAGAGGCGAATCTTCAGAACAAATGTGCTCAGTCCGCCTGCCGAGTTCGCGGATGGAGCTGGCCTGCATAGTTTCACTGAGGTCTTCTTCAACGCAAGCCACTCCCTGGCGCTTGTAGAGGAAGGGATGTGGTGCGGTGACCTGTGCGGAAATTGGTCCTGGGTTGTGCTGGAGCGCAAAGGAAGCCGGTGGGAGTTGCTGCCCTGGGTCTGGGGTTCCCTGATGTCATAGGCGTATCGCCTGCGTTGTCGGCGGTGCGGAATCATTCCCTGGAGAGCACCTTTCGGGCTGCGACGGTATCTCTCTATGAGTTCTCAAGGGCCCCGCAACTTCAAAGGGCATCCTCCTGAGTCGGCGGGGTGTATTCGGCGGATGTCGCAGGTATATTCATGCCGCACAAAGCCCTCAAACGGCTATAGCGAAGGGTGTCGCTGTTCGGACTCTCGTGGCGCCTCGCCTGGCGAGGCACCGCGGGAGGCCTGTGATTGGATTGATTTCAACCCGGCTCGCCTCATCACAGCATTCCACCTCCTGCGATGATCCCGAAGCGGAAGGTGAAATTCACATGACGCTCTTGTAATAAGGACTAAATATGTCGTATATAGGAATGGGACCGATTTGGTCCTATATTTCATGTTGCGACTTGGTCGCAACTAGAGGTGCTGACGTTGTTTCCGCGTCATGAATTGCTGAATCAGGTGGAAACCAGAGGAATACGCCTCACTGCTCAGCGCCGGGCTCTGATCGAGACCATTCAGGAGGCGGCGACGCACCTTGACGCAGCAAGCCTTCTCAGGCTGGCTCGTGAGCGATCTCCAAACATCAACCGTGCGACCGTCTATCGAACGATTGAGCTGTTGAAGAAGCTGGGCATGATTGACGAGCTCGATCTGATGCACCTCGACGGGGAGAAGCATTACTACGAGGTCAGGACCGAGCGGGACCATCTTCATCTTGCCTGCTTCGCGTGCGGAAAGATCATCGAATTCGCGACTCCGGCGTTTGAGCGGCTGAGGCATGAAATCGCGACGGCGAACCAGTTTGAGATTCAGGTAATACGTCTCGAAGCAGGAGGGCTCTGCGGCAGCTGTACCGCAGGGAAAAAGAAACATCTGCAGTAGCAGGATAAGTATCAGGCCCCCGCGGCCAACTCTTGGCGGAGAACCGCGGGGACCTGGGGACCACAGCCAGATCGACTGCGGGCTGCCTTCACTATAGGGTCCTGCCCGCAAGGATTCAACAGCTCTCTAAGCCGTCGGCCTCGGCCGCGGGCTCAGATGGCCAGATGCATTCCTGTGAGGCAAGGAAATGATGGATGTTGCTGCTCGGTTGTCATGGCGTCTTCGCTTTGTCTTCCTGATCGCTCTGGCTCTCAGTCTGGCAGCCGTCGCTCCGGCCCAAATGCAGCATAAGTATCCTGGCCGCGGCGCAGTTTCGGCCCAGGAACTTTCGAGACTGCTTTCGCCCGCGGCAGTCGGCACAACCGCTGCTGATCAGCTATGCGGCCGGAGTACAACGGGTTCAACGATCTCAGACCCGCCTGCGCTCCAAAGTCAAAACGGCGTACTCGAAGTCACGATGAAATTCCTCACCGTGACCGCCTCGCAGGGTCTGGTGCGCTACTGCTATGTGACCGAGAGGGGTCTCGAAGCTCCAACCCTGGTCGTCAATCCCGGCGACAAACTGATCATTCATTTCCAGAACGCTCTCCCAGCGGCCACAGCAGTGACCGGGAGCGACAACATGGCGAGCATGACGATGTCACTCGCCAACCAGACCAGCGTGAACGCCCCGATCACCATCGGCTAAGGGCTCCAGCCCCACATGGAAAACAGGAGAGAGGTCATGACTAGCAGAGCCCTTCGTTTCATTATCTGGATGATGGCGGCCATCGCTATACTTCCGGCCTCCTCCGTTACTACGGCTTGGGCGAGTGTGAGCGGCAGCATCTCGGGAACGGTCAAGGATCCGTCCGGACGTGTCCTTGCCAACGCTCACGTCGTCATCAGGGAATCGGATACCGGACTTTCCTGGGAAACACACACCGACAGCAAGGGCTACTACAGCCTGCCTGTTCTTCCTGTCGGCCGTTATGTGCTCGATGTCGAAGTTCCCGGATTCGAAAGGTACGAGCGGAAAGCGATTGTTCTGAACACGAATGCTGCGCTCACGCTCAATGTCTCACTGGTTGTGGGCAGCGTTTCCCAGAGTGTGACCGTAACCGACAATACTCTTCACGTCGAAACAACCAGCACGCAGCTCGGCCAGGTCATCGCCGGACGGCAGATGACCGCTGTGCCTTTGAATGGACGCAGCTTCACCGACCTTCTGTCTCTCCAGCCAGGAGTAGCGCCCCAGACTGCGATCACCGACACGACAGTGCAGGACGTAGGGGCCACCGTTCTCGACCCTTCCGGGACGTTAGACCCGGGCAACCTGTCCGTCAACGGGCAGCGGGAAACGGCCAACTATTTCGGTGTAAACGGCAGCGACGTGGAAGAGGATGTCAACGAAGGCACGGCAGTCATTCCCAACCTTGATTCGATCGCAGAGTTCCGCATCATTACCAGCAACTTCGACGCCGAATACGGCGAATACAGCGGCGGCCAGATCAACGTGGTCACCAAATCGGGCACGAATGCATTTCACGGGGATGCCTTCGAGTTTCTGCGCAACACCGACCTCGACGCACGCAACTACTTCTCACCGACGCGAGGCGCGTTCCGTCAGAACCAGTTCGGCGGAACTTTAGGCGGTCCGATCCGCAGGGACAAACTTTTCTTCTTCCTCGATTATCAGGGGACACGGCAGGCAATGGGTGTCGATACCGGCCGTATTGCGGTGCCTTCAACCGCCGACCGTACCGGCGATCTATTCGATTTCACGACAGGTCCGGGCGGCAACCAGCTGAACGGTCTTTTGAGCGGACCGTACTTTGCAAGCATTCTCACGCAGAAACTCGGCTACCAGGTCGTGGCAGGCGAGCCCTACTACCTGCCGGGATGCACGTTATCCTCGACATGCGTCTTTCCCAATGCCGTGATTCCACAGAGGGCCTGGTCGGTGCCGGCGCAGAAGATGCTGCAGTATATTCCGGCCCCGAACACGACACAGGGCTACTTCGCTACTTCCTCTTATAACCAGACGGTGCGCGACGACAAGGCAGGGTCTCGTGTCGATTGGAATGCGCGCTGGGGACTGACGTCGGCCTATTACTTCATCGATGACTTTTACCTCGTCAATCCCTATCCGGTTGCGCAGAGCGGCGCCAGCGTTCCCGGCTTCTCGGCGGCCACCAGCGGCCGCACCCAGTTGCTCTCACTCGGGGACACGAAAAGCTTCGGCGCGACCATGGTGAACGAGTTCCACCTAAGTTTCATGCGCGACAACACCAATCTCGGGCAGCCGATTGGCGGACGCGATGTGAGCCTAGCCTCTCAGGGATTTGTGAACGCAGATGGAACCGACAGCATCGTCGCTCTCGATCCCAACGGGCAGAGCGTCGAGAATCTGAACTTCAACGCCTATTCAACCGGCGCCGCCGCCAACCAGCTCATTCAGGTGAACAATACCTATCAGGCATCCGACAGCTTCTCGAAGGTGTTGGGCAACCACACCATGAAGTTTGGAGCTGAGTTCCATGCCGACCAGGTGAATGCCGCCCCCATCGCCCAGTTCAACGGCAGCTTTGTCTTCACCGGGCAGGAAACTGGTGTGGACTTCGCGGACTTCCTGATTGGAGTGCCCAGCCAATATAACCAGAGCCAGCTCAATCCGTTCTACGATCGCAACAAGTATGTCGGACTCTTCGCGCAGGATAGCTGGCACGTTCTCCAGAACCTGACCTTCAACTATGGACTTCGTTGGGACCGCATTGCTCCCTGGTCGGAAAAGTATAACCAGATCTCGACCTTTGTGCCGCGAGCACAGTCGGTCGTCTTTCCCGGTGCGCCCCCGGGCATCCTCTATCCCGGCGATCCGGGGATTCCGAACACACTCGCTCCTGTCGACAAGCTGGATTTCTCGCCGCGCATCGGCCTGGCATGGTCTCCTCAGGCGGAGTCAGGCACAGTCCTGGGGAATATTCTGGGTTCGCCGGGATCGACCAGCGTGCGTGCCGGCTTCGGCAACTTCTATACGGCCATCGATGCCACTTCGATCGGCGTGCTCGCGGCCAACGCTCCCTATGGGACCACTTACAGCAGTCCCGAGCCCCCGCTGTTCGCAACGCCATTCATCGGCGCGGCCGATGGAATCAACAACGGACAGCCCTTTCCCTATAAGTTTGCACCGCTCAACTCGTCGCGGAGCAACCCCGATGCGAATATCGACTGGGCCACCTATGAACCGATCAGCGGCATTCCAGGATACGACATCCACAACCACACGCCGTATACCGAGGAGTGGTCGCTTTCGGTCGAACGCCAGGCCGGTCCGAAGACCGTTCTCGACGCAACCTATGTCGGTTCCTCCACACATCGCGAGCGTGTGCTGATCGCCGAGAATGCCGGAAATCCGGCCCTTTGCCTGAGTCTGAGCCACCCGAGCGATGTCATGGTTGGAACGCTGACCTGCGGACCCTACGGGGAGGATACGGTCTACTATCCGGCGTCGGGGGGCGTCATCAACGGAACGCGCCAGCAACTGGGCCCGGATTTCGGCAGTAATGCTCTCCAGTCGAATATCGGCCACGCCAACTATAATGCGCTGGAACTGAGCGCGCGGCACACGTCTGGCCAGCTGGAAATTGATGCCTCCTATACCTACGGCAAATCGCTCGATGAGTCATCGAACATCGGCGAGGAGATCAACCCCTTTAACCCGGCACTGAGCTACGCCATTTCCTCCTACGACATCAAGCACAACTTCGTCGTCAGCTACGACTATCAACTGCCGCTTGATCGGCTCTTTCGCCCCAGCCGGCTGACGGATGGATGGTCTCTCTCCGGCATCACCCACATCGCCAGCGGATTCCCGGTGACCATGATTGATAACGGCGACAATTCTCTGATCGGGACCAACCCAAACGGCGTGAACAATTCGAGCATCGACGAGCCCGACTACAACGGCGGACCGATTCACCTCGGCAAGGATCCGCGCAGAAACGGCAACAAATATTTCAACATTCGCTCGTTCAGCATGAATGCGCTGGGAAGTCCGGGCACCTCGAAACGCCGATTCTTCTATGGGCCCGGATCGGACAACTTCGACATGGCAGTCGCTAAGAAGTTGCCGCTTACGGAATCAAGGGATCTGCTTTTCCGCGTGGAAGCCTTCAACGTCTTCAACCATACCCAGTTCAATGGTCCTCAGGTGGTCGATGGAGATATCGGCAGCACAACTTTCGGCCAGGTGATCAGTGCGGCTCCCCCGCGCATTCTCCAGGGTGCACTGAAATTCAGTTTCTGAATGCGAAGTGGCCCGTCGCGCCGGCTTCCAGAAGCTGCGTTCATCACGCCGGTTCACAGGCCGACCTGTCGGTCATGCGCTTGTCGGGACCGGAGAATGGGACTGCCGCAACTTTTTTCTTTCATCTGCCGAAGCCTAATGGCGCAATTCCACGGTTGCTTGTGTTCATCTCGGTTAAGAAGGACGAGGTGAACTGGATGCAATTCAAACGGTGGTTTTGGCGTTTCGCGGCTATGCTTCTGATCGGCATTGGATGGGCCGGAGCGCCGGTTCATGCACAGGAGACCATCGTTGCAATCCGTCACGCGGAAAAGCCGGCCGCTGGCCTTGGTCAACTGACATGCCAGGGGCTGAACCGGGCGCTTGCGTTGCCAAAGATCCTGATCGGCAGATTTGGCAGGCCGGACGCGATCTTTGCGCCCGATCCCGCTGATCAGGTCAATGACGGAAGCAACCATCAGTATTCGTATGTGCGTCCGCTGATGACCATCGAGCCGACCGCGATCGCGCTGGGCATGCCGGTCAACGCGCAGATCGGCTTCATGGATATCTCCAGACTCCAGTCGGTGCTGACGGCGCCTGCTTATGCACATGGCTTGATCTTTGTGGCCTGGGAGCACGGGATGCTCAACCAGTTCGCCGGGCAGATGCTGAAGAGCTATGGCGACAATCCGGCCGAAGTGCCAGCGTGGCCGAACAGCGATTATGACCGGATTTACATATTCAAAATCCGGCAGGACGGCGGGCGGCCCAGACTGACCTTCAAGATCGAACATGAGGATCTCAACGGCCATCTGAGCAGCGCTTGTCCCGGCCCGGCCAGGTAGAAGCGGAGAGTTAAGAGCAAGAGATCCCACCTCTCAGGAGCAACCGGATCCCGAGGCAGAGCTTCGGAGGTATTGGCGATGCAGGATTGGCTCAGGACATTTCACGGCCCGTACCGACCGTTCCCTGCCTCGGAAGTGGCCGTCAAGATTGGCGTAACCGTCGCTCTTGGCCTGCTCGTCGGCTTCGAGCGCGAGTGGTCCAACAAGGATATCGGTGCGCGCACCTTCGCGATGGCGGCGCTGCTCGGCCTCATCGGTTCGCTGCTCGGACTCGCAGCAATGGTTGTCAGCGGGGCCTCTGTTCTTATCCTGATTGCCTTTGCCAATTTCCGCAGCATCACCGTCCAGCGCAAGCTCGAGGCGACCACATCGCTGGCGCTGGCGCTGATCTTCCTCCTCGGCGTTCTGGTCGGCGAAGGGCACATCTTCACTCCCGTGGCCTGTTCGATTCTGGTCGCGATGCTGCTCGCCCTCAAGCCGCAGTTTCGCGCATTCGCCGGAGGTCTGAGTCAGCAGGAAATCCGCAGCGCGATTCTTCTGGCGCTCCTGGGTTTCGTCGTTTGGCCGCTGCTGCCCAA
>JASHNS010000088.1 GCA_030041515.1 Acidobacteriaceae bacterium | reverse complement strand
CGTTCAGCACATAATCCGTGGCCATGGGGTCGCCAGAGTGCTGTCGCTGAATCTCTTCAAACTGGCGGATGGCTCCGTCATAATCCATGCTGTACATGCGCTGAAACGCCGCGCGAACGTCGGGCAGCCGGCTCAGCGGACTTGCGTCGACGCGCTCGGCGCGGCCGGAGCGCGCCGCCAGCAGTATCAGACAGAGCGCACAACAGAGCCGCGCGGGACGAACCAGACTCAGGGATCGCAGCATAACCTGCAAGAATTTTAGACGGTGGGGGAGTCTCCCTGGCGAAGAAGGTGGCATTCCACCGCGTACGGTCGGTCTTCTTGAGGGATACCGCAGCTTTTATGTTTATCTGAACGCGGTCGCTCATCTGTGCCTGCTGCTGCCCGGACTCAACCCCGTCGGGCAACAACCACGCGTTTCTCCTCTTTTTCCGGGGCTTCACCAATGTGGTCGAGGTTCACGCCTGTCGTCTCCATGCGGAATGCCCAGGTGACGATGGCTCCCAGTACAAAGGCCACGACCAATCCGTAAAGCGACAGGACGTCCCGATGGTGGCGAGCAGAATGGCACCCATGACTGGAAGAGCGGGTAGATGAGCGTTGAGCCTGTCTCGGAAATAGTGAGCGGGGCGATTTGTGCGGTCGCCCAAACAGCTCCAGCCAGCGCACCAACGCCCGCCAGTGCCAAGAACCCGCTGAAAAATCTGCGAAGCATAGCAAGACTCCTGTGAACGGCCAGGGGAATGACCGGACTGTGGGACGTGGAGGATTGCCCCACCACAGTAGTCACGCTGTGTTACAGGATGCTGACGCGCATCCAGGGTGTGGCGGAGAGGGAGGGATTCGAACCCCCGATACCCTTGCGGGCATGCCGGTTTTCAAGACCGGAGCCATCAACCACTCGGCCACCTCTCCGATGGCTTCAGTCTACTTGAATCGCCTTAACCGGAGCAGACGGAATCAGCTGTAGCGCAGCCAGCGCAGCATCTCCGGCAACGTGGGACGTTTGCCGTACATGAGCACGCCGATGCGGTAGATGCGCGCAGCCAGCCAGATCATGACCCACACAGACGCAGCCAGCAATGCGATTCCCAGCGCGATTTGCCACCACGGCGGGGTCTGTGCGCAGATCCGCATGTACAGCACAATCGGGGTGAACGGTGGAATCAGAGACATGATGACCGATATGGCTGAAGATGGGTTGGTCATGACATACATCATCATGAATACGCTGATCACCAGCGGCGCGGCGAGAATGAAGATGAACTGCTGCACGTCCTGCTCGCCGCTTACGGCCGAACCCAGCGCCGCCGCCATGGCGCTGTAGAAAAAGAACCCCAGAAGGAAAAACATCGGGAAAAAGACGAGCTCCGGCCGGGTGAGCCCGAGCGAAGCGAGCCCATGGCCTTTCAAAGCGGCGGCCAAAGAAGAGCCGGCATATACCAAAGCCATGGCTGTCCAGATCGCCATCTGGGTCAGGCCCACGGCGCCCACCCCGAACAATTTGCCCACCATCAGGGAGTCGGAGGAAGCGGTGGAAAGCAGCACCTCGAAGATGCGCGTGGTTTTTTCTTCGACCACCGACCGTGCAATATTGATCCCGTAAATGAGAACGGCGCCGTACAAAACCAGAATCAGCACGTAGGCTCCGGCGAAGCTGCGGGCCGCATTGGACGCCACGGCCTGGCCGTTTTTCACCTGCATCGTATCCAGCTTTACGCTCTTCATCAAAGCCTTAATTTGGGCGTCCGTCATGCCGCGCGACGTCAGTTGTTCCCTTACCAGAGCGTCGGTCACGGCATTTTTCATCACGTCTCGCCCCACAAAATCCGTGGCACTGCCTGACACCCAGGTGGCCTGTGGCCGCGCCTGGCCGGGCTGACGGCTGAGGATCAGATAACCTCCAATCCTGTGCTGCTCCACGGCCTCATTCAATGCGTTGAGATCGGCTGTGGTCCCTGGGGCGAAGACCTCGATGCTCTGGGGGGGGTGCTCGCTTTCCTTCAGGGTGCTCTGCACGTCCGCGGCCAGCTGAGGCTGGTTGGAGACGATGGCCAGCTGGCGAACTCCCTGATCGAGCCGCTTGCCACCCACCCCGGCCAGAAAGCCAATCAGCGCGACCCCGATCGGCACAAGAATCGTTGTGATGCGGAAGACCTTGCTGCGTATCCGCTCCAGATATTCGCGCTTTGCGACCAGCAGCGTATTTCTCAGCATCGTCCGGCTAAGCATCAGCGCGCCCTCCCACGGTGTCAATGAAGATTTCTTCCAGCGACGGTTCGACCAGCTCAAATTTGGTGATGGTCGAAGTGGCCGCCGCCACGCGCAGCAGATCCTGCGCATCTGCGTGCGGTTTCAGTCGAATTTCGGCGCGGCCGGCATAGTTCTTATATTCGGCGATCGCAGGATGATTCAGGAAGCTGTCCGCGCCTTCGAACTGCACGATCACGTGATTGCGCTCGTAGCGTGACTTGACTTCGCGCATTCCCCCGGAAAGCACCGCGTGCCCCTTGTCAATCAGGCAAATGCAATCGCAAAGCTTCTCCACCTGGTCCATGCGATGCGTCGAAAAGAGGACGGCGTTCCCCTGGCGCTTCAGTTCCAGCAGAGTGTCCTGCAGGAGCACGGCATTGACGGGATCGAGTCCGGAAAACGGCTCGTCCATGATGATCAACTCGGGATCGTGCAGCAATGTGGAAATAAACTGGATCTTCTGCTGCATGCCCTTGGAAAGCTCTTCGGTCTTTTTGTGGATGGAATCGCTGATCTGCAGACGCTCACACCACTCCTTTGCACGCCGTGTAGCCTCGGCTGCACCGAGCCCGCGCAACTCGGCCATAAAAACCAGTTGGTCGATGACCTTCATTCGCTTATAAAGCCCGCGCTCTTCGGGAAGGTAACCGACGCGTTTAAGGGCTTCGCTGGAGTACCGTTTGCCGAAGAGTGTGACCGAGCCTGAGTCCGGCATTGTAATGCCGATCATCATGCGGATCGTGGAGGTCTTGCCGGCGCCGTTTGGGCCGAGGAGCCCGAACATGCTGCCGGCTTCGATCTTCAGGCTCAGATCGTTGACTGCGATTTTGTCTTCATAAGTTTTGGAAACGTGCTCGAGTTGCACCAGGACTTCCAATGGGATTCTCCGGCAAACCAGGGAATGGACTGTACGGGAAGCATAGCAGGGAAATCTCCTTGTGTAAAGTTAGCTTTACATTGAACCATGGCATGCAACGCGCCGTACTGCGTGCTATCGTTATCGCACTCCCCGGGGGAGATATCTGCCGGTGCGGACTGCAGGAGCGCAAACTTTGCGCAATGCGCCGTCTCCGGTTGCTTGAGGTCCGGTTATGACTCAGTGCCTCTGTGATGCTGTGCGCATCCTGCGCCGGGTACCCGTTTTTCTCACCGCCGTCTTGTTTTCGGGCACAGCGCTGTGCGGCCTTGTACGCGCCGAAACGCCGCTTCTCCTGCGGAACCCTTCGCTGAGCGCGAACAAGATCGCCTTCCTTTATGCCGACGACATCTGGACGGTTTCGCGCGATGGGGGTGTGGCGCAGCGGCTGACCTCCCAAAATGACGTTGTCGCCGGACCTTACTTCTCGCCCGATGGGTCCGAGATCGAGTACTCGCGCCACGTTAACGGTGCGACCGACGTTTATGTGATCGCCGCCGACGGCGGCGTGCCGAGACAGATTACCTGGAATGCCTCGCATGGCGGCAACGTAGCGGTCGGGTGGACGCCGGACAGCAAAGAGGTGCTGTTCGACTCTGCGCGCTACAGCTATTCTGACTTTCCGCGGATTTTCGAGATGGCGGCTGACGGCTCCGGCACGCCCGTCGCGCTGCCGCTGCCCAGCGGAACGAACGCTTCCATCTCTCCCGATGGATCCACCATCGCCTATGTGCCGGTGGCCCAGTGGGAGCAGGCCTGGAAGCATTATCGCGGCGGGCAGACCACGCCCATCTGGCTGGTGAACCTGAAGACGCTCGATCTTGTGAAAGTCCCACGCGACAACTCCAACGAGTCCAGTCCGGTGTGGGCAGGGAAGATAGTCTATTTCCTCTCCGATCGCAATGGTCCCGTGTCGCTGTTCAGCTTCAATCCGGAGTCGAACCAGGTGACCCAGGTTCTGAACAATTCCGGCTACGATCTGAAGACGGTTTCGGCCGGTCCCGGCGCGCTCGTGTACGAGCAGTTCGGCTCGCTGCATTTGTATGATCTGAAGTCGCACAAGCAGCAGGAAGTGCACGTGACCATCGACGGCGATCTGCCTGAGATGGAGCCGCACCTCGCCAATATTCAGCCGTTTGAAACGCAGAACGTCGACATCTCGCCCACGGGCGTCCGGCTGGTTGTGGAGGCGCACGGCGACATCTTCACGGTGCCGACTGACAAAGGCGATACGCGCAACCTGACGAAGACGCCGGGCGTGGAAGAGCGGGATCCAGCATGGTCGCCCGATGGCAGGTCCATTGCGTACTTCAGCGACGCCTCCGGCGAATACCAGCTTTTCATCCGTGACCAGGACGGCCTGAAGGCGCCGAAGGTCATCGATCTTGGGCCGCATCCTTCGTTCTATTACCGTCCTACCTGGTCGCCTGACTCGAAGTACATCGCGTACAGCGACAAGCACCTGCACATCTGGTACGTCGATGTGGCAACAGGCAAGCCCGTGTTAATCGATACCGCGCTCCGCGGCGGCTTTGGCGCGCAGACGGAGATCTCGTGGTCGCCGGACTCGCAGTGGATCGCCTACACGCGGGATCTGCCGAATCAATATCACGCGGTTTTCTTTTATTCGCTCGGCACCCACAAATCCACGCAGATTACGGATGGCATGAGCAATGCCGCCCACCCCGCCTTCGATCCCAATGGAAAGTTCCTCTACTTTACGGCTTCCACGAATGGCGGGCCCTCGGATGCGGGTATCGATCTATCCTCTCTGGATCGCTCCACCAACAGCGGGGTTTACGTCGTGGTGCTGAAGAAGTACGGGGCGTCGCCGGTGCCGCCGGAAACGGGAGACGAAAAGGTCGCCAGCGACGAGAAGCCGGCGCCGGGCAAAGACGGCAAAGACAGTGATAAAGACAAGGGCAAGGACGACGCGAAGAAGGACGCCAACAAACCGGAGCCTACCGTCATCGATCTGGAGGGCATCGGCAACCGCATTCTCGCGTTGCCGATTCCGCAGCGGAATTACGTCGATCTCCAGGTGGGCAAGACAGGGGTGATTTATCTGGCGGAAGGCCCGGCGGTGGGCCGCCCGTCGCAGATGGAGGGCCCATACATTCAGGCCCTGTGGCGCTTCACCACCTCCGACCGCAAGACGGAGCAGGTTCTCAACGGGCTATCCGGTTTTGCGGTTTCTCATAACGGCGAGAAGCTCTTTTACGCGCAGGGCGAAGGCTGGTTCACCATTGACGCCACGGCTCTGCATCCGGGGAGCTCGGCGGGAAAGCCGGTCAACAATCATTCCATGTTCGCTACGGTCGACCCGCGGGCCGAGTACGCTCAGATGTACCGGGAAACGTGGCGCATCGAGCGCGACTTCTTCTACGATCCGCACCTGCATGGGCTGGATCTGGCGAAGATCGAGGCGAAGTATCAGCCCTATGTCGCGGGTATTGCGTCGCGTGACGAATTTACATACCTGTGCAACGAGATGCTGGGCGAGATCGAGGTGGGCCACATGTTCATCCGCGGCCCCTTTGTTCCTCCCAGCGGACCGCAGACCGGACTTCTGGGTGCGGATTACACCGTCACCAACAACCGCTATCAATTTTCAAAAATCTACAACGGCCAGAACTGGATGCCAGGCCTGACAGCGCCGCTCACTCTTCCCGGAATTAACGTGAGAACGGGTGAGTACCTGCTCGCAGTCAACGGGCGTCCGCTCTACGCCACGGATAACCTGTACAGCTTCTTCGCGGGAACGGCCGGGCAGCAGACAGACATCACGGTGGGAACCAAGCCGGACGGTTCGGACGCACGCGATGTGACGGTGGTGCCCACAGGCAATGAGTTCGGCCTTCGCAACCTTGCCTGGATCAATCACAACATCGAGGAAGTGGACAAACTTTCCGACGGCAAGGTGGCGTACGTGTACATGCCCAATACGGCCGGCGCGGGTTACGACAACTTCAATCGCTATTTCTACGCGCAAATCAACAAACAGGGACTTGTGCTGGACGAGCGCTACAACGAGGGCGGCTTCATCGCCGATTACATTGTCGATGTGCTGGGCCGCAAGATGCTGTCGGGCGCGATCGAACGCGATGGCAAGCCGGTCTACGATCCGGAAGGCGCGATCTTCGGACCCAAGGCGATGATCATCAACCAGTCTGCCGGCTCTGGCGGCGACGCCATGCCCTGGTACTTCCGCAAGGCGCATCTGGGCACCCTCGTCGGTACCCGCACCTGGGGTGGGCTGGTCGGCATCGGAGGCTATCCAACGCTCATCGACGGCGGCAGCGTCACAGCCCCGCGCTACGCCATCTTCGGTTTGCAGGGACATTGGGAGGTGGAAGGCCACGGCATCCCGCCGGACGTTGAAGTGCAGGAGTATCCGAAAGACATCGCAGCAGGCCACGATCTACAGCTGGAGAAGGCCGTCGAGGTCGTGATGGAACAGCTGAAGGAGCACCCGGTCGTCTATCCGGTGATCCCGCCGTATCCGAACCACCACCTGCACGATGGCCTGGGGGTGCAGTAGCCGCGCGGCATCAGCGCGAGGAGCGCCGATCAGGCCCCTGCCTGGCGGAGCAGCCCATGACGCGTTCGTTACTGGCTGTCCGCTTCCGAACACCCGGTTCTGATTGCGGACATGCAACCGCTGCGACCGGAAGGTTAAGTGCTTTATTTTGAGGTTTGCAGATCGGCCGCGTCTGGCGCGCGACATGCACTTCACTCTCCGTCCGAAGTGAATCACGACGCGGAGAGAGAATGCTGGCCGACCTGAAATTTGCTCTGAGGCAATTGCGTAGATCGCCGGGGTTCACGCTCACTGCGGTGCTTACCCTGGCGCTGGGCATCGGCGCAAACGCGGCTATCTTCGCCCTGGTAAACTCCATCCTGCTGCGCCCGCTGCCGTTCCCACAGCAGGGCCGCATCATGAGCATCGACTACGGCAACGGCGCCTTCGCAGCGCTCGTTCCCAAGGGATGGATCCGCGCTCTGGGCGACCATTCCAGCTCCTTTCAATCCATCAGCGGGTTCGGCGAGGACGCCGAGTCCAACGTGGGAGACCAGAATTCAACGGATCGGGTTTTTGGCAGCGATGTGATGACCAACGCCCTGAGCACGCTGGGCGTTCAGCCGGCCGTGGGCCGCTTCTTTTCCGCCGACGATGCCATGGCCGGCCACGATCCCGTGGTGGTGCTCAGTTACGGTTACTGGCGGCAGCGTTTCGCGGCAGACCCGGACGTGATCGGGCGCACGCTGCGCATCGACGGCGTAGACCGGACCGTGATCGGGGTCATGCCGGCGGGCGTGCGCTTTCCATATGCGGATACCGAGTTTCTGACCCCGGTGACTTTCAAAGGCGGCGATCCCACGGATCCCTGGGTGACCTTCGACCTGCGCGCTTTCGGGCGTCTCAAACCAGGGGTCTCCCCGGGCCAGGCGCAGGCGGAGTTGCTGAGGCTGCGGCCGGGATTGCTGTCGATGTTTCCCTGGACAATGCCCAGCCGATGGGCGAACGACATGACGGTTGTCCCGCTGCTGGAATCCGAAGTGGGTGCGATGCGGCCGAGGCTAATTCTGCTTTTCGTGGCGGTGGGGCTCATCCTGCTCATCGCCTGCGCCAATGTCGCGGGACTGATGGTGGCGCGCGCGTCCAGCCGCGAGCGTGAGATCGCGGTGCGGGGCGCGCTGGGCGCGACGCCAGGCCGCCTCATCCGCCAGTTGCTCTCAGAGAGCGTGGTGCTGGGCGTGCTCGCCGGTATCGTCGGTTTGCTGGCAGCCGCCGCCAGCCTGCGCGCGCTGGTCACTCTGCTCCCTGCCAATACTCCGCGGCTGGCCGATGTCTCGCTGCACTGGTCTGTCTTCCTCTTCGCCGCCGGCGCGTCGGTGTTCGCGGGAATTCTTTTCGGCGTGATCCCCGCCCTCAAAATGGCCTCGCCCGATCTGCGCGATTCACTGCACGCCGGGAGCCGCAGCGTGGCCGGCAAGCCCGGGCAATTTCGCGTCTCCATGGCCCTGGTCGTCGCGCAAATCGCCCTCTCGGTGATCATCATTACGGCCGCGGGCCTTATGCTGCACAGTCTCTGGAGTCTCTCTCAGGTGAATCCCGGCTTTCGGACGAGTCGCATTGTGACCGCCGAAGTATCCATGGATGCGACCGCCTGTCCGGCGTATCCAGGGGCGCCTGCGAGTGCGCCCACAGGGCCGCAGGGCGGCCGCTGCCAGGGATTCTTCGGGACTCTGCTGAATCGTCTTGATGGGGTTCCCGGCGAGGAAAGCGCGGCGCTGACGGATACGCTGCCCCTGCACGCGATGAACGGCACCTATGTCTTCGACGCCGAGGGACACCCGCGAAATGCACACGGGTTGGCAATGCTGGCAGCGATGCGCACGGTTTCGCCGGGATATTTTGCCACGCTGGGAATGGGGCTGGAGCGCGGGCGGCTGCTCGAAGAACAGGACGCCTCCGGCGTCAGCCGCGCGGTCGTCATCGATCGGCAAATGGCAAACCAGCTATGGCCGCATGAAAGTCCGCTGGGCCGCCACGTTGAAAACGTGGGCGATGAACCGACGCCTGGCGTGATGGACATGAACAAGGCAGCGGTCGTCGTGGGCGTTGTGAACAACACGCGCGAGGGGAGCCTGGCGGACAGCTTCGAAAACGTTGTTTACCTGCCCATGACGCCCGCTGACGAGCATGCGACCATGTTCGTTTTGCTGCGCACGCACGCTACCACCCAACAAGCGGCCTCCGAGATTCGCCAGGCCGTCGCCGACATCGATTCCCAGGTTCCCGTCACGCGCGTGCGTTCGCTCAACGAAGTCATCGCCACGTCGGAGTCCGCGCCGCGCTCTCTCGCCCTGCTGCTGCTTGCCTTTGGCGTGCTCGCCGTGGTCATCGGCGGCGTCGGCGTCTACAGCCTTATCGCCTATACCGTGAACTGGCGCACGCGAGAGATTGGCATCCGTCTCGCTTTGGGCGCGCAACGAGCGCAAATCCTGAACGCCGTGATCCGCCAGAGCCTGCTGGTCTCGGCCGGCGGCTGCGTCCTGGGACTTGCCGGCGCCGCGCTGGCTGCGCAGCTGCTGCACAGTTTCCTCTACGGCGTCAGCACTCTCGATCCGGTTACCTTCAGTGCGGTTGCCCTGCTGATGGTCGTGCTGGCGATTACAACCGCGTGGATCCCTGCGCGCCGTGCGGCCAGCGTCGATCCCATTCTGACCCTCCGCCAGGAGTGAGTGCGGCAAGATTGATGATTGCCAGGCGGGTTCAGGTCCAGGCTGCGGATGCTGTGTGCAATTCGGTATACTTTCCGCCACCCTGAAAACCCGGTTTTGAGGAGGCTTTCCCGAAATGTCCCCAACCAAGAGCGTCTCCACCTTCATCGTGGTCCTCGCCGGGCTCGTGGCGATCCCCGTATGCCGCGCCCAGCACAAACCCGACGCGCAGCCCGAATCCACCTGGGCCGCGCCACAGCTCGAACCCGACTCAACCACAGACGGATCCGTGACCGTCGGCGACCAGGCGATCCAATACACTGCGGTCGCCGGGACGCTGGTGGTCGGCTCTTCCGATGCGCAGGACGTGAACATCGATCTGGACGGCCGCTACCTGCCCGGCACCGAGCCTGGCCTGGCCGCCGATCCCGCGCTGCGTCCCGCCGCGTCGCGCATGTATTACGTCGCCTACTTCGAGAAAAACGCGCCGAAGGACCGCCCCATCACCTTCCTCTACAACGGCGGACCCGGCAGTTCCACGATGTATCTGCATATGGGCGCCTTCGGGCCGGTGCGCGTGGTTTTGCCGCAGGATGCGACCCATCCGGAGGGCGCGCCGTATCAGCTCGTCCCCAACCAATACAGCCTGCTCGATGTGAGCGACCTGGTCTTCATCGATGCGCCAGGCACCGGTTTCAGCCGCGTCTACGGCAAGGACGCCGCGAAGGCTTTCTACGGTACCGATCAGGACGCGCATGCATTCGACCGGTTCATCCGCCGCTTTCTGACGAAGTACAACCGCTGGAACTCGCCGAAGTTCCTTTTCGGCGAAAGCTACGGCACAACGCGCACCGCGGTGCTGACCAATCTGCTCGGACGCCATTTCGATCTGAACGGCTCCGTCTTTCTTTCGCAAATTCTCAATTTCGACGACAGCGCCGATGGCCCGCAGGGAGATCCTGGCACGGAGAACGGTTACTTCCTCGCGCTGCCTTCGATGGCCGCAACCGCGTGGTACCACCATCGCGTGCCGAATGAGCCGGCCACGCTCTTTCCCTGGCTGACGCAGGTGGAGAATTTCGCGCTCGGCGAATATGCTTCTGCACTGTTGCAGGGATCCGATCTGCCCAAAGACCAGGAAGAGGCGATCGCGACGAAGCTGGAAAGCTTCACCGGCATTCCCGCGGCCTACTGGATCAAAGCCGATCTGCGCGTGAGCGGTGGCGAATTCTCCAAAGAGCTGCAGTCGGAAGAGGGCATCACCACGGGTCGCCTCGACACCCGCTATCAGGGCCCGGACATCGATCCCCTGAGCGAGTCGGCCGAGTATGATCCTTTCGGGTCCGCGCTCGATTCAGCGTACGATACCGCGGTGAACGAGTACACCCGCAATACGCTCAAATACGGATTGAACCAAACCTACAAGCCCAGCGCCTACGGCCCCGACTTCCATTGGGACTTGAAGCACACGCCGCCGGGCGGCCGCGGCTGGGATGCCAGCGTGAACGTCATGCCCGACCTGGCCATGGCCATGAAGCGCAACCCAAAACTGAAAATCATGCTGATGGGCGGCTACTTCGATCTGGGCTGCACGTTCTTCGGCGCGCAGTACGAGGACAAGCACCTGCAGATCCCCGCCTCGCTCGACTCCAACATCAGCTACCACTTCTTCGAGACCGGCCACATGGTCTACGTCACCACTTCGGCGCTGAAACAGCTCCATCAGGACACTGCGGACTTCATCCGCGCCAACGAAACGCCGGCGCAGTAAGCGCGCTGGCCGATTGAAAAGGAAACGGCGGAATTCGTAGCATGTTCTATCTCCGGGATTCCGCCTGATCTCCGGTGTTACCCATTAGTAATTGACTTTGCCAGCCCGGGAAGCTACTTTCGTGGGGCACCCGCGTCCAATGTAGCGGACATGGGGGGAGATCGATGGGAAAGCATGCCGGTTTCATCGCGTGGCTGGTTTTTCTTTGCTCTGTGCTGTGTGGCGCCCCGTGCGCGGCTCGCGCCCAGGATTTTCCCACGGGCCAAACGCCGATTGTCGAGGGCTATATCAGCTCCATTTCCTCCGACACAGCGTTCTCTGTGGTCTTCGACACGCAATTCCCCATACAGGAGAGGCATGTTGTCATCACGCCGCAGACCGTGTTCTGGAGGCACATCACACAGATGGGGCAGGATGTGATGACGGACGACCCCAACGTTCCGAAGGAATGGGCGGTGGGCGATGATGTCCAGGTTTTCGGCAGGAATGACAAGCATCTGCATGCCATTGTGGCCGCGCAAGTCCTGGTTCGGCGGAAGTATGAGCACATCAACGGCTACGCGGTGGTGCAGAGGGTAATTGCCAGGTCGCCCCAACTCGTACTGGAGGCCGACGGCTACTACATCGTCGTTCCGCATCGGGTGGTGAATGACAGTCCACCGTTTAGCGGCCAGATCCCGCGAGTCAACGAATGGATCAAATACAGCGGCAGGTTCGATCGCGCTGGAGTTGTTGTTGTCCACCGTATCGTCATCTCAAAGTTTGTGTTATCGAAGCGCCTCAGGAAGGGCCTGACAAAGAGTCAGGGAAAACTAACTGCGCCGATCTACGGAAACGGGGCTGGCGAGTACGGCAAAGACGGAGAAATCGCCGCGCCCTATATCTTTGGGCGGCGGAATACCGCCCGGATTCCTGCCAACTGGGAGCTGCAGCAGCGGGTGCAGGAGATTGGAGAGCGATTGATCCCGGCCTGCCAGAAGCGGCTGGCCGCGAATGACCCGCAGAAGATCGACTTTCGATTCTATGTGGTCGACGACAAGAGCTACTTTCAAAATATCGGCACGGCAATCGGTTCGCCGGATGGCATCGTGATTATCCCGGAACGGACGATTGCAAGGCTACGAAGCGATGACCAGATTGCCGCCATCCTGGCTCAGGGGGTCGCCCAGGCGCTGGAATGGCAGGTCCCCCCTTCGGTCGTGGGCTCGAACGGTCCGGCTCTGATCCAGGCGGCCCAGATGGCCGGCCCTTACGCGGGCCTGGCCCTGAGTTCCATCGGGCTCTACGAGATGCTGCACGGGAAATACCCCGTCCGCTACGACCCTCTACAGACGGAGCGGGTTGCACTGTCGCTCATGCACAATGCCGGATATGACGTCCTCCAAGCCCCCGTTGCCTGGCAGATTCTCAACTACAGAGACGCGAAGCACCCCCTCGCCCTGCGTCCCCCGCTTCAAAGTGTGTACCTGTCGAATCTGGTGCACCTGGAATACGGGCATAACCTGAGGGCCCAGCTACAGGGTCCCCTGATCCCTCCACAGTAAGAGCGCAGGATAACGGGAAGCGCGCCCACCAGCCGGTAACAATCAGCCAGAAACAAATACCTCACCCAATCGGCATCCCCGGCGGCGCTTCCACCGGCCTGGCTGGCACAAACTTTGCCGGGTCGCGGAAGAACGCATCGATGCGCGCCACTTCCAATGCGTGCAGAGCCCGGTCCTCGACGTCCGTTCCCGGATTAGCCTGCAGCTTCGTCCGCAACTGGGTCAGTTCGTAGCGCGCAATTGCCTGCGTTTCCGCCGAATCGACGGAGCTTGCCGCCAGGCGCAGCAACGCTTCGACAACTTGATAATCGACGGCCCGCTGCACTTCGAGCTCCAGCCCCGCGGTGCCGTCCGGAACGGCAGTCGAAGCCAGCGTTGCCTCAATCGCGTCCTGCAACGACGGCTCTGCGGGATCCTCCGCGTGATCCTGCACCAGCCGATTCGCACGCTCGGGATTGAACAGCAGCTCCAGCGTCAGGTCCGCCGCCGAATCCGCGGCGTCGATGGGGTCGAACGCCACTCCGGTGCGGGAAGGGAAGTCCTCCATCGTCCGCGGCAGTCCTGGCGGACGCGGCGGCAGCAGTTGCAGGAGCGATTGCGGCAGCGTCAGCGTCGCCGGCGACAACGTCTTCAGCACAGCAGCCAGAGCCTGCCGCTGATCCGCCGGGTCCACGATCTCCGGCAGCATCTGGCCGTCGCCGCGCACGTTGTAGCGATAGTCGAGCCCGCCAATTTCTTTCGCCGCCGCCACCGTCTGGTAGCGATGAAAGAGATACAGCGGCACCAGCGTGTCCTCCAGTTGCGCCAGGGGCGTGCCTTCGCGGATGCAGTCCACTCCAAAGCGCTGCAACGCCGCGGCGCGCACTGCCAGCGTGCGATCCAGCTCGGCCGCCGGATCGCTTCCGTTGTCCCAGAGATGCGCATGGGGATGCGCCGAGCCGACGGGCCGCGCGTCCTCGTCTGTGATGAAGATCAGCCCCGTATTTTCCGAGTCGCTGAGGATCTTATCGAGCGCCGCCTGGTCTTCATAGGGCTTGCCATCCTTGTCGAATTCCCGGTAACCGTAGTCGATGGCCACCTTGTCCCAGATCCCGATACCCACGGGATACGCGTGGCTCAGGTCCGGCACGCCATTCGCCCCCACCGTCACCCACGGCGCGGGATAATCCATCACCGACACGGTTTCATCCACAGGATGCGGGAAGCTGCTGGCCGCGAAGTTGTGCGCGAGGCCCAGCGTGTGTCCCGTCTCATGCGCCGCCAGTTGCCGCAGCCGCGCCAGCACCATCTGCAGCGCCGCATCGTGCTCCTCATCGGCCGGCGGCTTGCCGTTTTTGTAGGGAGCCAGGAGCGCTTCCGCGATGAGGTAATCCTGCCGTCCGCGCCCGCCGCCCAGCGTCACGTTCCCCTTGATGATCTCGCCCGTGCGCGGGTCGACGATGGCATCGCCGTAGCTCCATCCGCGCGTGTAGCGGTTCACCCACTGGATGATGTTGTAGCGGATGTCCATGGGATCGGCGCCCTTTGGCAGCAGGTCCACGCGAAACGTTCCCGGCGCCCAACCCGCCGTCTGGAATGCCTGGTCCCACCAGCGCGCGCCCTCCAGCAGCGCCTCGCGAATCGGCTCCGGCGCGCCGCGATCCACGTAATACTGGATCGGCGTGACCGCCTCGCACGCATGGGTGCAGTTCGGATCCTTCCTGATGAGGCGATGTCGCAGGATGAACTGCTGATCGATCGGCTCCCCCAGCGGCGCGTCGTAGTCGCGGTAGCTGAAATCGAAATAGCCCGCGCGCGGAGAGAATCGCCTCGGCGTATAGCCCGGCGGCGGCAGCTCCACAAACATTTGGCGTTCGCGGACCGTCATCGCCTGCGGATCCGGCGTCACCTCCTCGAGAATTTTTCCCGCAGGCTTCAGCGCTGCCTGCGGAGAAGGCACAAAGGTCAGTTCCGCTTCGACGACCGTGTTTTTCGGAAAGTCTCTTGTGTCTGACAGAACAATCGTCGATCGCGCCGGATCGACCTGGTACGTACCCTGCTTGCCCTGCGCCAGCGCCGCCGCGATGTGGTGGACGTCGGTCAGGAAGAGTTGCGTTGCATCGACAAGAATCGTTCCGTCCGGATCCTGCGCAGCCACGGTAAATCCCGCCAGCACCGAGACCGGGAAAGATTCATACACCGCTGCCTGCTCCGCCGGGTCGCTCGACGAGCTGCGAAACATCAGGTTCGGTTCCACGAGCAGGACCTTTGGACCGGTGCGCGCAAAGTGAACGATCACGCCCGGAGCCATCTGTCCACGGTCCAGCCCGTAACCACCCAAATGGCTGGTGCCTACGCTCCACGGAGTCGAATTCACGTAGAGGTAATCCTGCGAGAGGGTGTGCGCGGAGTCCCCGTTCATCGCTACTTCGAGATAGAGATGGCCGGTGCGCGCGTCCCAGTCCATTGGGATGAAGCCGGACATGTGCGTCATGCCCGCCGTTGCCGCGGCAATGGACCTGAGGGGAGACGGCGCAGCGGCTTGCGCCGGGGCCGGCGGCACACAGGCGCACGAGAGAAACAGCAGGACCAGCTTGCGAAGCATGTTCCGTTGTAGCACAACCCTGTTCCGACGGGCCGCTCGGCGCTCGATTTACAGCGCGCCCCCGTGCTGGAGCGAGACCCGAATCATCGCCTGATCCGTTGGCCCTGGTGAAACGCGAATTTCGAACGCATGGCTCTGCCCGTCATACCGTAGCAGCCTGGCGCTTCCGGAATTCGCGGCGACGGTGGGGCGCTCCGCCGCGTACCCGATGAGTTCGACTTCCTTCTCATCCGGGGCGAATTCAACGGTCGCGCGCAGCTGTCCACCGTTGCTCAGGGCCGCGATGCGCGCTCGTCCCAGTGTTGCGATTTTCGACACGTCGCCAACCAGCCCCAGCCCGTCCGGCGCGACCGGAACAAGCACGTCGTAGGCCCAGCCATTCGTAAAGGTCATAGAAAAAGCGCCCCCGGCAGGGATCAACTGCCCCGTGTGAGCGACCCAGTTCCAGGCGTACATCGGCTGCGTGAGTTCCAGGTCGGTCAGCGGCACGGTAACGCCAGTGTCGGAATCCTGGCGCGGATAAGCGAAGACGTATACCGCGCCGCTGGAAGCAAAAGCGGTACGCGCGGCGGCCACCATGGGCTTCCGGGCATTTTGCGAGTCCTGCAGATACATCGAATCGAGAGGCAACAATGGCTCGTCCGGTTTGATCAGGACGCCATCGCTGCGGATAGCGGCCATCACATTGGCAACATCGGTATCACCGAGGGCGTCACCGACGCCCACCGGGCCGCCCGACAGCGTTGCGATCATCAGGCTTCCCATGTCCTTGCTGAAGAATGCGTCCGTCCACGGCCACAGCCCGACGGCCGACGCCAACTGCGAGTCATAGAGAAACGAATCCCAATGGCTCCGTTTGAAGCCGTCGTCGCTGGTGCGGATGGTCTGCACCGCGGGATACCGCGTGCTGGCCATGTAGTCGCTGGGCAACGGCATACAGTACTGGATCGTCATGCCCTGGGCGGCCATCGCGTGATCCATCCCGGCCAGGAACTGCGCTGGATCTTGCAGGTTCATGGCAGTCTGCGCATTCTCATTCAACCAGTCCTGCTCGTAGGTGATAACGCCGGCCCGGTGCAAATAGTCAGACGTCGACTTCCAGAAACGGGGATCGATCACCACATTGCCCGACATTTTGTACTGCTGGTGATAAGGGCTGGCGGGAGCCACCCACCGTGCATGGGTCACCAGCGGCAGACCCAGTTCGTGCTGAAACGCAGCGAGCCCCTGAGGGAACAACTCCGCGTCGGCTCGATATACATACTCACCGTAAGGGAGTGTTCCGCCTCCTGCATCCCAGCGGTCCGCAGCGCTCTTGGGATAAAACCAACTGTCCAGCTGCATATAGCCGAGCGGGATTTTCAGCTTGCGAAATTCATCGCGCACCGCCAGAAGAGTGCCTTCGTATCCGAGTTTCGGATCGAATTTGTAGTAGTAAACGGTCTTGTTATCGGTCCAGTACCCGAATTTGGCGAGCGTCGGATTGGCATTGTTAGCGGGACGGTGCTTGCCGCTCAACGCCAGCAGGGCATCGCCCCATGAAGCATCAACGTGGTGCATCCCGATTCCGGCTGCGATGAGCGTGCCATGGGAAAAACCCGCCGGCAGCGTGGCAATCGCCGCATTGATCCTGCTGTCCGCAGAGCCGCTGCCATCATCGTGCATGGTTGAGACGAGGAAATGATCGGCCGGAGAAAGGATCAAAACATGGCCGTCCCGATCGAATAACGTCCAGGGGCCCAGCGTATTCAGCTTGCCAAATTCGTACGCTCCGAAAGCGTCATCCTGCCAGGAGAGGCGCAGAGCGCTCGCCGGCAGGCTCTGGAAAACGGGGAACGGCTCGTTGTTGGCCCCGGAGCGCACCCAGATGTCATTCAGCAATATGAGCGGCTGGGCGCGATACACACGAATCTCTGCGCGCCGCGCGCCGCCGTCCCAGAGGGCGGTAAGTTCCCGATATGCCCCAATGTGATCGACACCCTTTGTTGAACGGAGCCCGAGCACGGGCGACGGCAGATGGCCTTCAAGCTTCCAGCGCGCGGCGGGAAAGGCAATCGAGTAGCTGCCATTGCCGGCCAGGCTCGCCTGCAGAGCCGTATTGCCAATATGCAGTTCGGGTTTTGTCTGCGCCGAGGATTGGAAGCAGCAGGAAACAACGCAGAGCAGCGTGACAGCCAGGAGACAATTCTTCATTGGGATTTCCTGATCTCCGCCATGATCGCAGAAATCTCGTGCAGAAATGGAGCGCAGATCCGCCGGTGCAAAAGTAAGCGGGCCTCCGCAGAGGCCCGCGCTTGTCAATTCGGGCGGATTACTTCAGCTTTTGGAGCTTCTGCTGCGCGATCTGCGCTGCATCGGTGCCCTTGTCCTGGTCTTCGATCTGCGCATAAATGGTTTTTGCTTCGTTGAGATCGGTCGGTTCGTACATCTGGGCCAGCTGCAGTTGCGCCGCGCTCCTGGGCACTGTGGATGTTGGGTGTGCGATCAGTTCCCGAAAGAGGCTTGCCGCCTCCGAGGTGCGTCCGTCCTGCGCGTACAAATTGGCCAGCGCCAGCTTCGCCAGCGCACCGACACTGCTCGAACCAGAACCCGCTGCCTGCTTTAATTCCGACTCTGCCAGCGCCGTCTTGCCCAGATCTACCGCGGTGATGCCCGCAAAGTAGCGAGCCATCTTACCTGCGCCCGTCCAGTTGTACTTGTTGGCGGCTTCTTCAAACAGCGGATACGCGGCAGCGGCACGGGCCGCCGCCGTTGCGTAAGTCTTTTGGCCGGGAGGGGCAGGCTCCCCGGGCGTTGCCAAAGGCGTTGCGTAAACATCCATGGCCTGCGACAACAAATTGTCAGCCGCCTGGGTGCGCTGATGCCAGAAGACAAAGCCGCCGATCAGCAGGCCCACAACCACAACCACGGCGATGGTCCAGCGGAGGACACCCGAGCGATTGGATTCAAGCCAGTCGAGTCCGGATTGGGTTACGGTAACGAATTTGTCCTGCTTGAGCGCGTGACGGGTCTGTGTGTCCACGAAGTTTCCTGAAGAACCCCTGGGCGGGAAGTTGCGGGCGCAGCGCGATTTCGCGCGCATCCGCCTGATATACCTTCAGTTTACCACGCGCTCCGCAGCATCTGTTCAGGCCGCCCGCACCATGTCTTCCAACTCCCCGTTCTCCACTTTTTCCTGGCAATCGATGCAGTAGGGGGTCCAGGGCAGGGCTTCCAGGCGCTTCTCGCCGATGGGTCGGCCACATTGCATGCACTCGCCGAATGTGCCTTCGTTCAGCCTTTCCAGCGCCAGCCGGACCAGCGACAACTGGCTGTGTCCTTCGGTTCCCTGCGTGAAGATCATTTCTTTCTGATAGGAGAAAACCGCCTGGTCCGCAACATCGAGGGTCTCCTCTGCAACGGTCTGGCGCCCCTGCTTGGCGACGGTTAGGATGGAGCGCTCAAGCTGCTCCTGTTGATGGCGAAGCCGTTCTTCAAATCGCCGAGATTTCGGAGATGAGGATTGACGGGTCACGACGAATACGCTCCTGAGGTCGAAAAGACTGACGTGCACGCACAATAGACATTCATAGGACGCACAATCTTCACGAAGATTTGTTTTTTGTTTCCCTTCTGGTCCTCTTTTCCGTCATTTTTTTGTCCGCGCAATCGAGGGTACCGTAACGGCGTGCCATTTCGAGCCTGCCTCGACCACTGCGGAGATTGTCGAACCCCGTGGGATGCTCTACGCTAAAAATGCTATGTATGAGGATTTCAGCGCCACGGATCGTTTAACCGGCGAAACATTCCATTGCCGGTGGACCGCCAATATCGTCGCCATCGCTACTCGCCATGCCGACGCAGTCGACATTCGCTTCGATGTGAGCGGCCGCCCGGTCTGGATCGCCATGCCCTGCGTGGCATGGGTGGAGCAGAAGCAGCGCACCGGCCACGTCATCACGGACGCGCTGGCCGCCCAGGCCGCCGGCCGGTATCTGAAACAAGCCATCGACTCCGGCTACGACAACGGCCGCGAGATGTACACCATGACCGTGGATGAGGTTTTGGCCCAGGTGGATGCCGTCCTGCATGAAGTTGGCCACACCAGCCGGTTGCCCTACCTGGCCACGGCGGGGGACGACGCGCAGCCTCAGGCCTGAGTCTCAGCCTTTCCGCGGCGCGCCGTTGCCATGTCCCGCAGGCGTTTTCGGGTTCTTTCCAGGCGGCCCGCGGCGTCGGGCGCCGTCATCACCACCGTCTCCATGTTCCGAAAGAGGTCGGGGAGTTCCATGGCGGCCCGGAGCTGAGGCAGGAACGGTTGAATCTTGCTGAAAGCCCCGACAATTTCGCTGTGCGCCGCTCGAAAGGCATCTGCGTCAATGGCACCCGTCGTGACCAGCGACGCCGCCATATCCCAGTATCCATAGACCATGCGCAGCCGGGTGTTATGTTCTCCCTGAAGCGCCGCCATCATCTCCTCGGGAGTCTCGGGGTTGAAGTCGCGCGTCACCCATGCTCGCGCCTCGCGGAGCACCGGCTCGCGGCGGAGCTCGAAAAGCTTCAGGTTGAGCTGAGCACTTTCAAATGGGGTGGGCATGAAACCTCCTGGGGCGCCTCAACCGCATTCTACCTGCGGAGCTTCTTTCCTTTTCCCTGGGCAGCGCCATCACTGAAATGGCACAATAGTGGGTTCTTCCTGACCCAGGAAGGAGATTCTACTTTTATGGCTTCCACTGCCGTCGCGCAGGATCTGAAGAGGCTCACCCAGGGACCACACGTTCATCGCAACCTGTCTACTCCGCAACTGGTGGAATCCTCCATCGCCCGGGGCGAAGGGCGGCTTTCCGCTGACGGCGCGCTGGTCGCGCTTACAGGAGCCCGCACAGGTCGCTCGCCGCGCGATAAATTCACCGTGGAAGACGACGAGACCCGCGAACGTGTCGCCTGGGGCAAAGTGAATCAGGCTTTCCCTCCAGAGAAGTTCGATGCGCTGCTGCAGCGGGTGCTGCGCCACATGGGGGAGCGCGATCTCTACATCATGGATCTCGCTGCCGGTGCCGATCCGGTGTACAGGCTACCGATTCAGGTCATCTGTGAGTATGCCTGGCACGCACTCTTCGTGAAGCAACTCTTTATCCGCCCCGAGCCGGACGAGCTCAGCACGCACGTGCCTGAGTTCACGGTAATCGCAGCGCCGGAATTCGAGGCAGTTCCGGAACGTGACGGAGTTCGCTCGTCAACGTTCATTCTTGCGGACTTCACCCGCGGGGTCATCCTGATCGGCGGCACCAAATACGCCGGCGAAATGAAGAAGTCGATCTTCGGCGTGATGAACTATCTGCTGCCGCAGCGCAACGTCTTTCCCATGCATTGTTCCGCCAACCTGGGCGCGGACGGCGCGACCGCGCTCTTCTTCGGCCTTTCCGGCACGGGCAAGACCACGCTCTCGGCCGACCCCGAACGCCGCCTGATCGGCGACGACGAACACGGCTGGAGCCAGGACGGCGTATTTAACTTTGAGGGTGGCTGCTACGCCAAGTGCGTGGACCTGAGTCCCGAAAAGGAGCCGCAAATCTACAACGCCATCCGCTTCGGCTCGGTTCTGGAAAATGTCGTGCTCGATCCGCATACCGGCCAGCCGGACTACTCCGACATCCGTTACACCGAGAACACCCGCGCAGCGTATCCGATCGATTTCATTGCGAATGCGGTGATTCCCGGTATCGGCGGTCATCCGCACAATGTGCTCTTTCTGGCTGCTGACGCCTTCGGCGTTCTACCGCCCATCTCGCGCCTTACGCCGGAACAGGCCATGTATCACTTCCTCTCAGGCTACACAGCCAAACTGGCAGGGACCGAAGCCGGCCTCGGCAGTGAACCGGTACCCGAGTTCTCCACCTGCTTTGGATCGCCGTTCCTGCCGCTGGCGCCGAAGGTCTATGCCGAGATGCTGGGGCGCCGGCTGCGCGAGCATCACGCCAATTGCTGGCTCGTGAACACCGGCTGGACAGGCGGTGCCTTCGGGGTAGGGAAGCGCATGAGCCTCCGCCACACCCGCGCCATGGTTCATGCTGCGCTGGACGGCCGCCTGGCGAAAGAGCAATTTGTCACGGAGGAAGCTTTTGGCCTGAGTATGCCTGTCGCGTGTCCTGATGTCCCTGCAGAGATACTGAATCCTCGCAACGTCTGGGCGGACAAATCCGCCTACGACGCCCAGGCCCGACTGCTGGCAGCGAAGTTTGTTGAGAACTTCCGGAAATTCGATGTGCCCGACGCGATCCGCCAGGCCGGTCCGCGCGCGTAACCGGCACAGATCGCGACCTGTGGGGCGCTTCGGTCCGCAACACGTTGATTCCAGCGCGCCCGTAACTTGACTCTTGACAATCGTGGTCTTAGTCTCGAAATGAGGGCAGCGGGTGATGAACCTTCGTGCTGTTCCCGTTTCGCGCGGCCATGCAAAATCATCCCTACATCTGGAACTACATCCCGCTGCTCATGCAGGTCGGCATCGTCGGCCTGATGACACTTGGGATGGTGACGATGTCGTGGTTTATAGGCCGCCACCGCAATCTGAAAGATAAGCTCGAGGCCTACGAGTGCGGCATCCCCGCTGAGGGGGATGCCCGCGGCCGCTTCTCCGTCCGCTTTTATATGGTGGCCATGCTCTTCATCCTCTTCGATGTCGAAGCCGTCTTCATGATCCCCTGGGCTGTCATCTATAGAAGATTGCCTGCCATCACCGGCTCGCAACTCTTCGGTTTCTGGGAAATGGTCGTCTACCTGGGATTTGTGGTTGTGGGCGTGTTCTACGTTTGGAAGAAGGGCGTTCTCGACTGGGCCTCGGATAAAGCAGACCTGTAAACGCAGCGTTCCGGGCGCGCCGCTCGGAGCAGACAACAACCGAAGTCGCCGTGCGGGAATTCGATGACGGAAGCGTTGCTGAATAAAGAGGCGGTTTTTGAAGGGCTGAGCGCGAACGTCGCTATCCAGGCGTTGCGCGCCGCATGGCCCGACGCCATCGTCAACGGTAAATTCGATCGCGGCGAACTGACGCTCGTCATTGCCTCGGATCAGATCCGCGCCGCCTGCCGCACCCTGCAACAAGCGGGCTACAACTTCCTCGAGGACGTGACCTGCGTGGACTGGTATCCAGTCGAGCCGCGCTTTCAGGTTACGTATCACATCCTCTCCCACAAGCTGAAAGAGCGCGTCCGACTGCACGCGATGGTCGGCAGCCTCGATCCCTCCATCGACAGCATCACTCCCATCTGGCCCGCGGCGAACTTTTATGAGCGCGAGGTCTGGGATCTATTCGGCGTCCGCTTCAACGGCCATCCCGGACTGCGCCGCATCATGATGCCCGAGGAATGGGAAGGCCATCCCCTGCGCAAGGATTATCCCGTGGAGGGCTATCGCTGATGCCGGATACTCCTCACGCCCCGGCAATTCCCGGCTTCACCGAGACCGCGACGCTGGTGCGTCCGCGCCCCGAAGAAGGCGCGAAAGACCGCACCATGGTCCTCAACATGGGGCCGCAGCATCCGTCCACGCACGGCGTGCTGCGCGTGGTGCTCGAAATCGACGGCGAAACCGTCGTCAAGTGCGTCCCCGACATCGGCTATCTGCACACGGGCATTGAGAAGACCTGCGAGGCAAAGTTCTGGCAGCAGGTGGTTCCCCTCACGGACCGCATCGATTACCTGTGTCCGATGACCAACAACCTTTGTTACTGCCTTGCCGGGGAAAAGCTCCTCCAGTTGGAAATCCCCGAGCGTGCGCAGTGGATGCGAGTGCTGCTGAACGAGCTCACTCGCCTGAACTCGCACCTGGTCTGGCTGGGCACACACGCCATGGACATCGGCGCGCTCACCGTCTTCCTCTACACCTTCCGCGAGCGCGAAGAGATTCTCCGCATCTTCGAGCACGTCTCCGGCCAGCGCATGATGACATCCTACTTCCGTATTGGAGGCCTGGCGCTCGAGCCGCCCCTCGATTTCTTCGATTCCGTCCAGACGCTCATGAAAGTGCTGCCGGAAAAAATCGACGAGTACGAGAATCTGCTCACCGGCAATCCCATCTTCATCAACCGCCTCAAGGATGTCGGTTATCTCAGTGCCGAAGATGCGATCTCCCTCGGCGTCACCGGTCCGCCGCTCCGCGCGTCCGGAGTCGACTGGGATCTCCGCCGCGACATGCCCTACACCGGCTACGAAAAATTCAAATTCCAGGTGCCGGTCTCCAGCCGAGGCGACGTCTGGGCGCGCTACGTGGTTCGCCTCCAGGAGATGCGCGAGTCGGTGAAGATCTGTCAGCAGGCTCTCGATGGCATGCCCTCCGGCCCTATCAAAGCCGACGCGCCGCACGTTGTTCTGCCCGACCGCGAGAAGATGAAGACGCAGATGGAAGCCCTCATCTATCACTTTAAGATTGTGACGGAAGGCTTTCAGGTTCCGGCAGGTGAGGTTTACCAGGCCGTCGAGTCGCCGCGCGGCGAAATGGGCTACTATGCCGTCTCCGACGGCACCGCAAAGCCCTACCGGGTGCACATGCGCAACCCGTCGTTCGCCACGTTGCAGGCGCTCGAAACGATGTGCGTGGGCCGCCTGATCGCCGACGTCGTCGCCGTCATTGGCTCCATTGATATTGTTCTGGGGGAGATCGACCGGTGAGCGCCGCGACAGCAGAGGAAAACATGGTCTGCGCTGAATTGTGGCTGTCGTTTGGGTCGCTGATCCGTGCCTACGCCGCGGCTGCATTCGTGAATGTCGATCCAGCGCTTCAGGTCGAAATCAACGGCGACGTGATTTGCGTGCGGGCGGGCGCGGCTCTGCTCGAAATTCGGTGCGATCTGCAAACGGGAGCAGGAAGCTGGGAGCTGAGGTCTGCGGGTAAAACGCTGCGTCACGGCGACCTTCAACTGCTTCAGGAAGGCCGCATTACGATGGACGGCAACGCGCTGGACTTCGATCACGCCGCCATCGATCTGATCGAGAGTCTGAGAAAGCCGGCTTTGTATCAGGGCATGACTTTAGTCGTGCCGAAAGAGACGTAAAACCACGGGGCTTGAGCCCCTGAGGAAAGTTTTTAGAGCTCAATGGCTTCACCTGCCCAACCCGGAACCATCTTCTCGCCAGCGCTGGCCGCGCGCTTCGATCGGCTGGTCACGCTGTATCCGGTCAGACGCTCGGCCCTCGTCCCCATGCTCCTCTACGCGCAGGACGAGATTGGATACGTCTCCGACGCCGTCGTGGCGGAGGTCGCTGCGCGCATTGGCATCACGGAGCTGGACGTCCGCAACGTGGTCAGCTACTACTCGCTGCTCAAGACCAGACCCGCCGGCAAATATCACGTCCAGGTCTGCACCAACATCAGCTGCATGCTGCGTGGCGGCAACGAAATCCTGGACCACTGCAAGAAAAAACTCGGCATTCCCAACAAAGGTGTCACGCCCGACGGCGTTTTCTCGCTCGAAGAGGTGGAATGCATCGGCGCCTGCTCCTGGGCCCCGGCCGCACAGGTCAACTACGCCTTCCACGAGAACCTTACGCCTGAGTCGATGGATCAGGTCCTGTCCGATTACCGCGCCAAAGCGCCAAACGGGGAAGGGAAGTAATGGCCACGCTCACCACCCATCCCGACTGCGTGCCTCTGGTTTCTTACCGCTTCGGTAAGGGCGCGACCAACATCGACAAGTATCTCGAACTTGACGGCTACAAATCCGCTCGCAAGGCGATGGAGCTCGGCCCCGACGCCATCATCGCCGAGATGAAGACCTCGAACCTCCGCGGACGCGGCGGCGCCGGCTTCCCTACCGGCATGAAGTGGTCCTTCGTGCCGAAGCAGTCGGCCAAGCCCAAATACGTTCTCGTCAACGGAGATGAATCGGAGCCGGGCACCTGCAAGGACCGTCTCATCTTCGAGCACGATCCGCACGCCGTCATCGAGGGCGTCATCATCGCCGCACTCGCCATTCAGGCGAAGATGGGCTTCATCTATCTGCGCGGCGAGTACCGCTACCTCATCGAGATCATGGAGAAGGCGGTTGCCGACGCTTACGCCAGAGGTTTCCTCGGCAAGAAAATCTTCGGCTCCGATTTCGACCTCGACGTCGTCGTCCAGACCGGCGCGGGCGCGTACGAAGTCGGCGAAGAGTCCGCGCTGATGGAATCGCTCGAAGGCAAACGCGGCATCCCGCGCATCCGTCCGCCATTCCCTGCGGTCGTTGGTCTCTACGGTGGCCCCACCATCATCAACAACGCTGAAACCATTGCCACCGTTCCGCACATCTTCCGCATCGGCGCGGCGGAGTACGCCAAGCTCGGTACGGAGCGCAACGGCGGCACGCGCCTCTTCTGTCTCAGCGGCCACCTGGTCCGCCCCGGTGTCTACGAGCTCCCCATGGGTTACAACCTCAAAAAGATGATCTACGAGGTTGGCGGCGGCATTCCCAACGGCAAGAAGCTCAAAGCCGTCGTTCCCGGCGGATCGTCCACGCCGGTCCTGACCGCCGATGAGATCGACATCGGCATGGACTTCGATCAGGTGGGAAAAGCGGGCTCCATGCTCGGCTCCGGCGGCGTCGTCGTTCTCGACGAGACGGTCTGCATGGTCGAGTTCGCGCTGCGCACCATGAAGTTCTACCAGCACGAGAGCTGCGGCTGGTGCATCCCCTGCCGCGAAGGCACGGACTGGCTGAAGAAGTCGCTCACCCGCCTGCACGCCGGTGGCGGCGTCGACAAGGACATCGACAACATCCGCTACCTCGCCGAAAACATGCTGGGCCGCACCTTCTGCCCGCTCGGCGACGCGGCCGCGATGCCCACCATCGCCTTCGTCAAAAAGTTTCGCAAAGAGTTTGAGGATCACCTGGAGGGCCGTGGCTGCCCGAAGCATCGCGCCGCCGAGCCTGAACCGGCGCTGGTATGAAGGAATTGAATGGCTGACGTTACGTTCACTGTCGACGGCAAGAAGCTCACGGCGCCCGCGGGCACGCTGCTCATTGAGGCCTGCCGCGCGCACGGCATCGAGATTCCCGCCTTTTGCTACTACCCCGGCCTTTCGCTGCAGGCCGCCTGCCGCATGTGCGTCGTCCGCATCGAAAAGGTGCCCAAGCTCCAGACCGCCTGCACCACCCCCGTCGCGGAAGGCATGGTGGTGGTCACAGAGAGCCCGGAGATCGCGCAGGCCCGCAAGGCCACCATCGAACTGCTCCTCGGCAACCATCCCCTCGATTGCCCCGTCTGCGACGCGGGCGGCGAGTGCGAGCTGCAGGACATGACTTTTAAGTACGGCGCGCACGAGTCCAAATTCGTCGACATCAAGAATCACCGCGACGAGCAGCAGTGGTCGCCGGTCGTGTACTTTGATCGCCCACGCTGCATCCTGTGCTATCGGTGCGTGCGCGTCTGCGGCGAAGGCATGGATGTCTGGGCGCTCGGTATCCAGAATCGCGGCTCAGGCTCCGTCATCGCGCCCAATGGCCAGGATCATCTGGATTGCGAAGAGTGCGGGATGTGCATCGACATCTGCCCGGTCGGCGCGCTTACTTCCGGCACGTACCGTTACAAGACGCGCCCCTGGGAGATGTCCCACGTCGGCACCGTCTGCACGCACTGCGGCGACGGCTGCAAGACCACGCTGGGCGTGCGGCGCGCCAACGACGGCATGGAGATCGTTCGCGGCGACAACCGCGACAAGAGCGGGATCAACGGCGACTTCCTGTGCATCAAGGGCCGCTACGGCTTCGACTTCGCGAACCGCGAGGATCGCCTCACCCAGCCCCTTGTCCGCCAGCCCAGTGGCGAACTGAAGCCTGTGAGCTGGGACGAAGCGATCGATTTTGCCGGCAAGCGGCTGCGCGAACTTCGCGATGCTCGGGGCGGCCAGACTATCGGAGTCATCGGCTCCAACCGCACGACGAACGAGGAAAGCTATCTTCTGCAGAAGTTCGCGCGCGCAGTTCTCGGCACCAACAATATCGATCACCACCGCACCGCGGACTATCCGGCCTTCGCCGCTGCGATGAACGGCGAGAGCGAGGCATCGCTCCGTGATTTCGCCTCCGCCAAAGCGGTCCTGCTCCTTGG
The DNA here is from genome assembly GCA_030041515.1 of Acidobacteriaceae bacterium. Taxonomy (GTDB): domain Bacteria; phylum Acidobacteriota; class Terriglobia; order Terriglobales; family Acidobacteriaceae; genus Palsa-343. The sequence goes on along the minus strand of JASHNS010000088.1, from coordinate 15,928 downwards.
CAATGATCCGACAGAGCAGCATCCCGGCCTTGCCTGGCAGATTCGCACCGGTGTCCGCCTGCGCGGTCAGCACCTCTACGTCGCCAACCACCAGAACATCAAGCTGCGCCGCCAGGCGACGTCCTTTCTGCGTATTCGCGAGAATGACTACGCGGCCCTGATTACCTACCTCGCCGGCGACGATTCCGCTCTCGACAGGAACGGAGAAGCCAAAGCCTTCCGTGACGCGATCCGGGGCGAGGGATCGCTCATCATCGTCTTCGGCTCGGAATTTCGCGGCAGCGATGTCGAAGCGCTCGTCAAATTCGGTTCTTCATTGCCAAATGTTCAGCTCGCCTGTCTCGGCGATTACGCCAACTCCCGCGGCGCCGCCGATATGGGTCTTTATCCCGATCTCCTGCCCGGCTACGTGCCTGTCATCGCCGCCGCGCACTTCGCCCAGGAGTACGGCGCGTCGCTCCCATCGCAGCCGGGGCTCGACCTTCTGCAAATGTTCGACGCCGCCGGCCACGGCGAGCTGGCTGCGCTGTACGTCGTCGGCGCCAATCCTGTCGCGCGCTACAACATCGATCCGGCCTCACTCCGCAATACCTTCATCGTTGCCCAGGATCTCTTCCTCACCGAAACCGCGCGCCTCGCCGACGTTGTCTTCCCGGCTGCGAACCTCTACGAGAAATCCGGCAGCGTCACCAATACCTTCGGCGATCTCCAGCTCGTGAAGAAAGCCGCCGACCGCGCGGGTACCCGCGCCGACTTCGAGCTGATCGTCCGCCTCGCCGTGGCCATGGGTGCGGACGTCAAACAGCTGGTCCCTTTCGGGCATCGCGGCGTCCGCGCCGACATGGGTCAGGCCCGCGGTGCGCAATCCGGCGAAGCCGATCGGCACGGCGTTTGGCTGGCGGCGCATCATCTGGAGCCGAAGCTCAGCCCTTTCGATCCCTTCGCGATCTTCGATGAGATCCAGCGCCTGGTCCCGGCATATGAAGTGCCCCGCCTTGATTTGCTCTCCGGCAATGATCAGCATCTCCGCTCCGGGCTTGTGCAAATTCAGCACGCTGCCACGCGCCGCGACGTGGTGTGGCCTTCGAACGACACGCTCTTTACCTCCGGGACTTTGGGGCGATACAGCCGCACGATGAGCTCGGTTCTGGAATCGCGCGAACCCGCGGAAACAGCGGCGGATTAGGAATTTTTGGAAGGCTTTTGGATGGAGACCGGTCTGTTCACGTTTCTGATCGTCAACCTCATCAAGATTGTGGTGGTCGTCGTCATTCTGCTCATGGCGGTGGCCTACACGGTTTTGCTGGAGCGCAAGCTCGTCGGCCGCATCCAGAACCGCTGGGGACCCAGCCGCGTCGGCCCCTTCGGCCTGCTCCAGCCGCTGGCTGACGGCGCCAAGCTGTTTCTCAAGGAAGATCTGATGCCCTTCGCGGTCGAGCGGCCGCTGTATGTGCTCGCGCCCATGATCGCCCTGGGTTGCGCCCTCACCTCGATCGCCGTTATCCCCTTCGGCGCGAACATCCAGTGGCACGGCGTCGATCTTTTCCAGATTTCCGACGTCAGCATCGGCCTGCTGATCCTGCTCGGGATTACCTCCGTAGGCGTCTACGGCATCGCGCTTTCCGGCTGGTCGTCAAACAACAAATATTCGCTGCTCGGCGCGCTCCGCGCCAGCGCTCAGGTCATCAGCTACGAGCTGGCGCTCGGCCTGGCTCTCGTTGGCGTGGTCATGCGTGCCGGCTCGCTGCGCCTGCGCGACATCGTGAATGTGCAGACCGGCCACAGCCTGGTGGCTTTCCTCCACTGGAATTTCTTCGGCGGTTTCCAGTTCGTCGCATTCTTTATTTATCTGATGGCCGCTTACGCTGAGACCAATCGTGCGCCCTTCGACCTGCCCGAAGCGGAAAGCGAGCTGACGGCCGGTTATCACACCGAGTACAGCTCCATGAAGTTCGCCATGTTCTTCATGGCCGAATACGCGAACATGATCACCGTCGGCTGCGTGGCCACGCTGCTCTTTTTCGGAGGCTGGACGAGCCCTTTCGGCCACTTCCTCAGCGGCAGCGGTCCAGTCTCCACCGCGATCCTCTCCGTCTTTTGGTTTGTTGCCAAGGTTTTCTTTTTTCTCTTTCTCTATATCTGGGTGCGCGGCACGCTGCCGCGCTTTCGCTACGATCAACTCATGGGCTTCGGCTGGACATTCCTCGTGCCCGTAGCCATCGCCAACATCGTTGTCACCGGCCTCTGGATGGGCCTGAGTCTTCCGGCACATTGATTTAAAATCGTCTTTCCGGACCCTTGGTTTTCGCGGCTTTTTCGCAGTTGAGCAGCCAGTTAGATCCATGCACTTAGCTCTCTTTCTCATCTTCGGTGCGCTGTGCGTGGCGGGAGCGCTGAATCTCCTGCTGCAGCGCCACCCCATCAACAGCGCGCTCTCTCTCATCGTGGTCATGAGCTCGCTGGCCGTGCTCTATCTGCTGCTGGGCGCGGAATTCCTCGCCGCCGCGCAGGTCATCGTCTACTCCGGCGCCATCATGGTGCTCTTTACCTTCGTCATCATGCTGCTCAATGCGGGCAGGGAAGAGCGCACGCGCGGCAGCAAAATGGCCTACGTCATCGGGTTTCCCGGCGCCGCCGTGCTTCTGGCTCTGCTCGCCGACATCTTCATCACGCACTCCGGTGAATTCCATCGCGTCCACGCCGGCGAATATGTCGTCAGCACCGCGGCTCTTTCGGGCGTGCTCTTCCGGGACCTGCTGCTGCCGTTCGAGGTCACTTCGATCCTGATTCTCATCGCCATTCTCGGCGCCGTAGCGCTGGCGCGAAAGGAGCACTGAGCATGGTCCCTATCTCCTGGTATCTCATCCTCAGCGCCGTCCTTTTCTCCATCGGAGTCGCAGCCTTTTTCATCAAACGCAACATCATCACAGTCTTCATGTCGATTGAGCTCATGCTCAACGCCGTCAATCTGACCTTTGTCGGCTTTGCGCAGCAGTGGCACGAGGTCAGCGGCCAGATCTTTGTCTTTTTCGTCATGGTGGTCGCCGCGGCGGAAGCCGCCGTCGGTTTGGCCATCATTATCGCGGTCTTCCGCGCCCGCAGCACCCTCAATGTCGACCAGATCGACCTGATGAAACTATGACCGATCTTCACCTCTGGCTGATCCCGCTCGTGCCCGTCGCCGGATTTCTGGTGAACGGTCTCTTCGGACGAAAATTCCCGAAGGCGCTGGTGACCACCGTCGCCATCATCGCCGCGGCTGTGCCCATGCTTCAGGTCGCGGACATCGCCCTGCGCTTCAGCTCCCTCGCCAAGCCGTACATCGAGTCGCACGGCACGTGGATCGCCGCCGGCGCTCTCCATGCGAACTTTGCGTTCCAGCTCGATCAACTCTCGATGGTCATGCTCTGCGTGGTTACCGGCGTTGGTTTCCTCATCCACGTCTATTCCATCGGCTACATGGCCCATGAAGAAGGCTACTGGCGATTCTTTGCCTACATGAACCTCTTCCTCTTCTTCATGCTCGTGCTGGTGCTCTCCGCGAACTTCCTGCTGATGTTCGTGGGCTGGGAAGGCGTGGGCCTGGCCTCGTATCTCCTGATCGGCTTCTACTACACGCGCGATTCCGCCGCCAACGCCGGCAAGAAAGCCTTCCTCTATAACCGCGTCGGCGACGTCGGCTTCCTGTTGGCGATGTTCCTGTTGATCGCGCACTTCGGCACGCTGAACTTCGCCGATGTCTTCGCCGCCATTGGAGCAAATCCGTCCCTGCATGGCGGCATTCTCACCGTCATTGGCCTGCTGCTGCTTCTCGGCGCCTGTGGCAAATCCGCGCAGATTCCCCTCTACGTCTGGCTCCCTGATGCGATGGAAGGCCCGACGCCCGTCTCCGCGCTCATCCACGCCGCCACCATGGTCACCGCCGGCGTCTACATGATCGCGCGCGCGCATATCATTTACGACCGCTCCGCCACGGCGCTGCTCGCCGTTGCCGCCATCGGCACCGCAACTGCCTTCTTCGCCGCAACCATGGGCATGATGCAGACCGACATCAAGCGCGTGCTCGCCTACTCCACCGTCTCCCAGCTCGGCTACATGTTCCTGGGCTGCGGCGTCGCCGCCTACTCCGCCGGGATTTTCCATCTCGTCACGCACGCTTTCTTCAAGGCGCTGCTGTTCCTCGCTGCCGGCTCCGTCATCCACGCGCTTGGCGGCGAGCAGGACATGCGCGTCATGGGCGGCCTGCGCAGGAAAATTCCAGTCACCTTCTGGACCATGACCGCCGCGGTCTTCGCCATCTCAGGGTTCCCGCCGCTCTGCGGCTTTGTGAGTAAGGACGAAATCCTCTACCAGGCCTTTGTCTCGCCGACCCCCGCAGGCAAGGTTCTGTGGGCGATCGGCCTCTTCACCGCCGGGCTCACATCCTTCTACATGTTCCGCCTGTGGTACATGACCTTCTTCGGCGAGAGCCGGGCCGTCGCGCACGAAGAAGAAGCGGCCATTCACGCCCGCCACGACACGAAGCTTGCCATCGAGGCTGAACACACGCACCCCGTGCACGAAAGCCCGAAGAGCATGCTCGTGCCCATGATCATCCTCGCCATCCTCTGCGTGATTGCCGGCGCGATGGGCTGGCCCGAAGGCCTGGGCGGCAACAACTGGATCTCGCACTTCCTCGCCCCGGCCGTGAGCGGCGCTCATCTTCAATACGAGCAGGCGCGCGTCGCCATTGCCACCGGCGCTGTGCACGCCGCCGGCGAGAACCAGTCACCCGCTCCGGCGAAGAATCTCGAAATCATCCTCGCCGTCTTGTCCACCCTGGTTGCGCTCAGCGGCTGGTATGTCGCGCACCTCATGTACTACAAGCGGCGCGATCTTCCCGCTCGCCTCACGGCGCGCTTCCGCGCCGTCTACGCCCTTATCTTCAACAAATATTGGGTGGATGAGATCTACGGCGCGCTCGTCATCGCGCCTGTGCTCTTCATCGCCCGCTGGGTGCTGGCCGCGCTGGTCGATCGCGGTGTCATCGACGGTGGCGGCCTGCTTGCGGGCTACACCGCCCAGGGATTCGGCTCGCTTGCCGCGCGGATTCAGTCCGGCAACATTCGTGCTTATGCGGGATGGCTGGCCGCATGCGCCGCCCTTCTGCTTGTCGCTGTGTATTTTGGATGGACCACGCACTTCGGGATTCACTAGATCGTTGGGAAAGGCTCTGTGCTGAACGAATCCATACTGACGCTGATCACCTTCGTGCCCGCTCTGGGAGCGGCGGTGGTGTTTCTGCTGCCGCGCCGGGGCCGCGTCATCCCGGCATTCGCCCTGCTCGTCACGCTGGTCACGTTTGTCCTGTCGCTGCATCTCCCCTGGCATTACGATTACGCCCAGCGCGGCTTCCAGTTCGCCGTCAATGTCCCGTGGATCGCCCATCCGGCCATCCACTACCACCTCGGCATCGACGGCCTTTCCCTCTGGCTCGTCCTGCTCACCACCTTCCTCGGGCCCATCGGCGTTCTCGTTTCGTGGCGAGCCATCGAACACCGCACGAAAGAGTTCTACTCGCTCTTCCTGCTCCAGCAGACGGCCATGATCGGCGTCTTCGTCGCGCTCGATCTCTTCCTCTACTACGCCTTCTGGGAACTTTCCCTCGTCCCCATGGCTATCCTCATCGCCATGTTCGGACGCCGCCGCGGCCCGCGTGCCGCACTCAAGTTCTTCGTTTATACCTTCCTGCCATCAGCACTGCTCCTCGTCGCCATCCTCTGGCTCTACGCGCAAACTGGCACCTTCGACTTTGTCCAGCTCCAGGCACGGCTGGCCTCCGGCGGATTCGCTTCCGGCGCGCTCTGGTGGGTTTCCCTCGCCTTTCTCGTCGCCTTCGCCGTCAAGGTCCCGGTTTTTCCGCTGCATGGTTGGCTCGCCGATGTCATCGAGGAAGCCCCCACCGCGATGGCGATGGTGGTCGCCGGCAAGCTCGGCCTCTATTCGCTCTTCCGCTTCAATCTTGGATTGTTCCCCGCGCAGGCGCGCGAGCTCGCCCCCCTTCTGGTTGCAGTCGGCGTTATCGGCCTGCTCTACGGCGCGCTCGTGGCGCTGGCGCAGACCGACGTCCGCCGCGTCGTCGCCTACGCCATCCTCAGCAATCTCAGCTTCTGCACCATTGGCATTTTCTGCTTCTCTCTCAGCGGTCTCAACGGCGCCGTCTACCAGACCATCAACGAAGGCCTCTCCGGCGGGGCCATTCTCGTGCTCATCGCGTTCCTCTACGAGCGCTACGGCTCCTTCGACATGACTCAGTACGGCGGTCTCGCTTCGCGTTTGCCCATGCTTTGCACCCTCTGGGTCGTCACCACGCTTGCTCTGGTCGGTCTGCCCCTCATGAACGGCTTCGTTGGCGAATTTCTCGTCCTCAGCGGCAGCTTCCCGGTGCATCCCGGCTGGATCGCCGCGGCCACCATTGGTGTCATCCTCAGCGCCGCCTACATGCTTTGGATGGCCCAGCGCATCTTTTACGGTCAGCAGTCCCTGCTCGTTTCCGAGCGGCCGCACCTCGATCTGGGCCTGCGCGAGCATCTGACGCTCTGGCCGATGGCCATCCTCATGATTGTCATGGGTCTGGCCTCACCCTTCTGGATGAAAGCCATTGATCCCGCGATGTCGAGCCTCGCGAATCATCCTGCAGCAACGCCGCTCGCCGCGCCAGCAACGGCCACAAGCATGCCGGAGCCACTCCCGCAGGGAGGCGCCCGATGATCCCCATGGTGAATCCCGCCCTCCGCGTCCTGCCGGAGATCATTCTTACCCTCTTCGGCATCCTGGTCATGCTGGCCGACGCGGTCATGGCGAAGGCCTCCAGCCGCAAACCGCTGGGCTGGCTCGCCGTCCTCGGCGCGCTCGCCGCCCTTGCCGCCAGCCTGTGGCAGAATCGACTGCCCGCCGGTGACGCTTTCTACGGCGTCGTGCGCACTGACGCTTTCAGCGTCTTCTTTCACGTCCTCATCGCCGGCATCGTCCTCGCCTCGCTGCTCATCGCACTGGACGCCGTCAGCGATACTACCGAGGGCCTCGGCGAGCTCTTCGCACTGATCCTCTTCGGCGCGGTCGGCATGATGTTCATGACCAGTGCCGTCGAGCTGTTGCTTGTCTTTATCGCCCTCGAGATCTCTTCGATCTCGACGTACATCATGGCTGGCTTCCGCCGTAAATCGGCCAAAGGTCCGGAATCCGCGCTCAAATATTTCCTCCTTGGCTCCTTTGCGACTGCCTTCTTCCTCTACGGCATTGCGCTCGTCTTCGGAGCCACGGGAACCACGCGCATTCCTGAGATTGCCAGCGCCATCGCCGCCGGCCACACGCCGGCCATCATCTACATCGGTCTGGCCATGCTCATCGTCGGCCTCGGCTTCAAGGTTTCGGCCGCGCCCTTCCATGTCTGGACGCCCGACGTTTACGAAGGCGCGCCCTCGCCGGTCGTAGCGCTCATGTCCACCGCGCCCAAGGCGGCCGCGTTCGCTGTCCTGCTCCGCATCGTCTATGGAGCCTTTCCGCTCCTCCACGATCACTGGACACCGATTCTCTGGTGGCTGGCCGTCCTCTCCATGACCATCGGCAACCTCGGAGCGCTGCGCCAGCGTAACGTCAAGCGCCTGCTCGCCTACTCCTCCATCGCCCATGCGGGGTACCTGCTGGTTGCCTTCGCTGCACTCTCCGCAGACGGCATTGCCGCCGCCAGCTTCTACGCTGTCGCGTATGCCATCATGAACGTCGGGATCTTCGCCGTCATCAGCCACGCAGGCGGCTATGAAGATCGCCTCACCCTGATCGACGACTACCGTGGTCTCGCCTGGCGCTCGCCTCTGCTGGGCGGGGTCATGGCCTTCTTCCTCATCTCGCTCATCGGCATCCCGTTCACTGGAGGATTCTTCGGCAAGTTCTACGTCTTCGTCGCCGCGCTCCACTCCGGCCTGATCTGGCTCGCCATCATCGGTCTTGTAAACAGCGGCATCGCCGCCTGGTACTACCTGCGCGTCGCCACCGCCATCTATTCGCGTCCGTCAGAATCCTCGCCGGTCCACTCTTTGCCGCGCCCCTCGCTTGCGCTGCTGCTCGCCCTGGTGATCACCGTGAGCGGAACGCTGATTCTCGGGATTTTCCCTGGCGGAGTTCTCTCGAGCGCCCGCGCTGCCGCGGCGACCTACACCTCGGTGAGTCCAGTGCCTTCGTCATCTGGAACTTCAGCTGCCGATACCACTGCCCAGCACTGACAAGCTCCACACACGCTACGCGCTCCACCTGGCTGCGTGCGTCTACTCGGCGGCTGGTGTCGGCTTATGCCCAAAGCGGGGCTTCTTCATCAGGTATCCAATCGGAATGAGGCAGGCCAGCAGCACGACCAGCACGTGGATCGTGTCGATGTAGGCCAGCGCGCGCGCCTGTTGCATCATCATGCTGTAAATCCGACCGGCGGCATACGCCCCCATATTTGCGGCAGAGAGGTGTTGCCCCATCGCATGCGCGATTGCCCGGTCGAGTCCACGGTACAGTCGCGATCCCGGATATACGTGCGCCGCCAGGTACTCCTGGTGTACCTGCGCACGCCGGACCAGCATGGTGCTGATAAAGGAGACGCCGATGCTGCCGCCGATATTCCGCGCCAACGCCGTCAGGCCCGATACCTCGTTGTTCTGCTCCTGCCGCACGCCCACATATGACATCACGCTGATGGGCACGAACAGAAATGGCATGCCCAATACCATCACCACACGCCAGCTCACTGCGTCCCCGAACGTAATTCCCAGGTACAAATCGCTGATCCGCCAAATACCGAAGGTCAGCATCGCGAACCCAAAGGTGATCATCAGGCGCAGATCGAGCTTCTGTCCCAGCCATCCCACAATCGGCAGCAGCACCATCAGCACCAGCCCGCCCACCGAAAGCGCCAGTCCTGCCTCTGTCGCGGTGTAACCCATCATCTCCTGCAGAAATTCCGGAATCATGACCGTCGTCGCGTACAGCGCGGCTCCAATGACGACCATCACGATCTGGCTCATCGCGAAATTGCGTTTGCGGTAGAGGGACAGATCGATGATCGGGTGCTTCGCGGTCGTCTCACGCCACAGGAACAGCCCGAATCCCACGACGGCCAGGATGGCGAAGGTGACAATCACGCGCGACCCGAACCAGTCGTCCTGTTGGCCTTTGTCGAGCATCATCTGCAGCGCGCCGATTGTCAGCGCCAGCAATCCCAGTCCGATCCCGTCCACGCTGCCCAGTTTCCTGCGAACCCGCTTCAAATACGGTGGATCCTCCACAATTCGCCGCGTGAGGAAGAGAGAAAGCATACCGACGGGGATGTTCAGGAAGAAAATCCAGCGCCAGGTAAAGTTATCGGTGATCCATCCGCCCAGCGTGGGGCCGATCGCCGGAGCCACCACCACCGCCATTCCATAGATCGCAAACGCGAGGCTGCGTTTCGCCGGCGCAAAGGTGTCTGCCAAAATCGCACGCTCGCTCGGCTGCAGGCCACCACCAGCCGCTCCCTGAAAAACGCGAAAAACGATCAGCATGGTAAGGGAGTTGGCCAGACCACACAGAAAAGAAAACAACGTGAAGATCGCGACACACGTCATGTAAAAGCGCTTGCGGCCGATTCGATTCGCGATCCACCCGCTGATCGGCAGCACAACCGCGTTCGAAACCAGGTAGGACGTCAGGATCCAGGTGGCTTCTTCGTAGCTCGCCCCGAGCGTTCCCGCAATGTGAGGCAGGGAAACGTTGGCAATGCTCGAGTCGAGCGCCTCCATAAAGGTCGCCAGCGTTACCGTGAATGCGATTACCCACGGGTTGTAGCGCGGCGTCCAGTGCTCGTAGTGGAATTCGTCATCGGCAATCCGCGCTTGCGCCGCGGAATCGCGCCTCGCCTGCGCCATCCCTGCTCCCGCCTGTGTTTTAGATCAGCCGCGGATTGCGCAGAGTTGGGGTGCGTTCAGGCGGCGTTCTCTCGATTTTAAATGACTGCCTGGCATTCCACACCCGCCTGTCGTTGGCGGAACCGGAGGGCGCCGGCCATGCATGAACCCGTTAAGATAATGGTTTGGCTCCCATCATGCCTGAGAACGAATCCAAGCCGCCCCGCGTCCGCTTCGCTCCTTCACCCACCGGCTATCTCCACGTCGGCGGAGCCCGCACTGCTCTCTTCAACTGGCTTTTCGCGCACCACTTCGGAGGCACCTTCATCCTCCGCATCGAAGATACCGATTTCGAGCGTTCCTCCGAGGAGATGGTGCAGGGCATTCTCGACGGCATGAGCTGGCTGGGTCTCTCCTGGGACGAAGGCCCGTTCTTCCAGTCGCAGCGCCTCGAGCTTTACCGTCGCACCGCCGAGCTGCTCGTCTCTTCCGGCCACGCCTATTCCTGCTTCTGTACCAAACAGGAGCTGGAGCAGCGCCGGGGCGAGGCCGCCCGTGCCGGCCGCCCGCCCATGTACGACCGCCGCTGCCGCGGGCTCGACCCGGCGGAGTCTGAGCGCCGCCGCGCCGCGGGCCAGCCTGCGGCGGTCCGATTCGCCGTCCCCGACGGCTCGACCTCCTGGGACGATGCCGTCTTCGGCCGCGTCGAATTTGCCAATGCCGAGATTGAAGACTTTGTCCTCCTCCGCTCGGACGGCATTCCCACCTATCACCTGTCCGTGGTGGCCGACGACATCGACATGCGCCTCACGCACATCATTCGCGGCGCCGACCACATCTCCAATACGCCCAAGCAAATCCTTCAGTACCGCGCACTCGGCGCTGCACTGCCCGTCTTCGCCCACGTCCCGCTCATCCTCGGACCGGACAAAACGCGGCTCTCCAAGCGTCATGGCGCTACTTCGGTCATGGCTTACAAGGAGATGGGCATCGTCCCCGAAGCCTTTCGCAATTTCCTTGCGCTTCTCGGCTGGTCGCCGGGTCCCGCGCATAAAGATCGTGAGCTCTTCTCCTCTGACGATCTGACTCGTCTCTTTACGCTCGAAGGCATTTCAAAATCTAACGCGGTCTTCGACAACGATAAGCTCGCCTGGTTCAACACGGAGTACATTCGCGCCTACGACTCGGCGAAGCTTCTGCCTCTCATCGAAGCCGAATGGCAAGCAGCCGAGTTCCAGCCCACTCGCTTGCCGCAGGAGATTCTTGCGGCCATTGACCTGCTCAAGCCCCGCGCGCGGAGCCTGAAAGACTTCGCCGGGCCATTCCGCGCCTACTTCGGCGACCGTTTCGCATTCGACCCCGCAGCCGTTGCCAAATTCCTCGCCGATCCGGCACTCCCCGGACTGCTGCGAGAGCTCGCCGCACGCTACGCCACCGCGCCAGAGTTCACGGAAGCCTCCGCCGAAGAGATTTTGCGCGCCTTTGCCGCGGAGAAGGGAATCAAGGCCGGAGCGCTCATCAACGCCTCGCGCGTTGCTCTCACCGGGCAGGCCGTCGCGCCCAGCTTGTTCGCAGTGATGGCGGCGCTGGGCCGTGATCGCGCGGTCCAGCGCCTCGCTGGCCTCTCCCAACCGCCATCAGTGGGCTGACCCTGGCTCGGCCACCATTGCCGACTGCCTGCCGCTTTCTTTGCTACAATCTGAATGGCGTAAGGGTGACACTTTCGCTGTTTGCGCAGGGCGTAAGTCCCGCGATGAACTCGCAATACCCGGCAACGTGCAATGCTTTCCGGGCGCGCTTCACACAATCTGAGGGGACGTAGTTCAGTTGGTTAGAATGCTGCCCTGTCACGGCAGAGGTCGCGGGTTCGAGCCCCGTCGTCCCCGCCATGATTCTAAAAGGCTTAGAAGCATGGCACCCCCGAAAAAAGCAGAGGTCTCGGGTTCAATCCAGGTTCATTAAGCACCGGACTGCTCCCGCTGAGGGTGCGCATCACCCTTCACCTCACCCAAATTCGGGACCATCATTCTCACAACCCTGCTCTGCGCGGCCCGCTTATGCGAAGTCACAGCCTGCGTGTAAACCTCAAGCGTGATCCTGCTGTTGGCATGCCGCAAGAGCTCCTGGACGGTCTTCACATCCTCTCCATTCGCCTTCAGCAACGTACCGAAGGTGTGGCGGAAAGTGTGCCAGCCGATCCGTTTGTGAATGCCGTTCGCGCGTGCGACCGGCCTGATGTACCGCTTCATGAGGTTGTCCGGCCAGAGGGGCTGATCGCCCTTCTTGGTCTCGCTGGCAAAGACCCAGTCATCCGCCATGGCGAATGGTGAGAGCCGTCTCCAGCGCTGCAGGTCCTCCGCCATATAACCGTCCAGAGGGACCGGCTTCGCTGAAGCCTCAGTCTTGCAGTCTCCCACTACCTGATGCCAGATGGACCGGGTCACGCTGATCTCCAGTCTGTCGAAATCGATGTCCCGCCACCGAAGCGCCAGCAGTTCGCTGACGCGAAGCCCTGTGCCAGCATCGAGCAGCGCCAGTGTCCGTTCGCGAACGGCGAGCTTGCTGAGCAGAAGCTGAATCTCGGCGAGTTCCAGTACGTCGGGAATGCGCTCTCTTTTGGCGCTTTGACGCACGAGTTTGATCGGATTTCGGTCGATCCACTCGTAGCGCATCGCGTGTGTGAAAAGAGCACTCATCAGGTTTCGGATCTTGGCGCGCGTGCCCCTCGCCCGCTTAATGCCGTCCAGCCACTCCTCTACCGCGACTGGCTTTACCTGGTCCAGCTTGTACTCCCCCCAGCGGGGAAGCACCCAGTTCTCCAGGTAGCATTCGTAAGCGGCGCGCGTCGAGAACGCCTTGCGCCCGTTTCGCTCTCCAGCCAGTTCCTTGAGCTTGTAGTGCGAAACGAGATTGGCAATCGTGCTCGGCCCGGAGTCCGCCTGCGGGGTTTGTTGGTTTGCGTCGATGCGCAGTGCCTGAGCCGCCTTGAGGGCTGATGCTTCAGTGGTCAACGACGCAACCGTTCCGACGATCGCCTTACGATACTTGCTCGATCCGTCCGTCCCAGTCTCGCGCCACCGGAAAATCCAAACATCAGGTCCGTTGTGCCGCTTCTCGCGCTGCACGCTTCCTTGCTGATACCGTGTCCGCCTTGACATGAAAACTCCCGTCCAGGCGTAACGGATGGCTTTCACAAGCGTACCGCCACGCCGGGCAGAGGTCGATAGGAAAAATCAACCTGCCATTCGCTCGTCAATCCAGCGTTCGATGTCGCTGGCGCGGAAGCGCCACATCGTTCCGAGTTGGAAACCGCGGATCAGTCCTTGACGTGCGTATCGCTGCAGCGTCTTAGGGTGGATGCGCATGATTGCGGCGGCCTGATCGCTGTCAAGGAGCGGTTCGGGTAGAAACGGTTCGCTGGCGACTGGTTTGCGCGAACTGGTCGATTCCGAAAGGGGGTTCAGACTCTCGATGGTACGAGTGGCATGACGGGTGGGGAACAATGTGAATCTCCTGGTAATGAGCGGGCATTTCTGAGGTCATCATCAATCCGCACTATTTAGCTGTCTAATATCTTCCAGGTATCAGCCGATGCCCCGGAGATATCAGCAGTACCGTGGCATCGCCATATTTACGGCGGTTTGGAAGTCTTTGGTAACCAGGAAAGACAACAGAAAGCCCTCGTGGCACGTCCAACCTTTCCACAAGTTGTGGATTTGCCGTACTCACAAGCGGAGATTCACGGCAATGGATGACTATGCTGAGTTCAGACACTTTCGATATTTGCTCGCAATCGCCGAACACAGGGGATTTCGAGCTGCTGCCGCGGCCCTTCACACCAGCCAGCCTTCGCTGAGCCGACAAGTCAGGGAATTCCAGGAGCGTTATGGAGTTCGCCTGTTTCGCCGGTTAAAGAATGGCAGAATCGTTCTGACGCCTGCAGGAGAAGCGCTGCGGGTGATTGCCAGAGATGTGCTCGAAACGCGGGAACTTGCCCTTGCAGCCCTTGAGGCCATTCATCGGGGTGAAGCCAAGCTCTTGCGCGTTGGGTGCACACCTTTCATCGACCGCGAAATCTGTCGCCGCGCAGTTGACCTGCAGAAGGCGCTTGTGCCTGCATCCAGCGTGAGAATATCGAGCGGCGATACTGCGGCAATTATGGCGGAATTGCGAGACGGCAGGCTGGACGCGGCCGTGCTCAGCCTGCCGCTCATTGACGACAGTTTACGGATGGAGATTATCAAGAGGGAGCGTCTTGTAGTCTGTCTGCCTAGCGATCATTCCCTTGCCAGAAAAGCTGCAATGACCGCGGCAGATCTCACTGCTAATCTCACGGTCTTTCGGCGCCCCTCCCAACATCCGGAAGCACACGCAAGGCTCCAGGAACTTCTTTCAGAGATTGGCGTTTCATTTGAGGCGCACACGCATACATCGCATCCTCAGGAATTGCAGGAAGCCGTTCAGCGAGGCGACGGATTCGCCCTGATTCGCGAAGGTATGCCGCTGCTCGACGGCCTTACCACGCGCCCGATTCAGGGAGTCGATTGGACGGTGGATACTGTCTTTATCTTCCGGCGAGGCCCGAATACAAACGTTCTTCCGGTGATCGCCAGGAACCTTCGCAGGCAATTCATGGACGATGAAAAAGCACTTCTGAAGATGCCACCGGCCCGGGCTCGCCTGGCCGACGCCAACGAGAGGAGTTCAGATAGAAAGAGCGGACCTGATATTCGGCGGGCATCGGGCGATGCTTAGGAAGTATTAGACGCGGCGAAATCAGAGGCCCTACAGTCACGGCATACCCGACTCATTCCAGTCGCAGGAGATGCTGATGAAACGCCGTATTCGTCTACCATTCGCAACCAATTTGCTCGGTTCAATCCGGAATTGCCGTCGCCCGTCTGCGGCAATTCTGGCGATGTTAATTCTTCTTCCACTGGCCGCGCATGCGCAGTCGGCCTCTCCCTTTGACACTGGCTTTACCTCCCTCCAGAACCTCTTCACCGGGACCATCGCCAAGGTGGCGAGCCTGATCGCTATCGTGATCGGCGGCTATGGATTCGCGCACGGCGAGCCTGGCGCGAAAAAGGCGCTCGCCGGCGTAGCCGCCGGGACCGGAATCGCCGTCATGGCGGTGAACGTCCTGAGCTGGCTGTGGGGCGTTTAATCGCTCGCGACTCCCAACCCAAATCCTGTCCCATTCACCTATGACCCCGAGGGCTTATGCAGAGTCATCATCCATCAAAACGACGCACGAACCGCGTCTACAAGAGCCTGCATAAGCCGCTCACCTATCTGGGGGTCGAACGGACGCTGTTTTACCTCGTCTGTGTCGGCGCGGTCGGCACCTTCAATATCTTCAATTCGATTCTGGCCGGGCTGGCAGTCTTCGTCGGCGGCTTCGCTTTTGGACACCGGGTCACCAACACCGACCCGGCGTTTCTGCGCATCCTGGCGAAGTCGGAGCGGTATAAGACCCGCTACGACGCGGCACAACAGAGCGTCCCGCGCGTGGAGGTGGTCTGATGTTCTGCCTCGACCGCGTCATCAAGCCGTGGAAGGAATCCGCGGCCCTCAACGACCACCTCAACCTGTACGGCTTCTGGAATGAGCACACCTTCCTGACCAAGAGCGGCGATCTGGGGATGGTTCTGAGCGTCACCGGAGTCGATTACGAGAGCCTCGATCACGCGGAGCAGGAATACTCGGTGAAGCGGCTCGAAGCGGCGCTCAAGCACTTCGGACCCGGCTTCCACGTCTATCAGTACCTGTTCAAGCGCAACCGCCCCAACGTGCCCTTCGCAAGCTACGACGATCCGATCGTCAGGGCCGCTGTCGAACAGCGGCGGCAGTTCTTCGACTCAAAACGCGACGATCTCTACCAGATCGAAATCTTCTTCGCCATCGTGCTGGAGGGAACCCGGTCGAAAACCGGCATCGCCGCAGCACTCGGGCGGCTCGCCCACGATCCGGCCGGCGCAATAGCGGAGCTGCGTGCGCAGTTCACGAGCAACAGCATGAAG
>JASHNS010000087.1 GCA_030041515.1 Acidobacteriaceae bacterium | reverse complement strand
CGCCGACTGGCTCGCGGAGCCAGCCGTAGAGCGGAAACTGCTCGGCCAGCTCCAGGACCTGGCTGCGGATGCGGGCCAGCGCCGCGGGATTGCTACGGTTATCGAGGACGAAGGCGATCCAGCCGCCGATCAGCTGCATTTCCCTTTCCTTCATGCCGCGGGTGGTGAGAGCGGGCGTGCCGATACGGATGCCGGAGGGCTTGAGCGGGGGGTTGGTGTCGAAGGGGATGGCGTTTTTATTGACGGTGATGCCGGCTTCGTGAAGGGCGGATTCGGCTTCGCTGCCCAGCATGCCTTTGGCGAAGACGTCGACGAGCATGAGATGGGTGTCGGTGCCGCCGGAGACGACGCGATAGCCCGCATTGGCCAGGGTTTCGGCCAGAACTTTCGCGTTGGCGAGGATTTGCGCGGTGTAGTCGCGGAAGGAGGGGCGAAGCACCTCACCGAAGGCCACGGCCTTGGCGGCGACGATGTGCACGAGGGGTCCGCCCTGCTGGCCGGGGAAGACAGCCTTGTCGACAGCGGCTGCGTAGTCCTGGCGGCAAAGGATGAGGCCGGCGCGCGGCCCGCGGAGGGTCTTGTGCGTGGTGCTGGTGACGATCTGCGCGTGCGGGATGGGCGAGGGATGAACGCCGCCGGCAACCAGGCCGGCAAAGTGGGCCATGTCGACGATCAGGATGGCGCCGACTTTGTCGGCGATCTCGCGCATGCGGGGAAAATCGAAGTGGCGCGGATAGGCGCTGCCGCCGCCCACGATGACCTTGGGCTTTTCGCGCAGGGCGATCTGCTCCAGTTCGTCATAGTCGATGGTCTCCGTGTCCTTGCGGACGCCGTAGGAGACCACCCGATAGAGCTTGCCGGAGAAGTTGAGCTTGTGGCCGTGCGTGAGGTGCCCGCCCATGGCCAGATCGAGGCCGAGCATGGTGTCGCCGGGCTGAAGCACCGCCATGTAGGCTGCGGCGTTGGCCTGCGAGCCAGAGTGCGGCTGCACGTTGGCGTGCTCGGCGCCGAAGATCTGTTTGGCGCGGTCGCGCGCCAGATTCTCCACCACGTCAGCGTATTCGCAGCCGCCGTAGTAGCGGCGGCCAGGATAGCCCTCAGCATACTTGTTGGTGAAAACGGTCCCGGCAGCTTCGAGCACAGCGCGGCTGACGAAGTTCTCGGAAGCGATCATCTCCAGCCCTTCATGCTGGCGACGAACTTCCGCGTCGATGGCGGCGGCGACTTCGGGGTCGGCGAGGGCGAGAGGCTGGGACATGGGCTCTGGCATAAACACAGGGTATACGGGATACGCGATAGGGTATAGGGCTGCCTCAGTCGTGCTGGGGCGGAAGAGGCTCGGGCCACTCGACGACGCCGAGCCTGCCGTCGGGGGCGACGGTGATCTCCGGGCCATAGAGGCCGACGAACTCGCGCCGCCACCAATTGCCGGTGGCGTGCTTTTGCTGGAGCGTGGTGAACCAGTACTGCCACTCGACGGCACGAATGAATTTCGGCGGCTGGTCGGGGAACGGATTGCCGCAGAAGAGCGAGAGGACGGCGGGGTCGCCCAGCAGCAGTTTCTCTTCAGCGATGGGGACGATGCGGCCCTGATCCTGCTGCCAGTCGGAGAGCGAGGCGAACCACAGGTTCCAGTCGAAGCGCGGCTGGTAGGGCGCATAGACGCCGGGGGCCTGATCGAGCGCCTGCGGCTTAAAACAGAAGCGGTAGGGCGTCCAGGTTTGGCCGTCGCTGGAGCCCTGGAACTCGATTTCATAGCGGCCGCGGGTCATCACGGCAAAGAGGCCGTATTCATTGGCGATGCGGAAGGGCTGGAGCGCTTCAACAGGCGTGGTAAAGACGGGAACATCGTGCCACGGGATCATGAGCAACTCGGCCGTGGTGTCGTAGGCGATCCAGAGCAGCATCACGGCGACAAGGGCAACGCGAAGGGCGCGGAGATGGCCGCGCCAGCCACGTACGTCGCGGGGAGATGACGCTGGGATTGGGACGGTATCCGTGCTGAGGATCGAGAGCGCGGGCTCGACGCCGGGTTCGGACTCAGCAGGGGTGGAAGCTGCAGCAGCATCCAGGGAATGACGAAAGCGGCGCGGGACGAGCCAGCGGACGCTGCGGTCGTCGAGCAGCAGAAAGCCGAGGACGAGGACTAAATAGTTGAGGAAGGCGTAATTCGCGGTGAAGATGACGCCCAATTCCCAGGGCGTGACGATGAAGAAGAGGACGAGACGGAAACGGCGCGGCAGGAAGAGCATCCAGACGATGCCCAGTTCCATCACCAGCGTGCCGGCGGCGGTGCCTACCTGGAACCAGTGGGGCAGATGCTGGACGTAGTATCCGATCCACGTGGGCAGGGGACCGTTCTGGTAGTAGTGATCCATCGCGGTCAGATGGCGCCATTCTGGATCGCCGGAGAGCAGCTTGACGAGGCCGGATTCGAAGTAAATCCGGAACCACTCCCACAGAAGCAGGAAGAGCGCGGCGCGCGGAGGCGGCGCATCGGTCCCCCAGCCGGGCCAGAAGCCGCGCGGCACAAAGAAGAGGGCCAGAAAGCCGGCCTCGAGCAGCATGCCGTCCGACTGGTACTCGGAGAATGTCGTGGCTGTAACGATCCACGAGAGAAAGCAGACGAAGCAGAGGAAGAAACTGAAGCGCGGCCACAGGTTGAGGAAGGCGACGACGGACGCTGCGAGGCCGATCCAGACAACAGCCATCATGAAGGATGACGAAGAGGAGATCCAGTAAAGCGAAGGAGCGTACCAGAAGCGCACGAGCCCCGCGCCGGAGATCGAGTCGAGAAACTGGCCGGCCGGCAAAATGCCGTCGGGGCCGATGAGGCCGCGCGTCTGGAAGACCAGCGCGAGAAAGGCAGAGAAGTAGATCGCGGCCAGGCAGCGCAGGAAAAACCAGCGGGGAACGTAGCGGTCGCGTGGGCCGGATTCGGAGGCGAAGAGCCAGCGGACGAGATTGCGGGGGGTGCACTCCATGGCCGCAAAGCGTGGTGGATCGATGATAGTCCGGCGCGCCTCAGGCCCGGCGGGGCCGCAGGAAGAGCCAGACGATCGACAGCAGGGTGATCAGCGCGATCAGACACTGCGAAATTACGCAGTAGAGGCACCAAACTTCGAGCACATGGGCCTCAATGTTGCTGAGGTAGAGCGCGAAGCCGAGGGCACACAGCGAGAAGAGCAGCACCCAGCCGCGGCGGCGGAACAAAGCAAGAATCGAGATGGCGAGGTAGCCCGCGATGCCGACGGCGGCGACCGGCAGGCCTGTGCGCGGGGCGGGGCCGGCCAGGCTTCCTGGATGAAGACGATCGCGGAGATGCCACCAGATGCCGGGAACGGTCGAAAAGGAGCTGTGGTTCACAACGCCGCAGTCCCAGCGCGAATTGATGTCGCAGGGCTCAACTTTGTTGGAGTAGTGCACCTGAAAAGCCAGGCAGGAGACGATGATGCCGGCGACCGCCAGCAATGCAATCACGTAGCGCATGATGTTTGGGTCCAGTCTAACTCCTGGCCCGAAGAATCAGCGTCCAGTGCGGCGGGCCCTACTGATAGCAGACCAGCAGGATAAAGAGAAAAATCCAGAACAGGGTCATCGCGTGCCAGAACCAGGCCGTGCAATCGAGCGCAATCTGCCTCATCTCGACCTTTTTCAGGCGGAAGATTGCCGCCATGGCGAAGACCAGCGCAAGGAGCCCCAGCAACAGGTGGAAGGCGTGCGCGCCGGTCACCAGGTAGAAGAAGTGGCTGTTTGGATTCGTGGCAAAGTAAAGGCCCTGGGCGGAGAGTTGCTGCCAGGCGATCCACTGGCCGGCAAGGAAGAGGCCGCCGAGCAGAATCGTGGCCAGCAGCCAGGGCGCTGCGCGCTTCACGGCGGGCCGGCCTAGGCCCAGCCACTCCTCCATCACGTCGATTTCGTGAAAGAGCTGGCGTCGCGCGACTTCGATGGTGAGGCTCGAGAGCAGCAGGATGGCTGTATTAATCCACAGGATGGGCGGAATGGCGATCGGATGCCAGTCGGAGACAAAGTTGGCGCCGGCATCGATGTGGCCGGCTGTCGGGCGAACAAAGAATGCACTGACCAGGACCGCGAAGAAGACAAAATCCCCGGCCAGACCCGAGAGCACGGCCAGCCGATAGCGGATCAGGAGCTCACGCGGGCCGCCGTGGCGGGACGACCGGGAGTCCCAGTTGTCGTCCCCACCCCCACCGCCGGTGGGACGCCGATCGACGGGCGGTTTGCCGCCATACCCGGTATCCCGTTTTTCGGTCTCGACCTGATGGCGGGTAAAGGTGGCTGGCATGGCCCACTCCGGTGTTGAGTAGCTTACTCCGGTTTTGCTCCGGAAGGATATGGTTGTGCGGACGTGGCCGGGGCAGCCAATTCCCACTGGGGGAGGAAATCTTTTGTTCCCCCCGGATACGGGCCGTAGACGTACGGCTCGCCCCTGGTAATGGGATGCAGGTCCGGACTCCATTCGTGGGTCGTGGCGCGCCATGGATTTTCGCCGGCGCGATCCCCGTGCCGCGCGCTGCGGAAGACGTTGAAGAGAAAGATGAGCTGTGCCGCAGCCAGGGTCAGCGCCGCAAAGGTGATGCCGCGCTCGACTGGAATCAGACTGGGAAAAGACTCGACTGGCCCGGCAAGCTGGGCGTAATGGCGCGGTTCGCCCGCAAGTCCTGCAAGGTGCATGGGGAAGAACGTTCCATAGGCACCGATCAGGGAGATCCAGAAGTGCGCTTTACCGAGCATTTCGTTCATCAGCCGCCCCGTGAGCAGCGGGTACCAGTAGTAGATGCCGGCAAAGAGCGAAAAGACGCCGGCCATGGCCATCACCAGGTGAAAATGGGCGACCACAAAAAAGGTGTTGTGGAGATACGCGTCCAGCGCGGGCTGCGCGAGGATCGGTCCGGTGAGTCCGCCGGAGATGAAAAACGAGATAAATCCAAGCGTGAAGAGCATCGGAGTGCTGAGCCGCAGGCGTCCGCGGAAAAGCATGGCCAGCCAGGTGAGCACCTCGGCGGAGCTGGGCACGGCGATCGCGATGGTTGTCAGGCCAAACGCCGTTCCCGCATATGGGTTCATGCCCGAAACGAACATGTGATGGCCCCAGACACCCAGACCCAGGAAGCCGATCATTAACGTAGCAATCACCATGAAGCGGTAGCCGAGGACGGGACGCCGCGTAAAGTTGGCCAGCAGCGCCGAGGCGAGACCCATGCCGGGAAGGATGGAGATATAGACCTCGGGATGGCCGAAAAACCAGAAAAGATGGAGCCAAAGCATCGGCGAGCCACTGGCACCCCCGCTGCGGGCGATCCCGTTGATGACCTCGCCGGCCGGGATGAAGAAGCTGGTGCCGAAATGGCGGTCGGCGAAGAGCATGAGGGCCGCGCCGAAGAGCGCACTGAAGGCGATGACGGTGAGCGCCGAGCTGGTGAGCCAGGACCAGACCGTGAGCGGAAGCCGGCCAAAAGTCATGCCGGGTCCGCGGCGCGCGACGATGGTCGCGAGGAAATTCGCCGAGGACGCAACGGCGGCGATGCAGAAGAGCGCGATCGACGCGAGCCAGCAATCCATGCCCGCTCCCTGGCCAGGGCCGGTGGCGGCGATCGCGCTGAAGGGCGGATAGCTGGTCCAGCCGGAGATGGGCGCGCCCTGCGGCACGAAGAAAGCCGCCAGCAGGGCGAGGAAGGAGGCGAGCGTGATCCAGAAGGCTGTGGCGTTCAGGCGCGGGAAGGCCATACGGCGGGTGCCGATCTGCTCGGCCAGCACGAGATTGGGGAACGCGCTCTGCGGTACGACAGTGAGGACGAAGAAAACCATCAGCGTGCCGTGCATCGTGACTACGGCGAGATAATCCTCCGGGCGCAGAATGCCGTAGAGCGGAAACGGCACCGTCGGCCAGACGCGATGGATGCGTATGACGAGGGAGAGCAGGGTGCCAACGATGACAGCGGCGAGGCCGATGAGCAGATACAGCACGGCCAGCGCGCGGTGTTCGGTGGTGAAAACGCGGCGGCGCAGAAAGCCGTGGGAGGGAGCGGCGGAATGGGCAGGTTCGGCGTTCACGGGCGCTCCTCCATTGCGGACTGCGCGGGAACTTCAGCGATCGGCGTGGAGAGGGCGAAGCCTTCGCGCGCCGCGAGCCACTGCTGAAACTCAGATGGAGTGACGACGCGCAGCCGCGCCTGCATGCGCGCATGTCCGAGCCCGCAAACTTGTGTGCAGAGAATGGGATAGACGCCGGGAACTTCCGGCGTAAATTGCAGGTGGCCGATCATGCCAGGGATTGCGTCCTGTTTGAGCCGCATGCCGGGGATAAAAAAGCCGTGAATCACGTCCTGCGCACGCAGGCGCAGATCGACGGGGCGGCCCGCGGGCAGCACCAGAACCGGCGAAACAATGTCGTCGCGGCTGTGCGGGTCGGTGGGGTCGAGGCCGAGCGGATTGCCGGCAGGTGCATTGATCAGATCGGGAACGAGCCTGCCATAGATGCCATCCCTGCCGGGATAGCGGAAATACCACGCGAACTGGACGCCGGTGACTTCGACCTGAACTGCATGGCGCGCGCTGGCCTGCTCGCGGCTGACCGCCCAGAGATGATGGCTGGTAACGACCATGGCGATGTACAGCCCGGTAATGGCGAGAAGGGGCAAAAGGCTGGTGAACAGAAATGCCACAAAGGATCGCGCTCGCACCGGGCCGGGAACGGGAGCCGGCCGGCGGCGCAGCCCGCTCAGCAGCAGCGCCAGCACGATCAGAATCTGCGATGCGACGAAGAGCCAGAAGATGGTGTCGAGATTCCAGCGCAGCAGGTCGTCGAAACCGATGCCGTGCAGCGCGCCGTTGGGCGGAAGCCAGTTCATACGAGCGGAGAAGCGGTCAGGGATAAACCGGTTAGGGAAGGAACGGCTGGCGGGGAGACGATTAGAGCGGCTGGCATGGAGACTCCCAGCTTAACGCGAGGAGCGGCCCATGTGCGAACGGACCATCTTCACAAAGCGCTGGTGAACGCGGTGGTCGGCAGAAAGCTCCGGATGAAACGTAGCGGCCATGATGTGGCCTTGCTCGACGAGGACGGGGAAGCCATCGCGCTGCGCCAGCACATTGACGCCTTCGCCGGTTTTCGCAATGCGCGGAGCGCGAATGTAAACCATCTCCAGCGGGCCGCCGGGTAGCTCTGTGGCCGCCGTGTGGATCGACGAGTCGATCTGGCGGCCGTAAGCGTTGCGTTCGACGGTGGCGTTCAGCACGCCCAGGCTCTTTTGCGGCGGGTGCGTCACTTCCGTGGCGAGGAGAATGCATCCGGCGCACGTGCCAAACGTCGGCTTGGTCTGCACGAACTCGCGGAGCGACGAGAGAAAGCCGTCGCGCTCCAGGAATTTCAGGAACGTGGTCGATTCGCCGCCGGGAAGGATGAGCCCGTCAATCTCGGCCAACTGCTCGGGCTTGCGAACCAACACCGGCTCAGCGCCCACCTCGCGCAACGCCTGCGCGTGCGCGTCGTAGTCGCCCTGGATGGCGAGAACGCCGATGCGAGGACTGGCCGTCCGGGTGGCGGCCTTCGGCTCGTCGCTTTCAGTTTTCGTGATGCTCTTTCGAGATTGCGTACCCGACATCTCTGCTCTTTCTGAAACGAAAAGCGCGCCGGAATCTCCAGCGCGCCGTTATCCATTGCGGCGAAGCCGCGTGTGCCTGAACACCCCGTTTACCAGCCGCGGGTTTGCAGCATTTCCTTTTCCTCGATGGCCGCGGCGGCGAGGCCCTTCATCGTGCCGGTCACCTGGGCGGAGACTTCGGCCAGAATCCTAGGATCGTTGTAATGCGTCGTCGCGACCACGATTGCTTTGGCGCGCGAGACGGCCTCTTCCCGCTCCTTCGGATTCTTCTCGACGTCGAGCGGCGTGGCGCGCTCCTTCATGAAGATCCCCGAGCCGACGAAGATGGCTTCGGCCCCAAGCTGCATCATCAGAGCCGCGTCGGCGGGCGTGGCAATGCCGCCGGCGGAGAAGTTCGGCACCGGCAGCCTGCCGGCCTGCGCCACTATGCGCACCAGCTCATACGGCGCCTGGTGCTCCTTGGCCGCTGCGTAGAGCTCCTGCTCGGAGAGCACGGTGAGCGCCTTCATTTCGCGCACGATCTGGCGCATGTGCTGGACGGCATGAACCACATCGCCGGTTCCGGCTTCGCCCTTGGTGCGAATCATCGCCGCGCCTTCGGCAATGCGCCGCAGCGCCTCGCCCAGATTACGCGCGCCGCAGACAAACGGCGTTTTGAAGGCGTGTTTGTCGATGTGGTGCGCCTCGTCGGCGGGCGTGAGCACCTCGCTCTCGTCGATGAAATCAACGCCCAGCTCCTGGAGGATCTGCGCTTCGGCGAAGTGGCCGATGCGCGCCTTGGCCATCACGGGGATGGAGACGGCGTCGATGATCCCCTTGATGAGCTTCGGATTGGCCATGCGGGCCACGCCGCCCTCGGCGCGGATCATCGCCGGCACGCGCTCGAGCGCCATCACGGAGACTGCGCCCGCCTCTTCGGCGATGCGCGCCTGCTCGACGTTCATCACGTCCATGATGACGCCGCCCTTCAGCATCTCGGCCAGGCCGACCTTCAGGCGCAGCGAAGTGCCGGAGGTGGGAGCGAAACTGCCGTTGCCGTTGTGGGTGTCTGCCATGGTGAATCTCCTCGGAAACCGCCGGAAAACGACCGGGGCCGAGACGGCCGCGCCGGTGCAGGCGGAAAGTAGTCCTGAAGCTTTATTTTAACAGTCCGCGAGAAGGGGGTCAGTCTTCGGCGGCGCGGCGGAAGCGCTCCGGGTTGATGGCGATAAAGAGCGCAGTTGCGGTCGCCAGCACCTGCCCGGCGGCATCGGTAAGCTGCGCCTCGCAGTGGTGGCTGCGGCCATGCGCGCTCAGGTGGCGCGCGGTCAGCGTAAGCCGCGCACCCAGCGGAACCGGGCGCAGATACTCGACCGACATCTGGCGGGTCATCGCGGTCACGCTGCGCGCGCGGTTGGCTTTGCTCATGGCCTCGTCCAGCAGCGTGGCAATAATGCCGCCGTGGGCGTGGCCGGGAGGTCCGGCGAAGCGACGGGCGAGGCGCAGAGGGCAGACGATGCTGCCGTCTTCCGCGGTAAAGAATCGAAGCCGCAGGCCGGAGGGATTCTCCAGCCCGCAGCCAAAGCAGTGGTTCAGCGCGCCGTGGGCGAGCGGAGTCAAACGCGATACCGATTCAGGCATAGAGACGATTCCTTGGCTTGATCCAGCAGCTTCGCGAAGTCAGAGAATTCCAGGCACGAGCGCGGCCGTCCGGCGCGAGTACTCCGCATAGGTGTTGCCGAATTCCTCGCGCATCCACGCCTCTTCGAGCCGCAGCTTGCGCCACAGCACCCACGCGATCAGCCCCAGGGCAATCAGCGAGCGCACCTGTCCCTCCGCTACCACCGCTCCCAGCAGGCCGAAGAGCAGCCCCGTGTAGATGGGGTGCCGCACCAGGCGGTACGGCCCGCTGGTGATCAGCTCGTGGTTCTCCTTCACCGTGACCGACCGGCTCCAGTTGCCAGCCAGGTGCACGCGCGCCCACACCGCGAAGGCAATGCCCGCCGCCGTCATGGCGATCCCGACGTTATACAGGGCGCAGCTTTGCGGCCAGAGCTGGATGCGCAGCCACTGGACCGGAATGGTGTGCCAGGAGAAGAGCACGATGGCCGCGGCGAACAGCACCACGCGCAGGATGCGCGAGCTTGCCGGCTCCAGCCGCTGCGTGGTCTTGGTGCGCGCGGCCATGATCTGCCAGTAAACGAAAAACGCGATCCACAGCAGCGTAATCAGGTTGTCGTAGAGCAGGCGCATCGAGCCCTCCGTATCGTTCTACGCAGGCCGAGCGGGAGTGGTTCCGCTGAGTTCCCGCCACGCGCTCAACTTTACCCCGGCGCGGGG
>JASHNS010000086.1 GCA_030041515.1 Acidobacteriaceae bacterium | reverse complement strand
CGAAGAGGTCAAGAAGCTGGGAATCTGAGTTCCCGCCGGCCCCTTTTACTCCATCCACGTACCGGCCTTCCAGACATTCCGGATTTCCGACATCGCCTATGCGATGCACGCTGATATTTACTTTGTCATAAACATAGCCGGCCTTTTCTACAAGATTTCGTAGCCGCAGCGGCACCCGTTGAATGTCCTGAATGCGGCTCTTCAAAGCCATCGCCGGATCCCGAAGGGTGATGTGTATGTTGATCTATTCGTTACTAGTTCTACTATCAATACGTTACATTCAATCGAATAAACGGGAGCGATCTGGATTACTCCTCGATTCCTGACTCACACGTGGATTGGAACGGCACGTGCAATTCCCCACCGGTTACCTATGAGTTGCGCAAGCGTCTCTCGTGGGCCTCTTATCTGCCGACACGCCGCTCATCGCTGGGGCCCGCTGACATGGCGTGCGCTGCTGTGTCCCTTCCTTCAGCAGCCCGGCATTGCCAATCTAATCCAATCCGATTGCCCTGGAGGCATTATGAATCGAGCCTGGTCTCTCGCCTTTCGTTCGTTCCTTACCTTATTTGTTCTGTGCGCCGTCTGTCCTGGGGTTCTTGCCCAGACCACCAGTGCCGCCATTCACGGCACGGTCACCGATGCAACCGGCGCAGTGATTCCCGGCGCGTCGGTCGCCGCGTTGAATACCAGCACCGGGATTGTCACGAAAACCGTCTCCGACGGCAGCGGCTACTATATCTTTCCGCAGTTGCAGCTCGGCGGACCGTACACCGTCACCGTTACAAAACCAGGCTTTGAGTCTTCCAGGCTCGTCGGGATCATGCTCCATGTGAACGATAATTTGTTCGAGAATGCAACGCTCCAGACTGGCTCTGTCTCGCAGACCGTTCGAGTGAGTGCAAGCGCGATCCAGGTGCAAACGTCGAATACACAACTACAGACGACCCTGACCGCTCCCGAGATCTCCAGGATGCCGTTGCTCGGGCAGGACGTCACAATCCTCCAGAAACTTACCCCTGGCACCGTGGAGTCCAACGACCGCTTCGGCAACTATTCCAGCAACGGTGCGCAGACCCAGGAGAATTCCTATTTGCTCGATGGTGCGGACATCAACGACGCGCCGCTGCAGAATATGGCGATCAACGTTAATCCGGACGCGATCGCTGAGGTCACCTTCGTGACCAGCACCCAGAACCCGCAGTACAGCAGGAACTCGGGCGCCATCGACAACCAGATCCTGAAGAGCGGCACGAATCAATTCCATGGCGATGGATTCGAATTCTATCGCGACACATTCATGAACCTCGGCGGATACTTCGCGGCCCCCGGGGCGCGGCCAATCTTTCATCAGAACCTCTATGGAGGCACGCTTGGCGGCCCTGTCGTTCACAACAAGTTGTTTTTCTTCATGGCCTATCAGGGCCTGCGCAACAGTACCGCCACCCCGACACTCACCAATGTGCCTACAGCCTCGCAACTCGGCACCACTACGGGAATCGCCGATCTGACCCAGGATGCCAATCTCGCCAGCGGCGTCAGCGGTGCAACCAACGCCTCCGGGCTCACCAGCAATCCGCTTCCCTTTGCGATTACGACACCGACCGGGGTCTGTCCCAAAGGCGAGGCATGGGACGCTTGTTTCGCGCCGGGCTCCCCCGTCCAGATCCTCACCTCCACCTTTAGTCCCATCTCCTCCAAACTCCTGAGTTACGTGCCGGCTCCCAACTACGGCTCCGGAGTGGGCAACACCTACGACAACTTCAACCCCGTCGATACCGAAGGGAGCGACCAGGGCATCGTCCGCGTCGACTATCATCTTTCGCAGAGCGATGCACTTTGGGCGACTGGCGTCTTCCAGTCGAACCCCACTACCGAAACGCTGCCGTTTACCGGCGCGACCCTGCCGGGATGGCCCGAGGTGGACGCCTCACACTTCAAGATCTTCAACGCCTCCTGGACCCATACCTTCAACCCGAACACGCTGAACGAACTCCGCGCCGGCTATTACCGCTTCGATTTCGCCGCCGTCGAACCTGGGAACGTGACACCGCCTTCGGCTCTGGGCTTTACCATCACGCCCCAGGATGTGGCGGCCGAGTCCGATCCGCTGGTCTCCGTCGATGGGTACTTCACCCTCGGATTCAGCAACAATGGCCCACAGCCCCGCCTGGACGGCACCCAGGACTACTCCGACAACTTTACGAAGGTCATCGGCACCCACAACCTGATGCTGGGGGCCGAAGTCGAGCGCTTTACCGTGGATAATCCCTTCTACGGAAACAACAGCGGCAATTACAGCTTCGCCGGCTCCGGCATGTACAGCTCCGGTGACCCGTTGCTGGACTTCCTGGTTGGAATTCCGGACGGCTATTCACAAGGGTCGGGCGCATTCATTGACGCCCGTTCCTGGGACATCTATGGGTATGCGCAGGACAGCTGGAAAACAACGCCGTCTCTGACCCTGAACTACGGTCTTGGCTACGAAATCATGACGCCCTTCGCGAATCTGCAGTACGGGGGCAAAGCGGTCATTTGCTGGACTCCCGGCGCCACATCCACCGTTTTCCCGACTGCGACGCCCAGCAACCTCTACCCCGGCGACCCCGGCTGCAACGACCAGGGCGGCACGACCGCGAAATATGACCATTTCGCCCCCCGCGTGGGCATCGACTGGTCACCCGATCAGCATTTCGGCTGGCTCACCGGACCCTCCGGTCAACACCTGTTTGCCGTTCGCGCCGGCTTCGGCGTTTACTTCAACCGCGACTCTGAAGAAGCCCAGCTCCAGAACCTGGAAGATCCTCCCTTTGGCACGACCAGCGAAGGCGTGGGCGGCGTTTCCGGTCTCAGCCCCAGTTTTGCCGATCCCTGGGTCGATGTTGCCGGTAACGGCACCACAACGAATGTGTTTCCCTACACGTTTCCGGCGCCCGGCCAGACGATTAACTTTTCCCAGTACGTTCCCTACGACCTGAGCACCATCTCACCTCAGTACGACGTCCCTTACGCGTACAACTTCGACCTGAACGTCCAGCGGCAGATTCCTGGCGATCAGGTGCTGACGGTCGGGTATGTCGGCTCGCTGGGCCGCAAGCTGGTTCGTGCTTATGAAGCGGACCAGATAACCCCTGCCGGCCACGCTGCGGCGGATGCGGCCTGCGCGGCCGCCGGCTCAGCCGGGTGCCTGGCCATGGCAGCCCATCTCTCCCTGAACGATCCGCAGTGGTTCACGGAGACTTCCGGCAACTTCCTGTCCGTGGGCCGTGTGTATACGAACGGCTCGTCCAACTACAACTCCCTGCAGGTGCAGTTACAGAAGAACCCCACGCATGGGCTCTACTACAACATTGCTTACACCTGGAGCCACGCGCTCGATAACGCCTCCGGATTCGAGAGTTCCGGATTCGGCAATGACGTCGCCGGCACGAACTGGGTGCCCGGCTTCCAGGATCTGAGCTACGGCAACTCGGACTACAACGCGTTCAACCGCATTTCGGCCGGGTATGGATACGTCGTTCCGCTCTTCGCTGCCATGAGAAACAATCGCTTCGTGAATGAGGCATTGGGAGGATGGAACATCGGCGGCATCACCGCGCTCCAGTCCGGGTTCCCCGCACCCATCGGCGACACGGGCAGCAACCGCTCCCTCTATTGCAATGACGCCGAGTTTTCATTCTATGGCTGCCCCGACACGGCGGAAACTTCGAGCTTCAGCCCGGCCCTGATGAACCCCCGCTCCACTCCCCAGCACTATTGGTTCAACCCGTCCGTCTTCTCTCCGGAACCGCTCGGCACCTTCGGAAATGTGAAGCGCAATTTCCTCCACGGTCCGGGCTTTGATTACACCGACCTGAACCTGTTTAAGAACTTCCCGCTGGGCCACCACGACTCCCCCCGCATCCTCGAGTTGATGCTGCAGAGCTACAACGTCTTCAATCATCCGAATTTCGCGGAGCCGAATGGCAATGTGGGCGATGGCGCTGCCTTCGGCACCATCACCTCTGTGGTCGTGTCGGCAGCCGACGGCGGCCAAGGCGATCCGCAACCGGGGCGAGTCGTCCAGCTGGCCGGGCGGATTGAATTCTGATCCGGTGAAAGCTCAACAGGAAAGGGCCGCTTCTTCGGCGGCCCTTTCTTCTTTGGGACGAATCGGCAGCAACGCTCCGCGGCCGGCGCCTATTCCACGTGATAGTTCGGTGCTTCGCGGGTGATCATCACGTCGTGCACGTGGCTCTCGCGCAATCCGGCACTCGATATGCGAACGAAACGCGCCTTCTTCTGCAGATCCTCAATCGAACCGGCGCCAACCAGGCCCATCCCGGAGCGCAGACCGCCGACGAGCTGATACACCATCGCTTCGAGCGCCCCCCGATACGGCACACGGCCTTCGATCCCTTCCGGCACGAACTTGTCCAGCCGGTTGGAGCTGCCGTTGCGCTCCCGGTTGACCACGCTTTCGCTGCTCGCGTCCACGTCGGCATCCTGACCGCCCTGGAAATAGCGCTCGGCTCCGCCCTGCGCCATCGCGGAAAGCGATCCCATGCCGCGATACGCCTTGAACGACCGCCCCTGGTACAGAATCGTCTCGCCGGGACTCTCGTCCACGCCCGCAAACAGCGAACCGATCATGATTACCGACGCGCCGGCCGCAATCGCTTTGGTAATATCGCCCGAATACTTAATGCCGCCGTCGGCGATGAGCGGAACACTGTGCTTCGCCGCAGCCCTGTACGCCTCGCTGATCGCGGTGATCTGCGGCATGCCTGCGCCGGTCACCATCCGCGTGGTGCAAATGGAGCCAGGCCCTATGCCAACCTTCACCGCGTCTGCTCCCGCATCAATCAGAGCCTCCGCACCATCGTGCGTGGCAATATTGCCTGCAAGGAGGTCGACGTTGGGGAAGCGCTTCTTCACCTCGCGCACCGCCTCGAGCACCCGCGACGAGTGCCCGTGGCTCGAATCAATGGCCAGGACATCGCAGCGGTTACGCACCAGCTCCGCCGCGCGCTCCAGGTAATCTCCCGTCGCCCCAATCGCCGCCCCCACGCGCAGCCGCCCCTGCTCGTCTTTCGAGGCTTTCGGATACTTCAGCTTCTTCTGGATGTCCTTGACGGTGATCAGGCCCTTCAGCTCGTATTTGTCGTCGACCACCAGCAGCTTCTCCACGCGATGCTGGTGCAGAATCTCCTCGGCCTGTTCGAGCGTCGTGCCTACCGGCACGGTGATCAGGTTGTTTTTGGTCATCACCTCGCTGATGGGAATATCTGTCCGCGTCTCGAACCGCAGATCGCGATTGGTGAGGATGCCGACCAGCCTCTTGTTTCGCGTGACCGGCACGCCGGAGATCTTGTACCGCCGCATCACTTCCAGCGCATCGGCGATCAACTGTTCCGGCGCGACCGTCACGGGATCTACGATCATCCCGCTCTCCGACCGCTTCACCTTGTCGATCTCACCCGCCTGCTGCTCGATCGTCAGATTCCGGTGCACGATTCCCAGGCCGCCCTGCTGCGCCATGGCGATCGCCATGCGCGACTCGGTGACGGTATCCATGGCCGCGCTCAGCAGCGGCGTATTCAGCGTGATGCGCTGCGTGAGCCGGGTCTGCGTGCTCACCTGCGCGGGCGCGACGTCGCTCGCCGAGGGCACAAGAAGAACGTCATCGAATGTAAGGGCTTCTGCGAGAGGGTGCTCGATCATGATAGAAGGACGCGCGCAAACGCCGAGGGATTCTGCTGGTTTTCGGGGTTTGCGGCTTCTGGACATTGTAGAACAGCGGAGAAATCGGTGCTGCGCGCTCTTGATTGCGCTTCAGCCTCCTGCGCACAAGAAAATCCGGGGCTGCGATGGCCGCCAGCCCCGGAGTGGATGATGGCATCCACGATAAAACTCAGTCGTCGCCTTTCGCAGCCGCCAGCTCGCTTGTTTCCCGTGGCGAGATGTTCGGCGTCGCCGCACGTCCCGGCATCGCCGCCCGCCCCGAGTACACGCGCCACGTCCGCTCCACGTCGTCCGTCGCCTCTTTCAGCAGTGTTTCCGCCATCTCGGGATTCGCCCGCAACAGCATCGTGTAGCGCGTCTCGTTGTAGATGTAGTCCTTCAGCGGAATCGATGGGGCGCGCGAATCCAGCAGGAACGGATTCTTCCCTTCCGCGCGCAACGCCGGGCTGTACCGCATCAGCGGCCAGTAGCCGGAATTCACCGCCGCCTTCTGGTGATCCAGCCCCTGCGACAGGTCGTACCCGTGCGCGATGCAGTGGCTGTACGCCAGAATGATCGCCGGCCCGTCCCACGCTTCGGCTTCCTGGAAGGCCTTCACGGTGTGGCTGTCATTCGAGCCCATAGCGACCCGCGCCACGTAAACCGACCCGTACGCAACGGCCTCCATCGCCAGATCCTTCTTGCTCGTCTGCTTGCCGCCGGCCGCGAACTTCGCCACTGCGCCACGCGGCGTCGACTTCGACATCTGGCCGCCCGTATTCGAGTAGACCTCGGTATCCAGCACCAGGATCTTCACGTTCTTCCCTGAGCCCAGCACATGATCGAGGCCGCCGAAGCCGATGTCATACGCCCAGCCATCGCCCCCGATGATCCACACACTCCGCCGCACCAAACGGTCGGCCACGGAATCGAGGCTCCTCGCATCGGCGGAGTTCACTCCGGCCAGCTTCGCCCGAATCTCCGCCACGCGCTGCCGCTGCGCCGCGATCCCCTCTTCCTTCGACTGGTCCGCCTCGATCGTCGCCCTCACCAGTTCCTCGCCCAGCACCGGAGCCAGCTTCGCCACCAGCGCTTCCGCATAGGCCTTCTGCTGATCCGCAGCCAGCCGCATGCCCAGCCCGAACTCCGCATTGTCCTCGAACAGCGAGTTCGACCACGCTGGCCCGTGCCCCTCTTCGTTCTGGCAATACGGCGTCGTCGGCAGGTTCCCGCCGTAGATCGAGGAGCAGCCCGTTGCGTTCGCGATCATCAGCCGGTCGCCGAAGAGCTGCGTCAGCAGCTTGATGTAGGGCGTCTCGCCGCAGCCCTGGCACGCTCCCGAAAACTCGAACAGCGGCTCCAGCAGTTGCACATCCTTCACCAGCGAGTGCGAGATGCGATCGCGCGCCACCGTCGGCAGCTTCTCGAAGAACTCCCAGTTCTCGCGCTCGGCCACGCGCAGCGGCTGCTGCGGCTGCATGTTCAACGCCTTGTGCGCTGGATCGGCCTTGCTCTTCGCCGGGCATACTTCCTCGCACAACTGGCACCCCGTGCAGTCTTCCGGCGACACCTGCAGCGTGTACAGCTCGTCGTCCATCCCCCGCCACTTCGGCTTCGCCGACTTAAACGTCGCCGGCGCGCCGGGCAGCAGCGACCCGTCGTACACCTTCGCCCGGATTACCGCATGCGGGCACACCATCACGCACTTGCCGCACTGGATGCACAGTTGCTCGTCCCACACCGGGATAAACTGCGCTATGTTGCGCTTCTCCCACTTTGCCGTCCCTGTCGGGAACGTTCCCCCCGCCGGCAGCGCGCTCACTGGCAGCTGGTCGCCGTGTCCTGCTGCCATCGCGCCCAGCACATCGTGGACAAACTGCGGCGCCGCCGCTGGAATCACCGGCAGAATGTCGAACGTCGCCGTCACCGCGTCCGGCACCTTCACTTCGTGCAGATGCGCCAGCGCCGCATCCACCGCGGCGTAGTTCTTCTGGACAACCGCCTCGCCTCGCTTGCCATAGGTCTTCTGGATGGCCTTCTTGATCTGCGCAATCGCTTCTTCGCGCGGGAGCACGCCGCTGATGGCGAAGAAGCAGGTCTGCATCACGGTGTTGATGCGGTTGCCCATCCCGTTTTCGCGTGCCACCAGATACCCGTCGATCACGTACAGCTTCAGCCGCTTCTCGAGAATCGTCTTCTGAATGGTCTTTGGCAGATGCTCCCACACCTCTCCAGGTCCCCACGCGCTGTTCAGCAGGAAAATCGCCCCCGCCTCCGCCGCCGCCAGCACATCCGTCTTCTCCAGGAACTCGAACTGATGGCATGCAATGAAATTCGCCCGCGAAATCAGATACGTCGACCGAATCGGCTCCGGCCCAAAGCGCAGATGCGACGTCGTCAGCGACCCCGACTTCTTCGAGTCGTAGACAAAATATCCCTGCGCATAATTTGGCGTCTCCGACCCGATGATCTTGATCGAGTTTTTGTTCGCGCCCACCGTCCCGTCCGACCCCAGCCCGTAGAAGAGCGCCCGCACCGTTTTCGGACTCTCCGTCGAGAAGCTCTCGTCCCATGCCAGGCTGGAGTGCGTCACGTCGTCGTCAATGCCAATCGTGAAATGGTTTTTCGGACGCGGCTTCGCCAGCTCGTCGAAGATGCCCTTCGCCATCGCCGGGGTGAACTCCTTTGACGACAGCCCATATCGCCCGCCGACAATCGTCGGAAACTGCGACAGCGGCAGCCGTCCCGACGACAGCGCTTCGCTCACCACCGTCACGATGTCCTGGTAGAGCGGCTCGCCCACCGATCCCGGCTCTTTCGTCCGGTCCAGCACCGCAATCTTCCGCACCGTCTCCGGCAGCGCTGTCAGGAAAGCCTCCGCCGCGAACGGCCGATACAGCCGCACCTTCAGCAGCCCCAGCTTCGCACCCTTCGCGTTCAGCGCGTCGATCGCTTCTTCCACCGCCCCCGCCGCCGAGCCCATCAGAATGATCACGCGGTCCGCATCCGGTGCGCCGTAGTAGTCGAAGAGCCGATACGCGCGCCCCGTCTCCCGCGCGAACCGATCCATCACATCCTGCACGATCACCGGGCAAGCCAGGTAATACGGATTGCAAGCCTCCCGCGCCTGGAAAAACACATCCGGATTCTGTGCCGTCCCGCGCAACACCGGCCGCTCCGGCGAAAGCGCACGCTCCCGATGCGCCCGGATCGCCTTCTCGTCCAGCAGCGCCAGCAGCGTCTCATCCGCGATCGGCAGCACTTTGTTGATCTCGTGCGAAGTCCGGAACCCATCGAAGAAATGCATGAAAGGCACCCGCGCCTCCAGCGTCGCCAGGTGCGCAATCGCCGCCAGATCCGCCGCCTCCTGTACCGAATTCGACGCCAGCATGGCGTATCCCGTTGACCGGCAG
The DNA here is from genome assembly GCA_030041515.1 of Acidobacteriaceae bacterium. GTDB lineage: Bacteria > Acidobacteriota > Terriglobia > Terriglobales > Acidobacteriaceae > Palsa-343. The sequence continues at coordinate 95,381 of JASHNS010000086.1, read as the reverse complement.
CCCATCACGTCCGAGTGATCGCCAAAGATCGATAGCGCGTGCGTGGCAATCGACCGTGCCGTTACATGCATCACCATCGGCGTCAGCTCGCCGGCAATCTTGTACATGTTGGGGATCATCAGCAGTAGCCCCTGCGACGCGGTAAACGTCGTGGCAAATGCGCCGCCCTGCAGCGCGCCATGCATCGCCCCGGCCGCGCCGCCCTCGCTCTGCATCTCCGCCACCACCGGCACGGATCCCCACAGGTTCCGCTGGCCCTCCGCACTCCACTGGTCGGCGAACTCCGCCATCGGCGACGACGGCGTAATTGGATAAATCGAAATGACTTCCGAGAAGCGGTACGCGACGGAGGCGGCGGCTTCGTTGCCGTCGAAGATGGCGGTCTTGCCTGGTGTGCTCATGTCTCTCCCTGAGCTGCGCACGCGTGCGCTGCGCCGCAAACTCACTCAGATAAAGTCTGCTCTGCGCCACGCACCCCAGGCTGTGACACATGACACAAGTGTGCGACGATAAAATCAGTGGGGCCGGAAATCTCCGGCGCGGACATCCTTTTGCCTGAGACAATGGCCCCGACATGCTGTGACAGGAGTCACCGAGAGCGCATGCGTTGGACGAGTACCTTTACCCCGGGAAGATTCCATCCATGAACATCCCCCCGCATCCCTGGTGGACCATTGTGGCGCTGCTCTTGGGCGCAGTCGCCTTCGGGTTCACGCCCCTGGCGCTCGCCTGGCTCTGGGCCCGCGTTTTCTCGCCCCAAAAGCCCGGCGCCGACAAAAACGCCACCTACGAGTGCGGTCTCGAGTCCAAAGGCGATGCCTGGATTCAGTTTGGCGCGTCTTATTATCTGTACGCCATTGTCTTTCTCGTCTTTGACGTGGAAGCCGTCTTTTTGCTCCCCTTTGCCGTGGCGTTTAGTTCGCTTCCGGCGGGAGCCTGCATTGCGATGCTGGTGTTTCTGCTGCTGCTGGTGGAGGGCCTCGTTTGGGCCTGCCAGAAGGGCGTGTTGACCTGGGCCTGACGCCCGACTGAGGAGTTCATGGCAGACGATCTCAAAGACCTCAAACTCGAGCTCAGCAAGAACGGAATCTTCACCACCACCCTGGAAGAGCTCTACAACTGGGGCCGCAGGAATTCCGTCTGGCCGTTGACCTTCGGTCTCGCCTGCTGTGCCATCGAGATGATCGCCACCACCATGGCCCGTTACGACCTCGCCCGCTTCGGCGCCGAGGTCTTTCGTCCCTCGCCGCGCCAGGCCGACCTCATCATCGTCTCCGGCACCGTGACCAAAAAGATGGCCCCGCAGGTCGTCCGCCTCTACAACCAGATGCCCGAGCCCAAATACGTGATCGCCATGGGTGCCTGCGCCATCTCCGGCGGGCCTTTCCGCGATGGCTACAACGTTCTCAAGGGCATCGACCGCTACATCCCGGTCGACGTTCACATCCCCGGCTGCCCGCCGCGCCCGGAAGCCCTGATTCACGCCTTCATGACGCTGCAGAAAAAGATCGAAGAGCAGGCGCTCCGTGGCGAAAGCCGTCCGCGGCACCTGAACGCCGACCTGCCCAGCGAGTTTCCTGTTCCGGAGTTTGGCGCGCATGGCCTCGAGCCCGCCCAGAACGACGAAGTTTTCCTGAACGAGACGGGCAATCCGTTGAGGATCATTCAATGACCGCGCTGCCCACAGCTGAGGATCTGAAGGCGCAGATTGAAGCCGGCGTTCCCGGCGCAATGGTCACCATCGTTCCCAACGGAAGTCCCTCGGCGCAGGATTCCCTGCTCCTCGATCACGAGCACGCCCGGGCCGTCGCGCTCTTCCTCCGCGACCACCCCGATCTCCGCCTCGATTTCTGCTCCCTCGTCACCGGCGTCGACTGGCTCGACACCGAGCTCACCGAAAAAGTGAAAGTAAAGAAGCTGGCCGCCGGACCCGACGGCGTCGAAACCGAGCAGGAAGTCGAAGAAACGCGTAAAACCAAAGTCCCCGGCTATCTCGAAGCCGTCTATCACCTCTTCTCGATGGAGAAGAAGCACGGTCCGCCCTCACTACCGGTCGTCCTGCGCCTGCGCACCGCCAATCGCTCGGACCGAAACCACGTTCCCTCGCTCACATCCGTCTGGCGCAGTTGCGAATTTCAGGAACGCGAGGCCTTCGACCTCTACGGCATCGTCTTCGACGGCCACCCTGACCTGCGCCGCATCCTGATGTGGGAAGGCTTTGAGGACCACCCCATGCGCAAAGACTACGTGCCGCCCGCCGACGACATTCTGTTGGAGGCCCGCCCATGACCACCGTCGCTGAGCTCGAGCGGCGCGTCGAAGCCGGCGAAGACGGCCTCGGCGACATCCTCGAAGTCTCCATGGGCCCGCACCACCCCTCTACGCACGGCGTCTTCCGCATGGATGTCCGCCTCGAGGGCGAGAAGGTCGTCCGCCTCAAGCCGGTCTTCGGCTACCTGCATCGCAATCACGAAAAGATCGCCGAGCACGGCGCGTATCTCTCCGCCATCCCCTACACCGACCGCCTCGATTACCTCTGCTCCATGACCAACAACTGGGGCTACGTCCTGGCCGTCGAAAAGCTGGCCGGCATTCCCGTCCCCGAGCGCGCCGAATACATCCGCGTCATCGTCGCCGAGCTCACCCGCTTCCAGAATCATGCCGGCCTCGTCGGCTTCCTGCTCCAGGATATGGGCGCCAGCGGCACGCCGCTCATGTACGCCTTCCGCGAGCGCGAGAAGATCCTCGACCTCTTCGAATCGCTCTCCGGCGCGCGCATGATGTGCAACTACCTCCGCTTCGGCGGGCTGCGCGTCGACTGCACCGCGGCCTGGCTTGAGGAAGTTCGCCGCCTGGTCGCAGGCCTGCCGAAATTCGTCGACGAATTCGAGGCGCTGCTGCGCACCAACGAAATCCTGATGGCCCGCACCCAGGGCACCGGCATCCTGCCCCGCGAGCTGGCCATCAATGCGGGCGTCACCGGCCCCATGCTGCGCGCCAGCGGCGTCAATTACGACATCCGCAAGGTCGATCGCTACGGCGTCTACGACCGCTTCGAATTCCGCGTCCCCCTCGGCGACCACGGCGACGTCTACGACCGCTACATGATGCGCATTCTGGAAATGCGTGAGTCGCTGAAGATTCTCGAACAGGCACTGCGCGGCATCCCTGAAGGCCCAATCATGGACCCGAAAACGCGCCTGCGCGGCCTGCGCCCGAAAGCCGGCGAGGCCTACGGCCGCATCGAGGCGCCGAAAGGAGAGCTGGGATTTTTCCTGATCAGCGACGGGACGGGAAATCCGTACCGCTATCGCGTCCGTCCGCCCAGCATGATCAATCTCACCATTCTCGAAGACATGTGCCTCGGCCACAATATCGCCGATGTCGTCGTGATTCTGGGCAGCGTGGACATCGTCCTCGGCGAGGTAGACCGATGATGCGAGCAGCCAGCCGTCAGCAGCCCGCCGCCAGCGCTTCACCCTCAGCGTTGCGCGCGCGCCCGCGCCAGGTCCCCATCGAAACCGTGCCGGCTTCAGACCCTGCGCTTTGTATCAGGGCACGACTTCAGTGGTGCCGCACCAGCATTCCAAAGACCCGGGCTCTAGCCCCTGACCGGCAGCCCGGCTACGAGCGACCGACTATCGGCTACCGAGAAGCAAGAACTGACAACCAGGAACTGACCCATGTTCGGTGAAGGCATCCTCCAGGGCTTATACGAAACGGCACGCAACTTCTTCGGCAGCTATGTCGACAAGGATCGCCTCGTCACAGTCCAATATCCAGAAGAGCGGCATCAGCTGCCCGAGGCCACGCGGGAGTTCCCCTTCCTGCTCTACGACGGCCCCGATCCCGAGGCCGGCCTGCGCTGCGTCGCCTGCCAGATCTGCGAGAAGGAGTGCCCTCCGCGCTGCATCCACATCGAGAAGAGCAAGGACAAGAAGCCCGACTTCGTCGGTAAGCAGCAGTTCTATCCCGCCGTCTTCGACATCGACGTCTCTGTCTGCATGAGCTGCCAGATCTGCGTCGAGGTCTGCCCTTTCGATGCCATCCGCATGGACAACGAATACGAGCTGAGCACCAGCAACCGCTTCGGCGGCCTGCTCTACACCAAGCGCGAGCTGGCGAAACCGAACGAGTACTACCGCAAAATCCATCCCACCGAAGCCGCCGAGACCGACGACCGCCGCGCCAAAGAAGCAGAGGAGGCAAAAGCGAAAGCCGCAGCAGCAGCCGCAGCGGCCGCCGCCAAAGCTGCCCAGGTCGCGGCAATTCCAGCCGTCGCCGCCAACGGCGCCACCGGCAACGGCGCTGCCCCCAAACCAGCCGAACAGCCCGCCGACAAGAAGCCGGTGAACCAATGACAGCCCTCCCCCCACCCACCGCCGATCAGATCTGGGTCTGGATGAAAGCCTGGCTCGTCCTGCACACGCCCGCGCCCTTCCAGGCGCTCGTTTCCATCGTCTGCATGGTCGCCGCCATTATCGTCGTCTTCGCGTCCCTCTTTGCCCTCACCGTCCTGCTGGAGCGCAAAGGCCTCGGCCGCATCCAGAACCGCTACGGCCCCAACCGCGTCGGCCCCTTCGGCATCCTGCAGCCCATTGCGGATGCCGTGAAGTCGCTCACCAAAGAAGACATCGTCCCCCGCTCCGCCGACCATGTCGTCCACTATCTCGCCCCGCTCGTCCTCGTCGGCGCTTCGTTCCTCGCCTACGCGGTGCTGCCCATCGGCCGCAACATGACCGCCGTCAACCTCGACGCCGGCGTGCTCTTCTTCTTCGCCATCGGCTCCGCCACCGAGCTGGCCGTCTTCATGGCCGGATGGTCCAGCCGCAACAAATACTCGTTGCTGGGCGCCATGCGGGCCATCGCGCAGATGGTCAGCTACGAGATTCCGCTCATCCTCTCGTCGATCGCAGTCGTCATGATCGCCGGCACGCTCTCGACCAGCGCCATCGTCGACGAGCAGGCCCAGTACTCGCACGGCATCGCCCACTGGTACGTCTTCACGCCGTGGGGACTCGCCGGCTTCATCCTCTTCATGATCGCGGCGACCGCGGAAACCAATCGCAGCCCTTTCGATCTGCCGGAAGGCGAGTCGGAGATCATCGCCGGCTACTTCATTGAGTACTCCGGGTTCAAGTTTGCGCTGTTCTTCCTCGCCGAATACATCGAGATGTTCGCCGTCAGCGGCCTCGGCATCACGCTTTTCCTCGGCGGATGGTCCTCGCCCGTCAGCTTCCTTGCGTGGATTCCCTCCTGGATCTGGTTCTTCGGCAAGTTGCTCGCGTTCATCGGCTGCTTCATCTGGGTGCGCGGCACGCTGCCCCGCCTGCGCATGGATCAGCTGATGAATTTTGCCTGGAAATTCATGCTGCCGATGACCCTGTTTGTCATCCTGTCGGCGGGCGTGTGGAGATTTTTGCCTTCGGCCGTAGCAGGCTCGACAGGGCTCGGCGCTGTGGTACGCTGGCTGGTCTGTGCATTGGTCGTTCTGCTGCCCTATATAACGTTGGCTCGCACGCTTGAGAGCGGCAGAAAAATCGAAAAGCGGGAGTATCGCTTTGCGGATTAGGTCGCATGCCATAAGGCGACGCGCACGCGTCGCGACGGTAGAAGCCCCGGCCTTTAGGCCGGGGAATAGACAGCTTCAATGCATCGGGGCTTTGTATCAGGCACGACTTTGCGGTTTGCGGAAGAAACTTCGAGCGAGGGGCTTTGTATCGGGGCATGACTTGAGTCGTGCCGCAACGGCCCCAAAAACAAGGGGGGCTTTAGCCCCTGTGCTGTACCAAGTGACACGAATCACAGCCGCCCACAAGGGGCTATGAAACCGTAAGAACGGGCCTTGCACTTCCGCCCGACGATGCAAGATGAGGACGACTGTTCCCTTTCTGATCCTCGCTGTTCTCACCCTGGCCGGAGGCGTCGCTGCCATGACGCTGCGCCGCCTCGTCCACTGCGCCCTGGCGCTCACCGTCGCCTTCGCCGGACTCGCCGCCCTCTACCTGAATCTTGGCGCCGAGTTCGCCGGACTCGCGCAGCTCCTCGTCTACGTGGGCGCCATCGCCATTCTGATTGTCTTCGCCATCCTGCTCACGCGCGGTGACGACACGGCCGAATCCGTCTTTTCACCCTCCGGCCTCGCCGGAGCCATCCTTGCAGCCGCCGTCTTCGCTGTTCTCGCCTGGGCCGTCGAAACCAGCGGCATCGTACATCCCGCTGCGATCCCCGCCGCCCCGCCCGAGCCCATGCGCTCCATTGGGCTCATCCTGATGCACCGCTACATCCTCCCCCTCGAAGTCATCGCCCTCATGCTCACTGCCGCCATGATCGGCGCCGTCATCCTGGCCCTGCGCGAAAAGCGCCCGCAGCCGGAGCAAATCCAGAGGAGCAGCGCGCAATGAATCCTCTGGCCACCTGTCTCCTCGTTTCCGCTCTTCTCTTCGCCGTCGGACTCGCCGGCGCGCTCACCCGCCGCAGCGCCATCCTGGTCCTGGCTGGCATTGAGCTCATGCTCAACGCCGCCAACCTCAACTTCATCGCTTTCTGGCGCTTCGGCCCGCACCCCGAAGCTCTCACCGGCATCCTCTTCGTCATCTTTGCCATCGCCGTCGCTGCCGCGGAAGCCGCTGTCGGCCTCGCGCTCATCCTCGCCATCTACCGCCACGCCCGCACCTCCGATGTGAGCGAGATTACGGAGATGAAAGGGTGAACCCCATCGCCAGCCCAGTCGCGACGTCCTGGATCCTTCGCTACCTCTGGCTCATTCCAGCCCTCCCCATCTTTGCCGCCGGCGTTTCCGCGCTCCTGCCCAAAGCGAAGCGCCGCCTCTCCGCCACGCTGGCCATCGGCTCCATGTCCGGCTCGCTGGTCCTGTCGCTCGCAGCCCTCGTCCACGCCATCGCCGAACCCGCCCGCCAGATCGTCAACTTCCCATGGATGCAGTTCGGCGCGCAGTGGGTCTCCCTCGGCTGGCTTCTCGATCCGCTCGCCGCCGTCATGCTGGTGATGGTCACCTTCGTCGGGCTGCTAATTTTCATCTACAGCCTGGGCTACATGGCCCACGACGACAACTTCACCCGCTTCTTCTGCTTTCTCTCGCTCTTTGCCGGAGCCATGCTCGGCGTCGTCATCGCCAACAGCCTGCTGCTCCTCTTCATGTGCTGGGAAGTCGTCGGCCTCACCTCGTATCTGCTGATCGGATTCTGGTTCCAGCGCCCCGCCGCCGCCGCTGCCGCCGTCAAAGCATTCATCGTCACCCGTGTGGGCGATCTCGGTCTGCTCCTCGGCATGGTCTGGCTCTACGCGCAGACGGGCACGCTGCTCTTCTACAACAACGGCGCGGGCTGTCTTGAATCCTCCGCTGTCGCCGCCATGGGCGCGCACTTCACCGCCGCCGGCATGGCCGTCTCCACGGCCATCGGCCTGCTCATCTTCTGCGGAGCGGTCGGCAAATCCGGCCAGGTCCCGCTGCACGTCTGGCTGCCCGACGCCATGGAAGGTCCCACGCCGGTCAGCGCGCTCATCCATGCCGCGACGATGGTCGCCGCCGGCGTGTATCTCATGGCGCGCGTTTATCCGCTGCTCGACCACACCACGCTCGCCGTCATCGCGTGGGTCGGCGCCATTACCGCCGTCTTCGCCGCCTGCATTGCCGTCGCGCAGAACGACATCAAGCGCATCCTCGCCTACTCCACCGTCTCGCAGCTCGGCTACATGATGCTCGGTCTCGGCGTCGGTGGCGTGGCCGTAGGCATCTTCCACCTCATCACCCACGCCTTCTTCAAGTCGCTGCTCTTCCTCGGCGCCGGCTCGGTCATCCACGGCTGCACGGAGGAGCAGGACATCCGCAACATGGGCGGCCTGCGCCGCTTCATGCCCATCACCTTCGTCACCTACGCCGCCGCTATGCTGGCCCTCTGCGGATTCCCGCTCTTCGCCGGCTTCTGGAGCAAGGACGCCATTCTCGAGCATGCTCACGCCTGGGGCCTTTCCCTCGGACCGTATTACCTCGGCGCCATCGGCGCGCTCCTCACCGCCTTCTACATGACGCGCCAAATGTATTACGTCTTCTTCGGCCCGCAGCGCGTCGCGGAAGCAGCTCCCATCGAGTCGCCGCGCCCGCCTGAGCAGTGCATCATCCTCCACCCCCACGAGAGCCCCTCCGTGATGACCATCCCGCTCATCATTCTCGCGGTCTTCGCCGTCTTTCTCGGATTTGTCGGCACACCCGCCTGGCCCTGGTTCCAGTCCTTCCTCTCGGCAACGCCGCTGGCCTTCAGCATGCACGCCTTCATGGAGCCAGGCCTGATCGCGCTGATGCTCTACTCCTCGCTCCTCGTCTTCGCGGGGCTCCTCCTTGGCTGGTGGTTCTACGGCCGTAAGGCCATCACGCGCGCCACGGATCCTGATGCCCTCGGCCGCCGCATCCCCGCCGTCTTCGGTGCGCTCGCCCATCGTCTCTACGTCGACGAGTTCTACAAGTACACCGTCATCGCCCTCGCCCGCTTCGCCTCCGCCTTTTCCGCGTTTCTCGATCGCTTCATCTTCGGTGGCGTCGTGAACCTCGTATCCTGGATTGTCACCGGACTCGGCTGGTTCGACTCCGGCGTCGATCGCTTCGTCGTCAATGGCGGCTTCGACCTTGGCTGCCGCGAGGTCAACTTCGGCGGGCGCCTCATCGCCAGCCTGCAAAACGGCCGGGTGCAGACCTATCTCCGCGTGATCGCCGGCGCGCTCGTCATCTTCGCCGCGCTGCTGCTCTGGGGGCGCCGCGGATGATCACCTTCCTGACATTGCTCCCCCTCGCCGGCGGATTGCTGGTGCTGGTCGTCGGCCGCTCGCGTGTGGTGGCGCGTTCTCTGGCTCTGCTGGTCGCGCTGGCCTCGCTCGCCATTGCGCTCGCCATCTGGCACGGCTTCAACCCCGCCGCTTCCGGCTTCCAGTACGAAGTCCTGCGCAACTGGGCGCCCTCGCTCGGCATGTCCTACCACGTCGGCGTTGACGGCCTCGGCGTCCTGATGCTCGTCCTTTCCGGCATGGTCGTCCTCATGTCGCTCGCGGCCTCCTGGAAGAACGAGAAGCATGGCTCGCTCTACCTGGCCCTGGTTCTCTTCCTCGAATGCGGTCTGTTCGGGACATTTACAGCCCTGAACTTCGTCCATTGGTTTATCTATTGGGAAGTCAGCCTCATCCCCGCCTTTTTCCTCGTCCGGCTCTATGGAGGCCCCAACCGCAACCGCGCCTCCACCCAGTTCTTCCTTTACACCATGGTCGGCAGCATCGCTCTGCTGCTCGCGTTCCTCGCGCTCTACCTCGCCACTGGCACCTTCGATTTCGTCGATCTCGCCCGCCTGGCGCAGCACGGCCAGCTCGCCGCCGCCTTCGCGAATCTCCACTGGGGTCTCGGCCCACCTGCCATCGGTGAAGCCCTCTTCTGGGCCGCCTTCCTCGGCTTCGCCGTCAAGACGCCCGTCGTGCCCTTCCACACCTGGCTGCCCGCAACCTACGCTGAAGCGCCCAGCGAAACCACCATGCTCCTCACCGGAGCCATGTCGAAGATGGGCATCTACGGCTTCCTGCGCATCCTGCTGCCCATCTTCCCGCAGGAAATGCAGCATGCGCTCACGCCTTTGCTCTGGCTCGCCGTCGCGACCATTGTTCTGCCGGCCTTTGCCGCCTGGTATCAGAAAGACCTCAAGCGCACCTTCGCTTACTCCTCCGTCAATCACCTCGGCTACTGCATCCTCGGCGTCTGCGCCGCAGCCAAATTCACCGGAGCTGACGCCGCCCTCGCCCAGGAAAAATCCGCCGCCCTCACCGGCGTCCTGCTCCAGATCTTCAGCCACGCTCTCACCGCCGCCGCGCTCTTCTGGTTCCTCACCCTGCTCGAGCGCCGCGCCGGCTCGCGCGGCATCAACGACTTCGGCGGCCTGCGCAAAGTCGTCCCCGTCTTCTCCGGCCTGATGGGCATCGCCATCTTCGCATCGCTCGGCCTGCCCGGACTCAACGGCTTCCCCGGCGAGTTCCTCATCTTCAAAGGATCGTTCCCGCTCGTCACCTGGCCCACGGCGATTTCCGTGCTTGGCCTTCTCATGACCGCCGTCTTTCTGCTCGCCGTCATCCAGAAAGTCTTCTCCGGCCCGGTAAATCCGCGCTGGCAAGCGATGCCTGACCTCACCGCCGCCGAGCGTCTCGCCTTTATCCCGGTGATCGCGCTGATGTTTCTGATCGGGCTCTACCCGCAAATCATCACCGGCATGATTCACTCCACCATTGCGCAGTGGATCGCCACCCTGACTCCAGGAGTGACGCTCTGATGCTCGCCTGGACCATCTACGCCTCCTTCCTCGGCGCGCTCGCCGCACGCCTGGCGCCCTCGAAGCAGCTGGCCCGCATCCTCGCGCTGCTCACCGCACTTGCGGGTTTCGCCATCAGCCTCACCGCGCTCGCCCACTGGCAGCCCGGGCAGTTCGTCACCGTCGCCGACATCCCGTGGATCCCGCAGCTCGGCATCCATTACCATCTCGCCGCCGATGGCATCAGCCTCACATTGCTCCTGCTCACCGGCATCGCCGCCACTGCCGGCATTCTCTTCTCGTGGAACATCAACGAGCGCACCCAGGAATTCTTCGCCTTCTACCTCGTCCTCATTGGCGGTGTCTACGGCGTCTTCCTCAGCTTCGATCTCTTCCTCCTCTTCGCCTTCTACGAAATCGCCATCATCCCCAAGTATTTCCTCATCGCCATTTGGGGTTCCGTCCCTCGCGATGCCGCGCCCGGTAAGGAAGGCTCGCAGCGCGAATACGCCGCGATGAAACTCGCCCTCTACTCCTTTGCTGGCAGCGCGCTCGTGCTCGCCGGCATGGTCGCCGCGTGGGTTCTCAGCGGATCGGCCACCGGCGTCCACACCCTCTCGCTCGACGCGCTCGCTCACGCCAATTTCTCGCCCCATTTCCAGATGTGGGCCTTCCCGATGGTCTTCCTCGGCTTCGCGGTCCTCGCCGGCATGTGGCCCTTCCACACCTGGGCGCCCACCGGCCACGCCGCCGCGCCCACAGCCGCCTCCATGCTGCTCGCCGGAGTCGTGATGAAGCTCGGCGCGTACGGCTGCCTCCGCGTCGCCATGATGCTCTTCCCCGCCGGCCTCAATCCCTGGGGATTCCACGTTCTCGGCTTCAGCTCCTGGCGCGACGTTATCGCCGTCCTGGCCATCATCGGCATCGTCTACGGAGCATCGGTCGCTCTCGTTCAGCGTGACTTCAAATTCGTCATCGGGTACTCCAGCGTCAGCCACATGGGTTTCGTCCTGCTCGGGCTCATGACGCTCACCCAGATCGGCCTCGACGGCGCGGTCCTCCAGATGTTCTCCCACGGCATCATCGCCGGCCTGCTCTTCGCCGTGGTCGGCCGCATGGTCTACGACCGCACCCACACGCGGCAGCTCAGCGAGCTCAAGCCGATGGGTCTCGCCCACGTCATTCCCTTCGCCGCCGTCACCTTCATCCTCGCCGCCATGGCCTCCATCGGCATGCCCGGCTTCAGCGGCTTCGTCGCGGAGTTCCAGATCCTCGTCGGCGCGTGGCGCACGCTGCCTTCCATGGCCGTCGTCGCTGGCATCGGCATCCTCGTCGGTATCGCCTTCACCTGGCGCGCCCTCACCACCGTCTTCTTCGGCGAGCGCGCCGCGCACACCGCTCCCGGCCACGACCATCCCCTGCCGCCCATCACCCTCCCCGAGAAGCTCGGCTCTCTCCTGCTCCTCGCCGCCACGCTCATCGTCGGCCTCTATCCCACCATCCTCACCCGGCTGATCCTGCCCAGCCTCAACTCGCCGCTCTTCGCTGGCCTGCGGAACGGAGCGTGGCGATGAATCCCATGCCCGTTTCCGTTAGCTACTCCGAGCTCCTCCGCCTCACCTGGCCGGAAATCGCCGTTACCCTCGCCGGCATTCTCATCCTCGCCCTCGACCTCACCGTTCTTCGCCGCGCCTCGCTCGCCGCGCGCCTGCGCTCCGGAGTCGCCATCGCCTGCGCCGGCTGCATTGCCGCGCTCTTCCTCCTCGGCTATTCCGACGCCTTCGCCAGCCTGCCCGGCAGCATGCTGGTCATCACGCCGCTCACGCATGTCGTGCAGATGGCGCTGCTTGCTCTCGCCATCTTCACCCTCCTGCTCTCGTTTTCCATCCGTTTCACCAGCCACATTGGCGAATATTTCGCGCTCATCCTCTTCGCCACCGTGGCCATGATGTTCCTTGTCGCCACGCAGAATCTCCTGCTCATCTTCGTCGCGCTCGAATTCCTCTCGCTCTCGCTCTACATCCTCACCGGATTCGACAAGCACAGCCGCCAATCCGCGGAAGCTGCGCTCAAATACTTCCTCTTCGGCGGCATGTCCGCCGGATTTCTGCTCTTCGGCATGAGCCTGCTCTACGGCCTCTCCGGCTCCATCGAGCTGCCGAAGATCGCCGCCGCGCTCAGCGGCCCCGCGCCCGGTCCCGGGTACGACCCGCTCCTCTGGGTGGCCATCGTCATGGTCGCCATCGGCTTCGGATTCAAGATTGCCGCCGCGCCCTTCCATCTCTGGGCGCCGGACGCCTATCAGGGCGCGCCCACCGTCAGCGCAGGATTTCTCGCCTCCAGCTCCAAGGTCGCCAGCTTCTTCATCTTTGCCCAGGTCGTCGCCGTCGCGCTCGCTCCCGTGGCCGGCAGCGGCGCCGCCCGTGCCTACACACCCGGATGGGTCCCCACGCTCATCCTCATCGCCGCGCTCTCCATGGTCGTGGGCAATCTCGCGGCCCTGGCACAAACGAGCCTCCGCCGCCTCCTCGCCTACTCCGCCATCGGCCATGCCGGATACATGCTGCTCGGCATCATCGCCCACTCGCCCCGCGGACTCAGCGCGCTCCTCTATTACGTCATCACTTACGCACTGGCAGTGGTCGGCGCCTTTGGCGTCCTCGGAGCGCTCGAATCGGAGGGCATCGACCGCATCGCCGATCTAGCCGGACTCAGCAAGCGAGCACCGGGCCTCGCCCTCTGTCTGCTCATCTTCCTGCTCTCGCTCGCCGGCATCCCGCCGCTCTCCGGCTTCTTCGCCAAGTTCTATATCTTCTCGGCCGCGCTCGAATCCGAGCCGCACCTCGGCCTGCTCTGGCTCATTCTGCTGGCCGTGGCTATGAGCGCCGTCTCGCTCTACTACTATCTCCGCGTGCTCAAGGCCGCGTATGTCGCCCCGGCGCCGCTGGACCAGCCTAAACTCCGCATCGCCCCCGCCACGCGCCTCACCCTCTGGATCCTGGCCGCGCTGGTCGTGCTGGTGGGCTGCGCGCCCTCGCTGCTGCTCAATTCCCTGGGAATCCGTTAGGCCTGCCGCGCATCCTACTCCGCCACGCCCGCCTTCCGCGCATACATCGCGCCGTCCGCCACCCGTTGCAACTCGTCCTTGGTCCTTCCGTCTTCGGGATAGACCGCGATCCCGATGCTCGCCCCGCTCCGCACCGAGAACGCGTCGATCTGGAACGGCGCGTCGAAGGCTCGTAACAGGCGCTCTGCAATCTCTTCCGCCTGGCCGCGGCTGCTGACCACCGGGATCAGCGCCACAAATTCGTCTCCGCCGACGCGCGCCAGCGTGTCGATCGAGCGCAGCCGTTCCGAGAGCCGCTGCGTTACCTGTTGCAGCAGCAGGTCGCCCACGCGGTGCCCATACAAATCATTCACTCGTTTGAACTGGTTTAGATCGATGTACACCAGCGCGAACGGTGCTCGAGTTCGGCTCGCCACTGCCAGCGTTTCTTCCAGCCGGCTCTCCAGCAGGAAGCGGTTCGCCGCGTTCGTCAGCTGATCGTACTGGGAGCGGTGCACCAGCGTCTCATACAGCCGCCGCGTATCGATCGCCAGCGCCGCCAGGCTCGCGCCCATTTCCAGCACCTCGCCCGCATGGCTGTGGTAGACATCTGCGCCGGCGATCACCAGCGATCCCAGCCGTTCGCCCGCACCCGAGTAAATGTCCCGCCGCACCAGCAGCGCCGATTCGTCCTCCGGCGCTGCGTCGCCCAACCGGTTTCCATTCGCCAGCTCGCACCAGCACGCCTTGCTCTGCAACTGGCTGCGAATCAGACGAAGCACCATCCCCAGTACCTCATTCAGGCTGGTCGTACTGTTGATCGCTTCCAGCACTCGCCCTCGTTCTGTCTCCAAATGCGCGATGCGCCGCTCCCGCGCAGCCTCCGATTCCATCGTCAGCCGCATCAGTTCCGTCTGCTGCCTCACCTTTCTTTGCAGCATCGCGGCCCACAACACCACGACCACCACGACTCCGATCAGAATCGCGCTCAGCCGCAACAGGTGCTCGACCGTCCACCAGGATGGATTCGCCAGCACCGCAACGTCCTCGGGCGACCTCAGTTCAAGATCGAACCACTGCGGCGTGCTCCACGGACCGCCAGCGTGCACAAAGCACACCCCGGTCACTCTCACGCGGCTGCCCACCGGATACCGTGGCAACGGCCGCTCGTCGTTCGTCCGGTACCAGACCGGTCGCGCCAGAATCGCCGAAAATACATGCGCGCCGCTCTGGATGACCAGCGTGTCTTCGTGAACCTCGTGTACCTCCGCGGCCACTGTTCCCTGCATCGACACCAGCTCGTAGGGGAAATCGCCGCGTGATGCCTGGTCCCATTTCACTGCGATGGGTTCGATGGGCTGCAGCAGCGAGCCCGGAAGCATGGTACCCTGCCCAATCACCTCCGAATACTGCCTTGTATCCGGAAAGCCCACTACATCCACCACCTGCCCAATGCGCAACGGCGCCTGTTCGAATGTGTCCACCAGCACCGCCTGCCGCTGTGGCGTCTCCACCACCGCCTGCAGGCCCGGCTCATAGAGCGTGACGCTTCCCCGCACGTGTACGCGCTCGCTCTCATCCGTCACGCGCGAGTGTGACATGATCCGCGCAATATCGGTCAGCGGCAAAGCTGCCGGATTCCCCGGCCCCGGCTTCAGCACTTCCATGTGCTTCGCCGTGCTCACCCACAACTCAGAACCTGTCTGCTGGAATTTCCCATCGAAGATTCCACCCGCAACCCCGGTGAGCTTCACCTGCGCGTCCAGCAGTCCGATCGGGTCGATCCCCTGCGGATTCTCCACATGCACCCGCACCGGACCCCCATCCATCTGCACATCCATCAGCAGATAGGGGTTGCCCATCTGCCCAGGCGCGCCCGCCGCATATTGCAGCGTTGCCGATCGTACCGTGCCGGTCATCGTCACATACCGGCAATCGTCGGCACGCGCGACCATTCCGCCCCAAGTCACCGGCAGTGGCGGCGGAAGCTCCCCTTTTCCCAGATCCTCCAGTGACGTCGCCTTCACATTCACTGAGTAGCTCGGTACCGTAACTCCCCGGATCAAAACTTCTTCGCCAGGACGAACCGCAGGCCACGACGAGGGCGCCTGCACAAAGATCGCCCCCGTCTCGTCCTGGACGAAAACTTGCCCCTCGTTCGGCTCGTAATAAGTGACCACCGCCCGCAGCTCCACGGCAACGCCACTGGATATCTCAGTCGTCGCCAGCGCGCGTATCCGCGCTACCGTCCATGGAATCTGCGCCTTCGCCTGCCCGGGCCCGGTCGTGGCCGCTGTTTGCGCCCGTGAACCCTCAAGTCCTGCTCCCAACACCAGTAACAGCGCCAGCCAGCACTTTCCCACCGTGATAGCCCCCGAAACGATTCCAGAATCGCACCAAGGTTTCCGAAAGTCACTAATATTGTGGCTTCAGTTTACAACTCCTGGGTGATACATAAGTTACCTAAGTTCCGCAACATCCAGCCCCCATCTTTCAGTTATCGGCTCCTTGCATCCTCCACACCAGCCCCGCCGCCGCCAAATCCTCCGCCGCCACTCCCAGCGATTTGAAAACCACCCGCCCCTCCGGCGCCGGCCGCAATCCAGCCAGAACCTCGCCTGCCTCCGCGTAAATCCGCTCGCCGGATCCGATCACATCTCCTGATTCCTGCATCGCCGCCTCGCGCGACTCCACCACCACCGCTCCCCGCATCGCGGCATCGTCCAGTTCCCGCCGCTCCGGGCCGATGGCCCCGATCGCACATACCAGCGTCCGCTCTCCCAGCCACTCGCCACGAACCAACGGCTCGCGCACATTCGACGCGCTCACCACCACATCGGCTCCGCGTACCGCCGCCTCCGCGCTGCCTGCCACCATGGCGTCGTGCTCGGTCCCAAACGCCAGCGCGTGCTCCGGCGTCCGGCTCCAGACTCGCACTTCCGCGAAATCCCTCACCGTCCGTAACGCCTGCGCATGGGATCTCGCCTGTGCTCCGCTGCCCAGGATCGCCAGCACCCGCGACCCCGGCGATGCGAACAGCTTTGTCGCCACCGCGGACACCGCCGCCGTCCGCATCTCCGTGATCAGCCGCCCATCCATCGCTGCCAGCGGTTCTCCCGTCTGCGCCGAAAACAGCAGAATCGTCGCCTGATGCGTCGGCAGCCCTCCGGAGTTCTTCTCGTAAATCGTCACGAATTTAGCGCCCATCACCTCGCCATCCACCGCAGGCATCAGGGCGAAAATTCCATCATGATCCGGCACGCGCAGCACGGTCCGCACCGGTTGCTGAATCCGCCCCACCGACAGATCCCGCAGCGCCCGCTCCATCGCCGGAATCAGCGCCTCGAACGTCAGCCGCTTCCGAACCTGCTCCTCATTCAGATATTCCATTGCTCCACCTTCACATCAGGCTCACTGCGTCGACATCGACCACCAGATTCGGCCGCGGAATCTCCGCCCGATCCGCAAACGCCAGTAGCCCGCGCAGCGCCTGCTGCAGAGCCCGCCGACTCTCCGCCTTCATCACCAGATGAAACCGGTACGTCCGCTTGATCCTCGCCAGCGGCGCGCTCGCCGGCCCCAGCACCCGCACGCCCGGCAGCGTCGTGTCCCGGCACCACTTGCCCAGCGCCGCCGCCCATCCCGCCGCTTCCTCCATCCGCACGCTCTGCACCAGGACATTCGCCAGCGCCGCGTACGGCGGATAATGCATCGCCCTCCGGAATCGCAGCTCCCGCTCCGTGAACGCCGTAAAATCGTGCTGCGCCGCGCACTGGATCGCGTAATGCTCCGGATGATACGTCTGCACAATCACCTGACCCGGCCGCTCCCCTCGCCCCGCCCGCCCCGAAACCTGCGTCATCAGCTGAAAGACCCGCTCCGCCGCGCGAAAATCCGGCAGCCCCAGCGCATGATCGCAGCCCACCACCCCCACCAGCGTCACGCCGTGAATGTCGTGCCCCTTCGCGATCATCTGCGTGCCCACCAGCAGGTTGATCTCGCCCGAGTGCAGCTGCATTAGCAGCCGCTCCAGATCGCCGCGCCCCCGCACCGTATCGCGATCCATGCGCCCGATGCGCGCGCCCGGGAAAACCTCCTGCAGTCGCTCCTCGCCCTGCTGCGACCCCGCACCCAGAAAGTAGAGATACTCGCTCTCGCATTTCGGGCACAGCTTCGGCACCGTCCTTTTGTAACCGCAGTAGTGACATTCCAGGCGCTGCCCCACCGCCCGCTCGTCGTCGCCCACCGCCTTGTGATACGTCAGCGCAATCGAGCAGTTCTCGCACTCCAGCTTCTCCCCGCACGCCCGGCACACCACTACAAAAGAGTAGCCCCGCCGGTTCAGCAGGATCATCCCCTGCTCCCCCCGCTCCAGCGCGCCTCGAGTCGCCTCCATCAGCGCCCGCGAAAACAAATGCTCCGCCCCCGTCTCCTGGAATTCCTGCCGCATGTCCACCAGCCGCACCTCCGGCAGCGGACGCTGCTCCACCCGCTCCGCCATCGTGATCCGCCGGTACTTGCCCCGCATCGCGTTATGCCAGCTTTCCAGCGACGGCGTCGCCGACCCCAGCACCACCGCCGCCCCCACCAGCTTCGCCCGCATCACCGCCACATCGCGCGCGTGATATCGCGGCGTCGACTCCTGCTTGTAGCTGGAGTCATGCTCTTCATCCACGATCACCAGCCCCAGCTCGGCCACCGGCGCGAAGATTGCCGACCGCGTACCCACCACCACCCGCGCCTCACCTGCGCGAATGCGCCGCCACTGCTCGCTCCGCTCCTCCGGCGTCAGCGCCGAGTGCAGCAGCGCCACCTCGCTGCCAAACGCATGATGCAGTTGCGCCGCCATCTGCGGCGTCAGCCCAATCTCAGGGACGAGCAGAATTGCCGTGCGCCCCAGATCCAACGCACCGCGCATCGCTTTCAGATACACCGCGGTCTTGCCCGATCCCGTCACTCCGTGCAGCAGCAGCGGGCGAAACTCCCGCGACTCCACCGCTCCAGCGATCTCCGCCAGCGCCTCGGTCTGCGCTTCGTTGAGCTCGTGCTCTCCACCGCCCAGCCCATGCAGTCGCGTCAGATGAAACTCCGCCGGCCGCTCCTCAATCCGCACCAGCGCCTTCTTCAGCAGCGCGCCGAGCGTCGATGCCGGAACCTCCAGCCGCCGCAGCTCCGCCACCGGCAGCTCGCCATCCGCGCCCGCGAGTTCCGCCAAGATCATCTGCTGATTCTCATTCAGCTTCGGCAGTCGCACGTCGGGAATCAAAACGGCATACCGCACCGTCCGCCGCGCATCCCGCGACTCCGCCGCCGTCTCCCGCGCAATCCACTTCTTGCGGACCATCCCCGCCAGCAGCGCCCCCAACCCTCTTCCGCCCGCGCCCGTCGCCGACCGCAGCCGCGCGACTGGCACAGCCTCGCCCGCCTCCAGCAGGTTCAGCACCGCGTACTCGCGATCCTGCTCCTCCGCCGGCAGTCGCGACCGCCGTGACGCGCCCTGCTCCGCACCCGCCGCCAGCGCCTTGCGCCCCGTCTCCGTCATCCGATACAGCACCCGCCGCCGCACCTCGGCCGTCAGCGGCAGCATCCCGCGCAACACCTCACCCACCGGAGCCAGGTAGTACTGCGCGATCCACTGCCCCAGCTCCATCAGCTCCGCCGACAGCACCGACTCCGCATCCAGCACCGCGATCAACGGCTTCGCTTCAACCGGCGGCGGTTCATCATGAACCCGGACCACCACGCCCGCCAGTTTTTCATTGCGAAACGGCACCAGCACCCGCGCGCCGACGACGGGCGCTTCCTGGCCCAACACGTAGGTGAACACGCGGTCCAGCGGCACCGGCACAGCGACATCGCAGAAGGCAGGCATTCATTCCGGAGCCTACCAGACCCCGACACCCAGCGCGGGCACCGCCCCCTCACGCGCTGTCATCCTGAGCGAACGGGGCCCCGAGCGTTTTTCCGGGGGCCCCAAAGAGCTTCGCTCTTTGGGGCAGAGCTCGGCGGTGGTCGACAAAGAGCCTGGCCTGAGCGAAGCGAGTGGCATCTGCGGTTGTCTCTCGCGTGCCGCCGCTCCCAATCCATGAGATTATGGCAGACACAACGTGGAAACAAAGAACAGGATGCGCTCCTTATTGCAATTTCTGGGAATATCGAGTGCGGTCATTGCCGTAAATGCCGGAACGCTCGTCGTGACTCTCTGGGCGCTTTCAGTCGATGGCGACCCGACTGACGAACGCGTGGCCTCCTCTCTGCTTTGGTCGCTTTTTTGGCCGCTCGCTTGGCCCTGGTATTGGCTGAAGGGCAAAACAAGCCCGGTAACAACAACTCAATCTGGGGCCTGCAGGGAGAGCGCGCGTCGCTTCCGGACCATCCGCGAAGCGAAACAATACCTCGCCGGTGTAATCGCCGACGAAGCCGAACGTGACGGCACCCCTCTAACAGAAGTAGAGAGAAAAATGCTCTTCTTCGCCGAAACCGGCTGGACTCTGCCAGACATGAAAGAAGTTAGTGCCGAGTTTGACCGGAACTGTGATCAGGATCAATACGAGCAGAAAATTGCGGCCATCATCACGAACGTCCGCACCCGCTTCGCTGACAAGAATCCGCAGGAACAGATGACATGGGCTTTGGCACTGCAGAAACTGAGCAGAGGCGATCATTACCTTTCTGTTCTGGCAAATGAATCAAAACCATCAAGACGGGGCACAAAACACAATCTCAAGGTGCTGTTCGCTGCTCTCGTGCTCTTTGCTGTGGTTTGGGCTGATGTAGAGTTCTGGCACTGGCTGCGGAATCGCTGATCTCCCAAATTCCTCCCGTGCTTTCCGCGCTCCCTGTGGTGAAAAATCGGAATCCCCCGGCCCTCCAGTGAATCAGATAACCACCCCAGGAGGGATTCATGTCGCAACAGAAAGTCGCCTTCATCACCGGAGCCAACAAAGGGCTCGGCCTCGAAACCGCCCGCCAGCTCGGCAAACTCGGCATCGCCGTCGTCCTCGGCTCGCGCGATCTCGAGAAGGGCGTCGCCGCCGCACAGAAACTCAAATCCGAAGGCATCTCCGCTGAAGCCATCCGCTTCGACGTGACCAACCCCGCCGACTACCAGGCCACCTACGACTACCTCAACAAGCGCTACGGCCGCCTCGATATCCTCGTGAACAACGCCGGCATTTCGCTCGAGAACTTCATGGGCGGCAACAAGACCAGCACCACCTCCGCCGAAGTCCTCCACGACACCTTCGACACGAATTTCTTCGGAGCCATCCAGATCACGCAGACGCTGCTGCCGCTCCTTCGCAAATCGCCCGCCGGCCGCATCGTCAACCTCTCCAGCATCCTCGGATCGCTCACCCTCCACGCGACGCCCGGCTCGCCCATCTACGACGCCAAGGCCTTCGCCTACGACGCCTCCAAGGCTGCGCTCAATTCCTTCACCGTTCACCTCGCCCACGAGTTGAAAGACACGAAGATCAAAGTCAACTCCGCGCATCCTGGCTGGGTGAAAACCGACATGGGCACCAGCGCCGCTCCCATGGAAATCTCCGACGGCGCCAAAACCAGCGTCCGCCTCGCCACCCTCCCCGACGACGGTCCCACCGGCGGCTACTTCCACATGAACGACGCCCTCCCCTGGTAGCTGAAGACGCAACAAGGCCAGCGAATCATCCGCTCGCTGGCCTCTTCTCTGTCAGTAGCAGATTCTCCGCTGGCCGGTTCTTAGCTGACCGAACCTTAGCTGGCCGTCTCTTAGCTGCTTTTCTTCAGCCCCAGTTCCCGCATCGCGATCTGCAAATCCGCCCACGCCGCCTTCTTCTGGTTCGGATCGCGCAGCAAATACGCCGGGTGATACGTCACGATCAGCTTCGAGCCGTGGAAACTGTGCACCCGACCGCGCAGCCCCGCCAGCGGGCTCTTCGCGCCCAGCAGATACGTCGCCGCCGTCGACCCCAGCGCCACAATCACTTCTGGCCGGATCACATCGATCTGACGAAAGAGAAACGGCGAGCAGGTATGCGCTTCCTCCGGCTCGGGCACGCGATTCTGCGGAGGCCGGCACTTCACAATGTTGGCGATGTAGACCTCCTCGCGCTTCAGCCCCATCGCCGCAATCATGTTGTTCAGCAACTGCCCGGCGCGCCCCACAAACGGCAGCCCCTGCGCGTCCTCGTCCGCGCCCGGGCCTTCGCCCACAAACATCAGCCGCGCGTTCGCGTCGCCATCGCCGAACACGATCGTGTGCCGCCCCAGCTTCGCAAGCGGACACCGCTGGCAGTCCCGCAACTCCTCGCGGATTGCCTCCAGCGCGGCCGTTTTGTCCTTCGGCGCCACCGGCGCACCGCGTTCTTCCAATATCGACAGCGATGGGACAGGACCTGCGGCTCGAGGCATCGTCGGGCTCTCCGGCGCAGCCTCCTCGGCCGCGAGTTCTAATTCAGGCTCATCTGCTAAAGAAGTTTCGCCGGACGCGCAGTCCCGCCGGTAGAAGTCGAAGATGCCCAGGTCGCGAAAATACCCGATCCGCGCCCGCACCGCCTCTTCGGTTTGCGGAGCCAGCCGTCGCACGCGCGCTAATCCCCGCTCACCGGCACGTCGGCTTCATCCATCACCTTCCGCGGGCGCCGCAACGTCAAAATCTCATCCAGAATGTGATCGGCGAGTTCGCGTTTCCGCATCTCCGGCAGCTCCATCGCGCGATCGCGAGTCAGAAACGTCACGGCATTCCGATCCGCGTCGAATCCAATCCCCTCGCGCGACACGTCATTCAGCACAATCGCATCCGCGCCCTTGCGTAGCAGCTTGTCGCGTCCATGCGCTACGGCATCCTGCGTCTCCGCCGCGAACCCGACCACCAGCATTCCCGGACGCCGCAGCCCTGCCACTTCCGCCAGAATGTCCTGCGTCGGTTCCAGCTCCAGGGTCAGCGGCCCGCTCCGCCGCAGTTTCTGGTCGGCCTGCACGCGCGGCCGGTAATCGGCTACCGCCGCCGCCTTAATCACAATCGTCGTCTGATCCAGACGGCCCAGCACCGCGCGCCGCATCTCTTCCGTCGTAATCACTGGAACCACTTCGACATGCGCCGGAGCCCGCAGCGCCGTCGGCGCCGTCACCAGAATCACCCGCGCCCCGCGCCGCTGCGCCGCCTCGGCCATCGCGTAGCCCATCTTGCCGCTTGACCGATTCCCCAGGAACCGCACTGGATCGAGCGCCTCCCGCGTGCCGCCCGCTGTCACCAGCACCGTCTCGCCCGCCAGGTCGTTGCGGTGCCCCAGCACGCCCAGCACCGCGTCCACAATCGCGTCCGTCTCCGCCAGCCGTCCCGCGCCAATCATCCCGCACGCCAGGTATCCGGAATCCGGCGCAACCATGCGGACATTGCGCGCGGCCAGCGTCTCCACATTCGCCTGCGTCGCCGCATGCTCCCACATGTTCACGTTCATCGCCGGAGCCACAATCACCGGCGCCGTTGTCGCCAGATACAGCGCGCTCAGAAAGTCGTCGGCAATTCCATGCGCAAATTTCGCCAGCGTGTTCGCTGTCGCCGGAGCCACAACCAGCGCGTCCGTCGTCTGCGCTGCATCCATGTGCTCAATCGCCGACGCGGCATCCGCGCCCGGCTCATCGGCACCGTCCCAGAACCCGGTAATCACGCGATGTCCCGTCAGCGCGGCAAAGGTCAGCGGCTGAACAAACTTCTGAGCCGCCTCGGTCATCACCACGTGCACATCCAGTGCCTGCTTTTGCAGAGAGCGCACCACTTCTGCAGCTTTATACGCGGCAATGCCGCCGCACACGCCGACCGTGACCTTCATAGAGACAGTTTACTGCTGGAAAAGTGGATGCTGGCCAAACAACCGGGTGCCTCACCCTTCCCTGCATCGCAGACAGGGTGGGGATGCTGATTACTGACTCCTGTTCACTGACTGCTGCCCTACGACACAAACCTCGGCACGTCCGGCGCTTCCACCTCCGGTTTCAGCACCTTCGCATCATCCGGCTTCACGTAGGCAATCTTGCCTGCCGCGATCTCGTCCTGCGCCACGCGGCAGGCCTTCCGCGACTTGGCGTTCACGAGCGGCTCCGCTCCGTTCTGCAGTTGCCGTGCCCGCCGCGCCGCTACCAGCACGTACCGGAAATTGCTGTCGAACTCCTGTTCGATGCTCATGCCTGCTCCTCCGCGTCCAACTTAGGTCGTGCTCCTCGGACCAGCTATTCTTTCCTCACTCCAAACGCCTCCAGCACCGGACGAATTCTGTCCTCAGAGTTCGCCGTGCGGCATCGCTCCGCAAGTTCCAGCGCCCGCTGACCATCCGGGGTGCCGTTGGCTCCGTTTCGCCGGATGCGCTCGGCCGCCACAATCGCCGCCATTTCTTCTACGGCCCGGTCCAGAACGTCGTTGACGAGAATATAGTCATATTCCCGGTAATTCTCAATCTCCTGCTTCGCCTTCGCCAGCCGCCGCTCGATCTTCTTCTCGTTCGCGTCTCCTTCCGCGCGGCTGCGATTCCGCAGCCGCGTCGCCAGCACCTCCGGCGACGGCGGCATCAGGAAAATCGACACAGCTTCCGGGCACTTCTGCCGCACCTGCGCCGCGCCCTGCACATCGATATCCAGCAGCAGATCCCTTCCCTGGGCGAAAGCCGCCCGCAGCGTGCTGCGCGCCGTGCCGTACAACGCTCCGAACACCTCAGCATGCTCCAGAAACTCGCCGTTCCGGATCATCTCCTCGAAGTACTCGCGCGTCGTAAAGTGATACTCCCGCGAATCCACCTCCGATCCCCGCGGCCCCCGCGTCGTCCACGAAACCGAAAACTCCAGCCCCGCCACCAGCGACCGCAGCTGATTCACGATGGTCGACTTCCCCGACCCCGACGGCGCTGAAATAATGAACAGAATTCCCGCCAAGCGTCCTCTTTCCTCCAACAATCTTTCCCTCTCACCCGGCCTGAGCTCTTCTCCGAAGGCTCTGTGCCCCGCATCGCGCGCTGCACCCTACACCCCATCCCCTACACGCTGCCTTACTCCAGATTCTGCACCTGCTCCCGCGCCTTCTCGATCTCCGCCTTCATCCCCAGCCCCGCCTCCGTTACGCGCGTCCCGTTCCCGGCCACGCCGCTCGTCTTCGACAGAAGCGTATTCGCCTCGCGATTCATCTCCTGGAGCAGAAAATCCAGCTTCTTGCCGACCTCGCCGCCTTCGTCCAGCAGCCCGGTAAAGTGCGAAAGGTGCGTCCGCAGCCTCGTCACTTCTTCTTCCACGTCGCTCCGGTCCGCAATCAGCGCCGCTTCCTGCAAAATCCGCTCCTGGCTGAAATCGCCGTCCACCATGGTTTTCAGCCGCTGCGACAGCCGCTCGAAGTAGAGCTTCTGCACATCCTCCCGCAGCAGCGCCGCCTCGTCCACCAGCTTGCGCAGACGCTCCATTCCTGCCCGCAACTCCGCCGCCAGCGCTGCGCCTTCCTGCTCGCGCATCGCATTCAGCGCCGCTACCAGAGCATCGATCTCCTTCAGCGCCCCGGCTTCCACAGCCGCCATCTCTCCTTCATCGCTGTGCGCCTCGGCCAACAGCACGCCGGGCAGCCGGAACACCGCGTTCAGATCCGGCTCCCCGCTCAACCCATGCTCCTCGGCCGCCGCGCGAAACGCCTCCACATACGCCGCCACCAGCGCGTGATCGTACCCCGCTTCGGCCTTCTGGCTCCGCTCCAGATTCAGCGTCACCTCCACGTGTCCGCGCCGCAGCTTCTCTTTCAGCACTCGCCGCAGTTGCATCTCCAGCCCCTCAGCCCCGGCCGGCAGCCGCAGATGCAGATCCAGGAAGCGATGGTTCACGCTTTTCAGACTCAGCGTAAAGCCAAGCGTTTCGGACACGCGTCCGCTCCTCCGCGCATAACCCGTCATGGAAAAAACCGGCTGTGCGGGCTTCTCATTGCTCTTTGCGCTCATCGTTGTGTTTTCCCCGTGGTCACCGGCTCAGTGCCGTGGGCGGCAAGCGCAATTCCCGGCTCGGCTTCCGCTCCAGAGTGATTTCCGTTGCCCTCGATATCCATAAACTGCAACCGGTACAGCTTCTGATACGTCGGCGACGTCTGCAACAGCTCGTCATGCGACCCAATCGCGGTAATCCGCCCCTGCTCCAGCACCGCAATCCGGGTCGCCCGCCGTACCGTCGACAGCCGATGCGCAATCACGATCACCGTCCGCCCCGCCATCAGATTCCCCAGCGCTTCCTGCACCAGCGCCTCGCTCTCCGCGTCCAGCGCCGACGTCGCCTCGTCCAGAATCAGCACCGGCGCATTCTTCAGGATCGCCCGCGCAATCGCCAGCCGCTGACGCTCCCCACCCGACAACCGGAATCCCTTCTCGCCGATCACCGTGTCGTAGCCTTCCGGCATTTTCAAAATAAAATCATGCGCCAGCGCTGCCCTGGCCGCCGTCTCCACGCGCGCAAACGCCACATCCGGCTGTCCGTACGCGATGTTGTTTCGCACCGTATCGTTGAAAAGAATCGTTTCCTGCGTCACTTTCCCGATCTGCGCGCGCAGCGATGCCAGGCTCACTTCCCGCACGTCGTGGCCGTCGATCAGGATCCGGCCGCCCGTCACGTCGAAGAACCGCGGGATCAGATTTACCAGCGTCGATTTGCCCGCGCCGCTCGGCCCCACCAGCGCCACCACTTCTCCCTGGTGGATGGTCAGGTCGATATTTTCCAGTACCACGCGCGGTCCCTCGCCGTTCGCGATCTGCTCGCTGTAGTTAAAGCTCACGTTTTCCAGCGCGATGCTCTTGCGAAACGCCTTCAGCGTCTGCGGATGCCTGGCCTCCTGCACCTCATCCTGTTCGTCGATGAACTGAAAGATCGCCGCTGAGGCGCCCGCCGCCTGCTGGAAGTTGTTGTAGTACGTTCCAAATCGCCGGATCGGATCGTACAGCTTGAACAGCGCCACAATAAAGGCGAAGAACGTTCCCACCTGCATCGCCCCGTGCCCGATCTCGTTCCGTCCTACCCAAAGCAACGCCGCAATCGCCACCGCGCCGATAAAATCCATCAGCGGCGATGTGATCGCCTGCGACCGCACCACCCGAAGATTGGCCCGGAACAGCCGCCTGGCCGCCTGCCGGAACCGCACCAGCTCCCAGAACTCCATGTTGAACGCCTTCACGATCCGGTTCCCCGTGATCGTTTCGTGCAGGATGTTCTGGATATCCGCCAGCTTGTCCTGGCCCTTGCGTGTGGTCCGCCGCACGTCCCGCCCAATCCGCACGATCGACCACGCCGCGGCCAGCGCAAACACCGGCAACACCCACGCCAGCCTGTGACCCAGCGCGATCACAATCACCACCATGCAGATCAGCGTGCAAATTTGCTGCAGGAAATCCGACAGAATCGTCGACGTCGCATACTGCACGCGCTCGATATCGTTGATCAACGCCGACAGCAGCGTCCCCGTCGTGTGCTTCTGGAAGAACGAAACCGAGCGCCGCAGGATCGCTTCATACAGGTCGTCCCGCATGTCGGTGATCATCCCAAAACCGGCATAATTCGCCAGGTACGTTCCCCCGTAGTCGCAGATGCCCTTCAGCAGCGTCGCCGCCACAAACGCGAACGCAATCACCGCCCAGTCATTCCTCAGGTGCAGGAAGTGCGGAACCAGCATTTGCGGCGTGACGGAGATGTGCCACCTCGTCCCAATCGCGCCCAGCATATTGGTCCGGTTCGCCCGCGTCGTCGCCGCGTTCGGATTCAGGACGTTGTCGAAGATCGGCCCAATCAGCAGCACCCGGTACGCATCGAGCGCGCCCACGCCCGCTGCCAGCACGACTGCGGAAATCGCCTGCAGGCCATAGCGGCGCGCATACGCCAGCAGGCGCCAGAAGCGCATCATAGGCGCCCGCGTCTCCGCTCGGCGGTTGGGAACATCCTTTTATTTTATCCCGTGCGCTTCCCTGCTTTGAGTCTTATCCGGTCGCCACCCCTGTCATCCGCGGCCGGCGGCAGCGTGGGGAAGTTGCATCGGCTTCCTGACACGCCGAGTGGTGCTCCCTCGTATGCGCGGCTTGATCGCGGATCGGGGTGAGCGTGTCGGCCGTCCCGCTCACACCAGCTTGCTCAGGTACCGGTAGCTCTCCCGCACCGCGTCGATCGCCGGTCCCTGCGTCTGGTCCTGCTCCACAAAATAGTGCTCCACGCCCAGCCGTTCGCCTTCCGCCAGAATCGCCCTCCAATCCAGAGTTCCCTTGCCCACCGGCTCAAAATGCCCCGACCCCTGATCCATGTCATAGGAAATCGGAAATCCCGCCGCCCGATCCTTCAGGTGCAGCAGTTTCAGCCGCGGTCCCAGCAGCCTCATCAGCGCTGCCGGATCATGCCCTGCCTGTGCCGCCCAATAAACATCCAGTTCGAAGAACACCAGCTCCGGATCGGTCTCCGCCATCAGTACGTCGTATCCTGTGCGTTCCGTCACCCCGGTGCCGGCCGAAAGCAGACCCTTCGATCCAAGCGGCCGAAACTCATAGTCGTGATTGTGGAACGCAAACCGCAGCCCGAATTCCTTCGCCTGTTTCCCCCACGCATTGAACTGCTTCGCCGCTGTCCGAAATCCGCTGAACGAATCCCACATCGCCGGCGGGATCATCGAACAGACCATCCAGTCCACCCCCAGCTCGGTCGCGAACTCGAACCTCGTCCCCAGATCGCCGTAGTTGAAGTGGCCGCTCGGCACGCGCAGCCCCGCATCCACGATCATGTGCCGCAGCGCTGCCGCGGAGAATGTATAGATACCCGCGTACGTCTCCACTTCCTCATACCCGATCCTGCGGATCTGATCCAGCACGTGCGGCAGATTCTGCTCCGCCTCTTTGCGCACCGTAAACAACTGCACGCCCAGCGGAACCCGCTTCAGCGCCCAGGCGCGCCGCCCCCGCAACGCCGCCGCCGGCGCCAGCGACATAGCATTCCTCAGAAATCTCCGCCGTGTCAGCATCACCCGCTCCCTGCTTCCTGCTCCATAAGTCAGTTCAAATAACTCAGCTGTCATCCTGAACGGAGTCCGCGCTTCTTTTGCACCAGCGGAATCGAAGGACCTGCATTTCTGCCGCGCCCATGGATGCCGCCAGTCCCGCAACGCCGCCCCTATTCCTTGTCCCCAGCTGCCTCGCGGATCGCCCTCTCCGCCAGCGGCGCCATCACCGCAAACCCCGCCGGGCTCGGGTGCAGCCCGTCCCCCGTCAGCTCCGGCTTCATTCGACCCTGCGCGTCCGCCATCGCCGAATAGTAATCCAGATACACGAGTCCGTCTGCTTTGCAGTACCGCGCCAGCCAGTCATTCAATTGGACGATCTCCGGGGGCGGACGCAACACCGTGTACGTCGTCCACGCCGGCCGCGTACCGTTCTCCGGGGTCAGCGACGAGAGCACTACGCGAATCCGATTCGCCCGCGCTACCTCCACCATCGTCTCGAAGTCGCCCTCAATCTGTCCGAGCGTCTCCGGCCCCGTGTTCCCTGCGATATCGTTCGTCCCTGCCAGAATCACGACCACCGCCGGATGCAGGTCGATCACATCCTGCCGGAACCGCACCAGCATCTGCTCCGTGGTCTGCCCGCTGATCCCGCGGTTGATATATCCCTTCCCCGGAAAATACTTGTTCAAATCCCAGATATCCGTAATGGAATCCCCGAAGAACACCACGCGCTGCTCACCGGGCTTCGGATCCCCCAGCTTCGCGTTCGCATCCCGATACCGGCTCAGATCCCCATAGTCGTTCATGAACATGGGAACCAGCGTCTCGCGCCAGCGGTCCAGTCCCTCCACCGCCTGCATCGCTTCCAGCGGCGTCGCCTGCGGCGCTCCCGCCGTGCTCTGGTTCGGTTGCGGATACTCCTGCGCCCCTGCGCCTGCGCACGCCGCGCACAACACCACTCCCACCGTCCAGCAAAAAGCCAGATTTTTCATGACCTCACCGTATCACTTTCAGCGATGCCCGCCTGTTTCTCCGCAGGACTCTGTGAGCTGCAGGATTACGTCCGGACCACCCGCGGCCGCCACACCATCGATTTCGGGGCGCGCGCGCGATGTGCGCGACGCCAACTTCTCTGCCGCCAGTTGCAACGGTCAATATACCCTCGCCACCACTCTCGCCGGCATCCTGGGCAACCCCTCAGCGAACCGCGCCGTTCATCTCGATCTGTTTTTCCGTTTCTGATCCCGCGCTCTCCCGGCTCCTCGCTCCTCGTCCCCTCCGAATTTCGTTGCCCCCTCAACTAAATTGATTTATGCTCCGTTCGCCATCAATTACCCAGTCTCGTTGCCTCTTTCGCGAAGGAGTACTTCTCCGTGATGCGCTTGCCCCTCCGGTCAGCTCTCACTCTCTCCCTGGCACTTTCCGCCATCGCGTTCGCCGGATGCGGCGGCAGCAGCGGCACCGCCACCTGTGGAGGCGGCAATTGCCCGACCGCCGTTCCCGCCGTGACCTCCAATAGTCCTGCTGCCGGCGCAACCGGCGTCGCCCTCACCACCGCCGTGACCGCGACCTTCGACATGCCGATGAATTCGGCGACCCTGACGACCACCACGTTCACGCTCGCCGGTTCCGCCGGCGCCGTCGCCGGAACCGTCAGTTATTCCGCCCAAACCGCAACCTTCACGCCCTCATCCTCGCTCGCCTACAACACCCAATACACGGCCACCGTTACCACCGGCGCTGAAAGCGCGGCCGGCGGCTTCCTCTCCGCGAATTACATATGGACCTTCACCACGGCCTCCGCTCCGGCGCCATCAATTTCCGCCGAAATGCCGGCTTCCGGAGCAACGAACGTGGACGTCGGCACCACCGTCACCGCGACCTTCAGCGAAGCGATGCAGGCTTCCACGGTGATCGCTGCCTTCACTTTGGCCGATGCCAGCGGCAACTCCGTTCCCGGCGCCGTCACGTACGACCCATCGACCAACACCGCGACCTTCACGCCCTCGGACCCCCTCACCTATGCCGCCACCTACACCGCGGCCATCACCACTGACGCAACCGCCTCCAACGGCGCCTCTCTGGCAACCGGCTTCACCTGGAATTTCACCACCGTGGCCGCCCCGCCGCTTCCCGCTCCTCAGGTCAGCAGCACAACGCCGGCCTCCCTGGCGACCGGCGCAGCCGTGAACACCGCCGTGACCGCCACGTTCACCGAAGCAATGAACACCACGACGCTGTCGAATGCCACCTTCACGCTGGTCGATTCCGGCGCAGCCGTGAACGGCCAGGTTACGTACAACGCTGCGACGGATACGGCCACCTTCACCCCTGCCGCTTTGCTCTCTTACAACACCGTCTACACCGCCTCCATCACCACAGGCGCGCAAAACACCGGCGGCATCGGCCTCCCTTCGAATTACTCCTGGTCCTTCACCACCGAAGCCGCACCCTCCGGCATGGTCACCGTCGACTACGGCACGCAGGAACAGCTCATCCGCGGCTTCGGCGGATCAACCGCCTGGCTGGGACAGCTCACACAGGCGCAGGCCAATGCTCTCTTCAGTCCGGCAACAGGCCTCGGCCTCAGCATCCTGCGCGTGCGTATCGACCCGACGGGATCGTCCACGACCAGCCCGCCCTGGGTCCCTGCCAATGGCAACTGGCTCCAGGAAGCCACGAACGCAACCGAAGAGCTCGCTGCCAACCCGAACGCGATCGTTTTCGCATCGCCCTGGACCCCGCCGACGGCAATGAAGACCGGCTCCCAATCCGGTCAGCCTTATTACAGCGGCAGCGCTGCATGCAGCCCCGGTCCGGGTTACTGCGGCGGCTCACTCGATCCCTCCAGTTACGCCGCCTACGCTGCGTACCTGAATGCCTTCATCGCATACTTCAACGCCGCCAGCAGCAATCCCCTCTACGCAGTTTCCATGCAGAATGAGCCGGACTGGTCTGCCCAACCCACGGAGAATTACGAATCCTGCAGCTGGACGCCTGCCCAGATGGACGCCTGGATCGACGCCGAGGGTTCCACCCTCAGCGCCCCGCTCCTCATGCCGGAATCCCTCAACTTCAACCCCGCTCAGGCGGCCCCTTCCCTCTCCGATGCAACCGCCGTTAGCGACATCAGCATCATTGGCGGCCACCTCTACGGGACTTCCCCGTCCTACGAGACGCAGGCTGAAAACGCAGGCAAAGACATCTGGATGACCGAACATTATCTGACCCCCTCCGGCGCCCAGACCAACATCTCCGACGCGCTCTCTACTGCCGAAGAAATACATAACTCCATGGTTATCGGCCAGTACAACGCCTACGTCTGGTGGTGGATCTGGGACCAGGCCTCCTACATCAATTACGGCCTCATCGACTCCAACACCGGCACGCCGACGCCAACTTACTTCGGTTATGCCATCGGACAATTTTCCAAATTCATCCAGCCGGGTTACTACCGCTATAACCTCACGGCGCCTGCTTCGTCCACACTGTTCTTCTCGGCGTACGGCGGCGACGGTCACTATGTCATCGTGGCTATTAACTCTGGCACTAGCTCAGTATCTCAGTCGTTTACTATCCAGAATGCTACCCTTTCTTCCATGACACCATGGCAGACCACGGCAGCCTCGGGCCTTCAGCAGCTTTCCCCGGTCTCGATATCGGCCGGACAGTTCACTGATACGTTACCGGCCCAGAGCATCACGACCTTCGTCCAGTAACATTACGAAGCCGAAATCGATCTCACGATGGGCGTGCGCGCGGAATCTGCTGCATTACGGAGCACTTCGAGGCATCGGGCTTGAACGATTTACTCCTGGCTCTGGCGCCCCTCGCCCTTTCTGAGTTGGGTACCGAAATTATCTTGACAACTTGACTTCCCGGGACGAAGATGATCCCGCATTTCTTTCAATCGTAGCCCCGGAGGATAACTTCGGGGGCTTTTGTGGCCGGGGTTCGACCCGCCCTGGGAGCGATACCACGATGTGTCTGCCTGTCTCCCTCCATGATTCCGCGACAGCTGATCCGTTGCCTCCGCATTTTCAGCGGGAGGCGCCGGCGTCCGCACCCATGCAGGCAAGCCGAATCGTTCTAACTCCCGCCAGCGCGGCTCCACTGGGTTCTCTCCGTACAGCCGTTGAGGACCGTGTCGGACCGCTCAGGAAAGAAGAGGACACTGGGACTCATCTGTAAGTGGGAGATCGCGACGGTTATACAGGGGCTCTCGCAGATGCGGCGGCGCTGGTTATCGATCAAGCCGAACGCGGGCGTCAGCGCATGGGAAGAAAGAGCGGTCGGCGCTTGCCGAATCAAAGCTCTGCTCCCAGCTTGGACAACTTCACCGGGAGGATTCGTGATGCAATCGATTGGGAACAAGCTTCAGCGCACTACGTCGCGGGCAATGTGGATTGCCCTGCTGCCTCTGTTCATCCTGGGCCTCGTGGCCACCTCGGCCTCCGCGCAGTCCGTCGTCGTCAGCGCCCCTGTCAGTTTCTATGCGGGTGGCGCATGGCCGAATGGCGGCGCACTGTCGGGCGGGAACCCCGCCGGAAGCAGCTGGGGCATGAATTCCAAAGGAGTCATCGTCGCCAGCACCACCTACGGCGGCGACGTCATCCAGTTCGTCAATAGCGCCACCTCCGGCGCGCCCGTATATGTTGAGTCCGTCGCCGGCCCCTACGGCAGCGGCAATGCCGGCCCGGTCGCCATCGACCCCAGCGGCAACCTTTGGGTGGGCGCCCAGTACGGCACCGCCATTGTCAAAGTTCCGATGAACAGCGATGGGACGTACACCGTCACCGATGCGACTGCGTCCGGAGCCACGACGCCCGCTTGTACAGGCACGGCCTCCGACGCAGCCGGCGAGTGCGTTGCCATGAAGAGCGCGAACATTGGGGCTTTGGGCTACTATTTCGGCTCGTCCAGCCTCGCCTTCGATTCTGCGGGAGATCTCTTCATCGCCACGAACGGCCAGGGATCGGCGCCCTATCAGATTGTGGAGTGCGCCGTCGGCACTCCCGGGACCTCCTCCAGTTGCCTCTACGGCACCGGCGCGCCCACACAAATCTACCAGGAACCCACCATGTCGGTGACCACCGGTAGCGGAACCAGCAACGTCCAGATGGTGGACGGCGCGATGGCCCTCGATGCGAATGGCAATCTCTTCTTCACCGATTCGGCGATCGTCTCCGCCAGCACCTCAGTGAGCGCATACTCCGAACTGAACGAAATCCCTTACGGCCCCAGCAGCACCAGCTGTGGATGCTACCTGACCGGGAGCGAAGCCGCGATCGCAACGGACACCGTTCCGGCCAGCATTCAAACCGCAGTTCAGAATGACAATCCCCCGCAGAGCGATGACCAGATAGCAACCGTCGCCATCGTTCCGGGCACGAGCGGCGGCAATCCTACCGTTTATTTTGGAACCACCGGCGAGACCGGCGGCTTTGCCGGCGGTATCTTCGGAATTACTGACAACACCGGCACCACGGGCAACACCACCACGGGAACCCCCTACGCAGTGGCCGCCGCGAGGGGCAACAAGCTGATTCTGCCCGATGGCAACGGCAACTTCTACGTAGATGCCTACAACAATGCTGACACGCTTGGCTTCGTCGCCGTCGGCAGCGTCGCCGATCCCATCCTCACCGGAGCGGCTCAGTCCACCACCTTTACCGCTAATGTGGCCGACAACGGCAGCGCCGCCTGCAATGCCACCACTCCGCCCACGCTGGATCTGAGCGTGACAGGCACCCAGGAGAAGGACTTCAACGCCAGCACTACCCCACCGGTCGCCGGCACCTGCGCCTCGCAACTCTTCGGCACCACCTTCCCGGTCACCATCACCTTTTCTCCGTTGTCCACCGGTACCGACAGCGCCACGCTCACCGCCACCGATAGCTCGACCACGGCCAGCGGAAGCGCCACTCTCTCCGGGACAGCTGCAAAAGAGCAGGAACTCGGCATCACCTTCGACCCGGCTACGCCGACCTATGCTTCCGGTTTGACGATTGCCGTCAGCGCCGTCGACACGCTCTCCAACAACTCCGGCAACCCAATCACGCTTACGGTGACGAGCGGTCCGGCCACGCTGGACACCACCGTCCCCGATCAGCTGGATGTGACCGGCGCCGGCTCGATCACGGTGACCGCAAATCAGGCGGGCAGCGCTCAGCCCTGCACTGGAACCTGCTACGCCCCAGCGCTCCCGACAACCAAAACCGTTACGGTGAGCCCCATCGCACAACTGATCGTCTGGGGACCGGCTCCCCCGCGCAATGTGGTCTACAGCGGAACCAATGTCGTCCTCACGCTGGCAGCCACCTCGGCTACCAGTACGGACTCCGGTCAACCAGTCGTTTTCTCCGTCGATGCGAACTCGACTGCTGGCATTGCCGCGGTCAGTGGCACCGACGGCAGCACGCTAACCATTTCCGGCACCGGCACGGTGATTGTGGATGCCAACGAGGCTGCCAGCACCAATGGCGACTACGCGGCGGCGCAGGAACTCCAGGCCACGATTCTCGTGACCGCTACTTCGCAGCTGCCGCCCGCCGGCGAGAACGTGGTCATGAGTGAGAGCACGTTCCTTGGCCAGCTTGATCCTGCTGGTGGCGCAACCGCGGGCACCAATCCCGACGGCGGCACCATGGCCATCGATTCCAATGGCAACGTCATCATTGGGACTACCTACGGAGCCAAGGTCGATTCCTTCAACCCCACGAGCACCACCAACCCGACCGTTTTGACTGCAGACGGCCAGGATCCGAGTGCGGTTGCGGTGGATCCCAGTGGCAATCTCTTCCTCGGCAACACGTACGGCTATTACGTGGTCAAACTTCCGTATAACAGCACCACGGGTTACGCCGCCTACAACCCGTCAGGATCGCCCTACTGCACCGGCACCGACACCGCAATCTGCCAAATGCACAATGTCGGGGTCTACGTCTCGGGGACGCTGACAGATGAGCCCATCCAGTCGATGGTCTTCGACTCGGCGGGCGATCTGTTCTACGCCATCGACCAGAACGAAGCCGGCCTCAGCGGCATCATCGCCCCAGGCTCCATCTGGGAGTGCTCCGCCGCCTGCCTCTACTCCAGCACCGGTTCTCCTGCCCCCGTCATGCTGTGGCAGGAGCCGACCGGCGTAACGTACAACAGCTATCCGGTGACCCAGTTCCTCGGCGGTCTGGCGGTCGATTCCGCCGGAGATCTCTTCTTCACGGATTCCGCCGAGAATGAAGGCACCAGCACCAATCCTCAATACAACTACATTTACTACTCCGACCTGTACGAGCTACCGTTCACCAGCGGAAGCTATGCAGGGAGCGCCACGACGCTTCTGACTGAAACTTCCTATCCAGCCGCGCAATATCCCGCTGAGCTCGACGGCGTCGCCATCGATCCCACCAATCCCAATTATGTCTACGTCACCGACCAGGCAGCCACCTACGAGTTTGCGAACACTCCAGGCACGCCGCTGACGGCCTCTGGCGTCCAGTCCACGATGTGGACGATCTCGGGTCAGGGCGGAAAGTATATCGCCGCCAACAACGGCACCATTTACGAAGCCGATTATTCCAATGCCTTCAGTTCCTTCGGTGACTCGATGTTCATGCTCAACGTCGGCAGCGTCACCGTTCCCGGCACCGTGCAGGACGGAACTTCAGCCACGGTTCCCAGTGCCACTTCCTTCATCAACTCCAACACGGCGTATCCCATCAATGCCATGTACACCGTCCTGAACGACGGCAGCACCTGCACCACGCCGCCAACGGTTTCGTTCAGTGACAGCAGCTCCGACACGATCTTCACCGCGGCCCTGGCCCTGCCAGTTGCTCCGGCAACCACCACCTGCTCGGCAACCATCACCAACGCTGCGTGGTGGCCCACGGTGCTCACGTTCGCGCCGCCCACGGGTACCGCAAGCGGCGCCGTCACCGAAACCCTCACCGCCAGCGATTCCGCCAACACCGGCACGGCCACCGTCTCCGGCACCGCGCAGAACCTGATTCCGCAAACCATTACCTTCACAAACCCGAGCGGCACCACCAGCACGTCGCCCGATTCGGTCACATATTCGCCGACTCTGACGATCAACCTGGCTGCGACGGGCGGAGCCTCCGGCAATGCGGTGACCTTCGCCGTAGTCAGCGGCCCGGCCACGCTGGAAAGCAACGGCACCACGCTGCAGATCACTGGCGCCGGCGCGATCGTGGTGAGCGCCAGTCAGGCCGGCAACACGACCTATGCGGCCGCCCCTCAGGCAGAGGCGTACATCAGCGTGACGGCGGCATCGCAGACCATCACTTTCACCAGTCCCGGCACCCCCACCAACTCGGTTCCTTACGGCGCTGCGGCGGTCACGCTTGCTGCGACGGGCGGAGCTTCCGGCAACGCTGTCACGTTCACCATTGATTCCTCCTCGACCGGGTACGTCAGTTCCACCCAGGCCGCTGCTGGAACCCTGAGCGGCAATAAGCTGACGTTCGCTGGTCTCGGCACCGTTGTGATCGATGCCAACCAGGCGGCCAGCACCAACGGCGACTATGCGGCGGCAACGCAGGTGCAGGTCTCCTTCACGGTCGGCGTCGCCTCGCAAACCATCACCGCTGCTCCGTCGATGGCCTCCGCCACCTGGTCGCCAACCCTGAGCGTCACCATCACTGCATCCGCCAGTTCGGGATTGCCGGTAACGCTGACCCAAACTTCCGGCAGCGCGATCGCGACCCTCACCGGCAACACCCTCACTCCCACCGGCACGGCCTTCGGCCCGGTCACGGTCCAGGCCACGCAGTCTGGCAACTCAGACTACTCGGCTGCACCCGTGCAGAACATCACGGTCACCATCAACCCAATCGGACAAGTCGCTACCCCGGCGTTCAGTCAGCCTTCGGGCGACCTGTACACCAATGGTGAGGCGGGCAGCACCGTTACCGTCACCATCTCCGATGGCACGCCGAATGCTGCCATTATGTACACGGAGAATGGCGGCGCGCTGACGGCCTATCCCACGGGCGGCTTCCAGCTTACCCAGTCGGACACCCCCTACACCTTCACCGCATCGGCGTCCGAGATCGGCTATACGCCCAGCCAGCAGGCCAGCGTCACCTACACCGTCAGCAACCTCGCTCCCAACTTCACCGCGTCGGCCAGCCCGTCGGCAGTCAACCTCACGCCCGGCAGCAGCGCGATCATCGACATCACCATCGCCCCGAACGCAAGCTTCCTCGGCACGGTCTCCTTCTCCTGTACAGGAGCTCCGGCCGGTGTCAGCTGCGCGTTCTCGCCGGCGACCCTCACCTCGACCGGCACAAACGACATGACGACCGTCGTGACGATTACCGATGCCGCTTCGACATCGGCAAACCGTCGCGGACCGAACCCGTTCATCCCGGGCGGTGCAACCTTTGCCCTGGCCCTCTGCTTCTTTGGATTCCGGAAGCGGCGTAGCCTGCTCCTCGGCCTGATGCTCCTGGCAGGCGTCTTCGGCGTCACCCAGCTCACCGGCTGCGGCTCCGGCGGCGGCGTTTCCAGCAAGGGCAGCACCACGACCAGCATGACGGTGGTCGCAACCTCCACGTACAACGGAACTACGATCACGCAAACACTCCCGGTCACAATTACGATTCGGCAATAACCTTCCAAACCGCAATTCCAACCGCCGGGGCCCCTCTCCATCGAGGGGTCCCGTTGTTTTTGGCTCGTTCCCCGTTTGCCCCGAATCGCATCAGTCGAACCCCAGCCGGAATCGCGCCCGCACCTCGTACCGCGGACCCTCCGTTCCCGGACACGACTCATACAGGCCAAACTCGCGCACAACACATTCCCCGGCAATCCGGATTTTGCCCCGCCGCACGGCCTCTTCCAGCGCTGCCAGCGCGCCGGAGCCATGACGTCCACGGCTTCGCGCCAGTGTGATGTGGGGCCGATACGGCCGCGGCTCCGCAACAAATCCGCAGGCGCGCGTGCTCGCCGTTACCCGCTGCTGCAGCGCCAGCAGCTCGCCCGTCAGTTCCACGCCCGCCCAGAAAACTCCGGCGCGCGGGAAAAACCCAAGGCTGTTGATCCGTACCCGCACCTGCTCCGCCCGCACACCCGCCAGTGCTTCTCTCACCCGTACCGCTTGCTCCTCCGGCACTTCGCCCAGAAACTGCAGCGTCACGTGATGATCCTCCGGGCGCGTCCATCGCAGGGTTTCGCTCTGCGATGCCAGCCGCTTCTGGACCTGCTCCACTGCGGTTGCGGCATCCCCCTCCGGCGCGATGGCGATGAACAGACGCATGCCCGATCCAGCATAGACCCCCCGTCGGAAGGATGACGGACAGGCAGCACTGTGGCGCCTCCCGGAATCTTCGACAGCAGGCCCGGTCCGCCTGCGGTTCTGTGGAGAACGATCAGCACGGCGGCGGGAAAGGACTCCGGCAGTTCAGACAGAATCTCCTGCAGAGCCTCAATCCCGCCGGCTGAGGTGCCGATGGTGACCAGATCGCAATGCACTCAGACTTCCTGCCTAAATCCCTCCGATGTTGCTCGACGAACGCCCGGATATCCGGTCCGCTGCGATTCAGGCGTATCATGACTTTCACAACGGGCCGCAGAAAGAAGGCATCCAAAGCGGCCGAAACCGCCGTCCTAATCACCGTCCGGAATCAGCCTCGGGCCTTTGTTACTACTAAAATTCGAATCTGCCTGCGTTGGAGCCTTTGCGATGAATACCTTGACGACTGGCGTTAAGCCAACTGTCCTTACCTGCTGGAAAGATATCGCCAACTACATGGGCAAGGGAGTTCGAACGGTGCAGCGATGGGAGCAGGATTTCGGGCTTCCCGTGCGCCGGCCTCTTGGTTCCAACAAGAAGGCCGTGCTCGCTCGCCCTTCGGATCTCGATGCGTGGATCGCCTTGCGCTGTGGCGCGCGCGTCCCTCTGCCGGTCGTGCCCACTGGGAATCGAAGGGACGCGATCATGCGTCTGGCCGCACTCTCCGCACAGATTGAGACCGCACGGCAACTGCGCGATTCCAATCGCCTGCTCATGGTTGAGTTCCAGACGGCGCTGTCCAGCCTGCAGCAGTGCATCCTTTCACTCCAGAGCGTAGTCTGAGCCCGATCGGGGCTCGCTGATCGCTCGAGGAGCTGGATTGCGCCCGCGCCTTTCCCGGTCCGAACCCTTTTTAAGGTCGTGCCGGAAGTAAGCTCGCTCCTCGTGGGATTCAGGTCCCGCGCGTGCCTCGCTCGATTTTGAGCACCTGCGCGCCTGACCCGAAGGAGAGGATTGATCGTTCTATAATCGTTGCGTTACTGCCTTGGTTCACCGCCTAAGCGCGAATATTGGCCTCGCTCTCTCCGTCCCATCGGGAATTTTGATGACCGCACGCACACAGAATCGCGCGGTTACCGCTGCAGCCGAGCCATCGGGCCCCGCGCTGGGCCGCAATGGTTTTCCCATCGTCGGCATCGGCGCATCGGCGGGAGGCCTGGAGGCCTTCACCGCGCTGTTCAAAGCGCTTCTGCCCGATCTTGGCATGGCCTATGTGCTGGTGCCGCACCTGGACCCGCAGCGGGAGAGCGCGATCTCGCAGATCCTCTCCCGGGCGACCACGATGCCCGTCGTGCAAATTGAGGAGGGAATGGCGGTCGAGCCGAATCACGTCTACGTGATCCCGCCGAACTGCGACCTCTCCCTGTCCGGGCTGCGCTGCCACATCGTCGATCGCGACCCCACACGCTCCGTCAACGCAACCATCGACATCTTTTTCCGCTCGCTCGCCGCCGAGCAGGGTTCCAACGCCATCGCCATCGTGCTGTCCGGCGCCGCCTCCGACGGCACCCTGGGCCTGACGGCCGTCAAGGGCGAGGGCGGCATCACCTTCGCCCAGGACACCCGTTCCGCCAAATACGACAGCATGCCGGCCAGCGCTGTTGCGGCAGGGTGTGTCGACTTCATCCTGCCGCCCGAGGAAATCGCCCAGGAGCTGGCGCGGATTCGGCACCATCCTTATGCTTCCGGCGTTTCCGCCAACCCCGTCGAAGCGGAGGACGCCGGCATCGACGTAATGATGCACCAGGTGTTCCGCCTGCTGAGGCGCGCCACCCACGTGGATTTCTCCGACTACAAGCCACCGATGATCGGGCGGCGCATCCAGCGGCGTATGGCGCTGCAGCGGATGGACAAGCTCGCCGACTATGTGGCGCTCCTGCATCGCAACCACAATGAGCTGAATGCCCTCTACCAGGAGCTGCTGATCAACGTAACCAGCTTCTTCCGCAACCCCGAAGCCTTCGACGCACTGAAGCAGGTGGTCTATCCCGCGCTCCTCAGTGCCCGCGGCGGAGGGAGCACTCCCATTCGCATCTGGGTCCCGGGCTGCTCCACCGGCGAGGAAGCCTACTCGCACGCCATCTCCCTGATCGAATATCTCGGGGAGGCGCGCACCGACGTCCCCGTGCAGATTTTTGGCACGGATCTGAGCGAGACCGCGGTGCAGCGGGCCCGCAACGCGATCTATAAGGAAAGCATCGAGACCGACGTCAGTGCGGCGCGCCTCCGCCGCTTCTTCCACAAGTCCGACGGCGGCTACCAGATCAGCAGGACCATCCGCGACCTCTGCATTTTCTCCACCCAGAACATCTTCAGGGACCCGCCATTCTCGCGCATGGACCTGGTGAGTTGCCGGAATGTGATGATCTACCTGGGCCAGGCGCTGCGGAAGCGGGTGATTCCGGTTTTCCATTACGCCCTGAACCCCACCGGCTTTCTGATGATCGGCAATACGGAAGGCCTGCTGGGCGCGGGTTCGGAGTTGTTCGAGATGGCTGACAAGAAACAGAAAATTTATCGCAGGAAGCTCGTGTCCACTCCGGCGACATTTGGCTTGTCGGTGGGAACGCACGATCAGGAGGGCGCATCGCCGGAAGAGCCGCCGGCCCTCCTCAAACCCGGCGAGCCGTTCAGGACTCCGCTGGAGTTGCAGCGCGAAGCTGACCGGCTGCTGCTGGCGCGTTATGCTCCCCCCGCCGTCGTCGTGAACGCGCAGATGGAGATCCTGCAAACGCGCGGCCGAACGGGGCGCTTTCTGGAACTGGCGCCGGGCAGGGCCAGCCTGAATCTCCTCAAGATGGTCCGCCCCGGGCTGCTCTTCGAGATCCAGAGCGCTCTGGAGGAAGCCAGGAACAGCGGCCTCGAAGCGGCGCGGCATAACGTGGACGCGCAGAGCGACGGCTCCAGGTTTCCAGTCACCATCCGCGTTTGCCCCTTCCGCACTCCAATCCAGCAACAACCCAGCTACCTCATCATCTTCGAGGCGGACTCGGCCGCACTCGCAGCTCCGTCGGCCCGCAACCTCGAACCGCTGAGCGAATCCGAGCACGCCGAAAAAGAAAAGCAGATCGCGCAACTGCGCCAGGAGCTTTCCGCTTCCCGGGAATACCTCCAGTCGATCATTGAAATGCAGGAAGCCACAAACGAGAAACTACAGTCGGCGAACGAGGAAATCCAGTCGGTCAACGAGGAGCTCCAGAGCACCAACGAGGAACTGCAAACCTCCAAGGAAGAGCTGGAATCGGCGAACGAAGAGCTGCATACGGTCAATGACGAGATCCAGCACCGCAACGACCTGCTGACCCTGCTGAACAACGATCTGACGAACCTGCTGAACAGCGTGAATCTGGCCATGGTGATGGTGAGTTCTGACCTGAGCGTCCGCCGCTTTACCCCTCAGGCGACCGCCATCCTCGGTCTCGGCCCCAGCGACATCGGCCGCCCCATTCCGCGCCTCAAACTCCGCATCGATGTGCGCAGCCTCGAGGCAATGATGACCGAAGTCATTCAGCAGGCGCAGCCGCGGCACAGCATGGTGCAGGACGAGGATGGCCGCTGGTTCAGCCTGCGCATCACTCCCTATCGCACGCTCGACAACCGCATCGACGGCGTCGTGCTGACTGTGGTGGATCGTCACGCGGCCGAAGACCGCGGCAGCCAGGACCCCGGGGATTCCAGCGCTGGAAATACGGCGGAAAAAAAGACGGTGCCCCGGCTGCGACGTTAAGTCCCGCTCACCAGCCGAAATTGTCCTTTGGAAAAGTTTGGCTTATCGCCAGTCGGGCAGCCAGATGCCGGAGCGTTTCATCACGGGTACGCTCTGCTCACCAAATCCCGCAACATATTCGCCGTCCGGCAGATCCTGGGGCGCATCCAGCACCTGCAAACGCGAGTACACGTAACGGAATGCGCCCAGACCCTCTTCAGAGCGAAGAGTATCTTTCCAGGCCAGCAACACGCACGGCGATTCCCGTTCCATCCCGCGCAGCCAGCCTCTTAAACGAACAACTGAACGCATCTGCCTCCTCGGCGAATTGGAGGATACACCTCGCGCTTAAGTATAAACAAGAATCGTTCAGGACTGGTAACAAATTGTCTCTGTTGGGACGGGGCCCATGCGGTGTGCGCGGCAAAGTCAGGTCTTCCAATCTCGCCGCTCCTGCCTCCCGAATCCCCCACTGCCACCGATGCGCCGCCACCTCCTTCCCGCCAGAGGCGCATCCCATGCCTTCTGCCGGCCCCCCTTTGGACTAAACTTAAAGGTTATGGCAACCGCCGAAACTTCCACTGTCATCCTGCCGAAAACGCCCCACGGCGCATTTCGCAACGAGCCTTTCATTGATTTCTCAAAACACGAATCCGCGCATGCCATGCGCGAGGCGCTCACGCGGGTCGGCGACCAGCTCGGCCACGAATACCCTCTCATCATTGGAGGCGAGCGTGTCCGCACCAGCGCCAAAATCGAGTCGCGCAACCCCGCACGACCTGCGCAGCTCGTCGGACTGCACCAGAAAGCCGGCGCCGAACACGCCGCTCAGGCTGTCGAAGCCGCTCTGCGCGCCTTTGAAACCTGGCGTTTTGTTTCCACCCAGGAGCGTGCCTCCCTCCTCCTCAACGCGGCCGACCTGATCCGCTCGCGCAAGTTCGACTTCTGCGCCTGGCTCACCTACGAGGTCGGAAAAAACTGGGCCGAAGCCGACGCCGACGTCGGCGAAACCATCGACTTCCTCGAGTTCTACGCCCGCGAAGCGCTCCGCCTCGCCCAGGCGCAACCGCCCATCCAGCTCCCTGGCGAGCGCGATGAGCTCCTTTACATCCCCCTCGGCGTCGGCGCCGTCATCTCGCCGTGGAACTTCCCCTTCGCCATCATGGCCGGCATGACCGCTGCTGCCATCGTCACCGGCAATACGGTCGTGCTGAAACCCTCAAGCGATTCGCCCACCATCGCTGCCCGCTTCATGGAGACCCTCGAAGAAGCCGGCCTGCCCCCCGGCGTCGTGAACTTCTGTCCCGGCTCCGGCGCAACCTTCGGCAACGCGGTTGTCGAGCATCCGAAAACCCGCTTTATCGCCTTCACCGGCTCGAAGGAAGTCGGCCTCGATATCCACGCCCGCGCCGCGAAAACCCAGCCCGGCCAGATCTGGATCAAGCGCACCATCCTCGAGATGGGCGGCAAGGATTCCATCATCGTCAGCGCCGACGCCGATATCGACGCCGCCGTCAACGGCGTCATCGCCTCCGCTTTCGGCTTCAGCGGACAAAAATGTTCCGCCTGCTCACGCGCTATCGTCGAAGACCCCATCTACCAGGATTTCGTCGATCGCCTGCGCGAACGCGCCGACACACTCAAGGTCGGCGACCCCACCGCCAACAGCAACCTCGGACCCGTCGTCAACGAAGGCGCAAGGAACACCATCCTCGAATACATCGACATCGGCAAGAAGGAAGGCCGCCTCGTCGCTGGCGGGTGTGCCGTGGAAACACCGGAAAAGGGCTATTACATCGCGCCCACCATCATCGCCGATGTCGCCCCCAAAGCCCGCATTGCCCAGGAGGAAATCTTCGGCCCGGTCCTCGCCGTCATCCGCGCCCGCGACTTCGATCATGCCCTCGAGATCGCCAACAACACGGAGTTCGGCCTCACCGGCGCCGTCTACTCCACGGATCGCGTCAAGCTCGACCGCGCC
This sequence comes from Acidobacteriaceae bacterium, assembly GCA_030041515.1. GTDB lineage: Bacteria > Acidobacteriota > Terriglobia > Terriglobales > Acidobacteriaceae > Palsa-343. The sequence continues at coordinate 51,067 of JASHNS010000086.1, read as the reverse complement.
CGCCGCGAATTCCACGTCGGCAATCTCTACTTCAACCGCAAATGCACCGGGGCCATGGTCGGCGCGCACCCCTTCGGCGGCTTCAACATGTCGGGAACCGACTCCAAGGCCGGCGGCCCGGATTACCTCTACCTCTTCACCCAGGCCAAGTCGGTAGGCGAGAAGCTCTCCTGACAGCGCCTCACCCGCGATGGAGCAGGGCCGGCGAAAAAGCTGGCCTTCTTCCCGGCCTCCTCACCGCTTCCCCCCGAATCCACTCCAATCCGGCACGCTCCAGCGAGTTCCCCGCGCCCTCCGGGGTCAGATTTCCGTAATTTACCGATCCAACAGTAGCCAGATTGACAATCCCTGGATTCCCTGCCTATACTGCGATCCGTTTGATAAATCGACTTAGTTAGTCGCACGCTGAACGACAATCCGCAAGTCCATGATCGACTTCGACCAGGAGACGCAGATATGCTTCGTTCCGCCACAGTTCCCCGCCGCCTTCTCTCCCACCTCATTGCCGCCGCCTTTCTGATCGCGGTGTCCTCTCTCGCCTCTCCCGCACGCGCGCAGACTGTGGCCACCTACAGTTTCGAAAACAGCACCGATGGCTGGGTCGCCTTCAACGGCGCCGCCAACCCCGTGTCGACCAGCGCTGCTTCCTACTCCGGCAACTCCAGCTTGCTCACCACCACCTCGAGCAGTGGCCAGGGAGGGCCCTCTCTTCAGCTCAACACCGTGCTCCAGGCGGGTGCCACTTACTCCATCACCGGCTATGTGCTGCTCACGCCCGGCGAAAGCTCCGGCAACGCAGACTTCACCATGAAGCGTACCGACCCCACCTGCTCTGGCGGCGCCTGCTACGACACCATTGGCGCGTATGAAGTGCCCGTCAACTCCAGCAGCTGGGCCCAGATTGGCGGCAGCTACGTCGTCCCCTCCACGGAGACCGGACTCACGCTCTACGCCCAGCTCGTCGGCGCCACCAGCGCCCAATCCTTCTACCTCGACGACGTCGTCATCACTGAAACCGCGCCTCCTCCCGGAGGCACTCCCGTCGCCTCGTACAACTTTGCCGGCGGCACGGACGGATGGCAGCCCTTCGGCCCGGTGCAACTCACCAGCGTCGTTTCGCCCGCCGCGGACCCGGCCGGAAACACCCACAGTCTGCTCACCACGAACCGCACCGCAACTTACATGGGCCCCAGTCTGAATCTGCTCAACGTCAGTAACATCACGGCCGGCGCCACCTATCAGGTGACGGCGTACGTCATGCTCGCCAATGCGGACAGCAGCGCCCCCACGGTAACTCTCTCCACGAAGACCACAAATTGCGCGAGCAGTTCCGGAGTCTATGGAGATTTCGGCACCTCCGCCGCGCTTTCCAGTACAGCCTGGACCAAAGTCCAGGGCACCTTCAGCTTCAGCGATCTCCCTGGCCCGCCCTCCAGCCTGACCCTCTATGTGCAATCCAGCAGTGCCACGGATTCTTTCTACCTCTCCGGTGTCACCATCAGCGAGCTCACGCCTCCGCCGCTCCCCGTCAGCGACCAGGACAACTCCGGCATTACCAGCACTTTTACTGACGGAGCCCTCGACGGCTGGAGCGGCCGCGGTACCGCAGAACTCCAGAACGTCGCTTCTCCCGGCACGCCGCCCGCCGGCGACAGCAGCAGCCTGCTCGTCACCGGCCGCACCGCGAACTGGAATGGGCCGCAGATCAGTGTCAGTGACAAGATGTATCAGGGATCGGTCTACAACCTCAGCGTCTGGGTGATGATGCAGCCCGTCGACTCGTCGTCGCACGTCATCAACATGAGCCTGCAGGTCACCGACAGTGGCAACACCAGCTATCCCAGCGTCAGCAGCTACCCCGGCATCACCGTTCCCGACGATGGCGCCTGGCACCAGATCAGCGTGACCAACTACACGATGAGCAGCGCCTACGACCCAGGCGCAGCCGATCTGTATCTGCAAACCGTCCCCGCTTCCGGTACCGACGACGTCTCCTTCTACATGACGGATTTCCAGCTCACCTATGTTCCGCCACCTGTCATCCAGACCGACATCCCCTCCATCTACAAGACCTACGCCGACTACTTCCCCATCGGAGCAGCGGTAGACACGACGGACCTCTCCGGCCCGCACGCCCAGCTGCTCACCATGCACTACAACAGCATGACGCCTGGCAACGATCTCAAGTGGAGCACCGTCGAGCCCAGCTTCGGCACCTTCGATTACACCAACGGCGATGCTGAAGTCGGGGAAGCCGTCTGCCACGGCATGAAAGTCCGCGGGCAGAACCTGGTCTGGGCCACCGGCGAGCAAACGCCCTCCTATGCCTTCGGCGACGGCACCAGCTCGGCCGCCAATCAGGCGCTCGTCACCCAGTACATCCAGGAGCACATCCAGAACGAGGTCCAGCACTACGGCAGCGAGATCTACGCTTGGGATGTCGTGAACGAGCCAATTGATCCCACGCAGTCTGACTGCCTCGCCCACGGTCCGTTTTACCAGGTCCTCGGCCCGCAGTACATCAATATCGCCTTCCAGGCAGCCCGCCAATACGCGCCTCCCGGCACAAAACTATTTCTCAACGATTACAGCCTCAACGACCCGGCAAAGCTCGCCTGTCTCGTGAAAGTGGTCCGCAATCTCATCGATCAGGGAGTGCCCATCGACGGCATCGGCCACGAGATGCACAACAATATCAATTACCCGTCCATCCAGATGATGGCGAATTCCATTGAGACAGTCCATCGTGATTTCCCGCAGCTCGAACAGCAGATCACCGAGCTCGACGAGAGCGTCTATGCGGCAGGGAACACGACCAGCAACTATGGCAACAACATCCCGCCGGCAATTCTGGCCGAGCAGGGCTGGCTCTATAAGGACTACTTCGATCTCTTCCGCCGTCTCCACCGCGATCTCACCGGAGTCACGATGTGGGGGATGGCCGACGACGACACCTGGCTCGACAGCTTCCCGGTTTCGCGCACCGACTACCCGTTGCCCTTCAACATGCAACTACAGGCCAAGCCCGCCTACTGGGGCATCGTCGATCCCACCCATCTCCCCGGCTATGGCCTCTCGTTCTCGCTCGCCGCAGCCAATCCTTCGGGCTCGTCACAAACGTGGACCATCACCGCGAAGAACGGCGATGCGGGGCCTGCCTACGCAACCCAAATTACCTCGCTCTCCCTCCTGCAGATCGCAGGCCGCCGCTGTCAGCCGACGATTACCGCTCCGGGACCTTACCCCATTTCTCTGGGGGATATTCCAACGAGCGGCACGGCCGCGGCCGCCTTCAAAGTGGATTTCAGCAGTTGCCGCTCCAGTGCCCGCTTCGTGCTCCAGATGCCCTGGACCTCGGCTACCTATGAAACCGGCACGTTCTTCCAGTTCGCAGGTGTCGGTTCGCAGTGGAGGCACTAGGGCATTTCACGTTTGGTCTACCCCGCGGAAAGCCACCGGACGTGGCCGTTCCGCCAAAGAACGGCCCCACAGAGCCAATCCTGACGGGGCCCAGTAAAAGTGAAAATGCTCTAACCAGGACAGCCCAAACGCAAAGACGCGATCCGGTCTCATTCGCCGGATCGCGTCTTCATTCTGCCTGACAAAACCCGTACCTCCTCGAGCCAGATCGTGAGGGCCCCCGGGTACGGTCCGGATACTGCACATTCATCCAGCAGCTTCGAAACCGACCCTTACAGTCCCTGCATGATCTGGTCGCCGATCGCCTGGGCGGCCTCGGCCAGAATCCTGTGGTGAATCGTGAACAACGCCAGCTCCAGCCGATCGGAAACGCCCGTCTTGTCGTAAATACTGCGCAGATAATTCTTGATCACCTGTTCGGTCGTGGCCAGGCGCATTGCGATTTCCTTGTTCTTGCAGCCCTGCACGATCAGCGCCACAATCTTCAGTTCCTTCGGCGTCAGGCGTTCCCGTACCCGCGAACCAACCGCATCATCTGAGGTACCGGCGTCCACACCCATCGTCCGAACGTGCCGTTCCCCCGCACCCACCCGGCGCACGCATTCAATTAGAGCAGGCCCCGACACATTCCTGTGCGCAGCGCCATGCACACCCGCCTGAAACCACGCCTGGACCATCTCTCCGTTCTCCGCGATCACGATGCTGCGGTTCCCGGCAGCCAGGAGCCGCGGCACAAAGGTTTGCGGATCCAGCTTCAACGACGAAGCAAACAAAACAATAGAACCCCGAAAGGTGTCCAGCGCCGGCAGCAGCCGGTCGGCGTCAGCGCACTGCGCGATAATGCGAAAATCATCTTCCATCGCCAAAATTTTGGCAGTACCGGCGCGAAAAATAGCCTGGTTATCAGCAAGAATCAGCTTATTCATGGGTTGGCTTCCTCGAACTTCGAGCTGTGTCGCCGGGATCGTCCCGAAGACTGTTTCACTCCGACACGCATCGCCCAACTGCCGCGATTCGCTGCAACGGTCATCGGCCCGGCGCTACCCCTCCACCGTCTGTGTCTCTTATTCGGACACTTGCGGTACTTCCGGTCGCTGCCGGCTGAATGATGGGCCTTCCCAGCGTCTACTTGCGGAAGGCTTTCCACGATGGCCTGCACTGAACTGCCACCATTCAGGACAAAAGTAACCTCCCGCAATCATCCGTACTGTGACGCTCGTCACCTCTCTCCGTTCAGCCTCCCTGGCTTTCTTCCTTGTGCACCCCGCGCGTACCATCCCCACCGCCCTCGCATGATTTCTGCTGTCCCTGTACCTTGATAAGAGAACTGAACCCCAGGATTCTCGATGCCCAGGCCAATCATCCTTGCCGTTGACGACGATGCCAGCGTGCTGGAAGCGCTGGTGCAGGACCTGCGCCGGAATTACGGCGAGAATTACAGGGTTCTGCGCGCCGGCTCCGGCCAGGCGGCCCTGGATATCTGCTCGCAGTTGAAAGAGCGCGGCGACCCCGTGGCTCTCGTCGTTTCCGACCAGCGCATGCCGGGCATGACCGGCGTGGAGATGCTCGAACGCCTCCAGGCGACAGCTCCCGCGGCGCGCCGCGTGCTCCTCACTGCCTACGCCGATACGGAAGCTGCCATTCGCGCGATCAATTCCGCGCGCATCCACTATTACCTCACCAAGCCCTGGGACCCTCCCGAAGAGCGCCTGTATCCGGTTCTCGACGATCTGCTGGAGGACTGGAACGAGGGGTATAAGCCGCCCTTTGAAGGCATCCGCGTCGTCGGCCCCCGTTGGTCGCTCCGCGATTATCAGATCCGGAATTTCCTCTCCCGCAATCAGGTCCCTTACGTCTGGGTCGATCCGGAGAAAGACCCGCAGGCCCTCGAACTTCTCCGCAGGTTCGGACTCTCCGACAACCATCTGCCCGCAGTCCTCTTTCCCGATGGCTCCTCGCTGGTCCAACCCGATGACGCCCTGTTAGCTGAAAAAGTTGGCCTGCGTACTCAGGCTGAGCAGGATTTCTACGATCTCGTCGTGGCCGGAGCCGGCATGGCCGGCCTCGCCGCGGCCGTCTACGGCGCCTCCGAGGGGCTCAGGACCCTGATCCTCGAGCCCGAAGCTCCCGGCGGACAGGCCGGCAGCAGTTCCAAAATCGAAAACTACCTCGGCTTCCCTCTTGGCGTCAGCGGCGAGCGCCTCGCGCGCAATGCCGTCGATCAGGCGCGGCGCTTCGGCGCTGAATTCGTCACCCAGCGCGCTGCGGGAATCCTCTGCGATGGTCAGTATCGGCAGGTACGTCTGGCCGGCAGCAGGAACGTCTCCTGCCGTGTCTGCCTGATCGCGGTTGGCGTTTGCTACCGCCGCATTCAGGCCCCCGGCATTGAGCGCCTCACCGGAGCCGGCGTCTACTACGGCGCTTCCCTGGCCGAGGCCCAGTCCTGCCGGGACGAGTCGGTCTATGTCGTCGGTGGCGCCAATTCCGCCGGCCAGGCCGCCATGCACTTCTCCCATGTGGCCAAAAACGTAACCATGCTGGTGCGCGCCGACTCCCTCGAGAAGAGCATGTCGAAATATCTCATCGATCAGATCGCTGGAACATCGAATATAACGGTGGAGACCAACTCTGAGATTGTGGAAGCCCTGGGCGAGAATCGTTTGGAGCAGTTGCGCATCCGCGGGCGGCGCGGCGAGGAAATTCGCCCTGCTTCGTCGGTTTTTCTGTTTATCGGCGCAGCCCCTCAGACGGACTGGCTGCCCGAATCCATCCTGCGCGACCCCAACGGCTTCGTCCTTGCCGGCCGCGATCTCCGCGACGGCGATGGCCGCCTCCCCCGCCTCTGGAAAGAGAATCGCGAGCCGTATCTCCTCGAGACTTCCATGCCCGGCGTCTTTGTTGCCGGCGATGTCCGCCACGGATCGGTCAAGCGCGCTGCTTCTGCGGTGGGTGAGGGTTCCATCGCGGTCCAGTTTATGCATCAGTATCTGGCGCAGTTCTAGGATTTTGAACCATGGGTGAGCAAGTCAGCGCGGCATCGGCGGTTACGGGCAGAGTGTTAAGCCCCCAGGAACTGTCCCCGCTGGTCCGCTCCGTGCCGCTCCTCGCGCACCTGCAGCCCGATGAGCTGCCCTGCCTCGGAGCAGTCGAGTTGCTCGAAGCTCCTGCGGGCGCGGTGCTCTTCTACCAGGGCCAGAGCGCTCCGGCCTTCTGCGTCATTCTCGAAGGCGAAGTCCACGTGGTCCGCCGGGAAGCAAACGGCATCGAGACGCCCCTCGCCACTTTCCACACCGGCGACAGTTTTGGCGAAGCACCGCTGCTTCTCGGCTCGCGGCTGGTCGGCGCGTTTTGCGAGTGCACCGCCCCCACGCGCCTGCTGCGCATCGATGCCGACGGTTTCTGGCGGCTCATGTCCAGCTGCCCCACCGTCCGCGAAGGCGTGCTGGCCAACGCCGCGCAGCGCATCCACGCCTTCCAGGCCAATACCCTGCATCGGGAAAAGCTCATCTCCCTGGGCACCCTGGCAGCGGGCCTGATGCACGAGCTCAACAATCCAGGCTCCGCGGCCAAACGCTCCGCAGCCCAGTTGCGCGAGAACCTCGCTCGCCTGCAGGACATCAGCATGCGCTTTTGCCGTTCTCCTCTCACCCAGGAGCAGCGCTCCTGCCTGCTGGAGATGCAGACCGAAGCTCTGAAGCTGGAAAAACCAAAGCCCATGGGCAGCCTGGAAGAAGCCGACGCGGAACAGGAGCTCGCGGCATGGCTCACCACCATCGGCATCGCCGATTCGTGGCGATTGGCTCCTACGCTCGTCGCGGCCGGATGGCGCCGCGGCGACATCGTCTGCGCGCAGGAAGCCTTCCCCGCCCCTGCCCTCCAGGACGCGCTCAACTGGCTGGCTGCCCTTGTTTCCGCCATGCAACAGCTCACCACCATTGAAGAAAGCCTCAGTCGCGTCACCGAACTCGTCTTCGCCGTCAAAAAATACGCTTACGAAGAAAAGGGCGGTGAGCATCTCATCGACGTTCACGAGAGCATCCAGAGCACGCTCACTATCCTCGGTCACAAATTCCGCCACCGCCAGCTCACTGTCGAGAAGGATTTTGCCGCCGACCTGCCGAAGCTCCGGACTCACGGCACCGGTCTCAGCCAGGTCTGGACCAATCTCTTAGACAACGCCATCGACGCGTCGCCTCCGGAGTCCGCGGTTCGCGTGCGCACCTGGGTCGAAAACGGCCTGGTGTGCGTCGGCGTCGCCGACCAGGGCGAAGGCATCTCTCCTGAGGTCCGCGAGCACATCTTTCAGCCTTTTTTCACCACCAAGCCCCCCGGCGTCGGCACCGGCCTCGGCCTCGAGATCGCGCGCCGCATCGTCGGCGCCCAGTACCATGGCACCATCGACTTCACCTCCCGACCCGGCCACACCGAGTTCATCGTGCGCCTCCCGCTGCAGACCACGAGCCTGTAGCCCCAGCCCCAAATCTTCTCCGCTTCCTCGCTCTCCCTGTCACAGACCCATCGAATCGCCTACACTGGTGAAGTTTCTTTTCAACACTTCTCAAAGATGGGATGACGTGTTGGTGATCCGATCCTCGCTTGCTTTGCTCGTTCTGGTCTTTCTTGCTGCATCGTTCGTTCCTCCTGCAAACGCCGACACTCGCCCGCCGCTGATTCCCCAGCCGCGCGAATTTGCGGCCCGTGCCGATCTTTCCCTCCGCTCCGGCGTCCGCATCTTGGTCCCCGGCGGAAATTCCGAGGATCGCTTTGCCGCGCAGAATCTCAGGGACGGCCTCCGCGCGCGCGGTGTGCGCATCCGCGCCGCCGCATCCGTGCGAATCTATCTCCTGCGCGATACCAGCGCCCTGGCCCGCAGCGTCCTCCGTCGCAACCACGAGTCGATGGATCGAACGATGGATTCGGAAGGCTACGTCCTCGTCACCCGGAGCCACAGCGTCTTCGTCATCGGCCACACCGCTGCAGGCATCTTCTACGGCGTGCAAACCCTGAAGCAACTCGCCCGCACCGGCGGCACTGGCCCCATTCTCCAGGGCGGCGTCATCCGCGACTGGCCCGCCATGCGCTGGCGCGGCATTCACGACGACCTGTCCCGAGGACCCGTCCCCACCCTCGCCTTTCAGGAAAAGCAGATTCGCACCTTCGCCGCCTACAAAATCAACGTGTACTCGCCCTACTTCGAGAACACGATGCAGTACGCATCGAACCCTCTCCCCGCGCTTCCCGGCGGTTCCATCTCTGCCCAGGACGCAAAAACTCTCGTCGCGTATGCGGCCCGCTATCACGTCACCATCATTCCCGAGCAGGAAGCTTTCGGCCATCTCCACAAAGTTCTTCTCTGGCAGAAGTACGCCGGCCTCGCCGAGATTCCCTTCGGCGCGGTCCTTGCCCCGGGCCAGCCCGGTTCGCTCCACATGATCACCGAAGATTTCGACGAGCTCGCGGGCATCTACCCCGGACCGTTTCTCCACATCGGCGCCGACGAAACCTTCGAGTTGGGCCAGGGACAGACAGCCCAGGCAGTCAAACAGCGCGGTTGGGGTCAGACCTATATCGATTACCTCGTCCGCATCCACAAAGCGCTGGAACCACTTCACCGGCAGCTGCTCTTCTGGGGCGACATGGCGATGAACAGCCCGCAGCTGGTCCCGGAACTTCCCCACGACATGATCGCCGTCGCCTGGGAATATGATCCCGAGCCGGATGGCTATGCGCGCTGGATTGATCCCTACACCAATGCCGGCATGCAGACGTGGGTCTCGCCCGGCATCAACAACTGGCGCCGCGTCTGGCCCGATTACGAAGCGGGTCTCACCAACATTCAGGGCTTCGTGGCCGACGGACAGAAATCCGGCTGCCCAGGCATGCTCAATACCGTATGGGACGATGACGGAGAGGGACTCTTCCTTCAGGACTGGTACGGCGTGCTCTTCGGCGCCGCCGCCGCATGGCAGCCCGACTCCAGCGACATCCCGCAATTCAAGCGCGATTTCGGCCCCGTCTTTCACGGCGACGAAAGCGGAGACATCGACCAGGCCCAGCAGGCTCTGATTGACGCGCAGCAGGCCCTCGATCGCGCGGGACTCGACGACGCCACCGACGATTATTTCTGGGTCGATCCCTGGAGCAACGAGGGCCAGGAAATCGCCGCAAAGATTCGTCCCATCGCCCCCGAGGTTCGCCTCGATGCCGAGCGCGCGCTGACCCTGCTCGACCTGGCCCGCGCCCAGGCCACCCTGCGCCATCAGGACGCCCTGGACGCGATGGAACTTGGCGCGCGGCGCATGGACTTTCTCGCGCTCAAGTTCCAGCTCGCCGACCGGATTGCCGACACTTACCGCCACCTCTACAACGGTCAGAACGATCCGTCGATCTCCAAACACACTGAGCGCGACTTGTACTATGTCGCCGGCGTGAACGGCCTCTGCGAAGACCTGCGCGACGGCTACAATTACCTGCGCTCCCGTTACAGCGCCGTCTGGCTCATGGAAAATCGTCCCTACTGGCTCCGCAACGTCACCGACCGCTACGATGCCGATGCGCAACTGTGGATCCATCGCAGCGACCAGCTCAATGCGGCGCGCGAACAGTGGGAGCAGCACCACACCCTCCCCCCTCCCCGGCAGATCGGCATTCCGCCCGCGCCGGCCGCCGCTCCAGGGAATTGATCGAGGAACCTGTTGACCGCACACCCCACGCATCTGCGATTCGTCGATCTCGCTCTGGTCGTCGCCTACCTCGCCGGCATCACGCTCTTCGGGCTGCGCTTCCGCCGCGGAGGCGAGCGCTCGCTGCGCTCCTATTTCCTGGCGGATCGCAGCCTCCCATGGTGGGCCATCGCGCTCTCCATTGTCGCCGCTGAAACCAGCACCCTCACCATCATCAGCGTACCTGGCCTCGCCTGGTCCGGCGATTTCGGATTCCTCCAGCTCGCGATGGGCTATCTTCTCGGCCGCATCGTCATCTGCATCATCTTTCTGCCGCGATACTTTCGCGGCGAGCTGCTTACCGCCTACCAGCTCATCGGCCAGCGCTTCGGCCAGCGCCTGCATCGCGCCACGGCATTCTTATTCCTCGTCATGCGCGCCGCGGCGGAAGGCGTGCGCCTCTTCGCGGTGGCCATCGTCGTCGGCGTTGCCATCGGCACAGGCGATGTCGTCTCGATCGCGATCCTTGCCGTCCTCACCCTGCTCTACACCTTCGAAGGAGGCATGGCCGCAGTCATCTGGACCGATGTCGTGCAGACCTTCCTCTACGTCCTCGGCTCGCTGGTCGCCCTCGCCACGCTCTGCCTCAAAATCCCCGGCGGATGGAGCGGCCTGCTCGCCACCGCATCGGCGGCCCACAAGCTCACCCTACTGCACTTCTCCTGGTCCATCACCCGGACCTACACGTTCCAGGCCGGCATCATCGGCGGATGCTTCCTCACCATGGCCAGCCATGGCACCGATCAGCTGATGGTTCAGCGCCTGCTCGCCGCCAAAAATCTCTTTCAGTCCCGCGCGGCTCTCCTCACCAGCGGCGTCGTTATCTTTTTCCAGTTCGCGCTGTTTCTTCTCATTGGCGCCGGTCTGTGGGTTTTCTACGGCCACGTCAGCCCGGTCCCGGGCCAAAGCCCCGACCACATCTTCCCCGCCTTCATCGTCCGCGACCTGCCCGTCGGCGTGGCAGGCCTCATGGTCGCAGCCGTTCTCGCCAGCGCCATGTCCAGCCTGAGTGCGGCTCTGAATTCCATGGCTTCCAGCTCCATGGTCGATTTTTACTTGCCGCGCCGCCCCAACACGCCGGAACGCCGGCGCAACCGCCTTTCCCGCGCCATGACGGTGGCCTGGGCCGTAGTCCTCTTCCTCGTGGCCATGTTGTCGCGCCGTGGCGGCCACGTCGTCGAGGTCGGCCTCTCCATCGCCTCGGTGCTCTATGGCGCCATGCTCGGCGTCTTCCTCCTCGGCACCCTCACCCGCCGCGCCGTCGAGCGCGGCGCCATCGCCGGCATGATCGCCGGTGTCGCCGTCAATCTGCTGCTCTGGCTACAGCCTCACGCGCTCTCGTTTTCCGTCGCCGGCCATGCGATGACCCTCCCCAAAATCGCCTGGACCTGGTGGGTCCTCATCGGTGCCACGGTCACCTGCGCTGTCGGCTACTCGACAAGCCTGTTCTTCCCTCTTCCATCTGAAAGGAGTCTCCAGGATGCGCCGTCTGCTTAGCGTTGGGCCTCTTCTCCTCTGCACCCTCCTTCTCGCCGGGCCCGCGTCCGCGCAGTACAACTTCTCCACCGTCGACACGATCGTGAATCAGGCCATCGCCAACCATAAAATTCCCGGCGCCGTCGTCATCGTCGGCCACGACGGCCACGTCGTCTATCGCCGTGCCTACGGCGAGCGCTCCCTCGTCCCCGATCGCGAGACCATGACCGTCAACACCATCTTCGACATGGCTTCCCTCACCAAGGTCCTCGCTACCGCGCCCTCCGTTATGCAGCTCTACCAGGAGGGCAAGATCGACGTCGACGCTCCCGTCGCGAAATATCTTCCGGAATTTGCCGCCAACGGCAAAGGCGATATCACCGTCCGCGACCTGCTCACCCACTACTCCGGGCTTCCGCCCGATCTCCCCCTCGACCCGCCCTGGCACGGCAAGCAGGCAGCCTACAACCTGGCCTTCGCCATCGCGCCCCTGCGTCCCCCGGGCGTCCGCTTCCAGTACAGCGACATCAATTTCATCGTGCTCGGCGCGCTGGTCGAGAAAATCTCCGGCATGTCCCTCGATCAATACGTGCTCACGCACGTCATGCAGCCGATGGGCCTCAAAGATTCGCGCTTCCTCCCGCCCAAATCCTGGATTCCCCGCATCGCCCCCACCCAGTGGGAGCACGGCGCTGCCGCCTCCGGCAATCCAGACTCACACACCTTCCCCGGCGACGTCATGCTTCGCGGCGTCGTGCATGATCCCACCTCCCGCCGCATGGGCGGCGTCGCCGGACACGCGGGCCTCTTCATGGACGCCGACGATCTCTCCGTCTACGCGCAGAATCTGCTCAACCGTCTCTACGGCAAGCCCAGCTCCTTCCCGCTCTCGCGCCGAGTCCTCGAGAAAATGGTCGCTCCCGAGCAGCCCGTCACCGGCGTCGCTCTCCGCGGCTTCGGCTGGGACATTGACTCGCCCTTCTCCAGCAATCGCGGCACTCTCTTTCCCGTCGGCGGCTTCGGCCACACCGGCTTCACCGGCACCTCGATCTGGTTCGACCCCACCAGCGACAGCTATCTCATCATCCTCACCAATGCCGTTCACCCCAACGGTCCCACCAACATCCTGGCCATGCGCAGCCATATCGCCGATGCCACCGCCGTCGCGCTCGGCATCCACGCGGATGGCGGAGTCCTCGCCGCCCACATCACCGGCTACAACGAATCGTTGAGCGGCATGCGTCACTGGGTCGCACGCAATGGCAACGTCCAGACCGGCATCGACGTCCTCGAGTCCGATCACTTCGCGGAGCTCGCCGCCCTCGCCCAAAAGCATGGCGGCCATCTCCGCCTCGGCCTCCTCACCAATCAAACCGGCGTCGATTCCCACGGCCATCGCACCATCGACGTCCTCGACCACGATGCCGCCTCAGCTGTTCCCGGCGTGAAGCTCACCACCCTCTTCAGCCCCGAGCACGGCATCAGCGGCTCGTATGACCATCCCGGCATCCCCAATTCCACGGACGCAGCCACCGGTCTGCCCATCGTCAGCCTCTACGGTGCTACCGCCGCGCAGCGCCATCCATCCCTCGACCTCATGCGCCAGCTCGACGCCGTCGTCATCGACCTCCAGGACGCCGGGGTCCGCTACTACACTTACGACGCCGTGCTGCAATACTTCCTCGAAGCCGCGGCGAAAACAGGAACTGACATCGTCGTCCTCGATCGCCCCGATCCCATCAACGGCGCCTTCGTGCAGGGCCCCGTCTCCGATGTGGACGCCGAAAGCTACGTCGACCCCATGCCCATCCCCGTCCGCCACGGCATGACTCTCGGCGAGCTCGCCCGCTACGACAACCAGCAGCTCCACCTCAATGCTCCCCTCACCGTCGTCGCCATGAAAGGTTGGCAGCGCGGCGACTGGTTCGATTCCACCAGCCTCGCCTGGATCAATCCCTCACCCAACCTCCGCGATCTGGAAGAGGCCACGCTCTATCCCGCCCTCGGCCTCATCGAAACCACCAACATCTCCGTCGGCCGCGGAACTGACACACCCTTCGAGCTCATTGGCGCGCCGTGGATCGACGGCCCCGCTCTCGCCGCCTATCTCAACCATCGCGACATCCCCGGCGTCCGCTTCTATGCCGCGGACTTCACGCCTGAGAAGCCCTACCCCTACGGTGCACAGCCGTGCAGCGGAGTCCGCATTCTGGTTACCCAGCGCAACGTCCTTAACGCCCCGGAGTTAGGCGTCGAAATCGCCGCCGCCCTCCACCGCTTTTATTCAGATCAGTTTCAGTTACAAAAGATGAATGTCCTGCTCGGGAACAAAAAAGTGCTCTCCGAGCTTACCGCCGGCGACGACCCCGAATACATCGCCGAACACTGGCGTCCCGCGCTCGAAACCTTCATGGCCCAGCGCCAGGCCGCTCTCCTCTATCCCGACCGCTAGATGTCAACCGCCGCCCGCCACCTTCTGCTCCACGCGCATAGCGCACTGGAGCTGTCATCCCAGGCAGCGCACCGTGGGGCCCCACACTTCAGGCGGCGAGGGTCCGCTCTCTCGCGGTGGAAGCGGAGCATTTCCGCCGGCTGTTTCCGTCGTGCCGAAACCGCGGCCAATGACTCCGGCTTTCTCCACCGGCTCTTACCTCGCCGCGCCCTGCGGCAAAAAGTGCCGGTTGAAGAAATCAATCGTCGCCTGGTACGCCGTCAGCCACGTCCGGTGCAGCAGGAATCCGTGCACCTCGTCCGGAAAAACCAGCACCTGCGTATCCACCTTCCGCTCGCGAAGCGCCGCCGCCAGCCGCACCGTCTGCAGAAACGGAACCTCATCGTCGTCATCTCCCTGGATCAGCAGCACCGGCGAGCGCCACGTGTCCACGGAATACAGCGGCGACGACTCCCACGCCAGCTTCCAGCGCGCATTCTGATCCGCGGCCAGATCGGAAATCTGATAGTTCTGCGGGTTGTCGATATTCCAGTCGTGCACCCCCGACATGTCCACACCGCCGGCAAACAGATCCGACGCCCGCGATAGTGCCATCGCCGTCAGAAATCCGCCCCAGCTCCCGCCCCAGATGCCAATGTGGTTTGCTTCCACATCGCAGCGCCCGCGCAGGTACAGCCCCCCCCCCTCCACGTCGCGAAATTCGCTCGCGCCAGTCGCCCCATAGTCGATGGCCTCGCGAAAATCCAGCCCATACCCAATCCCGCTCCGGTAGTTGATCGCCAGCACCACGTAGCCGTGGTTCGCCAGATACTCATTCAGCGCATACGCATTCGAGTAGTAATCCATCGAGTGCCATCCCAGCAGCATCTGCCGCTGCGAACCCCCATGCACAAACACAATCGCCGGATGCCGCTCGCATCCCCCGCCCCCCGGTGGCAAAAACAAATCCCCGTGGATTCTCATTCCATCCGTCGCCGAATACACCACCGGCTGCGGCGTTACCATCTGCGCCGCGAGAAAATCCGTCGGAATCATCTGCGGCGCCAGATCCCGCATCCCTCCGCTCGCCGTTAAAACCGCCGCTCGCATCGGAATCCGCGCATCCGACCGCAATACCGCAATCGTGCGATCGTCGCTTCCCACCGCCGGCTGCGTCTCGATCCCCTCGCCGCGCGTCAGCTCCGTCGCACCGTTGCTCTCCGCCGACACCTCCCAGATATGCCGCCGCTCGCTGTCCCCCTCATTCGACGAAAACACCACCCTCCCGCGATCCGGCGTGAACGCGGCGTTCTCCGCCTCGAAATTTCCCGGTGTCAGCAGCCGTGCCGCGCCGCCCTTCGCCGCCACAGCGTACAAATGCAGCCACCCATCGCCCTCCCACGGAAAAATCACATGCCCATTCGCCGTCCAGTAGAGCTGCTCATCCGCATCCAGTCCGCGAAATACGCTGCCCGGCCCCGGCGATGCTTTCCACAGCAGATGCCCCTTCCCTGTCGTCGCATCGGCCACCCGGATCGACCACGGCCGCCCGCTCCGCCACGCCCGGTCGAAATTCTCATCCGGCGAATACGGCACGCGCACAAACGCAATCTGCTGCCCATCCGGCGACCACTCCGGAAAGCTGTCGTGATCCACCCCCGGATCCATAAACGTCAGCGAATCCGACTCTGGCGTGAACACCGCCACAAAACTGTGGCTGCCCCGATTGCTTACAAACGCCAGCCGCGTCCCATCCGGCGACCACACAAACGACGAAAGACCGCCATAAACGTGGATCGACTGCGCAGGCTTCGTTCCCGTGTCCGTGAGCTTCTCAAACCAGATCTGCCCATCCGCCACCCACGTCACTATCCCCGTCACCGGCGCAATCGTCGGCGAATCGCCCTTCGCCACCTCGCGCGGTGCGCCGCCTGCCACCGGAACCATCCACACATCCTGCTCCGCGCCTCCGGGCAGATGCGCCGGATTCGGCGCCGCACCTTCCGGATAATCCGACGACCCGCCG
The DNA here is from genome assembly GCA_030041515.1 of Acidobacteriaceae bacterium. Classification (GTDB taxonomy): domain Bacteria; phylum Acidobacteriota; class Terriglobia; order Terriglobales; family Acidobacteriaceae; genus Palsa-343. The sequence goes on along the minus strand of JASHNS010000086.1, from coordinate 34,992 downwards.
CGCACGTACACGATCCACTGCGCATCCGGCGACCACCGCAGATCGCTGATCTCCTGCCCGTCGTCTTCGGTGTAATTCGTGATCTGCCGCGCCGTGTATCCGGAGCCCGAGCGCACCGCAACCCAGATATTCCGTTTTCCCTCCGCGTTCGCCACCCACGCAAAAGCGTCCTGCGCCGGCGCCGCCGTCAGCTCCGAGTTGAACGGCGCACTCATCACCTGCGCGAGCGTGAACCCTGCCGCACCGGCCTGTTGCGCCGTAGCGGCGAAGCTGAGCAGCATCGGCAACACACACAAACAACCACTCCGGCGAAACGACGGCATAGGCCAGTCCTTCCCTTCAGGCATTCAGGAATTGTACCGGTGCAGCGAAGACGCGCGCTGCGCAGCGCGGGTACGTCCACGATCGACGTGGACGATCGCGCGACGTGCTTCACCCCTTCCAACACCCCAGAAGCGGTCCAGGGGCTCCGTGATTTGCGGAACCCCAGGGGCGCAGCAGGCTAAAAGTCGAGCCGTAGCCCGAATTCCATGTTGCGGTATGCCGTCAGAGTTTGAGTCCGATAGACTCCCAGATTCGAGAAAGTCAGCTGCGGATTCAGACCGGTAGGACTGACGTCGAAGCGGGTTGAGTTCGTGAGGTTATAGGCCTCCGCGTCAATCTTCAGTTGGGCCCTCTCCGCGATACTGAAGGACTTCGTCATCGAGGAATCGATGTCGAAGTAACCATCGCCGCGGAAGTAATTGCGCTCGCCGGCCTCCCCCGCATAGGGGTACCGCATCGGCTTCTGTCCGACGAAGATGCCATTGTTGATGGCAGCCGCGGTTCCTGGAGTCATGACCGAAGGCACGCCGTCGACGAAGGTCTTCTTCATCTGGATGGGCTGCGTCGCAATCCCCCAACCGGGATTCTCATAATTGGTGGGATAGCCCTGGGAAAGCAGCGAGAACGGCAGCCCGCTGGTCACACGAGTCAGACCGGCCCATTGCCATCCGCCGATGAACGCGTCGACGATGCGGTTCACATTGGCCAGATTTGCCTGGCCGCGGCCCACCGGCAATGCGTAGATCCAGTCAGCGGTGAAAAGGCTGTGCGTGTCGAAATCGGAGACAGCCTTGTTCAGCTTTGGATTCCAGGTGTTCTGGATGCCGAAATCCACATAGCCATCATCACCGTTGGTAAAGACGTCGCCGCGTTCGGTTTCCGATCCAAGGTCCAGAGACTTGGAGTAGGTGTAACCGAAATCCAGTGTCAGCCCGTGAGTTTCAGGATGCCGCAGGGTAAACTGCAGCGCGTTGTAGGAACTGTTGCCGATCGTGGCCAGTCCATAGAGCGAAGAGAACTGATCGGTCCAGAATGTGGACTGGGCAGGACCCGTCGAAGTGAGTGGACTTCCCGGGAAAATCCCAAAGGCATCCAGGATGGCGAGGCCGAGCGTTTCGCCCCCGTAGTAGCGCGTCCCCGCCCATGCGTCGTTGAAGATCGCCTGCGTCGCGCTCTCTCCCGCGTAATCAACGCCCTTCATGTACGGAAACATGTGTTCGAAGTAAGGAATGGCCGGAACGTTATTGTTGACTTTCGCACCGTTCACAAGCGGCGCAGCATCGACGGCCTTCGACAGAATTCTGGCCGCGCCGAAATAGTCGCCGCCGCCCTGCGGATCCACAAAGTCGGTGGGCTCCGCGAAATCGATCTGCTGGAGCAGATGCCGTCCCAGCCTGCCCACGTAGGCCTGCTCGTACACCCATCCCCCCGCGAACTCGTGCTGGAGCGAGAGGTTAAACTCCTCGGAGTACGGCGTCTTCATCACGTTGTCGATGCCCCAATAAATCTGGAACCCATACGGCGGCGGTGTGTACGGAAATGTTTGTGAAGTAGGAGACGCGGGCAATGGGATATTGGGCAGGCTGGTGGCGCCAGTGAAACGCGGCGCGTCCTCAAAACTCAGCACATCCGGTTGGTTGGTGATGGCTGTGGCTAAACCGGCGGAGCCGAAACCGGAGAAATCGTTGATCAGCGCCTGCCCGTAGTGGTCGTAATACATGCCGAAGCTCGCGCGCACCGAGGTGTCCGTACGCGGAGCCCAGACCACGCCAATACGCGGCGCGAAGTTGTCCTTCTGCTTCGGGTAGTAGCCGGGCTTGCCCCAGTATTTGCCGGCAGGCGCCAACGAAAGCAGCGGCTCGTAGATTTGGCTGCGCTGTGCGGCGATTTCGCGCTGCCTGAACCACTTGTCGATATTGATGGTCGGCGCGATCTCCTGGCCGTTTGTTTCGTAGGGCGTCTGTAGATTCGTATATCGCAAACCGAGGATCACGTTGACGTTGTTCCGGGCGTGCCAGGTGTCCTGCACGAAACCTTCGAACTCGTTGGAACGATAGTTGCGAAGAACAAAAGCGCCATTCGGCAGGGCATTGCCCGTCGAAGCAGAGGCGATCTGGTAGTTGTACGTGTTGGTCAGCTCGGGGATGACGCCCATCAGATTGCCATAGGCATTCGCCCACGAACTGGTGTAAAAGCTGCTGTTAATCGCCGGATTGCCATTGGACGGCCCCGGCGCCGGCAACTCCTTCTCGTTATCGTAGAGGGGGTTCGTTGAGGCTGTGTTGAAGGAACTCCCGTCGGAGCCGAAGTGGTCCGTCACCTGATCCCAGGTGCCCCCAAATGCAAAGGTGTGCGATCCGCGCGTCCAGGTCAACGTGTCCGTAACTTCGTTCACGGGGACGTGCCGCAGCTGCGCGCAGTCGCAGTACTCCACCGGCTGGGTTAGCCCGGAGAAACCGACGTAGTTGCTCTGCCCGGGCCCGTTGATCTGGTAGCCCTGACGAATAAACCCGTAACGCAGTTCGTTCACGATGTTGTTGGTGGGCAGCCACGTGTATCCGGCTGCCAAACCCTTGGTGTTGTCGTCGATGAAGCTGCTGGCTGGCTGCCCAGGCAACGGCTCCGCACCCGATGTCGTATCCTTCTGCAGGTTGCCGCGCACAAAGAACCGGTTGCGGCTGTTGGGATCGAAATCGATCTTGGCGATGCTGGTGTTCAGCGTCTGCGGTGCCGGCGAAGTGAAAAACAGAGCGCCGCTGTTGTAGCCATCGCCAAGGATCGGGGATCCGCCGGTGATGGGCGCCACCGCTGGCTCGGTCTTCAGATAACTCAGCACTGCCTGATTGGCGCCGGGTCCATTCGGACAAACGGGCTGGCCGTTGAAAGTGTTGTTCTTGCACGGCGCGTCCAGCGATGCAACCTGGCTGGCCTGCAACAGATCGTAGTTGTTGTTGACATCCTGGTAGTAGAGTCCGCCCTGCATGAACGTAGTGGTCGGCACCGTCGCCCCGACCACCTGATGCGTGCCCTCGCGGAATCCTTCGTAGTTAAAGAAGTAGAAGAGTTTGTCCTTGATAATGGGGCCGCCCACAGCACCGCCAAATGTGTTCATCAGGAAGAACTGAGGCAGGTTGGGCTCGCCGCTTGCGAGCTCGCCATACTTGTTGAAGTAGTCGTTGGCCACCACGTTGTTCGGACGGTAGTACTCATAGAGCGCGCCGTGCATCTGATTCGTTCCGCTCTTGGTGATCAGCTCCACCTGCGCTCCCGATGACCGTCCCGCCTCCGCCGTTCCGTTCGACGTCACCACGCGAAACTCTTCCGTCGAATCCAGCGTCGAGCGCAGGATTCCGGTGAACGCCGTGCCGAAAACCTCATCGTTGTCGTCCAGCCCGTCGAGCGTGATATTGCCCTGATCGGAGCGGCCGCCGGCCACCGAACCCTGACGGCTGTCGCTGTTGTTGCCGATATACAACACGCCGGGCTGCAGCGTCAGCAGCGAAATGGGATTGCGGCTGTCCATCGGCAGCGCCTCAATCACCGTGTTGCCCACGGCATTGCCTTCCGTCGCGTCCGTCATGTTCAGGGCTTCTGCGGCTGAATTCACCTTCACCGTAACCGTGGCGCTGCTCACCGTGAGCTTGAAGTTCAGCGTCGACGGCTGGTTGACCAGCAGCGTGATGGAGCTCTGCACCGTTGCAAAGCCCTGCGCGGTCACCGTCACGCGATAAGGCGCCGGCGTGACAACTGGGAAAATGTAGAAACCGGAGCCATTCGAGGCTGTATGGTAATTCGTCCCCGTGGCGATGTCGCTCAGGACCACCTTCGCTCCCGGAACCACCGCCCCGCTCGGATCGCTGATCACGCCCCGCAGCGAGGTCGTCGCCGTCTGGGCAAAGGCAAATACACTCAGGCTCAGGATGCATGCCAGCATCCCACCACGCAGGATACCCCTCATAACTGACCTCCAAAACCGCTTGTCCGTGCGCGCCTTGTGCCATCTGGGGAGCGCGCTCTGGATCGATGGTTCCGCAAGCCTCGCCCTCAGCTCACGGTGAATCGTCTCTGTTGCTTCTACCGCGCAGAACAGCTGCATCCGCGCCGTTGTGCCATGCTGCACATCAGTGCGTCAACCGAAGGAGCCCATCGCAGGAACGCGAGAATGGATAAAACATACTAGCTGAACGGGCGGCCTCCTTGCGAATAAAATACAAGCAACCCAACGGGTCTCGTGCGCGCGGTCGCGATCGCGCCACGAAATTACAGCTCCCCTGACGCCCCTGGCAAAACTGCATTCAGCCGGGTCAGCCGGTTCACAAACTGGTATCGGTCGCCGCGAAACGTCGACTTCACGTATTCCGTCGGTTTCCCATTTTCCAGAAATGATGTGCGCGTGAACAGAAAAACCGGGCTCCTCGGCTTGATGCGCAACAATCGCGCCTCTTCAGCCGTCGCCTTGCCTACTTCCACCACTTCACTCGCGCTGTGCAGCTGGATCCCATAGTGCTCGCCCAGCGTCCGGTACAGTGAGGCGTTTGCCTCGAACACTCGGGGCAGATCCGGACACGCCAGCGCCGGCAGCCAGCTGCGCTCCACCCCCATCGGTATGCCATCCGCTTTCCGCAGCCGGTGCAGCGCGTAGATCTTCTCCCCGCCATTCAGCTCCAGCGCCTTCCGCACCTCGCGGCTCGGCGCACACAACCGCAGCGAAAGCACCCGTGACTCCGGCGTCGATCCCCGCATCTTCATTTCCTCGCTGAAAGAAAGCACCCGCCGGAAATTCTTCTCCACCTTCGTGCGCGTGATGAAGGTTCCCTTCCCCTGCTGGCTGTAGATCACGCCCAGATCGCACAGCGACCGCACCGCCTGCCGCGCCGTCATCAGGCTCACCCCGTACCGATTCGCAATCTCCTCCACGGACGGCAGCGGCTCGCTCGGCTTAAACGCTCCCGAGCGGATCTGGTCCATCAGCTTGTGCTGGATCTGGCGATAAAGAGAAATCCCGCTCCCGCGCTCCAAAGGTGACGAAGACAGGATGGGGCGTGCGTTCATGAGTCTCACCAGATAAACCCATCGGCTTACCGCAGTCAAGAGGTCCGCGCACCTCCATCACCGATTTTTATGTCTTCTATAAGACTAGACATGCATATTGACACTCCTGATTCCCCTGTGCTCCAATGGCCGTCATTCGAGCCGGGCCCGGAAGTCGGGAGCCGTCCAGTTCCCCTCTCCTCAGCTCCCCAGCTGCCAAAGCCCCGGCCGTAACGGCAGTGTGTACAGCTGCCGAGGACACAAAGCACCCCGGTTGTGCAAACCATTTTTGGAGGCAGTCATGTCTGGAGCATTCTGGCGCCGTATCCGCGCCGCGGCAATCGCCTTTGCCGCGATCACCCTCATCACCGCGGTCGCATCCGCGCAGACCATCACTGGCACCATCCGCGGCACGGTCACCGACCCCAGCGGAGCCGTTGTTCCCGGCGCCCACGTTACCGCCACCAACACGGCCACCGGCGTGAAGACCAGCACGGTCACCAACCAGTCTGGCGATTACAACCTTGAGTTTCTGCCCATCGGGACGTACTCGGTAACCGTAGCGGCGAGTGGCTTCACTACAACCACAATTGCGGCCTTCCAGCTGCAAATCGACCAGATCGCGAAAATCGATGCCAAACTTCAGGTGGGGAGCGCCTCCACTACCGTCACGGTTTCATCCAACACGTCCCCGCTGCTCCAGACACAGGACGCCACCCTCCAATCGACAATTTCCTCCACTGCGCTCTCAACCATCCCTCTGAACGGCCTCAACTTTCAGACCGCCACGCTGTTTGTACCGGGTTCCGTCAACCCAAGTATGGCCTATATGGCCAGCGCGGACGGCAATGAGCGCGACTCGGATTGGCTCGGAACGCCCTCCTTCAACGGCAACCGAGGACAGACCAACAATTATGTCCTCGACGGCGTGGAAATGAACGAGACCATCAACGATCTCGCCGCCTACAATCCCGCGCCCGACTCCATCCAGGAAATGCAGGTCATCACTGGCGATGCCAATGCCGAGTATGGCAATGTGAATGGCGGCGAAGTCCTCATCGTGACCAAGGGCGGCACCAATCAGTATCACGGCAGCGCTTACGACTACTTCCAGAACAACAATATGGCTGGCACTTCATGGGCCAACAGCTTTGCCGGCGTGCCATCCACGCCGTTCACCCAGGATCAGTTCGGCGCCACCTTCGGCGCCCCCATCTTGAAAAACAAACTCTTCTTCTTCGGGGATTACGAGGGCTTCCGCTATCACACTGGAGGCCTGGGCTACGCCAGCGTGGCTACACCCGCCATGCGCACAGGAGATTTTTCCGCCCTTTTGACGCCTCAATACGGCGGCATCCAGCTCTACAACAACCAGAATGGTGGCGGCTACTCCAACGCCACCGAGTACACGAACAATCAGATCCCCATTGTCAACCCGGTTGCGAAGTATCTTTTTGCCCACCCCAACGTCTACCCGCTGCCCAACAAAGCTCCGGTCGCCGGCACGCTGGACGAAGACAACTACGTAGGCGCGACGAAGGGTCATACGGTCAACAATCAGGGCGACGTCCGCGTCGACTACACCATCGACACACGCGATACTCTGATGGGCCGCTACACCTACGGCGATGCGTATGACTTCACCTCGCAGCCGGTGTTGCCGACATCTTTCTCACCGCTCAACGATTACCCCTTCGAGAGCTTTGTCTCTAACTGGGTCCATACGTTCTCGCCCAACCTGCTGAATGAATTCCGCGCTGGTGTCACCCGCACTGTGGTTGATTCCGGTGTTCCTAACGATACGACGGGGCTCTTCGCCAGCAATGGCGACAATACAATTGGACTTCCGTTCGCTCAGGCCTTCCCTGGCTTTAGCCAGATGGCTTTCAGCGGCACCGAGTCAAATGTGGGCACCGAGGGAATCGTAACTGAGTTCCACGAAAACAACTTCTTCTACGGCGACGACTTTACCTGGCAGCATGGCAGTCACACCACGAAGTTCGGTGTGCAGATCATGCGCTACCAGCAAAACACCTACTACTCCGGCAATTCCGGCGCACTCGGCCAGTTCTATTACAACGGGCAGTACACGGCGGACGGCCTGACCAAATCACCAGGCTACTCCTTTGCGGATTTCGTTCTTGACCAGGGCGCCAGCGCCGCGGTTGGGGGCGTTTCCGGAGACAATGGTCAGCGCCAGTACCGTAACGCCTACTATGTCCAGGATGATTGGCGCGCGCGGCGCAACCTCACGCTGAATCTGGGCTTACGCTACGCCCACGATCAGCCCATCTATGAAGTGAATAACAAGGAAGCCAGCGTCAATCTCTCCAACATGAATGACATTACCGCCGCGGGTATCGAATTCGCCGGGAAAAACGGAAACAGCCGCGCCCTTTACCAGCCGTTTTACCTGGAGTTCATGCCCCGCCTTGGATTCGCGTGGCAACTGTCGCCCCGCTTCGTCGTTCGCGGCGGCTATGGAATCACTGACGACCTGGAAGGTACCGGCCTGAACTGGAGAATGACGATGAACGCGCCTTTCCAGGGCAGCTTTGTTGCCTCTCCCACCGCCCCCACCACCACCAGCAGCGGCCTTGCGCCTCTGCCTGTGGAGAACGGCTTCAGTCTCGGTCCGGGAGCGCTTTCGGTCAGCTATTTCAATTACCAGGCCTGGGATCCCCATCTGAAGCCCGCGCTGATCCAGCAATACAACCTGGCCTGGCAGATGATGATCAGCAGCAACACAACTGCTCAGCTTGGCTATGTGGGCGAGGTCGGCCAGCATCTCGTGATCCCCATGGAAGCCGACCAGTTCTTTACCCCGGCTTCCGGTGTTCTGGCTGACGGTGACTGCAGCGGCACAATTGCCCCGGCTGCTCCCGCGTGCGGCCTGGTCGGCAATGAGGGCAACCTGCAGATCACCGAGTCGGAGGGCTATTCCAATTACAACGCCATGCAGGCCACCATCCGGCACCGCATGTCCAGCGGCCTGGAATACACCTTCAATTACACATGGGCCAAGGCCATGACCAACAACGCCGGATTCTATGGGGTCGGCGGGGTCTCAGAATCGTCCTCCTTCCTGCAGGACTTCCGCAACCCGCGTGGCGACTATGGCCCGGCGGGCCAGGACGCACGCAACGCCTTCAATGGATATGCCACCTATGCCCTTCCCTTTGGGCGCGGTATGCGCTTCGGCAGCAATATCAACCGGGGCCTCAATGAAGCAATCGGCGGCTGGAAACTTTCCACCGGTGTCGTCATGTACTCTGGATTCCCGCTGACGATGTACTCCTACGAGGACTACTACGTGAATAGCTGGGCTGCCCACGCCATTCACTTCCGGCCCATGGGTATCCGGCATCGAACCGTCCAGAATTGGTTTGGCACCGACCCCTCGGCCACTCCATGCATCGGCTTCAACTCCGACGGCAGCACCCACGACAACGGTACCTGCGCCTACGGCGTGGAATCCTTCCTCGGATTCGGTAACGCGCAGAACGGCTCAGAACGCGCCCCAGGATTCCGCCAGGTGGATCTCTCCGCCTTCAAGGATTTCCCCATCGCAGAGTCACAGACGCTGGAGTTGCGCGGCGATGCCTTCAACGCCTTAAACATCGCCAGCTACGGGCCGCCGGTCTCCCAGTTGGAGTATCTGCCATACGGCATCTTCGGCCAAATCAGCAACACGAATTCATCGCAACGTGTGATGCAGGTTTCCATGCATTACCGGTTCTGAAGCGGGCGTCCACGCGTTACAGATGGCTTAGTCAGAACAAAGGGATGAAAGGAGCGACAACCCGATAGGAGATAAATAGCGTACCTCTTCATGGGCCTCACCGTCGCGTTTGCCGCGTGCGCGCAGTGTCGTGCGCAGAGCGCTTGCAGTCCAGTTACGATATATGTAACCACAAGCTTCGGGGACATTAACAACCGGCGGGCCAGGTCATCAAAGGTGTTGCCTTGAACGTTCCCAGCTCGGGTACTCCCCGAGCCGCCCATTTCTCTTGCCCCAATTCCCCGCGCTTCCTGCCATGGAACTGGAAAGCTCGGCCCACCTCTTGCGTCGGCAGAGCTTTTTCCATGGCTGCCTGGTTGAACGCAGACCACCCTTCGGCTCCGATGGAGACACGAATGCGTCGGTTCTTTTGGAACGCTCTGCCCCTCATTACGATTCAGTAAGGACAGCGAGCCAAAGTGCCGTTGCAGCATCTCGATTTTCATAAGCTTGCCGCTGTCCTCTAGCCGCCACCGGCAAGCTTGATGAAATGAATCAATTACCACAGGGAAGGTCAGCAGAAAACTCTCTCGTCAGGCAAGTGGAGTTTGACCGCGATCCGGCCTGCCGATACTATGAAAGGGCGGTGCTCGATGCTGAGGTCTTCAGGTCGTTCCAGAGACCGAGAAAAGCGTCGTGCCGTGGCTCATCGATCACTGCCCCCTCGTTCAACGGCAGGACAGCTGACTCTGGATCAGCATATCGGGGTTCGAATCCCTGGGGGGCAGCCAATCAATTCAATAAGTTAGCTGCCGTTCCCTACTGCACCAAGGCAGAACTATGACGCAAACGATGATGTAAAACCGCGTCCTGGTTCGTTTCGTTCCGTTCGTTGACCAGGTTGGCGATGTCCTTCAGTTCGGGATGCAGGTATCCATACTGGCCAGGACACGCGAGAGCGCGACCACACAAGAGCTTCCGGCGCGCGGAAGGCGCTGCTCTGAATCGTGGAGAACGGGACGACGACGTCCTCTCCGCTCGGCCGGCTGCGAAATTCGAAACCCCTGGCGTGGTTACCATGGCACGGTTCCATTCTTCATTCGGATTGAATCTGTCGCTGAACGCGGGGTGGGACCATTTGCAATTCAGGCGATGAATCGTAACCGGCGGGAACACCCGGTCGGATTCGACGGCCGGACGGAAGTGGACCATCGCTCTGGCAATCCCCGAAAAGAATCCGCCCTGAAAGGTGGAATGAGCGTATGCTCGTAACAGATCTGATCCCAATTGTGGATCGATCTGCATTTCTCAGCCAACCCTCGATCGCTCTCCCAGCCGGTTCATTTCGAAGTTGCCGGATCGGAGCTTCCCCCAACAGACGGACCCGCATCGGGTACGTGCCTCGAGCCCGGCTTCGGTAGCAAACGCACCATTACCGGGAAAAGAGGCGCTATGCGATCTGATCTGGTCTACTCCGCGGGACGCACTATCGAAAATCGTTTTCTCCTCGCCACCACAGTTATTCGGGCTGTGCGCGTGCTCCATGTCAACTCAACGCGAACCGAGGATACCGCGAACCGAGCACTCTCTGATATCTCGGAGGGACGCTATGCATCTCCGGTTCTCCCCAGGATCACGCCACCGCCTTTCATCGAGCCCCTGCTGATTACGCCCGCCGCCTGAGCAACTGAGCCGCCTGCATTCTGTCGTCACACGCTTCGCATACAGCCCATGCTCCGATATCGGCGCGTCTTTCACCAGGTTCGGGCGGTCAAATTCCGATCTGGCAAACCATGCGCGATCAGATGACCTTCCTGTAGGCGCCCGCAATCTTGTCGCCAGCCAGTTTGACGGCAGCTACGGCTGCATCTCCTGCTGCCAGCGTGTGCGTCAGCGCCGATTTCCTGCGCGTCCCGCTCTTTTCGACCGCTGCTGTTTCAATGTCACCGCCGAAAACGGCATGCGACTCTTCCAGCCGGTCGATCGCCGAGTTCAGCTCCGCGACAACCGCGTCGGCTTCGTCTGCGAAAACGACCAGTTCAATGTTGATTTTCCTGTACTCCATGCAATGCTCCTTTTCGGCGATTCTGCGTCTGCCGGCCAACGATTGAATCGATCTGCAGACGATTCAGCGCGACGCCGGCGACGGAATTTCCTCCGCGAATGTGCAGCTCATGCGGGGGCATTCCCAGGTTTCAATTTTCCGGGACTGATCCACTTCGGCGAGGTAGAGAATCGCCCCACAGGACGGACAGTTCCTGACAAGAGCTCGGCTTTCATCGAACTTTCCATCGATCCAGTCCAGATAACCGGAGGAGTCGCGGAATACCCTCGAGCAATCTCGGCGCCCGCAGCCGTGATAAGACCGAATCTCTTCGGAATCTTCCTCCAGCATCATCCGCCGCATCGAGGCGTGGTGTACATCGCACAACGGAGAGAATTGCTGCCTGGACGTCATGAAGGACTACTCACTACTCATTGTCTCCGGCTGTCTTCCTGGCCATGCGCAGCCTTTCTGCAGGATTTCCCGGATGCCCCTTTGGCTCATCGGGACGCCTTTTTTGTTCGAACCGCAAAACCTGTTCCCCTAAATGATTGCGCGATTGTGCTGCGCACAGGGCGAAGATTCGGACAGGCTGACTTAGGCCAGAGCAGGCCGGGATGCGAGAAGAGGATGAAACCACCTGCTTTCGACGCTACTCCGGGCAGCGCGCGCAGGTCAAACGAACCATGCCCAATCGGCAGCTCGCCTGGGTCGCGGCTGGTCTGCGTCCGCAATGAGGATGGGAGCCCAAGTCTGTGACTGCAATGGCCTGCCGAATTCCGATGTATACTGAGGGTGTCTAGCGAAGCTTGTCCCGATTCGAGTCTGGCAGTTTCTGCCCCCTACCATTCTCCTTCCCGCCTCCCTCCGCCGGAATCCAGTCAGGAGCCGCGATCATGGAAGAGGGTAGCGTCAGATGGTTCAACGATGCGAAAGGTTACGGCGTCATTGTCCGCGATAGAGGCGGAGAAATCTTTGTCCATCAGGCGGCTATTCTCTCCGCCGGCGTCCGAACCCTCAACGCAGGACAGCGTGTGCAGTTTGCGGTTGTCCGAAATCTGAAGGGCCTGCAGGCGGAAAGCGTTCGGGGACTCTGATCGGATCTCGATGCGGGCTCAGATCCCCGTGTCCAGTTTTCCCGGATGAGTCGGGGTCGGCGTCCGTGAGTTACTGCCGTCCATCATTGGACTCCGGTTACAGCTCTTGGCCAACATCACTCTCAACGGCACGACAGCGAGGTCGCATGCAAGCGAATGCCTATAGCCAGTACGCTCTCAAAGATCTCCATCAGGCTATCGACCTGATGGATCGCAAGATCAGCTACTCCACCACTCTGGAAGCCTTCGACTCCCAGACAGCCCGTGAAGCTCACCTGCGGAAGCTTTCCTCGAAACGTGCCGCGCTCGTCAAGTCGGCTCTCACCCTCGCCGCCCTGGGAGTCCGCTGCGATCCCAGGTTCCTGCCCCGGTCTTTCATCCACGTCGTGCAAGACGAAGGCGTTTCCGTTCCGGAGGGATCGGCGGTTGCTGAAGGAACAGAAACCAGGAAACCTTCTGGTCGGCGGAGCAAAAGGAGGTAATCTTGGCACCACGTACCAGTGCCACCTTTGCCAAACGGCAAAAGGAGCGGGCTCGCCACGAAAAGCAACAGGAGAAGCAACAGCGCAAACTCCAGCGCAAACTCGAGAAGCGCGAATCTCCACCGGATTCGGAGTCCGGCGAATTCGGCTCGAACTCGAACACCGAATCCCACTCCGTGCCGGTCTCCGATACCACGCCGGCTGCCACCGAAATCGCCCCAACCAAAAGGGAACTCCAATGAAGAAGCTCTATGTGGGCAATTTGTCATTCGACGCAAGCGAAGATGAACTCCGCCACCTGTTCGAACCGCATGGCACCGTGCAAAGTGCTCAACTGGCCACCGATCGCGACAGCGGACGCTCGCGCGGTTTTGGCTTTATTGAAATGACCAGCGACAGCGAAGCCGAATCCGCGATCACCGCGCTCAATGGCGTCCAGGTCGGCGGACGGTCGCTCATCGTCAACGAAGCACGGCCCAAATCCGGCGGCTTTGGAGGAGGGGGTCATGGCGGCGGACGCTCCGGCGGCCGCGATGGCAACCGCGGGCGCTCTGGCAAAGGCGGCGGCTATCGCTATTAGGCTGTGATTCCCCGACCCGGAAGGAAGCTTCTGGCTTGCATACCATGCGTGCCGGAAGCAGCGACGCGCCGTCGCGATCCCGCGCAGAGCCCTCTATCCCGCCTGCGTCTGTGGAAAGGTGACCGAGAAGACGGTTCCGCTCTTGCCGGGGCGCCCGCTGGTCCGGTACCGAATGCAGCCGCCATGCTCCCTGACGATGCGCCGGGAAAGCCACAATCCCATGCCCATGCCGGAGTTCTTGCTCGTGGAGTGCGCTTCGAATAGCCGCTCGCGCACATGGTCCGGAATCCCGGGACCATTGTCGGCGATAGCGAAGTGAAGCCAGCTCCGGCTCCGATGCACGCTCACCCGTATCTCCCCATCGGGGATTGCTGACAATGCATCGCCCGCGTTCAGGATGAGATTGGAAAGGACCTGCAGAATCTCGCTCGCTATTCCAAGGAATCCCGGATCGCTGCAGTACCGTGTGCGAACCCGGACACCCGCCGCCTTCAGGCGAGCCCCGTGCAGCTTCAGGGCACATTCAGCAATGTGTACCAGATCCAGGTCCCGCGGCTGTTCCTGGCCTCGATAGAAACCAAGCGAAGAGCGGGCGATGGCAGTGAGCATCACCATCTGTTCCTCAATCTGCTCCAGATATCCTTTGATCGGCTGGATGGGCTCTTCCCTCTGGGCAAGGTAGACCAGATTGTGAATGGCCTCCAGCGGATTATTGACCTCATGGATGATCGCGGCGGCAAAGTTATTGGCGATGCTGAGCTGCTTGCAGCGAGCGTAACTCGCTTCAAGCCGGTCAATGCGCCTCTTCAGTTCTGCGTAAGTAGGTTCCGCGGCATTGGATTCTGGCGGCAAGAGAAGGGACTCTGTGCTGTGAGAGGGATGGGCTCCTGGGATAGTTGTATGCGCCCGGCCTATTTCTGTTCCGGCAACATCGCACAGGTAAGTCCGGCTTGCCGGACCGTCCCTCAGAAGAATGTGTGACTGGCTGGGGGAGTATGGGGCGTATACTGAGCACGTAGTTTGGATTTTCCTTCCTCGCCTCCAGCCTTCCGCGCATCGCTCAGACGAGCAACGTTCAGGTACGCAACAGGTCGACTGGAGGAGCAATGACTCTGATCAGAAGGTCCGATGTAAAGAATCATTTGTCCACGCGGTCAGGCAGTACTTCGATGTTCCCCTCTGGACTCACGCGGCCCGATGAGGCAGCTGTCGCCCCCGCAGGCAGCGCTCCTGAGACGAGGGCCGATAGAACCGAAATCGCCATCAGCCCGGACCGCGCCATCACCCCTGAACCGGTGCTGAATCCGCAAGCCGGGGATTCTGTCAGAATCCCGGCGAAGGCGGGAAACTCGGGAAGCCCTTCATGATACGGGTGCCTGCGATCTTTCTTCGCGCCGGCTCCCTTCTGCCTCACGGGCTTTTTCTGCAACAGAGGCGGTTCGACAAGGCATGGATGGTCGCTGAAGATGTGACGCCCGCGCACGCGGTTCTCGCCGTACGGAATGCTGGATGGCACTTTAAGTGGATCGATTCGGCCTGCTGCCGTCTCGGTTACGGCCGAACGGACGAAGCGGCAAGCCATCGGGCGATTGCTCGCGCTTTATCGCAGACTCAGGCGCGCTTCAACGCCGCAGAACTCGGCGCGGTGCGTATCTCACGATGGTGTGGCGTGCGAGTCGCCAAAGCGACACTGCACACGCGGCACATTCAGCGGAACAGTTCGCTCGGATTGATCGACCAGCTGACCATCAGGCTGCTCGCCCCAAAATAGGCCGCACTCTCTTCGCTGCGACAGCGATCTTCAGCGCACAGGGGCCGCCGGACCGCTGCTGGAGTCATGTTGCTCGCCCGCGGCGAACAAGGAGCGGGAATCGCAGGTGAGGCATTGCAGCGTCAAGACTGGATGCGATCCAATTCTCCGGTTTGCGCCGCGGCCCAGGGCAGGAAGGATCACTTCAAATGAAAACCGCGGTACTGAACTGGCCGCCCGTAATCCCGCGGCTCCTGTGGATGAGAAAAAGGTGCCCTCTCTGCAGTTCTGTCGAATTCAGGGCGGCTGAGCCGGAGTGGCAGGACAACCTGCTCGCTCCCTTTGGCCTGCGGGCCGTCCGTTGCGTTAATTGCCGGCGTCGCTATTACTGGTTTGCAGGAACGAAGAAATGAAGAATAAAGATTATTTCGCTGGACCCGGTGCCGCGCTCCACGAGGCCGCAGGAGACTCTGTCCTCGGGAACCAACAGTTCTCGTCCAGTCATACTTCGAACGATCTGTGGTCCAGACTCAATGGTGAGCATCCTCCAAAAGCAATGAACTACGAGGTGGTCGCGCAGAATGCAGATGAGGTGCGCGACCTCCGGAACGCCCCGCCCGTCAGCATGGGGCCCTGGCTGATCGAATCGAGTCAAACCCAGCTCCTCGCGACCATCAGTACCTATAGTGAACGAGGCAACAACCCGGACCAGGTGCGGTTGTTGTACATGAACGCCACCGCGCTCCTTGTCTGGAAAACCATGGGGAGGAATCCAACACTGATCGGCGCACGCCATCGCCCGCCTTCTACAGCCCTCCTGATGTATGGCGTTCCGTTCAGCGAGTGATGCATCGGAGTTGATTCGCGGTCTCGCAGGCCGCGCATGGATGTGAAGTCGCTGCTTCGCGGCTGAGGACGTAGTTTCGAAGGCGAGCGGACTCCGAGACGGAGTGTATGCACGGCTGAAAGGCTTCACAATGGCACCCAAAGTAGTCACGTTTGTTCTCGCCGGCGGCGCTGGAAATCGTCTCCTGCCCCTGACGGAAGACATCGCCAAGCCGGCCGTCCCTTTCGGCGGCAAATATCGGATCATCGATTTCGCTCTGAGCAATCTGATCAACTCTGGCCTGTGCGCGATCTACGTCCTCGTGCAGTACCGCAGCCACTCCCTGTTGCGGCATTTGCGAGACGGATGGCAATTCGGCGGACTTCTCCAGGAACAGTTCATCATCCCCGTGCCTGCGCAGATGAGAACCGAAGATGACTCCTGGTACCGCGGAACAGCCGACGCTATCTTCCAGAACCTTTCTCTCCTGGATGTTCCCGAAGACGGTCTGGTAGCTATTTTCAGCGCTGACCATATCTACCGCATGAACGTTCAGCACATGATCGAGTTTCACGAGCGTATGCGCGGATGTGACCGTGGCGGCGATCCCGGTCCCGCAGGAACTGGCAACTGCGTTTGGAGTCATCGAGGCCGATGAGGGAGGCGCGATCCACGGTTTTCACGAGAAGAGCGATTGTGCGCCTTCGATCCCTGGCGTCCCCGGAATGATCTATGCCTCGATGGGCAACTACATCTTCTCGGCCAAAGTTTTGTACCGGGAACTGCAGGCGGATGCCCGGCGAATAGACAGCCGCCACGATTTTGGACGAGACATCCTGCCGGCCATGCTGGGGCGCAGCAACGTGCGCGCCTACGACTTCCAAACGAATGTGATACCAGGCGAGCCCTCTCCGGCTCCGGCGTACTGGCGTGACGTGGGTACCCTCGATGCCTATTACGAAGCGCAGAGGGATTTGTGCGGCCTCATTCCGTCGCTCAATCTTTATAATCCCCGCTGGCCTATTCGAACGGCCAGCTATCCGGATCCCTGCGCGAAGTTCACTTTTGACGAACAGGGCCGGCCCGGCCATGCCACAGGCTCGATCATCTCCGGCGGATGCATTCTTTCCGGCGGTTCGGTGTCCGGCTCGGTCCTCGGCCGCGGCGTCAGGATTAACTCTGAAGCGGTAGTTGAAGACTCGATCCTCTTCGACAATTGCACGGTAGGAGCAAAGTGCACGGTCAGGGGAGCCATCCTTGATGAGGGCGTCCTGCTCCCTGAACGAATGTCGATCGGCGTCGATCCGGTTGCGGATGTTTCGCGTTTCCACGTGACGGAAGCCGGCGTCGCAGTGGTGACTAAAAAGTCCCTCGAAAAGCACAGCCGGGTCGCCCAGGAACACGAGCAGAGACCGGCGTAGAGCACCACCGCCGAGCCTCGTTGGTTCCGGTGCGGGCCGCGTCCGCTCTTTGCCTTCAGTCCGCGCGGCTTTGGATCTGGAGAAGGTCAGGGCGTGGAGCCGCTGCTCCCAGGCGCCTGTTCCATTCCGGAAATTGTAGTTCCGGCATGGGCTTCGCCCTGAAAAGCTTCTGACATTGCCGCGCCGTCCAGCGCGCCCAGCGCTTCGATTTCCGCCGTCGAGCACTGTCGGTGGAGATGCCCGTCCCGGCGTACATCTGCCGGTAGAGCTTCGAGAGAAAGACGAAGGCGAGGCGAGCGCTCAGATTGGGTGTACAGGCCGAGCGCTTCCAGATCAGCTTCCAGGCGTAAAACCTGTCCCACACCCGCTGGGTCCGCTCCCGAATCTCGTCTGAGCTCATGGAGGGATGCGGGGTAAACATCTTGGGGCGCACCTCGCTTGGGATCAGCCAGTAGCGAGTCACAGGCACATCGCCGACCATGGTCGGCGAGACCGATTGCTCTTTTTCCCAGCGGATGAAATCGACCGTGCCGGGAAAGGGTGTCATCATCACAAACTGCGCAAACGTGACCCCGGCGCGCACAGCCGCTTCCACAGTCGCGTCGAAGGTGGCAGGCTTGTCCGTTGGCAGGCCGAAGATGAACGAGCCCAGCACATGCACATCGTGCTGTTTGAAGGTCTGGAGCTGCCGCACCAGCGCATCGCCCGAGCAGTTCCAGTCTTTGAAGACCGCTTTGAGACCTTCGGGTGTCACCGCTTCCACCCCCACCAGCGCGCCTTTGATATTGGCACGGCGCATCGCATCGAGATATTCGCCGTCTTCGGCGGCCTCCATGGTGATCTGGGTGAAGAACACCATGTCTTCGGGCAGCTTCGCGAGCTCCTCCATCAGGTGGAAGCGGTCCGCGCGGATGGCGTTCAGCTCGTCAAGACGGGCGAGGTTGTTCTGTTCGCGCGCCTGGCGAAGATCGGTCTGGGTGACAGGGTAGAAATTGTCGTCGGCCAGCGCGATGACGTGGAAGCCGAGTCGCCGCAGCGTCACGATCTCGTCGATCACGCTCTGGTAGCGCCGCGGGCGCGGTTTCTGCCCGTCCGTGCGCCAGACGCTGCAGAAAGAGCAGTGCTTGGGGCATCCCCGGGTCGTTTGTACCGAGGCCCACATATATTTGTTGGGCTGCATCAGATCCCAGCGGGCGGGCAGGAAATCGTCACCGGAGATGCGGCCGCCCTCGTAGATCCTGCCTGGCGTACCAGCAAGGCAATCGTTCACAACGGATGCCCAGACGAGATCTCCGTCGCCCTTGACGACCGAGTGAGCGTGCCCGCGCTCGAAGGCTTCTTCAGGGTAGAGAGTGGCGTGGATTCCGCCGTAGACGACCCACGCGCCCCGCTCGCGGGCCATGCGCCCAACCTCATATCCACGCAGTGCATTGCCGGTATGGACGCTGATGCCGACGATGTCGCCGGTGTTCAGGGTGGTGGGATCGATAGCTTCCAGCGACTCGTCGACCAGAATCGGGTCGCCGGCGCTGCTCGGCGTCGCGGCGGCCAGAACAAAAAGCCAGCGCGGTGTGATAACAGCGGTGCCAAATGAATGGTCGCTCGGATTGACGAGGTGAACCCGCATTGGTCTGGACCTTTCTTCGAACCGGGACAGCGGCTGAGTGAGCGATTGTCGGTCCGGGGAAGCGTGCCGGAGAGATCGGCAGCACGGTTGCGATCCAGAGGGAGTTCGCCAGCTTCTATTCCGATCATAGTCCGCAAGCTCGACCCAACGGTGAGTTCCGGCAGATTTTACGCACATATTACGAATCGCGCATCGTCCCGGATTGGCTTCCCGGAGCGAATCTCATCAGGCGATCCGTCATTGAGTCCTCTGGTGGCTGTTCATTCCCGGCTCCTGTGCGCTTGCCTGCAGATGGCTGCGCTCATGGGGCGGATGTGTAACCTCGCAAGTCTTGGTAGTTGCCAGGTGCCGCTGACAAACGGATCAGGTTGCGGGAAGAATCATCAGCAGCGTGGCCGTCACGGTCACCGTGAATGGAGGCGTCCTCGTCCTGAAGACCCGGTTTGTTCCTTCCCCGGCCTTCCGCACCATCCGTGGGCCAGGTGCCGACTCCTCGCCGCGAAAAGCTCGTCACCGCTCTTCCCGATCCTGCCCACTTCCCGGCCCCGGTGCGGGAACTGCAACAAAAGGGACGTTGTCGCGCCTCACCATCGCATTCAGCGCAGCGAGATCTTTCTTCTGCAGAAGATTCCAGGCGCCCACTTCGGCATCGATCTGGGTCTTCAGTGTCGCAAAGACCGTGGACTCGGCCGTCGTCGGCGCCGCATCGCTGCTCTCTACCGAACCGCCAAGAGCCATCATCTGGTCCGCTAACCGCACTGGGAAGTTGAGGGGATCTTCCCCGCTCTTCGATTTGAGATCGATCAGCGCGTCTTCGATCGCGCTCGCTTTTGTTCCCAGCGTCCTGGCCGCATCGGCGATTTCGCTCTGCTGCGGGCCCACGCGCTGTTCCAGAACAGTCAATTGCGAGCGGACGCTGAGAATCTCGTTCACCGCCTCGTCTGCCGCGTTGACTTCTGCCTGGATCCTCAGCGCCAGCGCAAGCTGCCGCTCCAGATCGGCCTGCGTCACACTGATCTGTGGGCTTTCCCGCACAATCAGCGGCGCCGTGAAGCTCTGGCCGTCCACGGTCAGCTTGACCTGATACGTTCCGGGAATCGCCACCGGCCCCCGCGGCGATCCTCCCCAGGTCACCGCTCCTTTGACCACGCGGTCGGCCGGATAACGAAGATCCCACGCGAATCGGTTGATTCCGGCCTGCGCGGTAACGTGCGGCAGATGGACAAAAGCTGCATACTCGGGACGAACCCAGTCCGGCAGCCCGTTTGCCTTGCTGGAGTACTGGTGGACCAATGCCCCTTTGGCATCGTAGATCGCAAGTGTGACGGCGCCTTTGGGAGCCGATTTCAGCCAGTAGTCGATGGTGGCGCTTCCATGGAACCCGCGAAACGCAACCGCGGGATGAAAGAGGTACGCCGCCTCATTCGAAATCTCGCTGGTGAACTGGCGCAGCGGCGCGATGTCGTCGAGAGCCCAGAATCCACGTCCGTGCGTGGCAATCAGCAAATCGTCATCGTGGATCACCAGATCGCGCACCGGTACAGCAGGCAGGTTCATCTGCAGCGGTCCCCAGTTTGCGCCTCCGTCAAAGCTCACATACACGCCGAATTCGGTTCCCGCAAAAAGCAAGTCCCTGCGCGTCGTGTCTTCCCGCACGGCGTGCACGTAGGCGCCGTCCGGAATGCCGTTGTTGATGCGGCTCCATGTCTGGCCGAAATCGGTGGTCTTATAGATGTAGGGCGCGAAATCGTTGCTCTTTTCGCCGTTCACCGCTGCGTAGGCCGTGCCTGCGCTGAAATGCGAGGCATCGAGAATGCTGATCTTGTACCACGCCGGCATATCGCGCGGAGTCACGTTGGTCCAGTGCGCGCCTCCATCGCGCGTTAGCTGGATCAGCCCGTCATCGGTGCCCACCCAGATTTCTCCGTGTGCAACCGCCGACGGCGCGATGCAAAAGATCGTGTCGTAGTATTCCGCGCTGGTATTGTCCTGCGTGATCGGCCCGCCAGCCGATTGCTCTTTGCCCTTGTCGTTGCGCGTAAGGTCGGGGCTGATCACGGTCCAGCTTTGGCCGCTGTCCGTCGTCCGGAACAGCACATCCCCCCCGAAATAAACCGTGTGGTCATCGAACGGCGAAAGCGCAATCGGCGCCGTCCACTGGAACCGGTACTTCAGGTCCGCCGCGGCGTAGCCCATCGGGTTCAGCGGCCACGGCGAAATGTCGGTGACCGTACGGTTGCGGCGATCGAATCGCGTGATCGCGCCATCGTAGCCGTCCGCGTACACCGTATTCCCTGACGGTGTCGGAACCACCCACCCGCTCTCGCCTCCGCCCACATCGTAGAATTGGCGGCCGTCGCCCTGGCTCGCGATGGCAACCGTGCCGTCGTCCTGCTGTGCGCCGTAAAGGTAATACGGCGAGCGCCCATCCACGGCCACATGGTAAAACTCCGAGATCGGTTCAATCGATTCCGAGGACCAGGTCTGGCCTCCATCCACCGTGACGCTTGCCCCGCCGTCGTCGGCCACGATCATGTGTCCGGGAGCGGCAGGATCGATCCACAGGCAATGATTGTCGCCGAGAGTCCGCGCCCCCACCGTTGCCCACGTCCGCCCCCCATCCGTCGAACGGTACACGCTTGTATTCAGGATGTAGATAGTATCGGGATTCTTTGGATCGGCATAGATGTTGGTGAAATACCAGGCTCGCTGCCGGAAACGGTGATCGTCCGTCACAAAACGCCAATTCCTGCCTGCGTCGTCAGAGGCATACAATCCCCCCTTCTTTGCCTCGATCAGCGCGTAAACGTGCTCGGAATCGGCGCCCACCGCCAGCCCAATCCGGCCCAGCACTCCATCCGGAAGCCCGTGCCCGCTCAGTTGCTTCCACGTGACTCCTTCATCCGTCGATCGATAGATTCCGCTGCCCGGCCCACCGCTCGTAAACCCCCACGGCGTGCGGCTGATCTGATACAGCGCCGCATAGACAATGCGAGAATTCTGCGGGTCGAAGACCAGGTCGACCGCTCCCGTCTGGTCATCCTTATAGAGGACTTTCGCCCAGGTTTTTCCGCCGTCGCTCGTGCGAAAGACTCCCCGCTCCGGGCTCGGCCCGAAGGGATCGCCAAGCGCTGCCACCAGCGCCACGTCGGCATCATGCGGATCAACCAGAATGGCCGCCACATGCTGCGTCTTCTCCAGTCCGATGTGCGTCCACGTCTTTCCCGCGTCGGTCGACCTCCACATCCCGTCGCCATAGCTGATGTCGCCGCGTATCGCCTCTTCTCCTGTGCCTGCGTAGATCACGTTGGGATCGGAGGGCGCGATCGCAAGGGCGCCGATCGAGGCAACCGGTTCTTTGTCGAAGATCGGGGCCCAGTGCTCCCCTGCGTCGATGCTCTTCCACACACCGCCCGCCACCGCGCCGAAATAGTAAGTGTTCGTTCCCGATACCCCTGCGGCCGCTTCAGCTCGCCCGCCGTTATACGGCCCGACAAAGCGCCAATGCAATCCGGCAAATGTTGTCTCGTTGATCTGCTGCGCGCTCGCGCCCGTACAGAATGCCAACAGCACCACAAACGCCGGCATACACCATAGTCGCCACCCGCCCGCGTGCGCCCGCTCATTCCTGGATGTCACTCGGTCACGGTTCCGGCCCGATACAGATCTCATGTCACGTCTCCCGGGCGCGATTGCGCTAGTGTTGATCCCGCCCGCTCGGCGGTCCCACATGCCCCTCTAACACCACGATCGACGCCGCAGGCAACAGAACCGGTTCCCCCGACGGCAGTTCGCGGTGCATGATCGGTCCGTCGGGATCGGCCTTCCCTTCTCCGTAATACAGATCCGGGGCACTGCTCATGACAATCGGCAGGTGCGCATTGAAGTTACGCAGCAGCGGATGCCAATGGTATTCCCCGCGGCCAAACACTGATTCAGACACCGCCCCGCTGAAGCTCTGCGGCTCGGCCTCTCTTCCCGCAAACTCGATGTGGATTCGGTGATCATTGTTCTGGTCCTTGTTGACGATCATGACCGACCAGATGCCGTCGGGATGCTGCGCGGCATAAGCGGTCACCAGCGTATTGCCCGCGCCATCCTGAATGTCTGAGCTGGCTCGGAAAATCCGGTTATCGCCATCGGATGCAAGCCACGCGTGGTTGATCAGTTCGCTCGCGAAGAATTGCGATAAAGGTTGCTTCACCGAGTAGTCGGGGTTCAGCGTGAACATCCCGAACGTCCCCACCGAGTTGTTGCACCCCATCTCCAGTTGCAGCGGCAGATCGTGAAAATAATAGACCCCGCTGCCGCCATCCGTCAGGAATGACCCAATGTAGTCCGCCAGCCACAGACCGCCGAATACGCTTTGGTAGGGCTCTCCCGGCGAAGAAGACAAATTCGATTCCGTAATGAAGTAAGGAATATCTTTCGGCAACCCGTCATCGTGCCATACGTCAATGATGTGCTGGATCAGTGCAGGCTCTTCGTATAGATTCGCCCACGTAATCTGGCATGGGACGAATGGATAGTGCTCGAACGAGAAGAAGCTCAGCTCCCTCATCGCCTGGTGCTCCTTCAGGTAGAGCAGGAAGCGGCTGAACCATGACGTGCGCCCTTCGGCATCTGGCCAGTACTCGATATCCTGATTCACTCCCTGGAACGAGGGCCCGCCCAGCTTCAGATGCGGGTCAACCTTGTGCAAAGCCGCCGCAAACTGCAGGTACAGAGCGCCGTAATCTTCCGGCGAAATGAACTGGCCGTCGGCTTCTTCCCCCATTTCCACATAGGAGATTGGGTATTTGTGATTCTCGATGTACTCGATCTCTGCCGCCGCGTTCTCCGGCGTGTTATACAGCATCGCAATCGGGATCATGGCCGGCAGCCCCCGTGTTACTCCGCTGCGAAAGAAGAGATCGAAGCCGACCTGTGCTTCGTTCCTGTTCACATGGCTGCTCGCTGTGTGCCAGGGGTCGATCGAAGAGGAATACGTCGCCGTTTGGTCCGGATCCGCTGTGTGCTGCACCAGATCATGAAACATCCCATCCTTCGACGTCGTCCCAAGGTAAACCTCGTTAATCGCGTAGCCAACGCAATTCCGCGGATCCCCGGAGCCGTGGGTGTCGCAGGTGTTGGAAGACTCCGTCATCAAAACGCGAACATACCGCACGCTTACGGGCATCTTTGAGAGCCGCAGCGTAGCAATGCCTCCGCTCCCTTCGGTGATGACCCCCTCGGGAAAGGCCGTCCACACGCCCAGCAGCGGGAAATGCAGAGGGTCCGTAGCCAGGCCCGGCTGCGACCAGTACTGCACCACATACTTTGTCGCGTAGGGCTGCGCCCAGTTGATCCTGATCGTATCCACCAGCTGGTATCTGGAGAGATCGATAATCACCCACTGTGGATGCAGGGCGTCAGGCTCATGCGTGTAACGGCTGGTTAGATACGGATTGCTCTTCCAGTAGGTCGCTGCATCCCCGTCCGTCAACACTGAAAATCCCGCCGGTCCGGTGCCATCGTTGGCAGTAACTCCGCGATGCGTCAGCGCGTAGCCGTACGAGAGACGGATGAATCCTTTCGAATCTGCGGAGCCCGTGAAGTACCCCTGATCGCCCGGCCCGCTCCACGTGCCCACCGGATTCCAGTGCCACGCTGTCATGGAAAGATCGGTGTTCTGCCGGTAAGTGATCGGTTGCCATCCGGCCTTCAGCACCGGTTGCAGCGCCTCCGGCGTCAGATCGTGTTCGATTGCCGCCACGGGGATTTGATCGATGCCCGCTCCAACCGACGTGCGGGGATTGATCGTGTTGACCGGAGCAGCCGCGTCGATCCGGATCATCTGCGCACGCAGCGGCACACCCAGCGGCAACACCATGGCAGCAAGAACCCAATTCCTCAGAATCCGCGGGCAGGCGGGGATTTTCATGAGCTCTCCGGAGACGCACATCTCAGTCGTTATGGCGCGCAGTTGGGCAGCGAGCGTTGCTCGCTGCAATTGAAACGTTTGAATGCGTGAAAATCTAGCAGCCGAAAACTGAGAATGTCAAGGAAGTGGCCCAGGAGCGGCGCGGCACCTCATACCCCCTCGCCGCCTCCGGCCTCGCCGAATCGGAAGCGGCAGCTGGTTGATCCTGTTGTCCTGATGACTGCGCGGACCAGCCATCCCCCTGGCTCGCCTCCCTGCTGGCTGGTTGACGATTCAATCGTTTGAATCTAGAATTCTCCACGATTCCGGAACGCGCCGCTTGCCGTCCGCGGCGTCCACCAACATGCATTCCCCCGCTTGAACGGAAGCCATCGGTAGCGCCGCCTTCGGCCTCATCAACTCGACCCAGGTCGAACCGGCATCCAGTTCGCGCTCCACGCTGGCTCCTGATTCGGATCGAGAGCTTCTCATGATTTGTTCCATTCGCAAAGCCCGCCGCCCTCTTCCTTTCCTTCTCGCCGCTTTGCTGCTCGCTGCCGCCGCTTCCGCTGAATCCGCCTGGATCCGCGTCGATCAGGCGGGCTATGAATCCGGCCAGCCCGCACGCGCCTATCTCATGACCAGGTCTCCCGTAAGCGGCGTGACGTTCACGGTGACGAACTCCTCGGGCAAGGTCGTCGCCTCCGGCGCCGTTGGCGCTCTCATCGGCACCTGGGGTCACAGCAAAACATTGATCTACGACGTCTACCCCATCGACTTCTCCGTTCCCGCCCGCGATACCTACACCGTTGCCGTTGCTGGTCCCGTCAGCGCAACCTCGCCGCCGTTTGCCGTCGACACCCCCGACGTTCTCTACCCAGGCTTCCTGCTCAATACGCTCTTCTTCTATCAAACTGAGCGCGACGGCCCCGACTTCATCCCCAACGCGCTGCGCACAGCGCCGGGGCACCTGAAGGACGCCAATGCCGTCCAGTACATCACCCCTCCCATCGACAACAACGGCTACGTGGACAATCCCCCGCCCACCCCGCCGCTGGTCGCTGCGAATCTGCCCCACATCGACGTTTCCGGCGGCTGGTGGGACGCGGGCGACTACATGAAGTATGTGGAGGACGAGACTTACGTCGTGGCGCTGATGGAAATCGGCGTTCGCGATTTCCCCGCCCAGATGGGCGCCGGCGCTCCCATTCACCCCCCCGCTCCCCCCGTCTCCGTCTCCTACGCCGGCAACAGCGGCAACGGCGCTCCCTACTCCTCTGACTTCACCGCTGAAGCCGCCTTCGGCCTCCAATGGCTGATGAAGATGTGGAATGAGGGCACCAAAACCCTCGCCGTTCAGGTCGACAACAGCCAGGACTGGGACTACTACGGCATGGGCGATCCCGCCTCAACGGCTGGCTATTGCGGCGGCACCTATAACAGTCCGTATTGCCTCATCACCGAATACGATATCTGGACCCTTCCCCAGGCTGCCGATAACTACGATCAATCGGGCGATCCCGAGCCATGCGATCCCCTCACCACCTATTACATCTGCAATCGCGCTGTCTTCTCTGAGCTGCCCCAGGGTTCCCAGATCAGCCCGAACCTCGCCGGACGCCTCTCGGCCGATTTTGCTCTCTGCTATCAGCTCAACCACGCCACCAGGCCGGCGCTCGCCCATACCTGCCTCAAAGACGCCGAGGATATTTACGCGCTCGCCAACCTTTCCTACCCCGATCCCGCCGGTTTCTCCTACACCACGCAGTGCCCCACCTGCCTGCTCACCACGATTCCGCCCAATGACGAAACCGTTTGGGATGACGACATGGAGCTGGGCGCAACCGAGCTTTATTTTGCCCTCGCCGAGGCGCAGCAGTGCGGCGACCTCGCCTCGGGTCTGCCCGTCACCAACCCGATGAAGTACCTCGCCGACGCAGCGCAGTTCGCCAAAAACTACGTCAACGACGTCTACATTCCCGGCAACGAAGACACCCTCAACCTGCTCGACGTCAGCGGCCTTGCTCACTTCGAGCTTTACCGCGCACTGCGCGCGGCTGGCGACCCCAGCGGCCTTGCTTACTCCGCCTCGGGCATCCGCAGCCAGTTCCTCGCTCAGGTCGGCGTCGCCATCCAGCAGGCCGCGCAGGATCCCTGGGGATTCGGCGAGCAGTGGGACAACGGCGACGTCACCTCCCATGGCGCCGGTCTCTCCGTGATGGCCAGCGAAGCCTACTGGATCACCGGCGATGCCCGCTATAACCTCTTCGCTGAGCGCTGGCTCGGCAATATCCTCGGCGCAAACTCCTGGGGATCTTCCTTCATCGTCGGCGATGGCACCACCTTCCCCAACTGCATTCAGCACCAGGTAGCGAATCTGGCCGGCGCCCTGGACGGAACCTCAGGCGGCACACCCATCCTCTGGGGCGCTTCTTCTGAGGGCCCCGCCGACCAGAACAGCTCCGGCGTGGTCCAGGGCATGATCCTCTGCCCTGCCAACGGTGCCAACCCATTCCGCAAATTCAACGGCAACGACGGCGCTTATGACCCATCCGTCTACGCCTTGTACAAAGACAACATGCAGTCCTACACCACCACCGAGCCGGCCATCGATCTCACCGCTGCGTCGTTCCTGATGTGGTCCTGGCGGATGGCAGGTCAACCTGCGCCGCTGCCGTTCGGGAGCGAGTAGCCGATGCGCCGGAAGCCCACGCGCATCGCAGCCGCCGCTTCGTGGACCGTCTTCATCCTCCTGCTGGTCAGCGCCGCATCCAGCCAGGACGATCGTTACGTCCCGCGCGATCAGCAGATCCCGCCGCCGGACTGCGTCACGCTCGCGGCGCCTGGTGACAGCGGCGGCTATCCCTGCACCGGCGGCGAGCACCGGGAATGGCTCAAAGCCGTCACCGCCTGGCGCAGAGAAAGGCTCATCCGCGTCGGCTTCAATCCCGGTCGCTACTCGCTGCCTGCGCTCGCCTGGGCCCAGTCCAGCTTCATGCAGCCCCAGATGATGGTCCAGGATCGCTACTTCTACGACCCCGTGGCCGGCCGCTACACCGTCGACCGCTATCTCGATGATCTCGACAAGCGCTATGGCGGCATCGATGCGGTCCTCATCTGGTCCACCTACCCCAACATGGGCATCGACGACCGCAACCAGCTCGACATGGTGCGCTCCATGCCTGGCGGCATCGCCGGCGTCCGCCGGATGGTCGAGGACTTCCATCGCCGCGGCGTGCGCGTCCTCTTTCCCATGATGATGTGGGATCAGGGCACCCGCGATCCTGGCCAGCCGTGGCCTCAGGCCATCGCCGCGCTCATGAAGTCCATCGACGCCGATGGCGTCAACGGCGACACCCAGGATGGCGTCCCGCTCGCCTTTTCGCTCGCCGCGGAAAAAATCGGTCACCCCCTCGCCTTTGAGCCGGAAGACAGTCCCTCCGACGAAGCGCTCGCCTGGAACGTTCTCACCTGGGGCCAGTACGACTTCCAGTTCGCACCCACCGTCGACCGTTTTCGCTGGCTCGAAACGCGCCATCAGGTGAACATCTCCGATCGCTGGAACCGCGACAAAACCGGCGACCTCCAGTTCGCGTTCTTCAACGGCGAAGGCTGGGAGAGCTGGGAAAATATCTGGGGCATCTGGAACGGGATCACGCCCCGCGATGCCGAAGCTACGCGCCGCGTCGCCACTATGGAGCGCGCCATCGCGCCGTTCCTCGTCAGCGCCGGCTGGGAGCCCTACTACCCCACGCACCGCTACGGCGTCTTTGCCAGCCGCTGGCCGCTCGGCCGTCAGACCGTCTGGACCATCGTCAATCGCAACGCCTACGATATCGAGGGTCCGCAACTCACCGTTCCCGCCGCCCCCGGCATCCACTATTACGACCTTTATCACGGCAGGGAATTGACGCCCGAGACCGACGGCGCCCAGGCTGTCCTCTCCTTCGCCATGGAAGCGCACGGCTACGGCCTCGTTCTCGCCGCGCCATCCCTCACGCCCGCCCTCCAGCACCTGATGACGACCATGGCGAAGCTCACCGCAACGCCGCTCGCGAGTTACTCCCACCAGTGGCAGTTCCTGCCCCAGCACATCGTCGCCATCGCCCCCACCGCGCCCGCCAAAACAACGCCGCCCGGCATGGTGCTCATCCCCGGCGGCAGCTACCTCTTCCGCGTCCGCGGCATTGAGATTGAGGGTGGCGACGACGTTGGCGTTGACGTGCAATATCCCTGGGAAGACTCGCCCCGCCGCTTCCACGAGCACCGCATGAACGTCAAATCGTTCTATATCGATAAGTACCCGGTCACGAACGCCGGCTTCAAAAAATTTCTCGACGCGACCCACTACGCGCCGCGCGACGCAGCAAATTTCCTCAAAGACTGGAAGAACGGCTCCTGGCCCGCCGGATGGGCCAACAAGCCCGTCACTTGGGTCTCCATCGAGGATGCTCGCGCTTACGCGATGTGGGCTGGCAAGCGACTTCCTCACGAATGGGAGTGGCAGCTGGCTGCTCAGGGCACCGACGGCCGTCTTTACCCGTGGGGCAATCAGTGGAACCCCGCCGCCGTGCCCATCCCCGATCAGGGACGATCCCTCCGCGCTCCCGACGACGTCAGCGCTCACCCCTCCGGCGCGAGCCCCTACGGCGTGATGGATCTGGTGGGAAACATCTGGCAATGGACCGACGAATTCGTCGACCACCACACCCGCGCGGCCATTCTCCGTGGCGGCAGCTACTACCAGCCGCAGGGTTCCATCTGGTATTTCCCCCAGGCCTATGCCAACGATACGCACGGCAAGCTGCTGCTCATGGCGCCCAGCTACGACCGCTCCGGAACCGTCGGCTTCCGCTGCGTCTCGGACGCTCCGTAACCTCAATCGTGGCGTGCCTGCGAATTTCCGCATCACCGCCGTGCGGCTCGCTGCGATCCAATCCACGCCGGCCTTCACCAAAAGCACCCCGTCAACTAATATGCGGGTGACATGATTCCCCTCTTCGTCCTTCTGATCTCCTTTGCGGTTCTCCGCGCGGCCGGTTTTCTCGGTGTAACGGCTCTCGACAACGTGTCCCTGCCTCTCCGCATCGCTCTCTGTCTCATGTTCCTGCTCACGGCATCCGCTCACTGGGGCAAGGGAAGGCCCGATTTGATACGCATGGTTCCTTCCGCCTTTCCGCACGCCGGCCTCCTGGTCACCATCACAGGAATCCTTGAAATTGCCGGAGCCATCGGGCTGCTTGTGCCTGCGACAGCGCGACTCGCTGCCCTCTGCCTCGCGGTTCTTCTGCTGGCGCTCTTTCCCGCGAATATGCGCGCCGCGCGCGAACGCCTCACGATCCTGGGCCGTCCCGCTCCCGGCCTGCTCCTGCGTGGGCTCATACAGGCGGTCTTTCTCGCGGCCCTGGTCCTCGTCGCTGTTCAGCCGCGTTAGACAGCTCTTTATTCCTCGCGCAGCACTTCCAGTGGCTTCTGCCCCAAAATGCGCCAGCACGCAATCCATCCCGTCGCCACGGCCAGCACGGCCGTCGCCGCCACTGCGCCCAGTGATCCCGGCAGATCCCGATGGAACGTCACATCCATCCGGTGCAGCAGAATCCGCGTCAGCAGGTTCGCAAAAATCACGCCCACGGCTCCCGCCAGCAGTCCCAGCACGGTAAACTCCACGCTGAACACCGTCGCGATGCGCCGCCGCGTCGCCCCCAGCGTCTTCAGCACCACCACCTCGCGAATCCGCCGGAAGCGCGTGCCCGCCACGCTCGACGCCAGAATGATCAGCCCCGACAGGATCGAAAACGCCGCAAGAAACCGGATCACCAGCGTGATCTGATCCACGACCCCCTGGATCGTCTCCACAATATCCGCGATGTTGATCACCGTCACTGTGGGATACGCCGCGAACAGCGCGCGCTCGATGTCCGGAATCGCCCCCGGCCGCGCGTGTACGTCGCCGTACCACACCACCGGCTGACCCTTCAGTTCCGCTTCCGGCATCACGAACTCGCTGCGTGCAAACGCATGCTCGCCCGTCACCTTGTAGATCGCCGCCACCTTCACCGCAATCGTCTTCTGGCCCACAACAAAAATCACCGGCGTCCCGATCTTCAGGTGCAGCCGCGCCGCCACGCGGTCCACCACAGCCAGACCGCTCTTCTGGCTGCCGCTCGCCCACCACTTCCCTTCCGCTACTTTCGTTCCTGCCGGAACCGTTCCCGACCACGATAAATCCGCCGATTGCAGCAGGTGCTTCGGATAATTCTTCACCTTCAGCTGATCCACCGGCGTCCCGTTAATCGACTCCACCCGCCCCGCGACCACCGGAATCGCCTCCAGTCCGGCGATCACCCCCTTCTGCTTCGCCAGCAGCCCCCGAATCCCCGGCAGCTCGTCCGTGCTCATGTCGATCAGGAACACGTTCGGTGTCTCCGGCTTCACATCCTCGCGCAGCGACTCCACAATCGATTGCTGCATCAGGAACACGCTCAGGATCAGCATCACCCCCGCCCCCAGCGCCGCCAGCACCGCCGCCGACTGGTTCCCCGGGCGATACAAATTCGCCAGCCCGTGCCGCAGCGTCGAGTGTAAATGTAACCGTGTCCGCGACAAAAACGCCCGCAACCCGCGCAGCGTCGCCGCCGAAAGCCCAAGCAGCACTGTGAGCACTCCTGCCAGGCAGATCGCGAACCACTTGCCCACCACCACCGAATCCGCCAGTCCCGCCGCAATTCCCGCCAGCCCCGCCAGAATCACGACGATCGATACCATCTGCAGCCTGTGTTCGCGCAGCCACGTGCCCCAGCCGCCGCCGTTCCCGCTCTCCACCGTCCTCCTCAGCACCAGTACAGGCCGCACCCGCCGCACATCCAGCAGCGGCGGCAAACAGAACAGCACTGTCGTCAGCACGCCCGTCCCCAGCGCCGCCAGCACCGGATCCAGCGGCAATCGAATCGCCGGCTGTAACGGCAGCAGCTTCCCCAGCACCACCGGCAGCGCGTATTCCACGCCCAGCCCCAGCCCAATCCCGATCAGCGCTCCCGCCACGCCCAGCAGCACCGTCTGCAGCAGATAAATCCGCAGAATATCCGCCGACCGCGCCCCCACCGACTTCATGATCGCCAGAACCTCGATCCGCTGCTGCAGGTGCGCGCGCATCGCCATCGCCACCCCGATCGCGCCCAGCACCATCGCCACCAGACAAATCAGGCTCAGCAATCCCGTCGCGTGGTCCAGCCCCTGCGTCAGTTGCGGGCTCGCCTCCCGAAAGTCCGTCACCTGCGCCTCCGGCAAATCTTTCTCAACCTGGCTCTTCACCGCATCCACGCTCTGCTTGTTCTCCACCGCAAACAGATAGCGCTCCGTCGCCCGGCTGCCCGGCGCCAGCAGTCCCGCCTGCGCCAGCGCCTGCCGAGTGATCATCACCCGCGGGCCCAGCCCCACCCCCGCCGTCAGCCGATCCGGCTCTTTCTCAATCACCGCTGCGATTCGAAACCACTCGTCTCCGATCTTCAGTTCATCGCCCACTTTCGCGCGCAGCCGCACCAGCAGGTTGTCGTCCACCACCGCAGTCTCGTTCGTCAGCGCCTGCTCGAGGCTCGGGTGTTCGCTCCGCGCTCCGCTTCCCGCCCGCGCCGACAAAACGACAGTTCCATAAAATGGATATTTCTCAGGATTCACCGCCTTCAGCGACACCAGCAACGGGATCGGATCGCCCTTCACCATCGCCATCGACAGCGTTTCCGTCACAACCGTCTCGCGCACCCCTCTGGGCTCGAGCGCCCGCAGTTCCTGCGTCTCCTGCGGCGTCGCCTGCCGGAACATCCGCGCCGAAACATCCGCTGCCAGGATGCTCCGCGCCTGCGTCAGCAGCGCTCGCGAAAACGAATCGCTGAACCCGCGCACGCCGGTGAGCGCCGCCACGCCCACCGCCACCGACAACAGGACGAACAGAAACTTCGCCTTCCCCGCGCGCAATTCCCTCCACGCGATGCGCCCCGCCGTGCCCCAGGGCAATGCAGGTTTCATCGCAGCGTCTCCGTTCTCACCGCAGTTTGCAGTTCATCGGCCACGATCGTTCCATCTCGCAGATGGATCTTCCGGTCCGCCCGCTCCGCAATCTGCGCATCGTGCGTCACCATCACCAGCGTCGTCCCCGACTCGCGCTGCCGCTCCATCAACAACTCCAGCACGTGTTGCCCATTTTTCGAGTCCAGATTTCCCGTCGGCTCGTCCGCCAGCACAATGGGCGGCTCCAGCACAAACGCCCGCGCCAGCGCCACGCGCTGCTGTTCCCCGCCCGAAAGCTGCACCGGATAGTGATGCAGCCGGTCCCCCAGCCCCACTGTCTCCAGCAGCGCCTCCGCACGGCCCCGCGCATTCCCCGGTGCGTTCAGCTCATGCGGCAGCATCACATTTTCCAGTGCCGTCAGCGTCGGAATCAGTTGATACGACTGGAACACGAACCCAATCCGTCGGCCTCGCACTTCAGCCAGCTTGTCTTCCTCGAGGCTGCCGATCGAGACTCCATCCAGGATCACTTCACCTTCTGACGGCGAGTCCAGCCCGGCCAGCAGTCCCAGCAGCGTGCTCTTGCCGCTCCCGCTCGCGCCCATGATCGCCGCAAACTGCCCCTTCGGAATCGTCAGATCGATCCCGCGCAGGATCTCTACCGTCCGCGCGCCGTTCCGGATCGACTTCTTCAGTCCCCGCACCTCAATCATCGAATCTCCCGATTCCATCCCTTCCATCCCTCGTCTAATGTAAAAGTGTCATCCTGAGCGAAGTTCGTTCGCTACAGCGATCGAACGCAGTCGAAGGACTTGCATTTCAAGCCATGATCCTGCCTACGCGCCGCAGCCGCCACTGGTTCCCCCTCGCCGCCGCCCTTCTCCTCCCATCAGCCTACGCTGCCCCGCGTCGCGCCCACCCCCCACGCCCCGTCATCGATTGCTTCGGCGACAGCATCACCGCAGGCTACGGCGTCGCTCCCGGCAAGTCCTACCCGGACGACCTGCAATCCGACCTCGACGCCCACGGCTACCACTACCGCGTCGTCAACTCCGGCATCAGCGGCAACACCACCAAAGACGGCGTCGACCGTCTTCCCGACATTCTCCGCCTCCATCCCGCCGTCGTCCTGGTGGAATTCGGCGGCAACGACGGACTCCGCGGCATCCCCATCACGGACACCCGCCGCAACCTCGGCACCATCGTCTCCACTCTGTTACAGGCGGGCAGCAAAGTCCTTTTGCTCGGCATTACTCTCCCCCCCAACTACGGCCCCGATTACATCCGCCAGTTCAACGCAACTTTTTCTCTGATCGCCACTCGCTATCACGTTCCGGTCATTCCCAACATCTACCAAAACGTCTACGAGGTGCCGAACGCCATTCAATCCGACGGCACCCATCCCACCGCTGAAGGCGCCGAAATTCTCGCCCACAACTTCATTCCCGTTCTCAGGCCCCTCCTGCGCAAATAAACGGGTGCATAAAAGGGGTACCCGCCCTTGTCCGGGGTCTCCAACACGCCTGCAGTTGGCGTGCGCGAGTGGGTTGTCATCCCGCTTTTGGACGACAAGGAGGGGAAGCCAGCAACTTTCTTCGGCATCCTGGTTTTCACGATACAAGCGCGCGGGACCTCACCCTCCGCGGCCAGGAGATCGACCCATGAAACTCTCTCTTTTCGCTACGGCCTTTCTGGCTCTCTCGACCACGGTCGCGATGTGCCAAACCCAACCCACCATCCAGCAGCGTAAGAACCACCAGCAGGCGCGCATCGCCCAGGGCGTCCGCTCCGGCCAGCTCACCCCGCGCGA
This sequence comes from Acidobacteriaceae bacterium, assembly GCA_030041515.1. Taxonomy (GTDB): domain Bacteria; phylum Acidobacteriota; class Terriglobia; order Terriglobales; family Acidobacteriaceae; genus Palsa-343. The sequence continues at coordinate 373 of JASHNS010000086.1, read as the reverse complement.
AACCGCTCATCTCGAGGGCCGCGAAGCCTCCATCAATCGCCAGGAGCGCAGCATGCGCCGCGCCGACAACGGCCATCTCACCCGCGCCGACCGCGCCACCCTCAACCGGCGCCAGAACCGCACGTCGCGCGCCATCTACCGCGACAAGCACAACGCCGCCGTCCGCCACTAACCACGAAGAACCAGCAACGAGTAACTCATAACGATGAGTTACTCGTACCTCTGCGAATGCTGGGGTGCCCCACCCTTGTCGTCCCGTTTTTGGACGACAGGGGGGTCCGTTCACTGGTTACTGATCTCTGATCACCGATCCCCATCCCCTATCCCCTATCCCTCACACCAGCACCACCACCGGCTGGAACAGCGTTCCCGC
>JASHNS010000009.1 GCA_030041515.1 Acidobacteriaceae bacterium | reverse complement strand
GACGGCTTCCTCACCGGCAAGCACACCGTGACGGAAGACCCGCAGACGCGTGACCGCATCCGCGCGCTGGGCGCGCAGGTGGTCAGCGAGGCCAATGCGGAACTCAGCCGCAATCCCAATGATGTGAACGCACTCTTTGCCCGCGGCTGGGCGCGCAGCCTGGAGGCGACCTATTCCGGGATGGCCGACCGCGCCTTCAGCACCGGATTGCGTCAGGCCTGGGACGCACGCAACGACTGCAGCCGCGTTCTCCAGCTCGATCCTGACTATGTCGACGCCAAGCTCGTAGTCGGCGTCTACGACTATGTCGTCGGCGCGCTTCCCTTTGCTTTTAAGATCTTCATTGGCATCGTCGGAATTCATGGCTCGAAATCCCAGGGCATGGCCCTTCTCCAGGACGATGCTGCCCGCGGCGTTGTGACCAATGTCGAGGCCCGCACCGCGATGATGCTCTTCCTGCGGCGCGAGGCAAAGTACGCGCAGGCCGCCTCCATCGCTCACGGCCTTGCGCAGGAATATCCGCACGGATTTCTCTTTCAACTGGAAGAAGCCAACCTGCAAAAAGACGGGGGCGAAGGGATGACCGCGGTCTACACGTATCAGCACCTCATCGATCTCGCGCGGCGCCCCGGCTATTTCGACTCTGCTCACGTGGAGCTCGCCTGGTACGGGCTGGCCGAGGCCTTGCGCGGCCAGGCCCATTATGCTGAAGCCGTAGCGGCTTATCGCAATGGCGCGTTCCAGCCCCATACCAGCCAGGAGCTGCGCCGCCGCTGCCTGCTCAGGGCCGGCGAAACGCTTGACCTCATGCATGATCGTGCCGCAGCCGTGAACGAATACCGGGCCGTGATGAGCGCCGGTGCCGACACCGTGCAGGGCGAGCAGGCGCAAAAGTATATCCGCTCCGCGTATGCCGGACACTGAATCGATGCAAACAAACGGGCGGCAGGCCCACAGGAGCCCGCCGCCCAGGGGGGAGTCCGGCTTTTCTGCTCTCTATTCGTTGGCCATATCATCAATGTGACGCGCCAACAGGATCGTTTCTCCCGACGTCGGATCCTCCAGAAGCAGCCCCACCACGCGGATGGACGTGCTGGCGCTTACATCGCTCATTCCGTTGAAACCGTAACGGTAATCCGTACCGCTGGCCGTGTAGACCGTGACGGTTTGTGGAATTAACAGGCCGGCGAATCCGCTGATCTGCATCTGGAATGTCCCGTTACCGGTGTTGACCGTGCCTGGAACAATCGTGCCGTTGAAGCCCCAGTCGCGCAGCACAATCCGGTTGACGCTGAGCGCCTGCGCATTGGTCGCACCACTCAGCGGACCGCCGACAGCGATGTGCTGCCCAGCCAGCAGGGTGGAGCGGTTGAAGAGAAACTGCGTGAATCTGTTGTGCATCCAGTAGATGTAATATTTTTCGTTACCCGTCAGATTGACTTGCGCGACTTGCCCGAGCGTGACCCCGTCGCCTGTGGCGGGAAGAGTGCCGCGCACGTACAGCTGGAAGTCATCGGGCGGCACGTTCGCGGAATCGACATACGTCATCGTTCCCGCCGCATAGAAGCCGTCCTGCGACAGCACCAACACCTCATCGGCGTCGATGGTGGAATCTGCCTTGTCGATCGTTCCCGATATTTGAACGATGCTCGTGTTGGTCAGGCTCGCGAGAGTGCTTCCGTCGTCCCATTGCGTCTGCCCGCTCACGTCCACCGTGAAATTGCGACCATGCGGTCCCTGAATCACGAAGGATTGCCCGGTTTGATCCACACTCACGACTCCGGCAATGAACTCATCGATATAGCCCTGGGGAGCATTCGGCCCCACGGCTGTGATGTCCAGCATGGGATTGACCTGGCCGGTGATCTCGCCGCCGGAAACCTGAATGGACTTACCCAGGAGGAAATCCAGGCGGATGCCGACCGGTCCCGTCTGCGCGACAACCAGCGGATTCGTCAGCGTAACCGTCACGGTCGGGGTGGTAAAAGACGCCTGCATGGTCTGAATGGTCGGCGCAGCGCCGGCCGTAGTCTGCAGGTAGCCGATGGTCGCGCCGCTGAAAGTGACTGCGATTTGCGTGTAGGTATCTGCCGGAACCTCGTTCATGTCCAGCAGCGTCTGCAGGCCATTGAAGCGGGCGAAGTCCACCGTCTGTGGACTGCTCAGCAAACTGGTGGAATTGCCGTCAGCGTCAATCGCGTCAATGGAACTAATCGTCGCGTTAAACGAGACCACGCTGGCCAGGGGCGCGTCAGTCCCAATCACGAAAGCCTCGCCGCTTGTGGCGCCGCCCTGCTGGCCGGACGAACTGATCGTGCTGCTGCAGCCTGCCACCAGCAGAGCACACAGTGCAACTGGGACCGCACAGAAGCGCAGAACCGATTTGCGCGAGAAAGAGGTTGCGTCGGCAAACATAGTGAATCGCTTTCTGCAGCTCTGAAGCACGCCTTTGCCGGGAAGGACGAGGCTTTGGGCACAGGTGCAGCGTCTGCGCAGAGCGCTGCCGCGAACCGCCCGCGGGATTGTCCTTCTCGGAAAACGGCCGCCGCACCGATTACGCGCAGCATGCCCAGGAGCTGCTTGATTTCTGAGTGACGGCGTCTTACATGGATCGCCGTTTGTGGGCATGAACCCGGCCCCGAAGGCGAAGTTTCTAAAAATTTGCAACCTTTAGTAACCATCCTGAATCGTGAGCCGCTGCTCTCGGGGAATCGCTCGTAGCTGAATTGCTTCCCGGCACAGAATTCCTTACGAGCCATCTGCAGCGCCTCCCGGGATTGGCAGCAAGCTATTTCGCTGCATCTGTTTTTTGGATTGGGAAGATCGCCTCGGCCATCGTGCGCCGCGCCGCGGAAGAGGGCGCAGCCGCCTGAATCGATGCGCGATCACCTGCACAGCGGCCGCTTTCTTCTTGCCTGCCGCGCATCTGTCTGGCATACTCGCTCACAAAAAGCCGATTCCAAGCTTTCTGGGCTGCCCTCCTGCTCCCCCCAGAGCGCAGCGTCCTGTTGAAGTGTGCATACAGGGCAGGCATTGGCGCCTAACGCTCATTTGAGGTGCCGCTATGGGTGACTTCACAATCGTTTATTCGATTCGCTTCGATTGCATCCCTACACAACTGGAGCCGATCTGCCATCTTCCCCTCCCCCACCAAAGCCCCCTGGGAAAATATGAAGGCCCGCTATACCAGCCCACGGAATACTGGCCGGCGAATTTTGTATGCCTCCGTCACGGACTGGCCTGCGTACGCTCTCCTGAAGATATTCAGAGCGATCTCGACATCAGGAGCCCGGGCGCGCCGGTGCCCCCACTTTGGAGGGTCACATGCACATGCGCCCACAAGGATTGCGGGAAGCGGCATATTGTCTATGCTGCAAGACTTCCAACCTGGCCCGAAGTGGCACGCAGGCTTGTCAGGCTTTCGCCGAAGATCTTGTGCGGGGACCATGACCTAGAGTGGCGCATCGACCTGTTGCGCGGCACGGCTTATGCGCATGATTAATCCCGCGCGCTGAGGAGGCCGCCCCCACCCGCACCGTCACCACCTGCACCGGTGTCCGCAGCGAAACAGAGCAAAATGGGGAGTGATCTGGCCTCTTAGGCGTCGAGCTTCTTCGTCACCAGTTCGTTCAGAAGCGCAGGGTTGGCTTGCCCCTTCGAGGCTTTCATCACCTGACCGACGAAGAACGCCGCTACTGTCTTCTTGCCCTTGCGGTATTGCTCCACCTGCGCAGGGTTTGCCGCGATGACTTCATCAATCATCTTCTCAATTACCGATGAATCCGTGATCTGCTGCGGCTTCTCTCGCTCGTAGACCGTCCCGAAGTCTTCCTTCCGCTCGAAGCACAGATCGAAGAGCTGCTTCAGCTGCTTGCTGGAGAGCTTCCCTTCTTCTGCCAGGTCCGCCGCCTGCGCCACGCCCTTCATGGAGATGGGCGACTGATCCAGTTCAAGTCCTGCCGCCTTGAGCCTCATCGTGAGCTCGCTCTGAGCCAGGTTGGCTACGCGCCGCGGATTCTTCGCCGCCCGCGCAGCTTCCTCGAACTGATCCGCGAACTCCCGCGATGCGGTCAGGGTATGCGCATCCTGCTCGGTGATGCCGTACTCCGCAATCATGCGTGCGCGCCGCGCTCCCGGCAACTCCGGCATGCGCGCGGCGATCTCCGCTTTCCACGCATCGGTCACGATCAGCGGCGGCAAATCCGGCTCCGGGAAGTACCGGTAATCGTGCGCCTGCTCCTTCGATCGCATGGAGTACGTCCGTCCTTCGCCGGCATTCCAGAGCCGCGTCTCCTGCACCACGCGTCCGCCGCTCTCGACAAGCTCGATCTGGCGCTCGATCTCGTATTCCAGTGCCGCACGGATAAAGCGGAAACTGTTTACGTTTTTCACCTCGGCCTTCGTGCCGAACTCTTCAGCGCCCTTCAGGCGTACGCTCACATTGGCGTCGCAGCGCAGCGAGCCCTCTTCCATGTTGCAGTCGCTGACGGCCGTGTACAGAAGGATCTCCTTCAGCCGCGTCAGATACTCGTACGCTTCGTCGGGCGTGCGCAAGTCCGGCTCGCTCACAATTTCCACCAGCGGCGTCCCACAACGGTTCAGGTCTACATAGGTGCGCGTCGCGGAATCGGCGAAGCCCTCGTGCATCGACTTGCCAGCGTCCTCTTCCATGTGCAGCCGCGTGATGCCGACGCGCTTCCGGCCCTCGCCCGAGAGCACTTCGATCCATCCGTTCTCCCCCAGCGGCGTGTCATATTGCGAAATCTGGTAGCCCTTCGGGAGGTCGGGATAAAAGTAATTCTTTCGCGCGAAGATCGACCGCTCCCGCACCTCGCAATGGAGCGCCAGCGAGGCCAGTGTGGCGAACTCCACCGCCCGCTTGTTCAGCACCGGCAACGCCCCGGGAAGCCCAAGGCATACAGGGCAGACGTTCGTGTTCGGAGGCGCGCCGAAGCGATTGGGGCAGCCGCAAAAGGCCTTGGTTTCCGTCAGCAGCTGCACATGAACTTCCAGGCCGATGACAGCCTCATATTTCGCGCGCACTTCAGGGGAAAGTGTGACTGCGGACGCCATGAAGATAGTGTAGCAATCGCCCACGCTGGGCCCGTGGCAAGGATCTCCCGGTATCTCCCCGCCCGTCCAGGCTTAGGGATGTTCGGCCAGCCAGCGTTCGATGCGTTCGGCTTCGGCATCGGAGAGCCGGAATGTAGCGGCGGGCAGAATTCCCTCAACCTGTTCCGGACGCCGCGCGCCGACGATGGCTGCCGTAACGGCCTGATTGCGGAGTGTCCATGCAATAGCGACAACGCCCGCCTGCACCCCATGTTCGCGGCCGATTTCTGTCAGCAGCGCGGCCAGCGCCAGATTTCGCGAGAGCTTCGGCTCTCGAAAATTCTGGTTGCGCCGGCGCCAGTCGTTTTCAGGGAACTTCTGAACACGCTCGGCGGTCATTTTGCCGGTCAGCAGGCCGGATACCATCGGCGAATAATTGATGACGCCGATACCATTCTCCCGGCAAAAGGGCAAAATCTCGCTCTCGATGTCGCGCCGCAGCAGAGAATAGGGCGGCTGCAGCGAGGTGATCGGAGCGATTGCCTGCACGCGCCGCATCTGCTCGACGTTGAAGTTGGAGACGCCAATGTAGCGCACCTTGCCCTGCTGCTGAAAGCGCGCCAGCGTGTCCCAGGCCTCTTCGAGTTGCCCTTCGGGATCGGGCCAGTGAATCTGATAGAGGTCGATGGCGTCCACGCCGAGCCGGCGCAACGACTCGTGCAGTTCCGCGGTCAGTGATGCGGGATCGAGGTTTCCGTAGATAGAGCCGTCGGGCTTCCCGAGGCGGGAACACTTGGTAAAGATATACGGCTTCTGTGGCGAGGATCGAACGGCTCGCGCGACAACCTCCTCGGAGTGGCCGAGGCCATAAACTGCGGCGGTGTCGATCCAGTTGATGCCGCGGTCGAGAGCGCGATGAATGGCAGCAACCGAATCGTTATCGTCCTGTGAGCCCCAGGCGAACTCCCAGTTCCCTCCTCCGATGGCCCACGCACCGAAGCCAATGGGAGTGAGATGAAGGTCGGAGTTTCCCAGCCTGCGGGTCGCAAAGGGGGCGGAAGTTGCGCTCGTCATATCGAATTCGATGCCCGCGTCATGGCGCAGGCTGCAGAAGGTTACGGGTGCGTGGGCAGCGCCTTCCAGACTGACTGATCTTCGCTGCCCAGCACCCACGAGCAGAAGCCTTCAAGGCCGCGCTGCTTCACCAGATCGTAACGAGCAGCAAAGCTCCGCTCCGTCGTGAAGAAGACCCACTCGCGTACGTTATCGCGATAAAACCAGAACCAGGAGCTGCGATCCACCGGGTCCCACTGGATGGTCGCGCCCCAGGTTTTGGCCAACAGGAGCGCGTCTTCGCCATTGATGTAATCGGCCGTGGAGTTGGGCAGGTCGTTCTGCGATCCGCCTGGATGCCAGGGCAATGCGGCAGTAGCCGGGTTCGGCCGCGGCGCGCCTGCAAACCAGTGTCGCCCATAAAGCGGGATCCCCAGCGAGAGTTTTGCTTTGGGCACCGACTGGAGCGCGTAGGCGAGATTCTTCTCTACCCACACCCAGCCGGCCACCGGCCCAGGCGGGGTGTACGCCGTGTTCTCGTCGTAGGTCATCAGGCAAATCAGATCGGTGGATTTAGCCAATGACCCGAGATCGTAAGCACCCTGCCAATAGGCGTAATTCCAGCTTGAGAATTCCGTCGCGCCCGGATAGCCGGGCGCGGCGGGTACGACGGCGATGGAGAGCTGAAAGCCCGCGGCATGCAATGCGGCGCCGGCGCGAGCCACCAGGGCGCTCAGCGCATCGCGATCGGTCCAGGCCACGTTCTCAAAATCGAACTGGAACCCCTTGTAGCCGTAAGCGCCAGCTTCGCGCAGCATAGCGGCGATCATCTGCCTCTGCCCTTCCGGATTCCCGAGGAGCGCGTGGAAAATGGCTGGGTTGTCCGCATGGTTCGAGAGGATCGGCTCCACAGGCACATGCGCGGCCTTCGCCGTGGCCATCACCAGAGGATCGGGTTCCCCGGAGACGAGTCCACTCTCGTCGACGGAGTACCAGGTCGGCACCAGCAGATCCACCTGCGACGCGTGCGCCAAAAAATCTCGCACCGAATCCGGCGTTTCGGTCATGTAGAAGAGCGCCTGTGGAGCTTGCGCCAGGCAAGGGAGAGCAAAAGCCGCGCAGACCAGAGCGGCCGTGGGACGGATCCACTTGAAATGCAGCATGGTGGAAAAGATACCATCCCGCCAGGCCGTTGCGTCGCTTACGGGGCGGCAACAGAGATCGCAGCGGCCACGCGCTTAATGAAATTCCGTCAGCTTCGCCGTCTGTTTCGCCGCGTCCGAGGGTGTCGAGGGCGTGCCCGGAAACGCTTCGTTGGGCGATGCCGTGATCACCGTCTTCATAAAGTCGGTCCAGATGGGCAGCGCGGCGCGCGCGCCAGTCTCTTTATCGCCCAGTGATTCGCGGCTGTCGTAGCCCACCCACACGCCGCAGCTGACCGAAGGCGAGAAGCCTACGAACCAGGCGTCGGTAAAGTCATTCGTCGTCCCTGTCTTGCCGCCCAGGGGATAGTGCAGCGCCGCCAGCGACCCTGCTGTTCCCTCGGTCGCTACGCTGCGCAAAAAGATCATCATCGTCCGCGCCGTCTTCTGGCTGATCGCCTCCTTCACTTCCGGCGTCTCTTCGAAGAGCGGCGTGCCGTCGGCGGCGATCACGCGGCGGATGAGATGAGGAGCTACGCGCAGGCCATCGTTGGGAAACACGGAGTACGCCGCCACCTGTTGCTCGAGAGTGACGTCCGCCGAGCCGAGCGCGATGGGCAGGTAGGGCGGAATATCGGTAGTAATTCCGAAGCGGCGCGCCGTACGGATCACGTTCTCAATCCCGACGCGCTGCGCCAGTTCCAGCGCGGGAATATTGCGCGAATCCGCAAAGGCCTTCAGCAGAGAAATGCGGCCCAGAAACCGTCCGTCGTAGTTGTGCGGCACGTAGGCGCCAAAGGACACGGGGTGATCAACAATCGTGTCCTCAGGAGTCAGTCCGTCCTCGACGGCCGCCGTGTAGACGTATGGCTTGAACGACGAACCGGTCTGCCGTTGCGCCTGAGTGGCGCGATCGAATTGAGAAAGGTCGAAGTCCCGCCCTCCCACCAGAGCCAGCACATCGCCGCTGGTGTTATCCATGGCCAGCAGCGCGCCCTGCGCGCCGGTATCTTCTTCCAGCGTGCCGCGCAAAAGTCCACCGGAGCCGTTATCCCCTGCGGTGATCTGCACATAGATGATGTCGCCGACATGCAGAAATTTATCTGCCGTGGAATATCCGGTCCACGCCCAGTCCGCAGCCGTCAGAATCAACGTTCGTTCTCCGATGCGCGCGGTTACCTGCCAGGGCAGCACGCCGGTGACGACCGCGTGGATGTACGCTCCCGGCGAGGGCGGCTGCACCCAGTCGGGATGCCTGAAGTCCTCAACGGAATAGCCGCCGGCAATCACGTTGAGGAGTTGGCCGCGCCAGCCACGGCTGCGCTCGTAGGCAGCCAAACCATCCAGTACAGCCTGATTCGCCGCCTCCTGATAGTCCAGGTCCATCGTGGTGTAGACGCGCAGGCCCCCTGAATGAACCTCCTCGGAACCAAACCGTCGGTCCAGTTCCTGTCGCACCTCTTCCACGAACCACGGAGCGACGGAGTTCGGTGGCGGCTCGATGTGAAGCCCCAGCGGCGACGAGCGCGCGGCCTCTGCCTGGGTCACAGTAATTTTCCCGTCCTCAAGCATCGCGTCGATCACAAGATTGCGCCGCCGCAGCGCACGTTCCGGATTCAGGACAGGCGAAAATTCGACTGGACCTTTCGGCAGCCCAGCCAGCATCGCCGCTTCGGTCAGCGTCAGATCACTGGCGTGCTTTGAAAAGTAATACTGCGCGCCCGCCTCAAACCCGTATACGCCGCTGCCCAGATAAATCTGGTTGCCGTAGAGCGTAAAGATCTGCTGCTTCGTGAAGCGATGCTCGATCTGCAGCGAGAGCAACACCTCCTGCAACTTGCGCGAGAGAGTGCGTTCGTTCGTAAGGAAGAGATTGCGCGCCAGTTGCATGGTCAGCGTCGACGCCCCCTGCGCACGGCCTTTGGAAAAAACGTCATGCCACGCCGCGCCCGCCACGCGGAACAGATTCACACCCCAGTGGCTTTCGAAATCCCGGTCTTCGGTGGAAATCACCGCCTGCCGCAGCAGCGGTGAAAAATCGCTGTAACCTACCGGCGTCCGGCGCTCGAGCGCGAAGGAACCGATGATGCGGCCGTGGACGTCATAGAGCTGCGTGGTGGCGATCGGCTGGTAGTGCTCGAGCTGATCGATCTGCGGCAGGTCTACGGAGTAAACCAGCATCAGGCCGGTGAGCGCCCCGGCCGCTGCAGCCAGCAGAATCAGAAATACCAGCGCCACGCTGCCCGCGATCTTCCGCCGTCCGGCTCCCGGCTGGAAGCCTCCTGGTTCCGGCTCCTCGTCCTGCGCTGATGGGGTAATGAGATTCAACTACCCGAGTTTAGCTCTTACGCGCTCTTCTGCTTCAGAATATCCAGCGCCTTATTCAGCTGCTCGTCGGGTTGCTGCTGAGGTTGAGCCGCCGGGGCATTTTTCACCGCGTTCGCAGCCGGAATCGAAAGCTGTCCCTGTTCCTCCGCCACCTCAACATTCGGCGTGATCGCTTTGTCCTCGATCTTCTGCCCGTCCGGGGTCTCGTACTTCGCCACGGTGAGCAGCAGTGCCGCACCGTCCGGCAGGTCGAAGGTCTTCAGTTCGCCGCCTTCGCCAAAGGTGCGTTCGCCCACGACCTCGCCCCGCTTATTGTCGAGAACGGCCCCGGCCACAATCTCCGCCGCTCCGGCCGTCCCGCCATTGACAAGAACAACCAGGGGCGCCGCCGTGATGAACTGGGAAGCTTCCGCGGTGAAACTCCTGCTCGGAACCGTCTGCCCGGCCAGCATCGCAATCGTGCCCGACTGCAGGAATGCGTTCGCCAGGCGAATGCCCTGGTCCTCGCTGCCCACTGCGGTATCGCGCAGGTCCAGAATCACCTTCTTGTCGCCATCTTTAGGCATCGCGCGCAAGCGAGCAAGGACTTCGTCCACCCGATCCTGAGTCAGCACGGTCGGCTTCAGATAAAGTACGCTCGAATCCTTGTACTGCCGGACGTCCAAAGCTGGCGGCGCCATGTTGGTGCGGGTCAGCGTGATCGTATCCGGCTTCGGATCGCCCGGCCGCACCAGGTCGAAACTTACTGTCGTTCCCGGCTTGCCCTCCAACAACAGCCGGATCATCGCCAGGGACATGACGCGCGTCGTTTTGCCACCGATGGCTTCGATCAGATCGCCATCTTCGATGTTAGCCTTGGCAGCCGGGCTTCCCGGAATGACCGTGACCACGCTGCCGTAGCCATAGCGCTTGGAAACTTCCAGTCCCACCTGCGCCTGGCCTTCGTGCTGATGATCCAGGTAGGTGGCGTATTCATCCTTGGTCAGGTAACTGGATTCAGGATCGAGCGACTCCAGCAGGCCGTGCAGCGCGCCGTTGGTCACCTGCCCGATGTTCGGCGTCGTGACGTAGTCGGTCTGAATCTTGTGCAGAACATCCTCGTAGACACTCATCTGGAGGTAGGCGCCGTCGTTCTGGCTGGCGCTCACTCCCGGCGGCCCAAAGGCGCCGAGGAAAACCACGAGAATGACAGCGACGGAAATACCGAGGATAGCGCGATGGAAACTTCTGGACATAAGGTGTAGGACACGGGACGTGGATCCTCGGCAGTCTCCGGGAATGCCACGCCGCTGGGTGCTTCTATGATAACCCACGGGCACTGCGGGCGTTTCCGGAGGCCCCGCTCGTCCGCCACAATCGTGAATCCTGGCGCACCGGCTCCCGGTCTCCCCGGCCGGCGGTTCTACTCATACCGAAGCGCCACAATAGGATCCAGATTCGCTGCCTTCCATGCCGGATAGATACCGAACACCAGTCCGATCGCGCAGGAAACGACAAAACCAGTCACCGTCCAGAAGATGGACATGCTGGCTGGAAACGTGATGCCGTAGCGCACGATGGCGGTGATGATTCCGCCGAGGAGAATGCCGATAACGCCCCCCAGCGCGCACAGAGTAATGGCTTCCACGGTGAACTGCACCAGAACATTGCGACGGGTGGCGCCGATGGCCTTGCGCACGCCGATCTCGCGCGTCCGCTCCGTCACCGAGACCAGCATGATGTTCATGACTCCGATGCCGCCCACCAGCAAGCCCACCGAGGAAATGGCGAACATGAAGATCACCAGTCCGGTGGTGATCTGCGACCAGAAGCTAAGAATGGAATCCGGACTGAATATGGCGAAGTTATCGTCCTTCTCGACGCGCACCCGCCTGCGCGCCCGCAGCATCTCGCGCACCTCTTCCGTCACCAGTTCCTTGTTCTTCTCGTTGTCATATTTGACGGCAATGACAGTGTCCGTGACCTCAGGATGGATTTTGTTGAACGTGCTCAGGGCGAACTCCGCTCGGTTATCCTGCGGGTCCGGACCGCTTCCGAAGGCCTGTTTGAACTTGTCCAGTACGCCGATCACGGTGAAGACATCGCCATCGATGATGACGTCCTTCCCGATGGGGTCCTCGTCAGGAAACAGCTTCGCAGCCGTGTCGTGCCCTAAATCGACCACGTTGGCGCCGCGCAGCGCCTCGTCCGCGCTGAACGGGCGGCCCTCCAGAAACTGCACGTTGGAGACGCTGGCAAACGTAGGCATCGCGCCTTCAAGGATGGTGTTCTGCACGATCCTGTTTTTGTACTGGACCGCCACCTGGCCAACGTTCAGCTGCCAGTTTGCGAACTGCCGCGCCGCGTCCACGGCCACCACATGCGGCAGCGTTCCCAGCGCCGCGGCATCATCCAGCGTCAGATAGGGCCGTGCCAGCATCTCCGCCGTGGGCCGCGTGCCGATCGGATTCCAGCGAAAGATCCAAAGCACGTTCGTCCCGAAGGAATGTGCCATGTCGGCCACGCGGTTGTTCACGCCATTGATGAGAGAGGAAATGGCGATGACCGTCGCGACGCCGATAACGACACCGAAAATCGTCAGTCCCGAGCGCATTTTGTTCGTGCGCAATGTCGACATCGCCATGCGCACGGATTCGCGAGAGTCGCTGATTGCCATGACCTATAGCTCCGCGCGCAGCGCCACGATCGGATCGAGCATCGCCGCCTTACGCGCCGGGTAAACGCCGAAGAAGATGCCTACGCTGGCCGCCACAAACAGCGCCAGCACCACCACCCAGGCAGGAATGGCGGTCGGAAATCCAATCAACTGGGTTATCCCTTCCCCAATACCGATGCCCAGCAGCACACCGAAGAACCCTCCGATCAGGGCCATGACGCCGGATTCGATCAGAAACTGGATCATCACATCGTTCTGCTTCGCGCCCAGCGCCTTGCGGATGCCGATCTCGCGCGTCCGCTCGGTCACCGAAACCAGCATGATGTTCATGATCACGACGCCGGCAATCACAAGAGAGATGGAGACGATGCCCAGAATCACCGTCGCGAAGGTCGACGTGATCTGGTGGAAGATGCTGATGAAGGTGTCGTTGGTGGAGATGCTGAAGTCGTCTTCCGTCCCCGGCAAATCGTGCCGCCGCGCACGCAGCAGCGCCCGCACCTGATCGATAGCGTTATCCAGGGCCCCCGGCGCCGTGCTCGCCGCCGCGGAAATCTCCACGCTCTGGTGTTCCCCGTGCGTGTGCAGGTACGTGCTCAGCGGCATATCCACGTAGTTGTCCTGGCTTTGGCCGAAAATCGCCCCTTCCTTCTCGCCCACGCCCACCACGGTATACACCTCGCCGTCGACCCGCAGCTCCTGCCCGATGGGATCCATATTGGGCAGCAGGTTCTGGACGATGTCGTACCCCACAATGATGTCGTGCGTTCCCAGCTGGTCGTCCATCGAAGTCAGCGGCCGGCCCTGGACCACCTTCAGATCGTTGATGTGCTCCATGGCCGTGGTCCAGCCGTTGATCGAGGTGTTGTTGCTGTACTGCTTTCCGCTGATCACGGTCCCGCTCGAAGACAACGAAGCCCCGATGCTCTCGCAAAGCGAGCACGTCCGCTGCAGGTACAGGTAATCGTCGTAGGTCAGGTCTTTCCGCTTATTGACCTTCAGGAATTCTTCCGGCGTGGTGATCACCGCCGGCATTTTCGTCACCGTCAGCGTGTTGGAGCCCTTCGTCGCGATTTTGTTGATCACCCACCACTTCGCGCCCTGCACCAGCATGGTGACGGCGATCAGCGCAGCAATGCCGATTACCATCCCCACGATGGTCAGCACCGTCCGCATCTTGTTGGCCCAAAGCGACTGCAGGGCCACTTTAAAGGCTTCTGCTAATTCCATGCGCGCAGGTCCCGGAAACCCGGGCGGTCCGGAAAAACAGGAATCGCAGGGGTTCTCACCCCAGTGTACGCAGAATTCTGGCCGAAGGTTCCCGCCTCCAGGCGTCCGGAAGGCCCACCCCGGCCGTCCATCGCTTGCCGGAGCAACATTTTCCCCCGCCGCCTCTTCTTACCCCCCGACGCCACCAGCTGCACTCCGGCTCCGCGCCACCCGGCGAACCGGGTAGCGCTTTTCCGAATGGCGTCCGCGGCTCGTGCATACTGGGAATGCATGGACACTCTCGCACCGTTTCGACTGGCTCCTTACTTTCGGACACGTCCCTGGGGGTTTCACGATCTTCGCCCCTGGTACGACTACCAAACGGACGGTGAACCGATCGGAGAAGTCTGGCTGACCGGCGAGATGTGCACGGCGGATACCGGACCTCTCCGCGGCATGAGCCTGGCGGAAATCACCCGCCTGCATCGCACGTTCCTGCTCGGCCCCGGTCCCGAAGGTCGCGCTTTTCCGCTTCTCATCAAGCTGCTCTTTCCCAAAGACAAGCTGAGCGTCCAGGTCCATCCCGACGACTCCCTGGCTCAGAGCTATGGAGAGCCGCGTGGGAAGACAGAATGCTGGTACGCGCTGGACGCCCAACCGGGAGCATCCGTCGCCCTCGGACTCCGTCCGGGAGTCACGCGGGAACAGGTCTCCCTCGCCGTTGAAAACCACTCGCTCGAGTCGCTCCTGAATATGCTTCCCGTCCACAAGGACGACATGATCTTTGTGGAGGCAGGGACGGTGCACGCGATGGGGCCCGGCGTCGTGATCCTGGAGACCCAACAGACCAGCGACCTGACCTACCGCCTCTACGATTACGGCAGCTCACGCGAGCTGCACCTTGAGAAAGCGTTTGCCGCACTCCACCTCCGGACGCGGGCCGGCAAGGTGGCCCCACAGCCCATCGACGGCCACAGCGTCCTGATCAGCGAGCGCTATTTTCGGCTGGAGCGCTGGCCTGTCCGGGCGTCCCTGGCTCCCGCGTTGCTGAATCCAGTCCTCAGGGTGCAGATGCTCTTTGTGAAGGAAGGCTGCATCCGTATTTCAGGAAGAACGTTGGAGCCATTTCTTGTGGAACGCAACCAGATCGCAATCATCCCAGCGGCCGCAGAACAATGGACACTTTCTACCGAGGGCCCGGCCGAATTGATCCGGATCCTTCCGGCCGAAAGCTGAAACCGTTGGCTGAAGTTCTGTACTATTCGCCGTGGAGACCAGGATGTCCGATTCCATTGATTTTTGTCCCGTGATCCTTGCCGGCGGCAGCGGCACGCGTTTCTGGCCGCGCAGCCGCCGCGCCCATGCCAAGCAGGTGCTCGTCCTCGATGGCGAGCGCACCATGATCCAGCGAACCCTCGACCGCCTCGCTCCCCTGGCCTCTCCGGAGCGCGCCTGGGTGATCACCAACACTCTGCTCTCCCAGGCCATCTGCACCCAGCTCGACTGCGTCCCCGGCGAGCAGATTATCTGCGAGCCGGCCGCGCGGAACACCGCTCCCGCCGCTGGTCTCGCAGCGTTTCTTCTGGAGCGCCTGCATCCCGATGGGGTTCTCGGGATCTTCCCTTCTGATCACGTCATTACCGACGAAGCTGCCTTTGTCGCCACCATTCGAAAGGCGATCGCTCTGGCGGCCGCCGGCGACAATATGGTGGTGCTCGGCATTCATCCCACACGTCCTGAAATCGGCTACGGCTACATTGAAACCGGCGAAGCCTGCACGGAAGGCATCCTGCGCGTGCGTCGCTTCACGGAAAAACCGAACCGCCAGCGGGCGGAGGAGTTCCTGGAAGCGGGCAATTACTTCTGGAACAGCGGGATGTTCATCTGGGGCACGCGCACTCTGGCGAATGCCATGCGCCAGCACCTGCCGGAAACCGCTCCGCTGCTGGAAAAGATCGCTGCCGCGTGGGGAACGCCCGACTTCGGGCACCTTTTCGCCGAGCTATACCCAAAATGCGAAAACATAAGCGTTGATTACGCGATTCTGGAGCCACGCTCCGCGATGGGCGAGCATCATTCCAATCTGTATTGCCTGCCGGCGCGCTTCGGCTGGAATGACCTCGGCTCCTGGACCGCCCTGCATGAATACCGAGTGGAGCGCGGCGGAGCCGACGCTCACGGCAATGTTCTGGATGCGATCGGGTCCGTGGCGCTGAATGCTTCGGGGAACTATGTCTACAGCGCGGACAAGCTCGTTGCCCTGGTCGGCGTACAGGATCTGGTGGTTGTGGAGACTCCCGATGCTCTGCTGATTACCACCCGGCAAAGCTCGCAGGATGTCGGCAAAGTAGTGAAGGAACTGGCGGGGCGCGGCCAGGACCAATTGACCTGAGATATCGTTGACGATCGAAAGGAAAGAATCGGCAAGCCACTTCAGCCCATGACCGAAAAATCTCCCGTAAAGTTTGGTACCGACGGATGGCGCGCCGTTATCGCCGACGATTTTACCTTTGCCAATGTGCGCGTCGCCGCTGCTGCCATTGCCAGCTATATCCGCGCGAAGGAAGACCCCGCGAAAGGCGTTTGTGTTGGGTTTGACACCCGCTTCGGCTCGCCCGCCTTCGCAGCCACCGTCGCCGAAGTACTCGCCGCGTCCGGAATTCCGGTCCAATTGGCCGACCGAATTACTCCTACCCCGGCACTTTCATACGCGGTGAAACACCTCGGTGCGGGCGGAGGCATCATGATCACTTCCAGCCACAATCCCGCACAGTGGAATGGCGTCAAATACAAGGCCTCGTATGGCGGCTCCGGCAGCCCCTCCATCATGGCGGAGATTGAGTCCATGCTGGGCAAGCCGTTGCCCGCCGCGCCGCCCGCGAAGATCGAGCGCGTGAATTTCGTCCCACCCTACGTCGAAGCCATCGAGCGCTTCGTCGATCTCGATCTGATCGCAAAGTCCGGCTTCCGCTTTGCCATCGACTGCATGTACGGCGCTGGTGCAGGCATCCTCGCCGGCATTTTCTCGAAGATCGGCGTCGACTTCGTCCAGATTCGCGCCAACCATGACCCCCTCTTTCCCGGCATCAATCCCGAGCCCATCGAGCCGCACATCCGCGCCTGCCAGGACGTGGTCGTTGAACGAAAATGTGACGCGGGTTTCATCACCGATGGCGACGCTGACCGTATTGGCGCCGTCGACGAAGATGGCAACTTCGTCGACCCGCACAAGATCTATGCCGTCATCCTGCAGTGGCTCCTGGAGCGGAAACAGTGGCCCGGAGATGTCACCCGCGCCTTCAACACCACATCGATGCTCGACCGCATCGCGGCGCGCTATGGCCGCCGCCTGCACGAGCACGGCATCGGATTCAAGTTTGTCTGCGACCTGATGCTGACCGAGGACATTCTGATTGGCGGCGAGGAGTCTGGCGGAATCGGCCTCAAGCGCCACCTGCCGGAGCGCGATGGCCTCCTGAATTCCCTCCTCCTGGCCAACATCATGGCCGAGGAAAAGAAGACTCTGGGCCAGTTGGTCGCCCGGGTCCAGCAGGAGTACGGTGAGCATCAGTACGGCCGCATCGACCTGCACATTCCCGACACGCTGAAGAATGCGGCCATTGCCCGCGCGAAAGCTGGGCTGAAGGAGATGGCCGGCATGAAGGTGGAAAAGGTCGAGACCCTCGACGGCATCAAGCTCTGGCTGGAGAATCCAGAGGCAAAATCGAAGCCCAACGCCGCAAAAACCTGGCTCCTGCTCCGGGCTTCGGGCACCGAGCCTCTGCTCCGCATTTACTCCGAGTCGTGTTCGAAGAAATCCGTGCAGAAGCTGCTGGCCGCTGCGCGCGATTTCGCTGTGAACAGCGCGAGCTGAGGGGTGCACGATGATTCTGGGGATTGTGCGTCGTACCATGGAGGCTGAGCCGATTCGGAGGTCCCATGGCCGACAGTGTCGCGAGTTATCCCTATGAAACGCGCCTGAATATCCTGCACCAGCCCCTTGAGGTCATCGACGAGAAAGCCATCGCCGCTGCCTGCGAGTACAAGTGGTTCAATCAAACGCTGTGCCAGGTGAACAACAGCGTGGTGCGCATGGCCGTCATCGAGGGCGAGTATCACTGGCACCAGCACACCGAAGAGGACGAGTTCTTCTACGTCATCGAGGGCATGCTGCTGATCGATCTGGAGGGCCGTACGGTGGAACTCCACCCTCGCCAGGGATTCGTAGTGCCGCGCGCCACCCTGCACCGGACGCGCGCGCTCCAGCGAACCGTCATCCTGATGGTGGAGAACGCCGGGATCATCCCCACCGGAAACTGAGGATTTCAACCGGGCCAGTCTTTACCAGGCGACCGCGATGGCCGCTGCGGAATCAGAATGAGCGAAACCATGCACCGGAGGAGACGATGAGCGCAAGCGCTACCCCTGTCCAAACCCCGCTGACCCAGCTCCCGGCCTGGAAAGCCCTGCAGCAGCACTTCGAGGCCATCAGCGCCAGGCACCTGCGCGAGCTCTTCGCCAGCGATCCTGGCCGTGGCACTCGTCTCACCGCAGAAGCTGCCGGCATTTACCTCGATTATTCGAAGCACCGCATCACCGATGAGACCCTCCGGCTCTTACTGGATCTGGCTCGCCAGAGCGGGCTCGAAGAGCGCCGTCAGGCCATGTTCACCGGCGAGAAGATCAACATCACCGAAAAGCGTGCCGTGCTCCACACCGCCCTACGTGCGCCGAAGGATGCGGTGATCCGGGTCGATGGCGAAAATGTCGTCCCCGCCGTGCACGAGGTCCTTGACCACATGGCTGAGTTTTCTGAGCGCGTGCGCAGCGGCGCCTGGAAGGGCGCCACCGGCAAGCCCATCCGAAATGTCATTAACATCGGCATCGGTGGCTCCGATCTCGGTCCGGTCATGGCCTATGAGGCGTTGCGCCATTACAGCCGCCGCGACATGACCTTCCGATTCGTCTCCAATGTCGACGGCACCGACTTTGCCGAGGCCACGCACGATCTCGATCCCGTCGAAACGCTCTTCATCATCTCCTCGAAGACCTTCACCACGCTGGAAACCATGACGAACGCGCAGACGGCGCGGCAGTGGTCGCTGACTCGCCTGAAGGATGACCGCGCCATCGCAAAACACTTCGTTGCGGTTTCAACCAACGAGGCAGAAGTGACGAAATTCGGCATCGATCCGGAAAATATGTTTGGGTTCTGGGACTGGGTCGGCGGCCGATACTCCATGGACTCCGCCATCGGTCTCTCCACCATGCTCGCCGTCGGGCCGGAGAATTTCCGCGCCATGCTCGCTGGCTTCCATGAGATGGACGAGCACTTCCGCACTGCGCCCCTGGAGAAAAATCTGCCGGTGCTTATGGGCCTGCTGACCGTCTGGTACGCCGACTTCTTCGGCGCTGAGACCGTAGCGGTGCTGCCCTACGAACAATACCTCAAGCGCTTCCCGGCCTACCTCCAGCAACTCACCATGGAAAGCAACGGCAAGCACGTAACGCTGACCGGCCAGCGCGTGAATTACGCCACTGGCCCGATCTTCTGGGGCGAACCGGGAACAAACGGGCAGCACTCGTTCTACCAGCTCATCCATCAGGGAACGCGGCTCATTCCCTGTGATTTCATTGGCTTCTACAGAACTCTGAATCCTTTAGGCGATCATCACACGCTGCTCCTGGCCAATGTATTCGCCCAGGGCGAGGCTTTGGCCTTCGGCAAGACCGCCGAACAGGTCCAGGCCGAGGGCACCCCGGACTGGCTTGTGCCGCACCGCGTCTTTGAGGGCAATCGGCCCTCGAGCACTCTGCTCCTGAAGCAGTTGACCCCGGAAACCCTGGGCAAGCTGGTGGCTCTTTATGAACACAGCGTCTTCACTCAGGGAGTGATCTGGCAGATCGACTCCTTCGACCAGTGGGGCGTGGAACTTGGTAAGGTGCTGGCCAAAAAAATCATTGGAGAACTGGAGGGTTCCGGCCCGGCTCCGGACAGCCACGACAGTTCCACAACGGCTCTCATGCAACGCTTCCGGAAAGAGCGGGGCTGAGAGCTTAGGTTCCCTGCCCTTTTCCCGAAACTTTTCATCCAATAAAGTGTTGAAACAGGTGACGCTTCCGGCGCAGCTGCGTCCGAACATCAATCGTCCGTTTGTCGTCAGCGAAGTCGGCCGGAAGCTCGAGGGGACACGGGATTATGAACGCATACTTTCATCCAAAATCTCTTCTCGCAGCCAGCACGGTTTTGGCTCTGGCTGGGTGCCTCGGCATTCCCTCCGCAATGGGCCAGGGCGGCGATTTGCAGGCGGCAGTGAATGCCGCACTCTCGAATGACGCCGCCCTGCACGGACAGCATGTCGCCGCCGTCGTACAAAACGGCCAGGTGACGCTGAGCGGTACCGTGCAGACCCCACAGCAACGGCAGGAAGCCGAAACCGTTGTCGCCAATGTGTCCGGAGTGACGGGCATTGCCGATAACATTCAGGTGCCGGGTGAGCAGCAATCCACACCGGCTCCGACGTCCAATCCGCCCGCAGCCGCTGTACCGCAGGGAGGATCGCAAACCCCGCCCCCGCCGCCGCCGGATCAGACGGCCCCGGCAGCGCGTGCCCCCTACCAGGGATACGCCGCTCCTCCACCGCAGCCCCCCAGTGGCCCGGTGACGATTCCCGCCGGAACCCTGCTGCAGATCCGCACCAGTGAGCCGCTGAATGTCACCAAACTGCAGCCCGGAGCGTCCTTTCAGGTCACGGTGGCCAGCGATGTGTACCAGGGCAATGTGCTGGCGATTCCGCGCGGCGCGGTCCTCCAGGGCACGGTCGTGGACGTCAAACAGCCCGGACGCTTTGGCGGCAGCGGCGTCCTCGATCTGCGGCTTTCCCAGCTGCAGCTTGGCGGGACCAGTTATCCGATCCAAACCGATCTCTGGTCCAGCAAGAGCCCGAACAAAGCGGGTTACACCGCCACGAATACCGCAGGTGGGGCCATCATGGGGGCACTGATCGGCGGCCTGATCGGGCGCGGCCCCGGCGCTGCCATTGGCGCGCTCGCCGGCGGCGGCGCCGGCTTGCTGGCCTCTGGTGCGACCAATGGGCCTCGGGTCATGCTTCCGCCGGAAACAATCCTGAATTTCCATCTGTCCAGGCCCCTTACCGTACAGCCTGTTTCCTGGCAGGAGGCGCAGCGGCTGGCCGCAAACGTACCGCAATTGCAACAGCGGCCCCTTTATCCGCGGCCCTATCCGTATTACCCTCCACCGCCGCCTCCTTATCCCTACTACTACGGCTATCCGTATTAAGTCGAAGGCAGCGCGGCCGGGCAACTCGCCCGGCCCTGCTGTCTTCTGTGCCTCGTCTGCTCAACTCGCGCGTCCAATCAAGAGTGACTCCCTTCGTCGACACTGAAACCGACACTTGCAAAGTCCACCCGTATGATGGAGAAGGGGGAGAACTGAAAGCAGATCCAGGAATCCGTCTTACCCGTCGTTCATTTCTGGGACTTTCCGCCGCCTCCATGGGCGGCCTGGCGCTTTATGCCGGTGAAATTTCTCGCCACGAACTGAGCCTGGAACAACACACTCTGCATCTCACGCGCCTGCCTGACGCGTTCCGCGGTATGCGCATCGTGCAGATCTCCGACTTCCACTACGCGGACTTCACCGAGGGATGGTTTTTGCGCGACATGGTGCACCGTGTCAACCGGCTGAAACCGGACATGGTGGTTCTGACCGGAGACTTCATCAGCTACGCATCATTTCCCCGCTCGTACCCGCGCCGCCATATGCCCGAATGCGCGGCCATCCTGAGCGAGATCCAGTGCCCTCTGCGCTATGCCAGCCTGGGCAATCACGATACCCAGGTCGGGCCTGAATATGTGATCGGTCCCCTGCGCGAGCACGGCATTCCGACGCTGGTGAATCAGGCTGTCGCCCTGGAGCGTGGCGGCCAACGTCTGTGGCTGGCAGGTTTGGGCAGCGCCTGTTATGACGCCGCTGACCCCGCCGCGGCCATTCCCCCTGCGGCAGCCACCGGGAAGGAGCCGGTCATCGTCCTGGCCCACGAACCGGACATTTTGCCTCAGGTCGCTCGCTACAATGCAGACCTGATGCTGTCGGGCCACACGCATGGCGGCCAGGTTCGCCTGCCCTTTCTGCCCGCCTTCAAGTTGCCTCCGTATGGCAAACACTATGTGGAAGGGCTCTTCCGCCACGGGCCGACACAGCTCTATGTGAACCGCGGTATCGGCACGGTCGGTGTGCCATTTCGGTTCGATTGCCCGCCGGAGATCACCGTCCTTACCCTGGCCTGAGACCGCGATTCACCGTTCCACCGGCTCCCGCAGCGTAATGCCCAGCGCTTTCATCTTCCGGTAAAGATGCCGGCGCTCCAGCCCCAGCGTCTCGGCTGCCCGGCTGATGTTGCCATTGCAGTCGTCGATCTTGCGCAGAATATACTCCCGCTCGTAGGCGTCCCGCGCCTGCTGCAGCGTGTCGAACTCGCCGGTCCTTGCCGCGCTGCGGTGCACCAGCATCGGCAGATGCCGCCGTTCAATGCGCCGCGCCTGCGGATTCAAAATGAGCACTCGCTCAATCACATTCTTCAGCTCGCGTACGTTCCCCGGCCAATGGTACTGGCGCAGCAGCTCCAGCGCTCCCTCGTCCATTTCCACGTGTGGGCGTCCGTACTCGCGCCGGAACCCGCGCAGGAACTCCTTCACGAGCAGCGAAATATCCTCGCGCCGGTCGCGCAGGGGGGGGACGTAAAACGGAATCACATTCAGCCGGTAGAAAAAGTCTTCGCGGAAATTCCCCTTCGCAATCTCCTCCTCAAGGTTCTTGTTCGTCGCCGCGATGACGCGCACGTCCACGCTGATCGGCTGCGTGGCGCCCACGGGAATGAAACGTTGCTCGTCCAGCGCACGCAGTACCTTCGACTGCGTTTTCAGGCTCATGTCGCCCACTTCGTCCAGAAACAACGTGCCCCCGTTAGCCCGCTCAAAGGTTCCGCGCTTCTCCGGATGTGCACCAGGTACAGCGCCATGGCGATAGCCGAACAGCTCGCTCTCGATGTAGTCCTCGGGGATCGCCGCGCAGTTCAGCTCCACAAATACGCGATCGCTGCGCAGGCTCTCCGCGTGGATGGCCCGCGCGATCAGCTCCTTGCCTGAACCCGACTCGCCATAAATCAGAACGCGGCCATTTGTCGGCGCCATCAGCTTGATCTGCTGCCGCAAGGCCCGCGCCTGTACGCTCTCGCCCGTGATCTGGCGCTCCAGCGCCAGCTGGCGCCGAAATTCGAGATTGTCCGTGCGCAGCCGCCGCGCCTCAATCGCGTTCTTCACCACGATCAGCGTGCGGTCGAGTGTGAGTGGCTTTTCGAGAAAATCGAAAGCCCCCAGTTTGGTCGCCTTCACTGCGGTCTCGATGGTCGCATGCCCGGAGATGACAATCACTTCCGGACGGCTTTCCGCATCCAGCGCGTGGATCTCGCGCAACACCTCGAGTCCATCCTGGTCGGGCAGCCATACATCCAGAAGCAGCAAATCGTAGATGGGCTCGCGCGCCTGGTTCAGGGCCTCGGCTGCGGTTCCCGCACTCGCAACCGCGTACCCCTCCTCGCGCAGAATCTCCTCCAGAGACTCGCGAATGTCCGCCTCGTCGTCCACGATGAGGATGTGATACATGGAAACCGGATCCTCAGACCCTGCTCAGCGCCGCTGCCGTCGCGCTGTCCGCGGTGCCGCTTTCCGTAAGCGGCACTTCGATGATAAAGCGCGCTCCTGCGGGCAGATTATTCTCCGCACGGATCGACCCGCCATGCTCCTGCACGATCTTCGCTACAATCGACAACCCCAGACCCGTCCCGCGCTGTCGAGTGGAAAACCAGGGCAGGAAAAGCCGCTCCCGCATCTCCTCTGTGATTCCCGGTCCCGTGTCCGCGATCACGATCTCGGCCATTCCCGGGCGCTCGCCCAGGAACGTTTCAACGGAGAGCACGCGCAGCAGGCTCTCGCGCATCGCTTCCGCCGCGTTGTCGATGAGATTGGCCAGTGCCCGGCGCAGCGCCTCGGGATCGGCCATCACCAGCGGCAGCGATGCGTCCAGGTGCTTCTCGACCCGAATGTTCTGGATGCGTCCCTCGAACAGCAGCAATGCGCTCTCCACGATCTCATTCAGGCTGGCAGACCGCGGATGAGCTACAGGAAACTCCGCCAGCGCCGCAAACTGGCCCACCAGCGTGCGCAGCGTGTCCACCGATCCCAGAATCGCGTCGCAGCACTTGCGAATGACAGCCGGCGATTCCGGTACGGCCCGATCCACGTGCCGTCGTATACGCTCCGCCGAAAGTGCAATGGGCGTCAGAGGGTTGCGAATCTCGTGCGCGATCCGCTGCGCCACTTCTTTCCATGCCGCCTGCCGCTGCGCATGCAGGAAATCGGTTACATCCTCCATCACCGCGATTGAACCCTGACTGCCTCCGATTCCCAGCGCGGCAATGGTCATCGCTACATGGATGCTTCCGCGCGGACGGCGCAGCTCCATCTCCGTCGACGCCACTCCCATGCGGTGCGCCCGTCTCTCAAGACGAATCACTTCGCCTGAGATGTCCTCCGGCAGCAGCGATTCCAGTGACGCGCCCGCCAGGTCCGGGCGCCGTTCAAGGCCCATCAGCTCCGCGAAGGCTCGATTGCCCATCACCACCCGCCGGCCGGCGTCCAGAGTGACCACTCCCGATGGAATCGTTTCCAGAATCGTCTCCAGCTCCCTTCGCCGTGTTTCCAGCGTTTGGTTCAGTGCCGACAACTCGCGCGCGGAGGTCTCGGCGTTCAGCCGGCTCTGCTCCAGATCCCCTGCCATCAGATTGAAGCTCCGCACCAGCTCGCCCATTTCCCCGCTGGCGTCCCCGGTCACACGATGGCTGTAGTCCCCGTTGCCGATCGCATCCATCGCGTCGGCCAGCGACTCCAGCGGCCTGGTAATGCGCCGCGAAACGAAAAGCGCCAGCCAGCTGCTCGCGAAGAATACCAGCGCCGTCAGCATCAACAGCAGCGAGAAATATGTGGCTCGGATGAGACGTCGCTGGCGGTAGAGTGCCCAGTACTGATCCGCGCCGCTGCTCAGCTCCGCCATCATGCCCCGCATCCCCGCCGGCATCGGCAGCGCCGCCACCACAAGGCCGCCATCATTCAGGCTCGCTGCACCCAGCGCATACTCCGATCCCGCAACGTCCAGCATCGGTTCGTCAGAACGCTGCGCGGCCTGCAGGATTGCCTCAGGCAGCGGTTCATCTCCGGCAATGCGCTGCGTGTCGTCCTGATTGAGCCACGAATGCACTTCTGCGGGTCCCGATGCCTCCGGAAGCTCATAGCTCGCCACCGGCAGGGCATCGTGATACAGCACCGCGAAGCCCCCCTGCAGCGTGATTTGGTGGGCACGCAGCTGATCGACCATGGCGCCCGTGTTGCCCGCTTCCAGAGCCGTCGTCAGCGGCGGCATGCGCGCCATACTTTCGGCTTCCGCGCGCGCGTTCAGCGACGCATAGTGCGCCAGCTCCATCGCAATCTCTGACGAATCCTCCCGCACTTCCGAAGCCGGTTGCGAAAACCACCTGTCAATCGACCGGTTCATCAGCAAAAAACTAAAGAGAAACATGAAGAGCGCCGGGACGAACGACAACAGCAGCGCTCCAATGAACATTCGCGTCCGCAACCGCGCTCCCAGTACCTGGCTTCTCTGGTCCGCCAGCAGCTTGATCAGGTTCCTGAGCAGCAGCACCAGCACCGTGACAAATAGCAGGAAGACGACCACAGAGAGCGATGTCAGTAGAAAGATCTGCGGCGTCGTTCGCGGGTTCAGCGATCGTACATTAAACGCATTCAGCCCGAGCAAAAGGAACAGCAGCAGCAGCCCCCCTGCCGTGAGCAAAATCAGTGTCGCGCGTCGATGTTTTGCCTCTGCCAGGATCGTCGACCCCTGAATACCCGATGATTATAGGCCGCCTGATCCGGAGCGGCCGCACCCTGTACCATTTTCCCCATGGATGATTCTCATAGTCGAGCCAACCATTCGATCGTGGAGCGCATCTGAAGCGCTGTTATGCGAATCAACCGGTTTTCTTCCCTCGCAGCAGGTGCCGCGTTGGTGGCGATGCTCACCATATGCGGCTGTAGCAGGAACAAGAGTCAGCAGACGGGGAACCAGCCCCCGGCCTCGGCATCGTCGGCAACGCAACCCTCAGGCAATCCTCCCCCACCCCCGCCAGATCAGCCCGGTCCTCCGCCGCAGTCCGGATCCTCTCAGTCTGCGGCTGCGCAGCAGTCCCCGCCCCCTGCGGCTGTGGAGATCCCCGCCGGCACGCGCGTTCGCGTCCGCATCAACCAGGATCTCGGCTCGAAAATCAGCCACCCGGGAGACACCTTCTCGGCGACTGTCGCCGATGCCGTCATCGTCGACGGTCAGACCGTCATTCCCCGCGATGCTCGCGCGGAGGGCACCGTCATCGACGCCAAACCGCTCGGCCATTTTAAGGGCGGCGCGCTTCTCGAGCTGCGACTCGAGCGCGTCAGGACCCAGTGGGGCAGCTATCCGGTACAGACCAGCACCATGGAGCGCGTCGAACAGGGCAAAGGGAAGCGCACAGGATTCTTTGCTGGAGGAGGCGGCGCCTTCGGCGCGCTGGTCGGAGGATTGGCGGGCGGCGGTAAGGGCGCCCTCGTTGGCGCGCTGGCCGGAGCAGGTGCAGGCACCGCAGGCAGCGCCATGACCGGGAATCATCAGATCTTCCTGCCGGCGGAGACCTTGATCACCTTCCGCCTGGAGCATTCTGTGCACGTTACCGAAAGCCAATAAGCGCGAATCGGGCCGGCTTTCGCCGGCCTGCGCGTTCTTCAGCCGAGCAACTGCCTCACCGGAGTCCACGGCTTCTTCTGCGAAGCCGCCACCGGCTCGCAGGTCAGCGTGCCCTCGTACGTGTTCACCCCGTCTCGTATGCCGTCATCGTCCAGAATCGCCTGCTTTGCGCCCTGGCGCGCCAGCCGCATCACGTAAGGAAAAGTCGCATTCGTCAGCGCCAGCGTGGAGGTGTTCGGAACCGCTGCCGGCATGTTTGTCACGCAGTAGTGGACGACACCGTTCACCTCGAAAGCAGGGTCGCTGTGTGTAGTTGGGTGCGCCGTCTCCACGCAGCCGCCCTGATCGATGGCCACGTCCACAATCACGGCGCCCTTCTTCATCTTTTCCACCATGGCACGCGTCACAATCTTCGGCGCCGCTGCGCCCGGAATCAGCACGCCTCCAATGACCAGGTCTGCGTCCTGCACGGCGCGCGACACATTCCATGAATTCGACGCCAGCGTAAACAGCCGTCCGTTGAAAATGTCGTCCAGCTCGCGCAGCCGGTTCAGGTTTACGTCGACCAGCGTCACCTTGGCGCCCATCCCCAGCGCGATTTTCGCAGCATTCGTCCCTACAATCCCCCCGCCAATCACGCAGACGTTTGCCGGCGGCACGCCTGGGACGCCGCCCAGCAACACGCCGCGTCCGCCTCGCTCTTTCTCCAGATACGACGCGCCCACCTGCACTGCCATCCTGCCCGCCACTTCCGACATCGGCGTCAGCAGCGGCAGCGTACCGGCACGATCGCGAATCGTCTCATACGCGATCGAGATCACTTTCTTCTGCAGCAGCTTTTCGGTCAGCTGCGGCAGCGGCGCCAGGTGCAGATACGTGAACAGCACCAGCCCATCGCGGAAGAAGCCGTATTCTTTCTCTACCGGCTCCTTCACTTTCACAACCAGGTCGGCGTTGCCCCAGACGTTGTGTGCGGAACCGACGATCTCCCCGCCAACCGTCTGGTATTCCTCGTCGGTAAACGCGGACAACTCGCCGGCGCGCGTTTCCACCAGCACTTTGTGCCCGGCGTCAGCCAGCGCCTTCACGCCGGCAGGGGTCACACCCACTCGGCTCTCATGATCTTTCACTTCCTTCGGAACACCAATGATCATCGTTCTCTCTCGCGCCTTTACGATCGGATGCAAACTCTTCATCCTATCGTACGCGGAGGATTTCCGGGCAGTGTCACAGGAATTCGCAAAGGTGAGCCGGCGCCGGAACGCGGATCGTGCCCGTCACAGCCAGCCCTTCGCGCGCGCCAGCCGCGCCGCTTCCACACGGTTCGACGCACCCAGCTTGCTGATCGCCTCGGACAAATAATTTCGTACCGTTCCCTCCGACAAATGCAGCTCCTCGGCGATCTCGCCGCTCGATTTTCCCTCGCCGGCGCGCCACAGAATCTGGCGTTCGCGCTCCGTCAGCGGATCGGGACCGCTCTCCCACGCCTCCGCCGCCAGTTGCGGATCGACCACGCGCAGTCCGCGATGTGCACGCCGAACCGCTTCCGCCAGTTCCGCCGATGGGCGGTCCTTCAGCAGATACCCCTTGGCTCCCGCATCCAGCGCGCGACGCAGATACCCGGGCCGTGCAAAGGTCGTCAGGATCACCACCCGCGTTTGCGGATAGCGGTCGCGCACCTCCGCAGCCAGAGTCAGCCCGGTCATCTCCGGCATCTCGATATCCGTCACCAGCACGTCAGGCTTGTGTTTGGCCACTGCCGTCAGCGCCTCGCGTCCATTGCTGGCCCGCGCGCACACCGCAATGTCCGGCTCCGTCTCCAGCAGCGCTGCCAGCGCGCCCAGTACCATCGCCTGATCTTCGGCCACCACCACCTGAATCTTCTTCATGGATGAGCTGCGGCTTGCGCCGGAATCTCCACCAGCAGCCGAGTCCCGGCGCCGGATTCAATGCGCAGCCGGCCGCCCAGCGACTCCGCACGTTCCCGCATCCCGCGCAGGCCATTACCTTCCTCGCGGATGCCGCCACGCCCATCATCTTCGACCATCAGCGTCGTGCTCTCGCCGCGGCTCTCCACCAAAAGGCGACAGTGCTGCGCCTGTGCATGGCGCACGATGTTGGTCACCGCCTCGCGGACAATCAGTGCGATCACCGTTTCTTCCGCAGGCGGCAGATGCGGAGCCGCATCGGCAACTTCCAGCGCTACACCGGCGGCGTCCAGGGCCTTCTGCGCCCGGACGATTTCCGCCGCCAGACCATCCGCCCGATAGCCGGTGATCGCCTCCCTCACTTCGCTCAATGCCTTACGCGCGATCTCCTCCACTTCCCCAATCTCGCGCCGCGCGCGCTCCGGATCGCGATCCATCACCTTGCCGGCCAGTTCCGACTTCAGCACCACCACCGAGAGCGTGTGCCCCAGCACGTCGTGCAGATCGCGCGCAATGCGTTCCCGCTCTGCCACGCGCGAAAGGTGCGCGATCTCTTCGTATGCCAGACCGAGCTTGCGGCCGGCCCGCATCCGCTGCGATGCCACCAGATTCGCCGCTCCCACGGTCACGCAAAATGCGGCGCAAATGCCCCAGTTCCAGTCCGAATAACCCAGTTTGACGCCTTCCGCCACCGTCACCAGCGCGGAGACCAGGATGGCGCCGACTCCAAAGCTGATCGACTCCGTCACGAACGGCGCAAGCGCGGCTGTGTAAATGAACATTCCCGCAGCGCCCTCGTTGTAGCGGAAATACACCACGCCGAGGAGGGCCAACCCAACGAGGTACCCGATTTTCCAGCGCTGCGTGCGGCTGAGCACCATGCCGAAATAGCAGAGCAGGAAAAGCGCATAGGCAATCGCGAATTCCACCCACGCGACGCGCGAGTGGCGCTCGACAGGATCGATCAGAAAGAACAGCGAATAGATCAGCCAGATGTAGTCGAAGAAATGCCCGCCGCGCTTCTTCCGGTCTCCGAGCAGGAGCAGCTCCGCACCCTGGGCGACCGCGCCCACCTGGGACGCCTCCGGATCTCCCGCGATCTTGCCCTCGGCCCCGCTCACGCCTTCGCCTCCATCCGCGCAAAGATCATCCACGCCGTGCCCAGCATCAACAGGGTAAATCCAAACAGAATCTCCCAGTGCCGGACTACGTTTCCCGGCTGCGCCATCCCGAAAATGCCCAGCGCCAGTTGCGCCAGATGATACGTCGGCAGCCACGGCCCGACCACCCGCACCCAGTGCGGCATATATTGGAGCGGCATAAAGAAACCGGACGCAAACCCCATCGGCAGCCAGATCAGATTGATGATCCCGGGTCCGGAGTTCGCCGGCACCAGCAGCGCCACCAGCAGCGCCATCGCCGTGAACGGGACCGTCCCTGCCAGCACCACGCCGGTCAGTCGCAGCGCTTCCGGCGCCGTGAATACGACTCCGCCCACGGTCCGCCCCAGCGCCAGCAGAATGCCGACGACGATCATCGCAAACGCCGCGCATCCCACCAGTTTCGCGCCCAGATACGCAGCGCGCGGCATGGGGCTGGCCTGCTTCAGTTCCAGCCAGCCCTGCGCCCGCTCCATCGAGAGGCTGAACCCGACACCGAACAGGCACGCGGTCAGTCCGCCCATGCAGCTATAACTCGGCATCAGATACCGCGCATACAGCCCGCCCCGGTTCATGCTCCCGAACAGCAGGTAGAACATCACCGGAAACCCGATCACCGAAAACGAAAACGCCTTCGTGCGCAGCAGGCGCACAAACTCGTAGCGTATCTCCTTGCTGAAGAGGCGCGTGTAATAGCTCATCCCCAGCCCTTGCGGCGCCATCGTGATTGCATTCGTCGCCATACTCTTCTCTCCCCTCGCGCTCCGAGCCCGAAGCTCGGCTCAGTCTTCTCTAGCCCGTCAACCGTATCCCGTAATCACTATTGGCTGTCGCCGCCCGTCAGCGCCAGAAACGCCTCCTCCAGCCCTGCCGATGCAATCTCCAGCCCGGACAATTTCAAATCGCGATTCAGCATCTCCCGCACCACGGGCTCCGCCTGTTCGGCCTGGATCACGACCGCATCGCGGTCCCGCTCCACTGCTGAAACCGACGGCAGCGTGCGCAGCCAGTCGAGGTCCAACTGCGTCACGCAGCGGATCCTCCGCCCGGAGACGCGATGCCGGATCTCCGCCGGCGTGCCCTCGCAAACGGTGCGTCCCTTGTTGATCACCACCACGCGGCTGGCCAGCAGATCGGCCTCTTCCAGATAGTGCGTGGTCAGCAGAATCGTCTTGCCCGCCGCGGAAAGCGTTCGAATCTGCTCCCACATGGCGCGCCGCGACTCGATGTCCATCCCCACCGTTGGCTCGTCCAGAAAGATCAGATCCGGATTCCCGCACAGCGCCAGCGCGAACAGCGTGCGCTGCTTCTGCCCGCCCGAGAGCTCACCAAACAATTTGCCTTCGATTCCTTCCAGCCGCGCCAGCCGCACCACCTCGGCTGCCGGCAGCGGCTGCGGATAATAGCTGCGAAACAGATCGATGTGCTCACGCACTCGCAGCATTTCCGGAACCCGGCTGATCTGCAGCATCGCACCAATCCGTGTGCGCGCGTCGGAGTCCCGCGGGTCGCGCCCCAGCACGCGTACCGTGCCTGCGGCCGGTGCGATCAGTCCCAGCAACAGCCGCACTGCCGTCGTCTTGCCCGCCCCGTTCGGTCCCAGCAGCGCCACCACCTCGCCGGCATGCAGCTCCAGCGAAAATCGGTCCAGCGCCGTGACCGCTCCATAGCGCTTCGTCACGTCCACCAGGCGCGCCACCGTCCGCACCTGCGAAATGGGCGCCGGCCACGCCGCCTGGCCTGTCTGATCCGGTCCCGGAACAACTGCCGTGGCTGTCATCGCGTCTCTCCTGCCGCCCAGATTGTGTTCCAGCGGCAGGATCAGAATCGCGCCTTCCGGCCTTTGCTCCCAGTGGGGATTGTCAGCAAAGCAGGATGACACTTGTCATGGGATCTACACCCTGTCCCCTGTACCCTGTACCCTAAACTCGTGCAGATTCTCGTTTACTCCGCCTCCTGGTGCCGCGACTGCCGCGAAGCCAAGCGCTTTCTCGAGGCCAACCACCTTCCCTACACGGAGATCGACATCGAGACAACGCCCGGCGCCATCGAAGAAGTCGTTGCTCACGTCGGCAAACGTGCGATTCCCCAATTTGTCATCGATGGAGAGTGGGTGCAGCCCTATCACCCCGGCCGTGGCTTCCTCCACGCGGAGATGAGCGAGCGCCTCGGCCTGCACCGGAACGGCGCCCTGCAGAATCGCCGCCCATGAAGAGCTGCCTGCGCCCCAGCCGCAGAAGGCCGTCGCGGCGCGAAAACACCACGGGCACAGAGTGCCTTCGCACCCTGCGCCCGCTTTTCCTGACGCGAAAACCGTAACCCTACGCCCTGGTCCTGGGCCTTACCGCTTCCTGCGCATGTGCCGCGCCGTTTGGCGGCACGGCCGGAGGCTCCGGCGTCGCGGCCGGCTTGACTCCGATCCCCAACTTCTCCCGCAGTTGCTTATCCATCTTCCCAAAAACGTCGCGATTATCCTTCAGGAACTGCCGAACGTTCTCGCGCCCCTGCCCAATCCGTTCGCCGCTGTAGCTGAACCACGCACCACTCTTCTCCACGATGTTGTTCGTGACCGCCAGGTCCAGCACATCGCCCTCGCGCGAGATCCCTTCGCCATACAGAATGTCGAACTCCGCATCCCGGAACGGCGCCGCGACCTTGTTCTTCACGATCTTCACCTTGGTCCGCGACCCCACCACCGTGTCGCCTTCCTTCACCGCGGCGATGCGCCGGATATCGATCCTCACCGACGAATAGAACTTCAGCGCGCGGCCCCCCGTGGTTGTCTCTGGATTCCCGAACATCACCCCGATTTTTTCACGAATTTGGTTGATGAATATCAGGCATGTCCTTGATTTAGAGACAGTTCCAGTCAGCTTCCGCAGCGCCTGGCTCATCAGCCGTGCCTGCAGACCGGGGAGCGAATCGCCCATCTCGCCATCCAGTTCCGACTTGGGAACCAGCGCAGCAACGGAGTCAACAACGAGGACATCGATAGCCCCCGAGCTGACCAGGGCTTCGGTAATCTCGAGAGCCTGCTCGCCATAGTCCGGTTGGGAGACGAGGAGATTGTCGATGTCAACGCCAAGCTTCTTCGCGTACGCCGGATCCAGCGCATGCTCGGCATCCACAAACGCCGCCATCCCGCCCGCCTTCTGCGCTTCGGCGATGATTTGCAGCGTGATCGTCGTCTTGCCCGACGACTCCGGCCCAAAGACCTCGACCACTCGGCCTCGCGGCACGCCGCCTACGCCCAGCGCCGCGTCAAACGAGATCGAGCCAGTGGAAATGGTCGCGATGGGCAAGACCTCGCGGCTGCCCAGCCGCATGATCGATCCCTTGCCGAACTGCTTGTCAATCTGCGATAGCGCCGCTTCCAGGGCGCGCTGACGATCATCTGCCACGTTGCTGCTCCATTCCGGGCGCACAAAACGGCTCCCCGCCTCTGCACCACGGTCGAATTTCAGTCATTTCGCCCCGAGTCTACCATCGCCGGCGCGACCGGTACGCTCCCATCGCGCAAAAACGACCCACTGGTAACGCCTGGGAGTTCTTCAGCAGTCTACAGCGTTTCTAAAGTACCGTTTTTCCTCAGCTGGGCCTTCGCGCGTTCTGCCAAAAGCAAAGGGGCCAGCCGATTCCTCGGCTGGCCCCGCATGCTTCTCCTGAGCCAGGAACCGTTCTATTGAGTTCCACCCGACGTCGCCGCCTTGTGGTGATGCCGATGATGGTGATGGGTCGCATTCCGTGGCTGAGCCTTGTACTGGCTCTCATCCACGGCCGTCGTTCCTGAAACGTCGTTGTCGAAGTTAGCGCCCGCCGGAACCAGGTAATCTTCCACTTCGTTGTCAGAACCTGTCCCCGTCCGCACCTGAATGCGGCTGGCATCGATGCCCTTCTCGTTCACCAGGTAGGCCTTGGTGTTCACTGCGCGCTGCGCCGCCAGTTTTTCGGCCGTCGGCCAATGCTTCCGCTCCCACCTCGTCTTCGGCGTCCTCGTCGGAGCCGAATTGCCTACCAGCACGATCGTCGCGTCCGGCTTCTGCTGCGCGTTCATCGCCACGTCGTCCAGGCACGCCTTCGCTTCGTTGTCCACCCGCGTCGGCCGATGCTTGTCCGTATTGAACGTGATCGAGCACAGCGTCTGCGTCTTCGGTGGCGGCGGAGGAGGCGGAGCCTGCACGTCCACGGTCGTCGTCGCCGATACGTTATGTCCCTTGTTGTCGGCCACGCTGCAGGTTACGGTGATCGTTCCGGCGGGCGCACCCGTCGTCGACAAGGTCGCCGTCGTATCGGTGCCGTTGATGGAACCGCTCGAAGCCGAATAGCTGTACGTCAGCGGCAAATTCTGTGGGCTGCTGGCTGTGGTGGTAATCGTCGAGGTATCGCCCGGCTTGACCGTGCTCGGATCAGCCGAGCAGCTCACCGTGGGCGGCTCGAACGGTTTCACCGTAAAGGGCGCCTGGCAGGATGCGACCTCGTTCGGGCGAACCTTCTTGCGTCCCGTCTCCCCTTCCTGCCCTTTCTTCCCTTCCTTGATCTGGCCGGTAACCGTATAGTCCCCCGGAGCCAGCGAGCTTGTGTCGACGGTCGCCGTCGCACCCGTGCCGGTTGCACCCGTCCCGGTCCAGCTATACGTCGTATCCCAGTGTTTCTTGGTCGTTACGTCGCTTGGCGTGGCCGTAATCGTCTCTGCCTCTCCCGGATAGATTGAAGGAGCGCTTGCGCTGCAGGCCAGCTTCACGGGCTGAACCTTCAGGCACCCCATCGGCAGAAACGCCGCGCACGTCGCAGAAAGTACCAGACAGGACAACTTCATATGGCGAACATTCATTGGTTTCTTCTCCCCATTCGCACTTCATCCTGCAACCGCAGGAGTTCGAGGGTCCATACACTGACGGTCGCGCCAGGCTGCAACGCGATCATAAAGCTGCACGTTGGGAATTGTATTCCTCCGGCTTCCCTCCAGGTGACATTCACTCTTGCCAAAATACCTGCCCCGGGGCGTCCGTCGCAGGGTGGCAACAGGCCCGCCGGACCGCGCGACATCTTCCAGAGTACTCATTGCACTCAAATCGTAGCAGTACTAGTTAGTTAATACATGCGCTTCCTGCCGAACATGACGGCATCTGAGCCCCGCCATGGCCCTGTCGAAATAGAACGGAGGTAACCTCCAGGGACGGCCCACAACTTTCCCCGCGAAAGCTCGTCTGCAACCATCAGCAGGCACTCGGAAGCCTGCGGTCCGACCCGGGATTCCCGCGCTCCAGGGAGCGACTCTGCATGCAGCGCATTCGAAGCGTCGGCGCGGTGCTCTTGTGCCTGAGCCTGCCTTGCATCGCCCAGTTGTCCACCGCGCCGTCACCCGCCGCGGAGTCCAGGTCAGCCACTCGCGGGCGATTGACCCAACCGCCACTCCGAGAGATGCCCGCGAACCAGCTGATCCTCCAGACCCTGAATCGCTTCACCTTCGGGCCGCGACCCGGCGACGTGCAGGCCGTGCAGGCAATGGGCCTGGAAAAGTGGTTCCGGCAGCAACTGCACCCCGCCACTTTGGATGAAAGCGAGCTGACTTCCCGCCTGGCCGAGTTCCCCGCCATGCAGTGGAACACGGAGGAACTCCTCTATCGATTGCCCAGCAACGCCATCATCCGCCAGGCGCTGCACGGGCGAGTCAGCCTTCCTGAAGGCGGAATCCTGCGCACAATCTACGAGAACCAGATGGCCCGCATTCAGGCGCGTCAGCTCGCACAGGCGCAGGCATCCGCAAATAGGACCGCCGGCAACGACCCGGCCCCTTCACCAATCGACATGATGGGAGCGCCCGGCGCGGACGCCTCGCCGCGAACGCCGGATCCCAGCGAACTTCTCGACCTGCAGCCCGCGCAGCGCGTCGATGCCCTGTCCCGGATGTCACAGCCGGAGCTGGACAGTTTCGTCCGTGGTCTCAGGCCCGTGCAGCGCTTCCGGCTGGTGACCGGCCTGACGCCGGATCAGCAACAGACCATCAGCGCTCTCGAGAACCCGGAGGGCACCGTTGTCAACCAGCTGATCGGAGAGCGCCTGGCCCGCGATATCTACTCGAACGCGCAACTCCAGGAAGTGATGACCGACTTCTGGCTCAATCACTTCAGCGTCTACCTCTACAAAAACGAGGCGATGCCGTACTACCTGGTCAGCTACGAGCGCGATACCATTCGCCCCCACGCTCTCGGAAAATTCGAAGACCTGCTGGAAGCAACAGCGCACAGTCCCGCTATGTTGCTCTACCTGGATAATGCCAGCAGCCTCGGTCCTGACTCACCTGCCGCCGAACGCGCCGCATTCAATGCCTGGCGCCATCCCGATCGTCCGCCTGAGGGGATCAACGAAAACTATGGCCGCGAGCTGATGGAGTTGCACACCGTCGGCGTGAATGGCGGCTATACCCAGGCCGACGTCATCGCAGCGGCGCGCATCCTGACCGGATGGACTGTCGATCGCCCTGAGCGCGGCGGCGGCTTTCAGTTCAATCCCAATCGTCATGAGCCTGGCACGGAAACCGTCATGGGCCACAAATTCCGCGGCGGCGGCGAGCAGCAGGGCCGGGCGCTGCTGCATTTTCTCGCCACACGCCCGTCCACCGCCCAGTTCATCTGTCGCGAGCTGGCCGTTCGCTTCGTGAGCGACAATCCGCCGCAAACGCTGGTCGATCGCATGGCACGCACCTGGATCAAGAGCGACGGCGACATCGCCTCCGTGCTGACCACGATGTTCCACTCCCCGGAGTTCCGTTCCACAGCCGCGTGGCAGGCCAAAGTAAAAACTCCGCTCGAATACGTCGTCTCAGCCGTGCGCGCCAGCGATGCCGACGTCGACAATTTCCTTCCCCTCGCCAACACCCTGCGCAAAATGGGCATGCCGCTCTATGGCTGTGTTCAACCGAATGGCTATAGCTGGGACTCGGCGACGTGGGTCAACGCGGGCGCCATGGTCGACCGCATGAACTTCGCGTTGGCCCTGGCCTGGAATCGGCTGCCGGGCATCCGCACGGATTGGGCCGCCCTCCTGCGAGAACCGGACCTGTCGCCCGAGCGAGACGAAGCACAGTTGGAGCGTGCACTGGTTCCCGGCGGCGTGAGCGCATCGACGCGGGTGGCGATTCTGGAACAGATTCAGCAGCTGGGAGCGACCGGCTTCGGCAAGCCCGTCGCCGCCGGCGTTCCTGCTCGCATTGCGGTTCGCACGCTCTCGGCACGGCAACGAGAAGATCGGTATTTGGCCGGACTATTGCTGGGCTCGCCCGCCTTCCAGCGGCGCTGAAGAAGTGGAGGACAGAAATGATGCAGCCAACGCGGCGGTTTTTCCTGCGCAATGGAGCGCTGGCCATTGCCGGTACCTCGGTGATTCCGGGCTTCCTTGTCCGCTCTGTATTCGCTGAGGCGGCAGCCGCGCCGAAGCGGCGTCTCGTCGTCATCTTCCAGCGCGGCGCGGCCGACGGCCTGAATATTGTCGTGCCGTATCGCGAGCCCAATTACTACGCGATGCGCCCCAGCATCGCCATTCCGCAGAATCAGGTGCTCGACCTCGACGGCTTTTTCGGCCTCCATCCCTCCCTCGCGCCCTTCAGGCCTCTCTACGACCAGAAGCATCTCGCCATCGTGCACGCCGCCGGCTCTCCCGATATGTCACGCTCCCACTTCGACGCCCAGGATTACATGGAGTCCGGCACGCCGGGCGTGAAGAGCACCCCCGATGGCTGGCTCAATCGTGCGCTGCAGGACGAGGACGCCTGCTGCGATCCCCGCCATCGCGAAGAACATACCGCCTTCCGCGCTCTTGCCTTTGGTCCGGACGTGCCGCTGACGCTGGCCGGTAGCGTTCCCGCCATCGCGCTGAACAACGTCAGCGGCTTTACCGTCGGCGGCCGCGGTCCGGCCTTGTCGCCCGCGGCTCAGGCATTCGAGACCATGTATGCCGACAGCGGCGACCGCCTCTTCCGCACCGTCGGCGACAAAACCTTCGACGCGATGAAGATGCTGCGTGCGGCCGATCCTGCGCAGTACACGCCCGCGCCTGGCGTCGCCTATCCCAGCACGCCCTTCGGCAACAACATGCGCCAGATCGCCCAGTTGCTCAAGGCCAACCTCGGTGTAGAGGCCGCGTTCACCGACGTGCAGGGTTGGGACACGCACCACAACCAGGGCGGCGTGGAAGGCCAGCTCTCCGCGCGGCTCCGCGATTTCTCCGCATCCATCGCGGCATTCTGGCAGGACCTGGGCGACGGCGCGGAAAACGTCACCCTGGTGACCATGTCGGAATTCGGCCGCACCGCCCGCGAAAACGGCACCGGCGGCACCGACCACGGACACGCGAACTCCATGTTCGTCCTGGGCGGCGACGCGCGCGGCGGCAAGGTCTACGGCCGCTGGCCAGGACTCGCCGCCGAGCAGCTGAACCAAAATCGCGATCTCGCCCTGACCACCGACTATCGCCTGGTTCTGGGAGAACTCGTGAGCAAGACCCTCGGTGCTCGAAACCTGAACCACGTCTTTCCAGGCTCTGGAGTCGGTCGCTCAGGATTTCTCCAACTGGTCTAGCAGTCGTCGCGCGGCTTCCCGCTGTTTCGAGAGATCAACTGCCAATCCCTGTGATCCCCACCACAGCCCCGCACCCCGCCCCCGCACTACTCTGAACCGTCGCCTCTCATCAGGGGGCCCGCTTTGGCGACGGTCATCGAAGCTCCGCCACGCACGCTCTCCGCAGGCGCAGCCCGCCCGCCCGCGCATCCCCGTGCCACCGCTCTCGCCACGCCCTCTCAGAATCCCTGGATTGTCGCCGTCTCCGTCATGCTGGCCACCTTCATGGAGGTCCTCGACACCTCCATCGCCTCCGTAGCCCTCCCCTACATCGCCGGCTCGCTCGCCGCCTCCACCTCCGAAGCCACCTGGGTCCTCACCAGCTACCTCATCGCCAACGCCGTCATCCTCCCGGCGAGCAACTGGTTCGCCCAGCGCTTCGGACGCAAGCGCTTCCTCATCACCTGCGTCGTCATCTTCACCACCGCCTCCTTCTGGTGCGGAGCCGCGCCCTCCCTCGCCCTTCTGCTCCTCGCCCGCGTCGTCCAGGGCGCAGGCGGCGGCGCGCTCCAGCCGCTCTCCCAGGCCATCCTGCTCGAATCCTTCCCTCCGAAAAAACGCGGCCAGGCCATGGCCCTCTTCGGATTCGGCGTCGTCGTCGCACCCGTCGTCGGCCCCACCCTCGGCGGCTGGCTCACCGACACGTTGAGCTGGCGCTACGCCTTCTACATCAACATCCCCGTCGGCCTGCTCGCCATCTTCATGATCAGCCGCTTCGTCCACGATCCGCCCTACATCAAAAACGCGCGCCCCGGCGCCTTCGACAACATGGGCTTTGCCCTGCTCTGCCTCTGGACTGGGGCGCTCCAGATCATCCTCGACAAAGGCCAGGAGGCGGACTGGTTCGGAGCAGTCTGGATCCGCTGGCTGGTCTTCGTCCTCGCCGTCTCCTTCGCCTGGTTCCTCTGGCACTCCTGGCACAAACGCCGGCCGCTCGTGAACCTCCACATCCTCGCGCGCAACCGCAACTTCGCCGTCGGCTGCCTCCTCGTCTTCATGCTCGGCATCGCGATTTACGTTTCCGTCGCCATGATGCCCCTCTTCTATCAGGAAGTCCTCGGCTACACCGCGCTCACCGCGGGATTTGTCGTCGCTCCGCGCGGCCTCGGCTCCATGCTCGGCCTGCCGCTGGTCGGCTACATCAGCCATCGCGTCGACAACCGCTGGCTTCTCACCTGGGGATTCCTGCTCTTCGGCCTCTGCACCATCGTCTTCTCCAATCTCAACCTCGAGCTCGGCCCGCTCACCATGCTCATCCCCATCGTCGCCACCGGATTCGGCCTCAGCTTCCTCTTCGTTCCCATCGGATACATGGCCACCGCCACCATCAGCAACGAGCAGATGGGCAACGCGACCGCCATCTTCAACCTTGTTCGCAATATCGGAGGCTCCATCGGCATCTCCATGGCGGCAACTGCACTCGTCCGCCGCCAGAGTTTCCACCAGAGCCGCATCGCCGCCGCCGTCCCGCAGACCAGTCTCTGGTTCCAGCAGCACGCATCCGGCGCAGGCGCATATCTCGGCCGCCAGCTCGGCCACGCCGCCGGACAGCCTGCCGCGCTCGCCAGTATGTATCGCGAGCTCCAGCACCAGGCAATGCTCTGGGCTTTTGTCGATGTCTTCCGATGGACCGCGCTCGTCACCTTTGCCGCCGGAGCCATGTGCTGGCTCTTCCAGCGCATCCGTCACGAAGACGACGGCAGCGTCACCGTGCGCTGAGCCGTTATCGCTCCAGAGCTCCTCGCTCCCACTTCCCCAGGTTCGCGGCCGCCTCATACGTACTCTGGCAGAACGCCAGCAGCGCTGCGCTCGGCGACGCGACCGCTCGCACATCGTCGTACATCAGGAGGAACTCCCCCAACTGCGTGTCATACCGCGCGCCCGCCGGCTGCACGCTCGCCTCGCCAAACCCCTCCGGCGCGGGCGCCGCGTACGAATAGAACGCCGGTCCGTCGATTCCGCTGCCGCCCGGCCAGAACCCCACGCTGCTCACCTCATGCGAGTAGGCCTCCCGCGTGATCGAATCCGCCCCTGGCCGCTCCGGCGCCCGCCGTCCGGAAAATCGCGTCACCGCCAGATCGAAACTCCCCCAGAAGAAATGCACGGGGCTCGACTTCCCGATAAACCGGGAGCGAAACTCCTCGAGCACGGCATCCACTGACACCAAAATCCGCCAGAACCGCTCCGCCGCCTCGGGGTCGTACGCCGCGTGCACCTGGTCCTCGTCGAACGCAATCGCATCGGGAATCTCCACCGGCATCCGCCAGATGTGCACCTCGAATCCAGCCGATCGCACCATTCCGAGGCACTCCCGATAGAAATCCGCTACCGTCATCGGCCGCAGCGCCAGCCGCTTCACCAGCCCGTCATTCGATTCCAGCACCAGCTCGCGCGCCAGAAAATCGAAGCGCAGCTCGAACGCTCGTTCTCCATAGGGAATCATCGACGTCGTCAGCCCTCGTGCCGTCACATACAGCGGCACGTTCCACCAGTGGTTCACTAACGGAGTCAGCCGCAGCCGAATCTTCCCCACAACCTGCGTCCACAGGTGCAAAGTGGCGTACGTGTCGCGCCAGCTGTCCAGCGGCAATGCTGGCCAGCACTCCGGTCGATCGATAGGCGTCGTCATCCCGATCTCTTTCCTAGAGCCTATCCCCTACACCTTGTCCTCTGCCTTCAGCTGCTTCCACACCGCCGCCATCCGCGCCAGATTCACTTCTTCCGCGCGAGCCGTCGCCGCCACGCCGCTCGCCGCCAGTGCCGCGGCCACCGCGTCTGCCCCATAGCCCGCATTTCGCAGGTTCTTTGCGAGCATCTTCCGCTTCTGCGCAAAACTCGCGCGAATCAATGCCACGAACTCTTCCGTCTCCACGCTCAGTTCCTGAAACTGCGGCGCCATCGACAGCCGCAGCACCGTTGAATGCACCTGCGGCGGCGGCGCAAACGCCCCGGGCGGCAGCGTCATCAGCTTCTCCACCCGCGCGTAGAGCTGCGCCGTCGCCGAAAGGACCCCGTACTCCCGCCCGCCGGGCTGCGCCGCCACCCGCTCCGCCACTTCCCGCTGCATCATCACAACCGCTCTCTCGATCTCATCCGCATACTTGAACAGCCGCAGCAGAATCTCCGACGTAATGTAGTACGGCAGATTCCCCACTACCATCAGCCGCTCGCCGCCGTCGCGCAGGCCTGCGAAGTCTGTGCCGAGCACATCCTCCTCGCGGATCTCCACGTTCTCCCGCCCGGTGAACTCCGATCGCAGTCGCGCCGCCAGCTCCGCGTCCAGCTCGATGGCCACCAGCCGCCGCGCCCGCCCCGCCAGCATCCCCGTCAGCGCTCCGCGGCCCGGCCCAATCTCCACCACGGTCCGCGCCGATACGTCGCCCAGCGCGTCCACGATCGCCGCCTGCGCCGTCGCGCTTACCAGAAAATTTTGCCCGAGCTTCGGCTTCTTCTTCTGCATCTATCCCAGCTTCTCACTGCCGTCCGATTTTCGCTGTCCGGTTCTCAGCTGCCCGCACCTCAGCTGCCCGCTTCTTCACCGCCCGCTTCATCGCTGCCGTCCTGCTATTCTCACCTTTCGGCATCCCATTCCTTACGGAGCCTCCAATGAAGATCGCTTTCGCCGCTTCAGAGTGCGCGCCCTGGGTCAGAACCGGCGGCCTCGGAGAAGTCGTCGGTTCTCTCTCGCGCGAAATCGCCGCCCTCGGTCACGAGGTATCCGTGTACCTGCCCTGGTACCGCCAGGTCCGCGAACGCGTTCCCGAAAAGAACTTCGCGATCCGCAGCCTCACGATTCCCTTTCCGTACTACTCTCGATTCGCCGGCATCCTCGACGGCGGTAAAAACGACGGCGTGCAGACCTACTTCGTCGACTGCCCGGAGCTCTTCGATCGCGAATTTCTCTATGGCACCGGAGGCGGCGAATATCGGGACAACTGGGAACGATTCGGCCTCTTCTGTCGCGCCGTCCTCGAAGCTTCCAAGCAGCTCGGTGTCCCCGACGTCTTCCATGTCCACGACTGGCAGGCCGCGCTGCTGCCCGTTTATTTGCGTGTCCTCTATTACTTCGATCCCATTCTCCGCAACGTCGGCAACGTCCTCACCATTCACAATGCCGGTTATCAGGGACTCTTCCCGCCGCAGACAGTCTCCAGCCTGCTCTTTCCGTGGGACATCTTCACCATGGATCGCGTCGAATACTACGACCAGTTCAATTTTCTCAAGGGCGGCATCGTTTACTCCGATCGCCTGACCACCGTGAGCCCTCGCTATGCCCAGGAATTGCAGACCTCCGAATTTGGCGAAGGTCTTGAAGGCACTCTGCAGAAGCGCGCCGCAGATCTCACCGGCATTCTCAACGGCGTCGACTACTCCAACTGGAATCCCGCCACCGACGGCAATATCGCCGCACATTACTCGCCGACGAACTTAGCCGGCAAAGCCCAGTGCCGCCGTGATCTCCTCCACGCCTTCGGCGCCGGTGCGGTTCAGGATTCCACCGCCATCCTCGGCATCGTCAGCCGCCTCACCACCCAAAAGGGCATCGACATTCTCGACCAGATCGCCGAGCCGCTCATGCATGAAGATGTCGTTCTCTGCGCCCTTGGCACCGGCGAGCTTTATTACGAAAATCTCCTCCGCTCCATCGCCGCCCGATTCCCCGACCGCGCTCTGATCAAGATCATGTACGACGAGGCGCTCGCGCATAAGGTCGAAGCCGGCTCGGACATCTTCCTCAT
Organism: Acidobacteriaceae bacterium; assembly: GCA_030041515.1. GTDB lineage: Bacteria > Acidobacteriota > Terriglobia > Terriglobales > Acidobacteriaceae > Palsa-343. The sequence goes on along the minus strand of JASHNS010000009.1, from coordinate 11,321 downwards.
GCCCTCGCGCTACGAGCCCTGCGGCCTGAGCCAGTTCCACAGCATGCGCTACGGAACCGTGCCCGTGGTCCGCGCTACCGGCGGTCTTGAGGACACCGTCGCAGAATGGGACCCCGCCGCCCGCTCCGGCACCGGCTTCAAATTTTCTGGTTATCGCCCCGAGGACTTTCTCGCCGCCATCCAGCGCGCTCTCGCCGTCTTCCAGGACAAGGATGCCTGGCGGACTCTCATGCGCAATGGCATGGCGCAGGACTACTCCTGGGCCCGCTCCGCCGCCGAATACGTTCGTGTCTACGAACAGGTCGCCCGCGCTCGCAGCTGAACCTTCTCTCCTCCCAGTCCAAAAGGTTGCCTTCCGCCGGGAAGGCGCTGCATCCCTGCCTCTGCTTGCATCACCTGAATACGCAGCCGTTACCTTTCGCGCCAACAGCCGCCTGACCCCCCGCATCCAAAACAGGGAACACGGAACCTCTTCTCTCCTTTCGCACAGGAGAACTGGTCCGGCGAGCTTCTCGGACGACAAATCCTCTCCCCTGGGAGTTACCTCATGAAACAACTTGCCCTGCTGGCTGGGCTGGCGCTTGTACTTTCAGCACCGACGTGGGTAAGCGCACAAACCTTCGACCATGTTGAGGTCGGTGTCTACGGCAGCTATCTGCACTTCAACCCAAACAATAGCTCCACCAACTTCGTCGGCCTCGGCGGACGTCTCGATGTCAATACCAGTCACTGGGTGGCCCTCGAAGCTCAAATGGATTACGATTTCGCCCGCAATTACACCAGCACAACGACCACCAACTCCGGCGGAACCATCACCACGAATTTCGCGAATACCCGTCTCCGCCCCCTCACCGGCCTTTTCGGTCCTAAATTCGAAGTCGGCGCCGGCCATGCAGTCACCGCCTTCGTTACCGGCCAGGTGGGTTTCATTGATTTCAGTACCAGCAACCCCAATAACGTCTCCGCCACCGGCGCCACCAATGCTGTCAGCGACATCGGCGGAGCGGGAACGCACTTCGCGGCCTATCCGGGCGGCGGCCTTGAATTCTTCCTGGGTCCCGTAGGCATTCGTGCCGATGCCGGCGATGAGCTTTATCTCGCCAACGGCACGCACAACAACCTGCGGGTCACTTTCGGCCCCAGCATTCGCTTCTGACGATTTTCTTGCTGAACGATCTCCTGGCAGCCCCCCGGGGCTGCCTTTTTTTGCCGGTTTCGCCGCGTTCTGAACGAACCTGCGCTATTCCCGCTGCCCGTGGGGAGCACTTGCACCGGTGCCGTTCTCGGTTCCCGCCCCTGCTCCGGTAACGGCTGGCCCTGTCGTGCTCGCACCGGGGTAGCCACTGGAAGCAGTCCCGCGGTTGCCCCACCACCATCCACCATAGCCACCCCACCCCCACCCGGCGAACCAGATGGCACAAAGGATGATCAGGAGCCACAACCACCACCACGCATACCATCCCGCCGCGTTGCCTCGGTTCCGTCTCCCAGGTTGCTCTACGGGCCGCAATTCGGCCCGCTCACTCACATCCCGTTCTGGTTCCCGGTCGGGTGCCGGTCTTTGTTGCGGAGAAGCCATGCACGCACCTCGCTGATTTCCCGCTGGACTCCTGGATCCGCGTGCGCGCACAGCAGGATTGAATGTTCGTGCTTCTCTCTTGGATGGAGCCCGGCCGAAGCCGCGATGTCCCTGCGCATGATCCGCCGGTGAGCTTTCTCATCAGGCGATGGCCGCTATGGGTATAGACGGCGCGACGTCCTCGCCTTCGATCCATCGGGTGCTGCAGCGCCCTGGCGGCGCATTCGTGCATCGTGCAGACTTCATGCGACAGACAAGCCCCGCGTCCGCACGATCACAACTGTCAGATTCCGTGTTCCAGCCCGAACCTTCTCTTGATCGCCCGCTGCGCCGGTCTCTCGATAAACTTCATCGCCAGAATCGCCAGCAGAACCAGAAACGCATAGCTCAGCCACGGATCCAGCCGCGCCAATCCGAGCCGGGCTACAACGTGATGGTTATGGATGAGGTTCCAGAGATTAAAGTGCAGAATATACAGACAATAGCTCGCCTGCCCTACCGCCACCAGCGGTGCCAGGCCAAAGAACCGTGCGATCAGGTTTCGGCCAGCCAGCCCCAGGACCGTCATGCCGAACATCGGCATCAGCAGACCGTCGTGCATCATCGGGAACGGGAAGTGGTTTCCGAAGTACAGCATGGCCACAACACCCGCCAGCCCCACCCCGGCCAGCAGCAGCCGTTTCCCTCCCGCCCGCGGAATCAGCGCATCCACGTCGGCCAGCACAATGCCGAATAGAAACGAGGGAATATGCGGCGGGGGGGTAAACTTCAGCGCCCGAATCCAGAAACCATTCGTATTCCGCGTGACATGCAAAACCCCATCCGGACGGAACCACAGATAGAGACTCGGCAGTACCATTCCCAGGCACCACAGCCCAAGCAGCAGTGCCACCAGCTTTCCCAGATGCTTCGGCCGCTTCCACAGCACGACCAGCGGGAAGATCAGATAGAAAAAGGCCTCCGTGCACATCGTCCACGCCGGCGTATTCCAGAAGGTCGACAGCGTCGGGCTCCACCCCTGCATCATCAGCGGCGTCAGAATCACGCCCAGGGCAAACTGTGCATGGCTGCGCGCGCGCCACTCCGCCATCAGCATGCCGACGGAGACGACCAGCGCTACCAAATAGATTGGATAGAGGCGCGAGACGCGGGCAATCCAGAAATTCTTCGTCTTCAACTGCCCCTTCTGCGCACGATCCGAGTAGTTATAGGCCAGCACAAATCCGGAAAGCAGAAGGAAAAAACTCACCGACGTGTAACCGCTGTCGACGATAGGTGCAAACGGGCCAAACCACTGGGGATTGAAAAAATGGAAAAAGACGATATTCATTGCCGAGAAGGCCCGCAGCCCGCTCAGCGCGGGCAAGTGGTCCTTCTTCCTGCGAACGACCGCCGGCTTTGCCGCCGACACTTCGCGTGCGGCTTCGCCGTCGGATCCGTTTTCGCAGGGCCCGATCAGCGGAGGAACGGCCTGGCTTCGCGCGCTCAGGCAGTCACCAGGCTGCCGACCTTCTCCCCGGATATGACGCGGCGGATATTGCCCGGCTGATTGAGTTTAAAGATGATCATTGGCAGACTATTGTCCTTGCACAGACTCACCGCAGTGGTATCCATCACCTTCAACCCGAGCTGCAGAATTTCCATGTACGTAATTTGCTCGAATTTAACGGCGTCCTGTCGGATGACCGGATCGGCGTCGTAGATGCCTTCCACTTTCGTGGCTTTCAGCAGAACGTCCGCTTTGATCTCCATCGCCCGCAGAGAGGCCGCCGTATCCGTCGAAAAATATGGATTCCCCGTCCCGGACGCAAAAATCACAACCCGGCCCTTCTCCAGGTGCCGGATCGCCCTCCGCCGAATGTACGGCTCGCAAATCTGATTCATCCCGATGGCCGACATTACCCGGCAGTGCACATCGTGCTTTTCCAGGGAATCCTGCAACGCCAGCGCGTTGATCACCGTCCCCAGCATGCCCATGTTATCGGCAGAGACGCGATCCATCTCTTTCGCCTGCTCGGCCACGCCCCGGAAGAAGTTTCCACCCCCCACCACGATGGCCACTTCCACGCCCATCCTGTGGACCTCGGCAACTTCGCCTGCTATCTGCTGGATGCGGTCCGGATCCACGCCAAACCCGCGCCCAGCCGCCAGCGCCTCGCCCGATAACTTCAGAACCACACGCTTGTACATGCAAGGACAGTATCGCATGGGGCAGGGACCTTCTCGGAAGGTGTCCATGCCCCTCCATGGAGCCCCGCGGAACCGGCTCTAATCCGGCACCGCGTTCCTCCCGTAATCGTGCTCCCGCGCGCTGCCCTGCGGATTCTGGATCCATCGCTGCATCCGCTTTCCGTTCACCTCCACGCGCACCAGATCCAGCTCTCCGTGCTCGTAATCGGCGATCAGCAGCCGCATGGCCTGTCCGTCCGGCTGCGAGAAGATCAGCGACACGTTGCCATCGTGGTCCCGCGTCGTCACAAACCGCTGCCACTCCGAACCCAGCGTTTCGCTCACCAGTCGATCCAGTTCCGCCGGATCCGGCGCGTTGCGGAAGTTCTCGAACTCGGCCACCTGCATCCCCTTCACACCGCCGCCGGTCACAACGTGCGCACAGAAGCTGATCAGACCCATCATGGGTACACGCTCCACGTGCGCCGGATACCGAGTCTCCACCGCCGAGACCACCGCATCGAAGTCATGCCCGGACGCCGCACATCCCGTCACCGGAACCGCCGCCAGCGCGGCCGTCAACCACCACGCCGCGGCCTTCATGGCTGGCCGCCGTTCTTCGGCTTCTGATACGGCGGATTCGAAGACGGCGGCGCAACCGCTCCCGCCCCAGGCAGATTCGATGGCACTCCGAACTTCCCGGTGATCGCGTTCAGATCCTGCGGCCGGATCGCCCCATCGATATACACAAAGTCCAGCTCCTTTGGCTCCGCGTTCAGAACGATCATCCCCATGATCTGGCCGTTGACCATCTTCATGTAAATATCGTCGTCTTCATCCTTCCCCCGCGACTTCACGATCGGCTCCCAGTCCGGCCCTGCGAATGCCCGCCGAATCTGCGCCAGGTCCGCATCCGTGTACTGGCCCGGCTTGCTGAACTCGTACGTGCGGACGTAAATCCCCTTCAGGTTCGCGATGATCCTTTTCGCTCCTGCGTCGTCCTTGTCGTTCATGAAGTTGCCCGCGAAGTCCAGCATCTTCCGGTCCAGCGTCACCTCGGTGTAGTTTGAGGCCCGCGTCGCCAGCGACTTTGCCAGCGAGTCCGGAAACGGCATCACGTTGGTCTGCGCTCGCACCGGCACTGCCAGTCCCGCCAGCAGTGCCAGCGCCCCCACTCCGATTCTGAAAATCATCCGTCGTTTCATGGCTCAGTCCTCTTTCTGGTCCCGATTCCCGGCGCGCCCTCGCTCGCCCACCGGGTTGTTGATCTTTCGCTCCACGTCGCGCAGCGTCGTTCCAGTAATGCGCAGCGCCAGCATCACCTGCGCTCTGGCTTCTTCGCCCTGCCGGCGTTGATCGCGTTGGTGCTGCAGGCCCGCGCCGATCGCCACCACCGCTGCCAGCGCCGTCGCCGCCGCCCATCCCCACACCGGCTGCCGGAACCACCGCCGCCGCTGGCGCGCCTCATGCCGCTCGGCAACCCGCGCCATCACTCGGTCCGCAAAGCCCTCCGGCGCGTCGCGCGCTGTCAGTTGCTCGCGCACTTCCCGCTCGAAATCCCCCTCGAAATTCCTGATCGGCTCAACCACGGCAATACTCCTTCAGGCTCCTTTGAGCCTTCTCCCGCAGCAGCTTCACAGCCCTCTGCAAATGGCTGCGTACCGTTGCCAGCGGCATGCCCAGCTCAATGGCGATATCTTCCGCATCCAGATCCTCCTGGTACCGCAGCAGGACCACGCTCCTCTGTGCCGGAGGCAACGTCAGCAGCAGTTGCTCGACTCGGTTCATCAGCGGCAGAAACTCCGGCGCCGCCGGCCTTAGTTCCATCCCGTCTTCATACGCGGCCGCTGCCGTATCTGCTCGCGCTGCCCGCCGCCGCACCGCGTCCGTTGCCCGATGGCATGCGACCCTTCGCAGCCATGCCGTCACATGCTCTTCGCTCTCCAGCCGCCCCAGGCGCCGGTGCAGTTCCAGAAACACGTCCTGCGCCACTTCTTCCGCCGTTCCCCGCTCGCCCACAATTCGGTACGCGATCGAGAACACCCGCGCCTGATGTCGCTCCACCGTGGCTCGGAAAGTCTGGGGCGAGTCGTCCATGCACGTCCTCAATCGCGTTCTGTTCACCCTATACGCAAACGGGCGAGCCAAATGATGCAGAAATTTTCGCTGTCCCTCAAATATTCCTGCCCACCCACCCGTGCGCTGGCCGGTTTTCAGCGAACCGCCCCCTTGCTGTCGCTGCCCGTTTATACTTCCCCATGCTTCCTGTACGGCTTTCCCTTGCTCTGTCCGCTCTGAGCGTCTCTGCCCTCTTCGCGGCAGCGCCCGCGCTTTCGGCGCAAACCGCTGCGCCGCATCCCATCACCCTCAGCGATCTCTATCGTTTCCAGAACGTCGGCAGCCCTGTCGTCTCCCCTGACGGCAAATGGGTGGCCTACACCGTCCACAAAACCGACCTCAAAGCCGACAAAGGCGCAACCGACCTCTGGATGGTCTCCTGGGACGGCTCCCAGGACATCCGCCTCACCTGGGGCTTTCAATCCATTGAGGACCCGAACGGCCTCGGCTCAGCCGGCGATCCGGAATGGAGCCCCGACGGCAAGTACCTGTCCTTCATGGCCGGCCGTCCCGGCCCCGCCAAAGGCGAGCAGGTCTGGATCATGGACCGTCGCGGCGGCGAAGCTCATCAGTTGACCGACGTCAAGGGGCATATCCGCGGCTATGCCTGGTCCCCCGATTCGGCCAGGCTCGTCCTCGCCATCGTCCCCGACGAAAACCCCGAGCCCAAACCCGGCGAAAAACCCAAACCGCAGCCTATCGTCATCGACCGCTACCTTTTTGAGCAGGACGTCGAGGGCTACCTGCGCGACAACCAGCACACCCACCTCTTCCTCTACGACATCGCCACCCACAAGCTCGACAAGCTCACCAACAGCGACGCCAAATTCGACGAGACCGATCCCGTCTGGTCCCCTGACGGGTCGCAGATCGCCTTCATCAGCAATCACGATCACGATCCCGACCGCAGCATCAACACCGACGTCTTCGTCGTCAACGCACAGCCCAGCTCCACGCCCCGCCAGCTCACGCACTATCCCGGCATCGACGAAGGCCGCCTCGCCTGGTCTCCCGATTCCAAAATGATCGCCTTCCTCCGCGGCGCGCAGCTCAAGCTCTGGCAGTACAGCCTGGACACGCTCGGCGTAGTCCCCGCCGATGGCAGCGCCCGCCCGCGCATGGTCACCACAAAGCTCGACCGCTCCGTCTCCAATCCAATCTGGTCCGCCGATGGCAAATCCATCCAGGTCCTCGTGGAAGACGACCGCAACCAGTACCCAGCCATCGTCGACGTCGCCACCGGCGACGTCCATCGCGAGGTCGCGGCGCCCGGAGTCTCCTACCAGATCAGCGAGCACGCCGGCCACACCGCCCTGACCTGGACCACCAACTCCGATCCCAACGAGATCTACGCCCTCGATCACGGCACTCTGCGCAAGCTCACCCACCACAACGATGCGCTGATGGCCCAGCTCCAGCTTGGGCAGGTCCGCGACATCTCCGCTACCAGCCAGGACGGCACCATCGTCCACGGCCTCCTCACCCTGCCCCCCGGAGTCGTCGCCGGAACAAAGTCCCCCATGATCCTCTTCATCCACGGCGGCCCCAACGGCCAGGACGGTCATGAATTCACCATGACCAACCAGATGTTCGCCGGCCACGGCTACGCGGTCCTCAACGTCAACTACCGCGGAAGCTCCGGCCGCGGCGCGGCCTTCCAGCAGGCCATCGCGGACGACTGGGGCCATCTCGAAATCCAGGACCTGCTCGCTTCCGTCGATCAGGTCATCAAAGACGGCTACGTCGATCCCAACCGTATGGGCGTCGGCGGCTGGAGTTACGGCGGCATGCTCACGGATTACATGATCGCCAGCTCCAACCGCTTCAAGGCCGCCTCCAGCGGCGCGGGCACCGGCGACCCCTTCGCCCTCTACGGCGTCGACGAGTACATCCTCCAGTACAACAACGAAATCGGTCCGCCCTGGCAGAATACCCAGCAGTACATCAAGCTGGGCTATCCGTTCTTCAAGGCGTACGACATCCACACGCCCACGCTGTACATGGGCGGCACGTCGGACATGAACGTTCCTCTCGTCGGCGGCAAGCAGATGTACGAAGCGTTGAAGACGCTGAACGTCCCCACCGAGTTGATCGTCTACCCCAACCAGTTCCACGGATTCACGCGACCCAGCTTCATCCTCGACCGCTACGAGCGCTGGTTCGCCTGGTACGACAGCTGGGTCCTCGGCAAGAAGGACGTGACACCGGCATCCGAGGCCCCCAGGCCACCGGCCAGGCCGGCAGTCAAACCATAGGCCTGCTTAGGTGGCCCACCCCGATCCGCAGCTTCATGCGGATCGGGTGGGCTCACCCTGTTATGGAGCACTTATCGTCATACCGCCCGCCGAGTCTTCACGGTCATATCGTGCATGAGTGGTAAACTCGCCTGAATCCACGCGGGTTAGTGAAATGATTTACAGTATGCCGAAAGAGTAAACTTCGTACCATACCAGCATGGTAATCATTCCACCGTACGGTTAACGCATCGGTTATCCGGTGAAAGCAAGGCAGCGAAAGGACCCGGCCAACTCATGTCGGCTGGTAACAACTGATCGCTGGGCGCTCGAAGCCAGCCGGCAGCAGCTTGCGCATGACCTCCGTACCGCCCGCTCCGCCGATTTTCCTTGCTCCGATTCTTCGCGCAGCCTACTTTGGAAATAGAAAGCTCTGTCCGCCTCACGCGCCGACAGAGCTTTTCCTTTTAACGGCGCGGCCCTCAGGGGCTCAGCTTCGACGCTCTTTCTCAATCTGGCGGCTGTCGGTTACCCCATCGCGGGAACTGCGGATCGACGGCGAAGAAACACCGGCAGGGTAATACCCGCAGGGTATTACCCTCGAACCCTCGTTACATCAATGCGATGCGGCATTCCTACCCCTTTAAAAATATTTTCCCCGCCGCGAACGGCTGCTCCATCCCGCTAATCCATCTGCCGAGAAAGGCTCGTCAGGATGCGATATGCCGCCGTCACCCGCGCATCGAGCGGATAGCTTTTGTTCGCGAGGATCACGATCGCCAGACCCCGCGAGGGAAGCACAGCGGCATACGCTCCGAAACCATTCGTTGAGCCGGTCTTGTTCAGCCAGACCCCGCTCGAAGGCTTTTCCGGAGGCGTGATGGCTTTGGCCGGCACTGGATTGAAGACCATCGCCGCAGAATTCCCCTGAACCAGGGTTGGCAGTGAAACAGGCCAGGAATACTGCTCCCAGATCAGGTCCTGTGTGAGAACTCCGGCCCGGAAGTAACCGGTATGCGTGGCCGCAATCGCGCGCCCGAGCGGATCACGCTGATCCGGATCCATGTTCGCCCGAAGGAAACGAAGCATGTCCGCCGCCGTGGTCCGAATTCCGTACGCCTCCTCCGATAATTCGCCAGGAGTCATCCGGATGGCTTTGCCGTCCTGGGTATAGCCCTCGGCATAGTCGGTCTTCCTCGAAGCCGGGACCATCAGGAAGGTGCTCCTCATCCCCAGCGGCTGAAGGAGATCGCTCTGCACCAGCTCCGGGAATGCCCCGCTCATGCTCCTGGCGGTGATGAGTCCGAGGGTCCCGATCCCGATGTTGTTGTACGTCCGGCAGGTGGCTGGAACGCAGGTGGGACGCCACGCATGCAAATACGCGAGGAGCTCATCGTTCGTCTGGACCGTCTCCGGCAGCTGGAGCGGCAGCCCGCCCGGCGTGTGCGTACCCAGTTCCAGGAGCGTAACCTTCCCGAACGGCGTGCCCCGCAGGGAAGGCAGGTAGCGGCTGGTTGGGTCAGACAAAGATAAGTGGCCTGTCACTTCTGCGTACGAGGTGAGCGTCGCCGTGAATGTCTTGGTGACCGAGCCAATTTCGAAGAGCGTGGTCCCGGTGACCGGACGTCGCGGGTGAAGGGAGGCCCATCCGTAATTAAAAACATACGGCCTGCCTCCGGCAAAAATGCCGACGGCCATGCCGGGAATCGCGTATTGCCGCATCAGCGGATGGATGGCGGCATCCACATCGCGCCGGACGACGGCGGGTGAAATTCCCCGGGCCGATGCGCCGACGCCGGAAAGGCCAAGGAATAAAAACAGAGGCAGTAGTTTTGGGACGCGGCGTTTCACTGGACGAAAGTCCTCCCTGTTCGCTCTCCGGGCATTGTTCTGGCATTGTAACGGGGAAGCATGGCGGGCGCGGAGTCCCGCCGCCGGCGCAAAGTTTGGAGGACTGAGCGGCGAATTCAACCCTGCTACACTCCCCTTATCACTTCCGGGTACTCCCCCCATGGGCCTTTACTTCCTTCGTCCGATGGCCGCCCAGCAAATGCGCCGGAAGAGGCGCAGATTCCTGCTTGGTGTCGCCTTCATCGTGGTGCTCATCGCATCCGTCGCCGCGTGGAAGGACCTCACCGGCTCTCCCTTTGCCCAGGGTGTCCCCTTTTACTTTTCAGCCGAAGCGGCCGTGGGCGCTGCCGCCTGCGCATTTGCTCTGTGGAGTTATCCGGACTACGCCCGCGGACGCGATCGCAACGCCTACGAGATCACTCCGGAGGGCGTCCGTCTCTACACAGGGGTGGAAACCGGCGAACTGGAAGCTCCCGAAATCGAGACCCTTTCCCTGCGCAAGCGGCGCCACAGTCAGTTCCTGCCCGTGGCCTTTATCGAGGACTTTGAAGAACGACCCAACGGCGGCATCGCTATTCGCGGCCGCTTCGGCCACGGAGCGATCATCGTGCCGGCCTCTCTGGATGGCCTCGACCTCTTTCGCCGGCAGCTGGTTGATCTCGGCATCCGCGAAGCGCATCACGGTCCTTTCGGCCGCTTTGTCGGCGGCGCCGCGCTCTGGGCCGCGACCATCGCTTTCGTCGTGCTTTTCACTTATTCCATCGCCTGGGGCAGGATTCCCTGGGCGGTCATGGCCAGCGGATTTCTATGCTCGGTCTTCATCGCCAGTGCCTGGTGGATCGCGCGCCGCCTGCACGAGGGCCGAATCATGAATGTCGGCCTTATCTTTCTGGTCTTCGCTGCGGTCTTTTTGTACCAGACCGGAAGACGGTCCTGGCATCTCGCGCATTCCGCCGGCCCGGGCCACGCTGCAGCCGCAACCTCGCACAACGCTCCCCTCGCGAAGCAGGATTGAGACTCCCGGTCGAAGACCGCCCCCACAATTCTCTCCATCCCTTTTCGCACTCCTGCAGGCTCTTCGCCCTGCCACCTCTTTGCCGGCTCAGCGTCGCTGGTTTTCTCGCCCGTCCCGACAGCTCGGTCGACCTTCTCGACGCCGGGGGATCTGAGCCGCACGGCTTCAGTGGACACCTCCAGGGCGGTCTCGTTCCAGACCAGGACGAGATTTCAGTATCGACCGATCTCGTTGCGCCCCGCCCTAACCTGCAGACCGTATCCCGTAAACCCTGCATTCCTCACAAATCATTGAACAGGCTCTGCTGCCCCAGTTTGGCAATCACCTGGCTCAGCGCCGCCTGCTGCGTCTCCGC
>JASHNS010000085.1 GCA_030041515.1 Acidobacteriaceae bacterium | reverse complement strand
GTGGTTCCCTTCCGCGCGGCTGTCCTGCTCGCTCTTCAGGTATGTCTCAGTATTCAGCAGCGGCCGTTCCAGTGAACGGACCCACTCCGTCATCTCGGAACCAGGACGCCCGTTCGCCTCATTGCGCGCGAACTCCGCGCGCACGGTTTGCATCTTCGCGTCCAGATCATCGAGGTAGTGCAGCAGAATCGCCTCCGGCGTCATGGGCAGCTTCGGCGAGCCGAATTCGTATTTGCCGTGATGGCTGAGAACGAGATGCTCGACGAGCAGCCGCTTGGCGGGGGGAAAGCCGGGAATTGCGTCGATCCTGCGCTCGATCATGCCGAGGCCGATGGTGATGTGTCCCAGGAGCTGGCCTTCGAGCGTGTAGTCGAAGCTGGTGCCCCAGCGCAACTCGCGCAGTTTGCCGATGTCGTGGAGGAGGACGCCGGTGAGAAGAAGGTCGCGGTTGACGCCAGGATAATGCTGCGCCGCCAGGTCGCACATGGCCATGAGCGACAGCACGTGCTCCAGCAGCCCACCGATCCAGGCGTGGTGGAGGCCCTTGGCTGCGGGGGCCTGGCGCAGGGCGCCGGCAATTTCCGGATCGGCGAGAAACGCTTCCAGCAGCGCCTTCAGGTCGGCATCGGTAAAGCTGGCGATCCAGGCCTGCAGCTCGGTCCACATCTCGTCGACGTTCCTTTCAGAGTGCGGCACAAAGTCGCCGAGGTCGTACTCGGACGGGGCGGCGCGGCGAATTTTATCGATATTGACCTGGAGCTTCTCGTTGTAGCGGCAGACCTGGCCGCGCACCTTGACTACGTCGCCGGGCTCGAAATCACCCGCGCCGTCTGCGTCCCATACCCGGGCTTCGATGCTCCCGGTGCGGTCACACAAGGCCACGGCGAAGTAACGCGTGCCATCTTTTTTGGAGCGCACCTGTTTCGATCCGGCCGCAAAGAATCCAGTGATCCCCTGGTTCTCGCGGCTGGCCAGATCGGCGACCATGGGCTCTTTCATCGGCGCGCCGGTTCCCTACTGCTGGCTGGATCCGGAGGTTCCGCTCGGCGAGGCCGGAGTAGTTCCGGAAGCCGGAGGCGCGCCCTGCTGGGTCGACGGATTCGCCTGCTTCTCTTTCTTCTTCTTGTCCTCGTCGGACATCCGCCTCTTGGGCCCTTCCTTCGCCGAGTTCACCTTTTTCGGGTGCGTCGTATCTCCCTGCAGGCCGTAGGCCTGGCTCTCGCGCTTCTCCGTGGCCAGCTCTGCCGGAGGTGCGGTGGGGGCCACGTATTTCTGCTTCGTGCGATTCTTCCACTGCTTCTCTTTGGGCAGCCTGCTCTGAGCCTGGAAGCGAACCTTCTTTGCTTTTGTGGTGGGAGCGCTGGTATCGACAACATCGCCATTCGCGTTGGTCAGTGTGGCGCCGCTCGCCTCCTGGTTCGCGGTCAAGCCCTGACCCGCGCCGGCATCCACGGTGCGGGTATTCGCCGTGGGGAGAGTTTCACGCGGCGCCTGGCCGAAGCGGATCTTCTCCCGCTTGCCAGGCTTCTGAATCCTGCTCTCGCTCACGGTCTGCAGATGCCCGCTCTTCGAACGGTAACGGCTCGGCTTCTCGCGGAAGCGGGTGCGCGTTTCGTGTTTCTTATGCTTCGGTCCAGGCGCCACGTAGGCGCTCTGGATGAACTTCATCTCATCCGAGCTGGCTCCCGCATCCTCGTAACCGGGGCGGATGGTGATGTAGGCCTGGTTGCGGAGCTGGGTCAGATACGCGCGCAGGGCGGGCTGCATCTTCTGCATGCCGACTGCCTGCTGGATCTGGTCCTGTACGGCAGAGAGCGGCTGCAGACCGGCGTCCTGGTGCTGCGTGACCTCGAGGATGAGCCAACCCTGACGGGTTCGGATGGGTTGGGTCCACTGGCCGGGCTTCAGCGAGAAGGTGGCGTCTTCCATGACCTTCGGCAGCACGCCGCGTTTGTAATCGCCCAGTTCCCCGCCCTGCGCGGCCGTGGGGCCACTGGAATCGGCCCTGGCCAGCGTGGCAAAATCGGCTCCCGCCTTCAGCCGGTCCTCAATGTTGTCCGCCTGCTTTTCTGCGCTGGCTACCTGGGCTGCATCGTCGGGGTTGGCGGTCGGGATCAGAATCTCGCTGAGCCGCTCCTCTTCGGGCTGCTCGAAATCCTGCTTATGCTCGTCATAGTAGGCCTGGATCTCGGAGGGCGTCACGATGATCTTCGGAGCCACTTCCTGGCTGATAACGTCGGACGTAATCACGTTCTCGCGGATCTGCTCTTTCAAATCTTCCCAGGAAACGCCCTGCGCTTCGGCGGCCTTCTGCAGATCGTCCATGGTGGCCATGTGGTACTGCTTGCGCATGTCGTCGAGGCGGCGGATCACGCCATCGTCGCCGTTGATCCCCATCTCCTTGCCTTTCGACAGCAGCAACTGCTTGTCGATGAGCGAGCGGAGCAGGTCGTGTTTCTGCCTGTACAGCTCCTGCTGAGACCAGCCCTCCTGCTGCGCCTCCTGGTCCAGCTGCTGCTCGGCGCGGTCGTAATCCGAAAGGCTGATGACCTGATCGTTGATGCGGGCAACAATCTCTTCGACAACCTGCCCGTGGTAGGGAGAGTTGTCCTGAGAAGCGCGGGAGCTGGACTGCGCCACGGCAGGCACGGCGACAAAGACCAGGCTGGCAGCGAGCAATGCGGGGAACGGCGGGAAACGATGCATCATGATATCGAGAGTCTCGGTGCGCTCCCTCTCAGTGTCCCTGCGGCAAGCGCTCTTCCCGCTTGTCACAGACGTGCACAGATTCTGAGGCTTGCGCTGCCCTCATTGTACAGCGTGGAAATGGCCGCCGCCGGGCACCGGCCGACCTGTTTGAGCCCCGCCACTCCTTCGCCGACCGGCCCTTCGCAGCCCGGTTTTGCGTTGCCCGCGTTTTCGCTGCAGCTTAAACGCCCTTTTTTTGGGGCTCCCACACATATTTGTGGATCTGCAGGCTGAGGCGGGCGGGCAGGGCGTCGGCCAGCATCCACTCCACCAGTTCCCTCGGGTCGAGGAGAGCATTGTCGGTGGTTCGTTGCGGAGCCGGTGTTTTGCTGAAGGCTGGCGAGAGGAGCACTTCGGCCACACAGCTCTCCAGCCGATGCTCGCGGAGAAAATCCCGTGCAAACTCGTAATCGCCCCGGTTCGCGATCACGAATTTGACCTCGTCGCGATCAGTCAGGCACGCGAGGTTCTCAAGCCGGAAGCTGCCTGCCTCGCCCGAGCCCGGACATTTCACATCCACGATCTTGTGCACCGCGCGCGGAACACGCCCCAGCGGACGCTCACCGCTGGTTTCGATCATCAGCTCGTAGCCCTGATTCAGAAGGCGCTCCATCAGCGGAACCAACTCGCGCTCCTGCAGCAGTGGCTCGCCCCCGGTGAACTCGACGAGTTTTACGGGCGCGAGCTTTTCGATCTCTGCGACGATCTCCTGGTCGTTCCGGCGATAGCCGCCGGTGAAGGTGTACTCCGAGTCACACCAGGCACAGCGCAGGTTGCAGCCCGCCAGCCGGACAAAGATGCAGGGGCGCCCGGCGAAGCTCGACTCGCCCTGGATGGATTTGTAGATTTCGATCAGGTACACGGATCACTCGTAGTAAGTCGCCGTCGTCGTATCCGTCTCGTGCACGGTGCAGTCTTTCACACGCACGCGGCCGGCGGTCATCTCTCCGAGTTGACGGTTCGTCTCATCGTAGAAATACTTCGCGAGGTTCTCCGCCGAAGGATTGATCTCGGTGAATGGCGCGATGTCGTTGATCATCTGGTGGTCGAGCCGTTCGATGACTGGCCGCATCACCTGCTTCAGATCGCGGAAGTCCAGCAGCAATCCCGCTGCGTCCAGCTTCTCGCCGCACAGCGTGATGCGCACTTTATAGTTGTGGCCGTGCGGATTTTCGCACTTGCCTTTGTAGTTCCGCAGGAAGTGTCCCGAGGAAAATCCGCGCTCGACAGTGACTTCGTACATGGCAGGTTCTCAGGGGCAGGAACTCTGCCCTGTTTTGATTCTACCGGGCGACTGATGGGCGGCTGCTACCGATCGTGGGGATTGTCGCCGCGCTGGCGCAGCCGCCGCTCCTCGGTACGGCGGTCGATCTGCTCGAAGAGCGCTGTCATGATGCCCAGGAGCGCAACCAGCAGGCCTCCAACCGTCAGAAACAGCGCCGTTGTCCGCCACAGGGTACCGTTGGCGGGCAGCATGGGCTGCGTATGGCTCGACACCAGCGACATGACGAACGAGATCACCGCGAAGAGCAGCATCACCGCGGCCAGGATGTAGAGATTGCGAGACACGTCTTTATCGTAACCGGCTTAGCGCAAACCCATGCGCCCCTGGACGGACGCGAGCAGCTTCTCGGGGTCGTAGCCCACGCCATCTTTGTAAACGGTGTCCACCTTCTCGACGTCGTCGATGTTCCTGGCGGGGTTTCCGTCCACGACCACCAGGTCCGCGTCCTTGCCGTCCGCGATGGTGCCAAAATGATCGGCCTCGCCGAGCCAGGCCGCCCCGTTCTCAGTCGCCACATGGATCGCTTCTTCCGGTGTGAATCCAGCCTCCACCAGCAGCTCCAGCTCGCGTTGATCGCCGAAGCCCGCCAGTACGCCGCCATAGCCGGTGGGATCGCAGCCGGCCATCAGCACGCCGCCCTGTTTCGCGAAGTCGCGCTCGAACTGCATCTCCATCTGCAGCATGCGGGCTCCCAGCGCCGGATGCGCTGCCTGCGCCGCGCGCTCGGCAATGGCCGCCCGGGTGGTCATGAAGCTGCCCCACGCGTCCGGCAGGAGCGCCGCGCGCGCGCGCATCAGTTCGCTCATTGGCGGCCGGTTGGGCGCAAAGCTCTCGAAGATCGCAAGGGTGGACGTGATGGCAACGTGGTGTGCGATCAGATCGTGGATGGTGCTTTGAATCTGCGGCCCCTCGACATCGAGCTTCGCGAGCGCTTCTTCGCCCTGGAGCTGGCCAGGACAGACGCCTTCCTGCTTGCCGGCCGTGAACTCGGTATCCACCACCAGGCCATGTTCGAGATTGTCGATGCCCAGGGCCGCCGCTTCCTGGAACCCCACGGCGCACAGATGACCGGTGATCTTCAGGCCGTGGGCGTGCGCGGCATCAATCGCCGCCTTGAGCTCCTGCGGGGTGATGTGCATGTAGGCCTTGAAGGAGGTCATGCCCTCGGCGGCCCAGTAATCCACGAGCCTGGTGGCATCGCCGGGCCCCGTGAGTTCATGCATGTTTGGCGTATAGGCTCCCTTACCTTCGAGATAAGGGCTGGTCAGGAACAGCTTCGGCCCCGGGATCTTCCCGGCATCGATGAGCTGCTTCAGGGAAAGGTCGGTGTACGGCTCGACGCTGCCGGCCGTCCGCGCCGCCGTGACGCCGGCCGCCAGATAGAGGCGCGGGGCCGAATCCGCCATTTCGCCATAGAGCGCCAGCAGTCCCGGCCCGCCATCAGGAGTCGGGTAGAAGAGGTGCTCATGCATCATGACGAGGCCGGGGTAGACCGTCTTCCCGGTCATGTCCAGGAACCTGGTGCCCACGGGCGTTAGCTGGCTCATCGGCCGCGGTCCGACATAGGCAATCTTCCCGTTCATGATGAAGATCTCCTGATTGTCTCTGGCCGGGGCGCCGGTGCCATCGATCACGCGGACGTGATCCATCACGACGGCCGGGGCGTCGATTTTGACGAACGGCTTGAGCTCGTTCGGAACCTGCGCTGCCGTGGCGGCGCATCCGAGCACCGCGCAAAGACCCAGGGCCGTGGAATGCCGCATGATGGAACCTTTCCTGAAGAAAACTCGGAGGCCCCCACTTTCGCCGGTTCGCTGCGGCTGCGTCAAGCGCGGGCGAAGAACGCCTCGACGTCGCGGATCTCGCGCGTGAGGCGGTAAGGCGGCAGGCTCTCGAGGAAGATACGGCCGTAGCGCTGGCGCTCGAGGCGTGGATCGAGCAGCATGAGGACGCCGCGATCGTCGAGGGAGCGGATGAGCCGGCCGAAGCCCTGTTTCAGCGTGATGACCGCCGAGGGCACCTGATATTCGAAGAAGGGTTTGCCGCCGGCTTCTTCAATGGCGCGCATGCGCGCCTGCACCACCGGATCGCTGGGCACGGCGAAGGGCAGCCGGTCGACGATGACACAGCTCAGCGCCTCACCCTGTACGTCGACGCCCTGCCAGAAGCTCGAGGTGCCGAAGAGGACGGCGTTTGGAGTCACGCGAAACTCCTCCAGCAGAGCTTTGCGCGGGGCCGTGCCCTGCAGCAGCAGCGGAAAATTCACCTCGCAGAGCAGGCGCTCGTAGAGCTCGCGCATCTGGCTGTAGCTGGTGAAGAGGCAAAAGGCGCGACCGCGGGTGATCTCGAGCATTTGCCGGATGCGCCGCGCCGCCTGATCCTGGAATTCCGGCTCGCGCGGATCGGGCATGTCGGGCGGGAGATAGAGGAGCGCCTGCTGTGGATAGCGAAAATGCGACGGGACGACCAGCTCGCGGGCTTCGTCGAGACCCAGCCGCTTGCGGAAGTGCGAGAAGCCGCCCTGCACCGTCAGCGTGGCCGAGGTGAGCACAATGCTGGGATACGCCTCGAAGAGGAGCTCGCGCAGAATGTCCGAGACATCGATCGGTGTCGCCTGGAGGTGGGTGCTCATTTGGCGGCCGCTGCGGCGCTCCAGCCAGAAGACGGTGTTGTGGTTCTGTGATTCCATCAGGAACTTCAGCTGCTCGCGAACTGCCGACGTGCGGCGGCGCAGGGGCTGGGCCTCCTCGGCGCCCTTCAGGCGCTCCAGCTCGCCTTCCATCCGGTGCAGCGCGTTCAGCACGCCCAGATACACGTCTCCCTGCGCTTCCAGGAACTCCTCGCGATTCGTGAATGGAATGCGTCCGTCGGTGCCGGTGAATCCATGGCCGCGGCTCTCAGCGCGCGTCGGCAACACAGCGAAGAACATGCGGGCGCGTTCGCGGATCATCTGCGCCGCCGTGACCACCTCGGCGTTCAGCTCCTTACTGGCACGCAGCAGGGTCTCAACGTCGCGGGCCAGCTCCTCGAATCGAACATTGCTCAGGCTCACGCCAAAGTAGCTCGATGCGGTGTCCTCCAGCTCGTGCGCCTCGTCGAAGATGATGACGCCCGCTTCGGGAAGAACGCCGGCATCGGGAGCGCCACCGGCCTGCTGGCGCACCGCCATGTCCGCGAAAAAAAGATGGTGATTCACGATCACCACGTCGCTCTCCGCGGCGCGGCGGCGCATCTCGGTGATGAAGCAGCGCTGGTAGTCCGGGCAGGTCTGGCCGAGGCAGGCCTCGCTGCGCGCGTCCAGCTTCGCCCACAGCAGGCTGGCTTCAGGCAGATCGTCGAGCTCGACGCGATCGCCCGTCTCGGTGGTTTTCTCCCAGTCCGCGATGGCCTGGTATTGAGAAACTTCTTCGAGACCCGAGAGGATGGGCTGATTGCGCAGCGCGAAAAGCTTGTGGCGGCAGAGGTAATTCGCGCGGCCCTTCATGTAGCAAACGGCCAGCGGCCCGAGCAGGGACTCAAGAAAGGGGATGTCTTTGAAGAAGAGCTGCTCCTGCAGATTCCTGGTGCCCGTGGAGACAATCACCCGCTGTCCGGTCGAGGCGCAGGCCCGCAGAGCCGGCAGCAGATACGCAAGGGTTTTGCCTGTGCCTGTTCCCGCTTCGACAATCAGGTGGCGCTGGTCGGCCAGAGCGCGCTCGACGGCCTGCGCCATTTCCAATTGCCCTTTGCGGAACTCGTAGGGCAACGGAGAGCGGGACAGAACCCCCCCGGGCGCAAAAAACTCATGCAGCGTGGGCAGCGCAGGAGCGGCAGCAGAACTTGAATTCGAGGGCACGTCGTCTTCAGGATATCTGCTTCCCGGTGCTGCTGGCCCGCGCCGGCACACTTCAGGCAGCCCCCAGGTTCCGTCCTGGGAAGCCCCGGCTGGCCGGCAAGACCGCAACAAAAGAAAAGGCCGGACGAAGCTCGTCCGGCCCTTTCCCCATGCGATGGATAACTAACGGCTGCAGTCTCCTGCCCTATTGCGGCTTCGCGCCACTTCCCTTCGGGTAGATGGAGTATTCCGGCGTCGGATAATGCAGTTTGACGGTGATGTGTTTGGTTGCACCCGGCAGCTTGTAAATCTGACCGTACGTCCGGTACCCATCCGCGATCACCTGCAACAGCAGATCCTGGCCCACCGGGATCAGGTTCAGGTTCGCCACGCCGTTCTCCTTCGTCCTGAGCTCCATGTTGCCCCAGGGCTTGTTGTCCTTGACGGGCTGGAAGACCACAGCCGCGTTTTCCAGCGGCGTGCCATCGGGTTTCAGCACCGTCACGGTGATGTTGCAGGTTTCCGGCGGCTTCTTGACTTTGCTGGCCCGGCGATCGCCCCAGGCGGCCGGCAGAAGCATCAATCCGGCAGCCAGCACGGTGAGACCCCGACGTAGATTTTCCCGGCTCATATTTGACAATTTTAGTGCACGGACGCTCTGCCTGGAAACGGCTTTTTTCTGCCTGGAACCTGGCCTGCCGGGGGCCCGTCTAATCTATTGCCTGATGGTCCTGCCTCCAGTTCGCCCCATCTTTTGCCGCGTTGCCCCCCTTCTCCTCGCCTCGGCGATCCTGGCCGCAGGGGTGAGCGCCGGGGCGCAGGCATCGCCTCCTGTTCCCGATCCCACGGCGCTGGTGCGGCATGCCGTCGCCCTCCGCATGGCCGAAGAAGCGTCGCACCAGCCCGTCCGCTTCGTGTTCCACAAGAAGAGCGATGTCCGCATTTTCACCCAGGAGATCATTGAAACCTCCCAGGGCGACGTGGCGCGGCTGGTGGCCGTGAATGGGGCGCCGCTCACGGCTACTGCCCGTCAGACTGAGGCGAACCGGCTCCACGCGCTTGCCGCCAATCCGGCTCTGCAGCAGCACCGGTTTCGCCGCGAGCAGGCGGATGCGGCGCGGGTGGACAAGCTGCTGCAGCTGCTGCCCGACGCCTTCCTGTACCGCTACGTCAGATCGGAGCCATGCCAGGTGGCAGACATTCCGGACGTTCCCATTCCGGGTGTGGCAGGGCCCGCGCCGCTCGCTCCTCCGGCTCCTGATCTGTGCTATCACCTCACGTTCACGCCCAATCCGCACTGGAGCCCGCCCGACATTGAATCCCGCCTGCTGCAGGGCATGGCCGGCGACGTCTGGATTGATGCGAACGGCGACCGGCTGCATCGGCTGACGGGCCATTTCATTGAAGACGTGGATTTCGGATGGGGCATTGTGGGCCGCTTCAACCGGGGGGGCACCGTTTTTCTGGAGCAGGACCGGCTCTCGGGAAACGACTGGGAACTGACGCGGATGAAGCTGAACCTGACGGGCAAGGTTCTGCTGGTGAAGACGCTGCGCATCCGGATCGATGAGACGATGGGCAATTTTGAGCCGGTGCCCAGGAACCTGGATTATCGCAAAGCGATTGATCTGCTGCTGGCTTCGCAGCCGTCTGAGCAGCATTGACCTCCGCTGGACCTCTCGGGCCGGCGCTACAATGACATGATTCCTTCACTGTGGAGGCCTCGCGATGTGGAGCTCAGGCGCGACCCTCGAATTCTTCCTTGTCGTCCTAGCGTTCTGGTTCGTCTGGCGGCTGGTCACCAGGTTGAGACGATCCGATCAGCCCGCAGAATCGGAGCCCGAAGATTTCGCCGGGAGCCTGGCTCGGCTGCGGCCGCGTCCTCGCCCGGGCGCGAGCGCTGTCGCTCTGGCGGAGCCGGATGACGACGAGATGAATTCCTACCCTCCACGTATCCAGGGCAATCGGTCATCAGCACAATGAACGATCATCGGACGCGTCCACTGGCCGATTGCTGCCCCCTCTCTTCTGTCCCCGCTATACTCGCTGCATCATGAAATCTTTCCGAATGCTGGGTGTTCTGCTGGTTCTGCCTGTGGTGGCGGCGCCCTCGTCCTTTGGCTGGGGAGCCAAGGGCCATACGATGATCAACCATTTGGCGGCGGAGAGCCTGCCGGACACCGTTCCCGCCTTTCTGCGCTCGCCCGCTGCGATGGACGAGATCACGTACCTGGGCCCGGAGCCGGATCGCTGGCGATCGCCGGCGGAGCCGGAGCTGGAAGCCGCGCAGGCACCCGATCACTTCATCGATCTGGAGCTGGCCGATTTGCTCGGGACGCTGCCGCGCGAGCGCTACCAGTACATTGCAGCGATCTATGCGTACGGGCTCACGCATCCGAAAATGGCCTCCGAGATGCAGCCGGATCGCGTGGGGTTCCAGCCGTACATCACCGAGGAGGTGTGGGAGCGGCTGAAGTCGGCGATGCGCGATTATCGGCGGCTGAGCGCGGCGCACCAGGACACGGCGCCGGTGGAGGCCGCAATCATTTTCTACGCGGGATGGCTGGGGCACTACGTTGCCGACGGCTCGCAGCCGCTGCACACGACGATCCAGTACAACGGGTGGACGGGGCCGAATCCGAACGGATACTCCACCAGCCACGACATCCACTGGAACTTCGAGAGCAATTTTGTGAATACCGCGATCAACGAATCGGACGTGCAGCCGCTGATGACGCCGCCGCAGACGATCGGCGACGAGTGGACGGATTACCTGGCGTATCTGCACCACACAAATTCGTTCGTGGAGCAGCTGTATCAGCTCGACAAGGAACATGGATTCGACGGCACGGGAACGCCGGAGGGACGGCACTTCGCGGCGGAGCGGCTGGCTGCGGGAGCGTCGATGCTGCGGGACATGATTGTGGCGGCGTGGGTGAAGAGCGCGGAGCCGGTGCCGGAGTGGCGCCATGAGGAGGCGAAGCCGGGGGCGAGTGCGAGCAGCGGACCTGCAACCGCTGTGAGCGCTCCTGAGCAGACAGGTCCGGTGATCGCGGAGAATGATTCCACGCTGGGCCCGGTCTACAAGATCGGTCACGGCATCGTGGGCCCGGTGCTCATTTATGCTCCCGATCCCCAGTACACGGACAAGGCACGGAGGAAAAAGCTGAGTGGCGAACTTATTGTTTCCCTCGTCGTAGCGACGGACGGCAGCGCACACGATGTGCAAGTGGTGAAACCGCTTGGCATGGGCCTGGACGAAAATGCGATCAAGGCAGTACGGCAATATCGGTTCAAACCGGCGACCTACAACGGGAAACCGGTTGCGGTGAAGACTTCTACGGAAGTGGAGTTCGGCATCTATTGATTCGCCGTGCTGCTAATTCAGCCTAACGGTGAGCCTTGTCAGCAATTCCGCGAGGCGCGCTTCAATGGCGCGGCCCGTTTCCAGGACCTCTTCGTGGCTCAGCGGCGTCGCCTGAATGCCGGCGGCGAGATTCGTCACGCAGCTGATCCCGAGCACCTCGATGCCCATCTGGCGGGCGGCGATCGTCTCCTGCACCGTGGACATGCCGACGAGATCCGCACCCATCGTGCGGAAGGCGCGAATCTCCGCCGGGGTTTCGAAGCTGGGGCCAAGGACGCTGACGTAGACGCCTTCCTCGAGATCGAGGTTCATGTCCTCGGCCGCGTCCTTTGCCAGCGCGCGCAGGCGGGGCGAGTAAGCCTCGGACATGTCGAAGAAGCGCGGGCCGAGGCGTTCATCGTGCGGGCCGGCGATGGGATTCCGCCCAGTGAGGTTAATGTGGTCGGAGATGAGGACGAGCTGGCCCTGGCGGAAGGCCGCGTTGATGCCGCCCGCGGCGTTCGTCAGGATTAGCGTTTTCACGCCCAGGCGGCCGAGGGTGCGGACCGGAAAGGTGACTTCGTCGGAGGAGTAGCCTTCGTAGGCGTGGACGCGCCCCTGCATGACGGCGACAGCGACACCGCCGATGGTTCCGATGAGCAGGCGGCCGCCGTGCCCCGGGACGGTGGATTGGGGAAAGTGCGGGATGTCGGCGTACAGGATCGCCGTGGGCTGCTCGACTTTTTGCGCGAACGAGCCCAGGCCAGAGCCCAGCACGATGGCGAGGGTCGGCCGCAGGGGCGTTCGCGTGAAGACGAAGGTTGCGGCTTCGGTCGCTTGCTCAAAAATGCCAGGGCCGGTGTTCGCGCTCGCCATAATTTCCCCCAAACTACTCCTGCAGGAACAACCCTCAGGGGCTAAAGCCCCTCTGCTTCAGCGGCTGTGCGGCACGACTGAAGTCGTGCCCTGATACAAAGCAAATGCTTCCCGACGGATCCCAGCGGAGCCCCAACGTGCGCGTTGCATCCAAACATCGCGCTGGCCTGCGTCTCACTTAATCAGAATGCCGACAATCGAGGCCGACATGAGGTTGGCCATGGTACCGGCGAGCATGGCGCGCAGGCCGAGTTTGGCCAGCTCGTTGCGGCGGTTGGGGGCGAGCGCGCCGATTCCGCCGATCTGGATGCCGATGGAGCTGAAATTTGCGAAGCCGCAGAGGGCGAAGGTGGCGATGGTGACCGACTTCGCGGCCAGGAGCCCATGCTGCGCGGCGTTGCCCAGATAGGTGTAGGCCACGAGCTCGTTCAGGACCATGCGGGTGCCGAGCAGATTGCCGACGGTGGGCGCGTCGTGCCAGGGAATGCCGATGAGCCAGGCGATGGGCGCGAAGAGGAATCCGAGCACCGCGTTCAGGCTGCTGGGAAACCAGTGGAAGAGATGGCTGTGAATGCCACCCATCATGCCGTTGACCAGGGCGATGAGGGCGAGGAACGAGATGAGCATGATGCCGACGTTGAAGGCGAGGCGGCCGCCATCCATGGTGCCGCGGGCGAGCGCGCCAAGGAAGTTCTCCTCCTTGTGCTCTTCGCTTTCGGGCAGATGCACGGAGCCTTCGGTGGCCGGCTTTTCGACTTCGGGCACCAGCATTTTTGAAATCAGGATGGTTCCCGGGGCGGTCATGATGACGGCGGCGAGCAGGCTGCTGGCGTTGATGCCGTACATGATGTACGCCGCCATGATGCCGCCTGAGACATGCGCCATGCCGCTGGTCATGATGCACATCAGCTCAGAGCGCGTGGCGCCGGGCAGAAACGGACGGATGGTGAGCGGCGCCTCGGTCTGGCCCATGAAGATGCTGGCGGCGACGTTGAGGCTTTCGGCGCCGGAGACTTTCATGGTCCACAGCATGGCTTTCGCGAAGAGGCGAATGATGAGCTGCATGACGCCGAGATAATAGAGGGCGGCGAAGAAGGCAGAGATGAAGATGATGGTGGGCAGAACCTGGAAGGCGAAGAACTCCGTCCTGTACGCCAAACCGATCTGCGAGTGCTCCGCGCCGAGATCGCCGAAGAGGAAGGTGGAACCGGCGTAGGCGTAGCTGAGGAGCTTGTCGACGCCGTCGCCCGCGTCGTGCAGCATGCGCTGGCCGAAGCTCCACTTGAGCACCATGAAGGCGAAGGCGATCTGCAGGCTGAGGCCCCAGACGACCGTCCGCCAGCGGATGGCTTTGCGGTTGGTGGAGAAAATCCATGCCAGCAGCAGCATGGTCAGCAGTCCCAGCACACCCGTGAAGCGAGCCAATTCGTTCTCCTGTGAGGTCGTTTCAATCCTATGTGCGTTGCGCGGCGTTCAGAAAGGTATTTTTGTTCTCCGCGGAAATAATTCGCTTCACCAGCGGCGGCGGTTCGACCGGAGCATCGCCGATCATGAGCGCCTCGCGCAGCAATTCCTGCGGCTCGGCCAAGCGCGCCTCGTCCTCGGCAAACATCGTGACGAGCGGCTGGCCGGATTCGATTTTCATGCCGAGCTTCGTGTGCATCTCCAGGCCGGCGTGAGCTTCGACCGGCTCGCCGGCTCGCTCGCGGCCCGCGCCCAGGCGCTGCACGGCCCAGCCGAGTTTGGTGCAGTCAGCGGCGGCGAACCAGCCGGACTTCTCCGCTCGAAAGATGCGCCGAAACTTTGGCCGATGGAACGCCTCGCCCGAATCGAGGGCATGCACGTCGCCTCCCTGCGCCGCGACCATTTCGCGGAAGATGCGCAGAGCTGAGCCGTCCATCAGATTGGTCTCAGCAATGGCGCGGCCTTCCTCGGCGTTCGCCGCTTTGCCGCCGAGATGGATCATCCATCCGGCGAGGACGAGCGAAATCTCGCGCAAATCTTCGTTCAGCGGATTGCGCTCGCCGCGCAGAAGCGCCATCGACTCCTCGATCTCCACCCAGTTCCCGGCAAAGCGGCCCAGCGGCTGGCTCATGTCGGTCAGGATGGCCACCGTGCGGGTGCCGGCGCGCTCGCCGGTTTCGACCATCAGCGCGGCGAGAAAGTTGGCGTCGTCCTCGTTGCGGAGAAACGCTCCGGAGCCGGTTTTTACATCAATCGCGAGCGCATCGAGGCCCGCGGCCAGCTTTTTGCTCATGATGGAGGCGCAGATGAGGAACGGATTTTCGACGGTGGCGGTGCGGTCGCGGAGGCTGTAGAGCCGGCGATCGGCGGGGACGAGATTTTTCGTCTGGCCGACGATGGAAGCGCCGCAGCGTTCGAGGACGTGCCGCATCTCCGCGAGCGAGAGCTGGGTGCGGTAGCCGGGGATGGACTCCAGCTTGT
The DNA here is from genome assembly GCA_030041515.1 of Acidobacteriaceae bacterium. Taxonomy (GTDB): domain Bacteria; phylum Acidobacteriota; class Terriglobia; order Terriglobales; family Acidobacteriaceae; genus Palsa-343. The sequence goes on along the minus strand of JASHNS010000085.1, from coordinate 14,139 downwards.
CGAGCGTGCCGCCGGTGTGGCCGAGGGCGCGGCCGCTGATCATGGGATCGGCGAGTCCGGCCGCGGCGGCGAGGGGCGCGACGAGAAAGGAAGTTTTGTCGCCGACGCCGCCGGTTGAGTGCTTGTCGACGGTTTTGCGTCCCAGGCCCTTGTGGTCGAGAACCTCGCCGGAGAAGCGCATGGCCGTGGTGAGGGTACCGAGCTCGCGCAGCGAAAGGCCGCGCAGGAACACGGCCATCAGCCAGGCCGACAACTGCTCTTCGGGAATCGTCTCCCGGGCAGCGCCCTCTACGATGTAGCGAATTTCCTGGTCGGTGAGTTCTTCCCCATCCCGCTTCTTTCGGATCACGTCGAAGGCATGCAGATTCATCGCGTCTCCGGCACGAAGCGAAAGGTGCGGGGAAAAATCTGCGCGAAGGGCATGGTTTCCCAGCCGCCTTCTCCGGGAAAGGTCACCACCGCGTCTTCAGTCACGAATTCGCTCATGACCTGGCGGCATGCGCCGCAGGGAGGGCACGCCGCCCCGGCAGCGTTAGTGACGGCGATGGCGACAATCTTCGGCCGAGGACCACGCTCGCTGACAGAGCGAAAGAGCGCGTTGCGCTCCGCGCAGCTGGTCAGCCCGTAGCTGATGTTTTCAACGTTGCACCCGGTGACGACGCTGCCGTCGTCAAACAGGAGCGCTGCGCCGACATGAAACCTGGAATACGGCGCGTAGGCTCGGGCGGTGGCTTCCTGCGCAGCCCTCCGCAACTGTTCCAGTTCATCAGGATGGATGGCGGACATAACCCTCTGAGCGTAATTGCTGCCGGTGCAATGGGCAACCAGCCTCAAGTTCATTCCATCTTCGACCGATAAGCTGTGGGTGGACGACCTCACGCGAGAATTCCTGCTCGAAAGCCAGGAGGGCCTCGACCGGATGGAGCGCGGCCTGACGGAGCTGGAGTCGCGCCCTGCGGACGCTGAACTGCTCGCGGAAATCTTCCGTTCCGTCCATACGATCAAGGGCACGACCGGATTCCTGGGCTTCCCACGCCTGGAAGCGCTGGCCCACGCGGGCGAAAACCTTCTCGGCCTGCTGCGCGACGGACGGGTGACGGCGGATGCAAACATCGTCAGCGGGTTACTGGCGCTGCTCGACCGTTTGCGCGGTATTCTGCGCACCATCGAAGCCACCGGCGTCGAGGGAGAGCCAAAGCACGACGACGGCGCGATGATCGGCCGCCTCGAATCTTTGCAAGGCGCGCCCGCCGCCGGATCGAGCGCCGGCCGGAAACCTGCCACTCCGGCAGGCGCAGAAACCGGTGCCGTCGCATCCATCGGCTCGCGCGTTCGCCGCCCCGCCAAAAAGAGGGCGCGCAGGGAGGAAGCACCGATGTGCGTTGCGCCTCTTCGGGACCCGCCGGTTGCCGAAGAGGCAGGGCCGCAGGGGAACGAGCGCGCCGTCGCGCGCGTTGCGGAGGAACGGGAGACAAGTTCTTCTCACGCGGACTCGGCATCGTCCCCTCGGCCCGAGGCAGTCGCCGCGGCTGTCTCATCCGCTTCGCCGGTGGCGGGGACCGCCGACTGTACACTGCGCGTGGCCACTGAACTGCTCAATCGCATGATGAACCTGGTGGGCGAGCTGGTGCTGACCCGCAATCAGATCCTCCAGGCCAACAGCGCCGACGCCGCTTTTGCGCCACTCGGAAGGAGGCTCGACACGGTCACCGCCGACCTGCGGGAAGCGGTGATGAAGGCGCGGATGCAGCCGGTGAACCATGTCTTTGCGCGTTTTCCGCGTCTGGTGCGTGATCTTGCCCGTTCTCTCGGCAAACCCGTCCGCCTTGAGCTGGAGGGCCAGGAGACCGAACTGGACAAGAGCCTGCTGGAAGCGATCCGCGATCCCCTCACGCACGCCATACGCAATGCCGTGGATCATGGCATCGAGAGCGCGGAGATTCGCGCCGCCGCGGGAAAGCCGCCGGAGGGCCTGGTCCGCCTGCGCGCGCGCCACGAGAGCAGCCATGTCATTGTCGAGGTGCAGGACGATGGCGCCGGCATGAACATCGAGCGCATTCGTGCCAAAGCGATCGACCGCGGTCTGGTTGAGGCCGCGCGCGCCGCGCAAATGAGCGAGCGGGAAATCCTGCAACTCGTTTTTCTCGCGGGATTCTCCACCGCCGACGCCGTGACCAGCATCTCGGGGCGCGGCGTGGGCATGGACGTGGTTCGCACCAACGTGGAAAAAATTGGAGGGAAGGTTGAAATCGACAGCGATGCCGGACACGGCACCACGCTTCGCCTCCGTATTCCTCTCACTCTCGCGATCATTCCTGCGCTGATCGTTCACAGCCGCGAGCAGAATTTCGCTATTCCGCAGGCCGCGCTGGTGGAGCTGGTGCATCTCGACGCGGATCAGGTCTCGGTGGGCATCGACTGGCTGGGAAACGCCGCCCTGTATCGCCTCCGGGGCCGTCTGCTGCCACTGCTTTTCCTCGACCGCCTGTTGCAGCAGCCGCCGCGCGAGCAGGGGGCCTGCGATATTGCCATTCTGAACGCGGACGGGCGCCGTTTTGGGCTGGTTGTCGATGGCGTCGCGGATCCCCAGGAGATTGTCGTTAAGCCGCTGGCGGCTGTGCTGCGCGACATCGGCGTCTATGCGGGGGCGAGCATCCTCGGGAACGGGGAGATGGCGCTCATCCTGCACCCCGGAGCGATCGCGCAAAGCGCCGGGATCGGCCTGACCGAGGAGACACAGGAAGCCGGTCCGGACGAAGCGAACCCGGCGGCCCGGGATGACTTCCTGCTGGTGGAAACCAGCAGCCGGCGAGCGGCGCTGCCGCTCGAAACTGTCGTTCGCATCGAGCGTGTTCCCCCCTCCCGCATCGAACGAGCCGGCGCCCGCGCCGTTCTGCGCTTCGAGCAGGAGCTGCTGCCCCTGAATGGGGTGATGGACGAATCCGGCGCCGCCGAGACGCCGACGACTGTCGTGATCTGCCGCGAGGGCACGCGGCAGGTTGGGTTCCTGGTGAATCGTGTGCTTGACGTTGCTCCTGGCAGTTCGCTCCGGGAAGCCGGCACGAGCGCGCTGAGTGCCGGTGTCGCCCTGCTGCGCGATCAGGTCACGGAGATCATTTCACCCGGCTGCGCTCCACTTCCCGCAACTTGTGAAGACTGTCCCGGCTTGGCGGCGGAGTTGCAGGCATGAAGCGGGAAGGGACCGCCTCCATCCCGGGTTCTCGCCAGGAAATCTGTTCGCTGAAAGCCGGCGGCATGCATTTTGCCGCTCCGCTCGCCCGGATCCTTGAGATCCTCGGCAAGCCCTTCGTTCAGCACGTTCCACTGGCGCCCGATTTCGTGGGGGGAGTGGTTCATTACCGCGGCGAAGTGCTCATCGCCATCTCGCTGCGGGGTCTTCTCGGCATGGAATCAGCGTCCTCAAAGGGAGACGTGCTGGTTTTTGAATCGGGCAACGGGCCGTTTGGCCTGATCGTCGATGCGGTGGGCGAAGTGCTCAGCGTTTCGGCCAACGATCTGGAGCCCTGTCCCTCAAACCTCGACAGCCGCTGCGAGGCGCTGATGGCCGGCGCCTGGAAGCTGCCCGATCGCCTGCTGATCGCCCTTGATCCCGAGCGGCTGGAGCCGCAGAGGGTGGCTTCAGCCGCTGCCCAGTCGCGGAAAGGCTCCCATGCCGACTAGTCCGGCTCATGCAGCGGAGGGTTGATGCCGGTGCCGCGCAAAGCCAGAGTCCTGATCGCCGACGATTCCGCTTTAATGCGCTCTCTGCTGCGCATGACTCTCGATCCCCATCCTGAAGTCGAAATCGTCGCCGCCGCGGGCGATGGAGAAGAAATGCTGAGCGCCTTCGATCGCCTGCATCCGGATCTCGTCCTGCTCGACATCGATATGCCGCGGATGAACGGTCTCGAGGCGCTCTCCGCGCTGCGCCGCCGCGACTCCCGAGTTCCGGTGATCATGTGCAGTACGCTGACCACCCGCGGCGCTCGCATCACCCTCGAAGCCCTGGCCCGCGGCGCCACGGATTATGTTTCCAAGCCCGGCGCTCAGCATAATATCCGGGAAGGGATTGCGGCCCTCACGCGCGATCTCCTTCCAAAAATTCGGGCGTTGTGCGCCGGCGCGCCTGTGGCTTCCGAACCCATTCCGCCGAACCCGTCCGCAGGGCTGACTCGCCCTTCACTCCCGGCGGCCACACCGCGCGTCATCGTCATGGGCGTCTCCACGGGCGGACCCGCCGCACTCGAACGGCTGCTCCCGCAGCTTCCCGCGTCTTTTCCACTGCCGATCCTCATCGTCCAGCACATGCCGCGAATCTTTACGGGGCTGCTGGCGGAGCACCTCAATGCGCTGTGCTCCGTGCGAGTGCGTGAGGCCTCCGCCGGGATGCGGCCCGAGCCCGGCATGGTCTGCCTGGCGCGTGGCGACTGGCACCTCGAGCTTGGCCGCGATTTCCGCCTGTCTCTGAACCAGGACGCGCCCGCAAATTTCTGTCGCCCCTCCGTCGATGTTCTCTTCCGTTCCGCCGCGCTGGCATGTTCCGGACGGGTGCTTGGCATTGTGCTCACCGGCATGGGTTCCGATGGGCTGGCCGGTTGTCGCGCGATTCGCGCCGGGGGCGGCGCCGTGTTCATCCAGGATGCGGAAACCAGCCTGATCTGGGGGATGCCGGGCGCCGTGGCCAGCGCCGGCCTGGCTGATAAAATCCTGCCGCTAGCTGCCATTCCCGGAGAAATGCTGCGGGTTGCCGGCCTGCAGCGTACGTCGCGGGCGCAGGAGCCGGCAGGATGACGCTCGCCGTCCGCGATGTCGAGTACCTGCGCGCCCTGATCGCGCGCCATTCAGGCAATTGCCTCGACGCTACCCACGATTATCTTTACGAGTCGCGACTGCACCGTCTCACCCGCGGCCGCGGATTCTCCTCGGTCGCTCAGCTGGTCGCCGCTCTGCGCTCGGCGCCCGGTTCGCTGCTGGAGCACTCCGTGGCCGAAGCCATGACCATCAACGAAACCAGTTTTTTTCGTGAGCCTGCCGCATTTGAGCTTCTGCGCAGGACCCTGCTCCCCGCACTGATTGCGCGCCGCCGCCAGCGCCGCAACCTCCTCTTCTGGTCCGCCGCCTGTTCCAGCGGCCAGGAAGTTTACTCGCTCGCTATGCTTCTCAGGGAAAATGTTCCGCTGCTTACCTCGTGGACCATCGACATCCTCGGCACCGATCTTTGTGCCGAGCTGATCGCGCGAGCCGCAGCCGCCCGGTATTCGCGCGTGGAGGTCAGCCGCGGTCTTCCCACCCCTCTGTTGCTTCGCTACATGGTGCGCGCCGGCGATGATGCGTGGGAAGTCTCGCCCGCGCTGCGCAGCCTTTGCCGCTTTCAGCCTCGAAACCTCTGCACGACGCCGCCTCTTCCGCAGCTTTGCGATGTCATCTTCCTCCGCAACGTGATGCTCTATTTCCCGCCGGCTACCCGAGCCCGGGTGCTGCAAACGATTCATCGCTCTCTGGCGCCCGACGGAATTCTGTTTCTGGGAGCCACCGAACAGATGCCCGACTCTCCTCTGTGGAAGGCCGTTCGCACGCCCGGAGCGGTTTGGTACTGTCCGCTGCCGGCCCGCTGAAACCGAAATCGGCGCGGCGCCGTGCGCGATATCCTCACATCGAGACATGCGGATGAAGAGTCCATCCCGCTCCGTTGCGCCGGCGGAAGATCCGCTCGCACAGTTTCATCCCATTACGCGGGAGTGGTTTCGCTCCGCCCTCGGCGAGCCCACGCAGGCGCAGGCTCTTGCGTGGCCACCCATCGCCCGCGGAGAGAGCACGCTGTTGCTGGCGCCCACCGGAACCGGCAAGACGCTGGCGGCGTTCCTGTGGTGCCTGAACCGCCTTTTGTTCGATGCCGCTGCCGGCGAGTCCCATACCCGCGTGCTCTACATCAGCCCGCTCAAGGCGCTGGCGGTTGACGTCGAACGGAACCTGCGTGTGCCGCTTGCCGGTATCGCCGATCTCGCCCGCCGCTCCGGGATTCTCCCGCGCATTCCCGGCATCGCGGTGCGCACCGGCGACACACCGCAGCGCGAGCGCGCCCGGTTCCGACGTGCGCCTTCCGACATTCTGATTACCACGCCGGAGTCGCTCTATCTCCTGCTCACCTCAGAAGCGGCCACGGCGCTGCGCACCGTCGAAACCGTCATTGTCGATGAGATCCACGCTTTGGTGCCAAGCAAGCGCGGCGCGCATCTGGCACTTTCGCTGGAACGCCTCGAGGCCATCGCTGCTCGCCCGATGCAGCGCATCGGCCTCTCCGCGACGCAGCGCCCACTGGAGGAGGTCGCGCGTTTCCTGGGGGGCAATGATATCTCCGGGACGACACCACGGACCGTGACCATCGTTAACGCCGCGTCACCAAAACAACTTTCGCTGCGCGTGGAGGTCCCGGTCGAAGATCTTGCGCCGGCCGCGCCTCCCGATCCGGGCAGCGCGGCTCCCAAACGCGCCTCCATCTGGAGCACCGTTCCTCCGCGCCTGCTCGAGATCGTCCGCCGGCGGCGGTCGACGCTGATCTTCGTTAACAATCGCCGGACGGCCGAGCGGTTGGCCGGCTCGCTCAACGAGCTGGCCGCGCCCGAGGAGCTCCCCATCGCCCGCGCGCATCATGGCTCGCTCGCCGCCGCGCAGCGCACAGAGATCGAGGAGCAGCTGAAGGCAGGACGCATTCGTGCCCTCGTCGCAACTTCTTCCCTTGAACTCGGCATCGACATGGGCGCCATCGATCTTGTCATCCAGATCGAATCGCCGCCCTCCGTGGCCAGCGGTTTGCAGCGTATCGGCCGCGCCGGCCATCGCGTGGGGGTGGCGAGCGAGGGTATTCTCTTCCCCAAATACCGTGCCGATCTGATTGCCTGTGCTGCGATTACACGGGCCATGCACGAGCGCCGCGTAGAATCCACCGCCATCCTCCGGAATCCCCTCGATGTGCTGGCGCAGCAGATCGTCGCCATCGTGGCGCATCCCCCGCAGCTCGCCCTCCCGCGCAAAGAGGGCGAGCTTCCGCGGGAATCTGTGATCTCTGTCGGCGCTCTGCACGATCTGGTGCGCCACGCAGCGCCGTTTGCGACGCTGGGCCGCACCGCCCTGCACAACGTCCTTGACCTGCTCTCCGGTCGTTACCCTTCAGATGAATTTGCCGAGCTGCGCCCACGCATCACCTGGGATCGCAGCACGGATCTGCTGACACCGCGCGAAGGCGCGAAAAGCCTGGCGATTCTGAACGCCGGCACCATTCCTGACCGGGGCTTGTATGGCGTCTTTCTCTCCGGGGAACACAGGAAGCCGGTGCGCGTGGGGGAACTCGACGAGGAGATGGTGTTCGAATCGCGTGTTGGCGAGGTCTTCGCGCTGGGCGCTTCCACCTGGCGCATCGACGAGATCACCCACGATCGCGTCCTTGTCTCGCCTGCGCCGGGAAGGCCCGGCAAGCTGCCGTTCTGGCATGGGGACCTTGCCGGGCGCCCGCTCGAATTCGGGCGCCGCATTGGCGCGCTCGTGCGCGAGTTGCAGGCGCTGCCGCCGAATGCCGCGATCAGCCGGCTTGTGCGCGAGCATGACCTTGACGCGCAGGCTGCCGAGAATATGCTTCGCTTTCTCGCCGATCAGGCCCGTGCCACCAGGGTGGTCCCTGACGACCGAACTGTAGTCATTGAGCGGATCCGCGACGATCTGGGCGACTGGCGGGTCTGCGTGCTCACACCGTTTGGCAATCGAGTCCACACGCCGTGGGCGATGGCGGCTGCGGCGCAAATCGAATTCACAGGCGGACCGCACGTTGAAACCATGGCGACCGATGACGGCTTCGTTCTCCGCTTCCCGGACACCGGCGCGACGCCCGACACCGCGCCGCTGTTCCCAGCTTCGGCCGCCGTCAACGAACTGGTCCTCGGCCAGCTCTCCGGCACGTCTCTCTTTGCGGCGAAATTCCGGGAAGCGTCAGCGCGAGCGCTGCTGCTGCCGCGCCGCCGCATCAACACCCGCGCGCCGTTGTGGCAGCAACGCAAGCGCGCCGCCGACCTGCTCTCCGTCGCCGCCCAATATCCTGACTTCCCCATGATCCTCGAAGCGCATCGCGAGTGCCTGCGCGACATCTTCGACATGCCCGCGCTGGTGGACGTTCTCCGCTCCATCGAGAACCGTGACATCGCCGTGCACGTCGTCGACACCGACAAGCCCTCGCCTTTCGCGGCCTCGCTCCTCTTTGGATACGTCGGCAACTTCATCTACGATGGCGACGCGCCCCTGGCCGAACGCCGCGCCGCCGCGCTTTCCATCGATCAATCGCAGCTCCGCGATCTTCTGGGTGAAGCCGACCTTCGAGAGCTCCTGGATCCCGTGGCGATGTCTGAGACGGAGGCGCACCTGCAATTGCTCGGCGAGCCATACCGCGTCCGCTCAGCGGATGGGATTCACGACCTGCTGCTGCGGCTGGGCGATCTCGCGCGCGAGGAAGTGCAGGAGCGAGTTGCATCGCCGGAGGTGCTCGACGCGCTTCCCAGGCTTCTGCGCGCTGGCCGGATTCTCGAGATCCCGATTGCCGGCGAGCGCCGCTACATCGCGGTCGAAGACGCGGCGCGCTATCGGGACGCACTTGGCGTCGAGCTGCCGCATGCGCTGCCCGCGGCGTTGCTGCAGCCTGTCGCCGCGCCCATGCCGGAACTGGTCCGTCGCTATGCCAGAACGCATGGGCCATTCACCCTGGAAGAAGCCGCGCTGCGCTTCGGAACCGAGACCGTGCGGATCGAAGACGCGCTGCGCTCTCTGGTTCGCGAAGGCCGGGTCCTCGAAGGGGCCTTCACGCCAGGGGGCACCCATCGCGAATACTGCGAAGCCGAGGCTCTCCGGCTGATCCGTTCAAAGTCGCTCTCGCGCCTCCGCAGGGAGATTGAGCCCGCCGAACCGCGTCTCTTCGCCCGCTTCGCAACCCACTGGCACGGCATTCTGCAAAGACGGCGCGGTATCGATGCTCTGCTGGATACGATCGAGTCGCTCCAGGGCGCCCCCTTGCCGGCATCGCTTCTCGAATCGCAAATCCTGCCCGCTCGCATCGCGCGCTATGCCCCCGCCGATCTTGACACGCTGGTCGCCGCCGGCGAAGTGGTCTGGTGCGGTGTCGATCCCATCGGAGAACGCGATGGGCGCATCGCGCTCTACCTGGCGGATCGAATCACCACCCTGCTGCCGCCATACGTCGATTCTGCCGAGTCGTTGCAGCCGCGCGAACAGGCGATTCTGGCTGAATTGGGCCGGTCCGGCGCTACGTTCTTCTCCCAACTTCACGAGACCATCGGCGGCGGCTACCCCGGCGAAACCGTGGACGCGCTGTGGTCGCTGGTCTGGCGTGGGCTCATCACGAACGACACGCTTCATGCCCTGCGCGCATTCATCACCCGGCCGGGAACTGCGCGATCGGGCAAACGGGTCCACAACCAGCCTGCGTTTCGCTCCCGCCGGACCACTCCGCTTAGCGCGCAGGGGCGATGGGCGCTCGTTCCCACTCCCGACCGCGCCACAGCGGCAACGCAAACTGCATGGTCTCACGCCTGGGCACAGCAGCTTCTGCACCGGTACGGGATTGTCATGCGCGAAACCGCTGCACAGGAGACTCTCCCGGGTGGATTCTCCGCCGTTTATGAAGTCCTGAAGGCGCTGGAGGCACAGGGAAAAATTCGCCGAGGCTATTTTGTCGCCGGCCTCGGGGCCGCGCAGTTTGCCCAACCCGCTGCTGTCGAGCTTCTCCGCTCGCTGCGCGCCTCCACGACGGAAAAACCCGAGATGGTGGCCCTGGCTGCCGCAGATCCTGCGAACCCGTGGGGCAGCATTCTGCATTGGCCGGAGGCGGAAGACGCGTCCGCCTCGCTCACTCGCTCCGTTGGCGCGACAGTGATTCTCCGCAACGGCGATCTCGTCGCGTACCTGCGACGCAACAACCCCGCGCTGCACGTCTTTCTGCCTGCCGACGAGCCGGAGCGGTCCGCCGGGGCCCGCGACCTGGCCGCGTTTCTGGCGAATTACGCTCAGGGACTGTTACAGAGTCCGGAATCCCGCCACCACGGCGGGCTTCTGATTGGGACGATCAACGGCCACCCGGCCCATCGGCATGTTTTCGCGCATTTTCTGGAAGAGGCGGCCTTCCACGCATCGCCGCGCGGCTACCATGTGCGCTACGCGGCTGAGGCGGATTCCTCCAAACCGTAGCCCGAAAGCCGTAATCCTAATGGATGGTCTTCATCCGGCGCTGCATGTAATCCATTAACAAATACTCGCCAAGTGTTTGCGGGGTAGTGAAATAGGCCTTCCCCTTGCACATCTGCGTCACCTTCTGGACGAACTGCACCAGCCCGTAATCCGACGCCAGCATGAAGGTGTTGATGAGGATGTTCTGGCGCTTGCAGCGCGACACTTCTTCGAGCGTTTCGCTCACCACCAGCGGATCGAGACCAAACGCATTGCGGTAGATGCGGCCGTCGTCGAGTGTCAGGGCCGAAGGCTTGCCGTCGGTGATCATCACGATCTGCTTCATGTCCTTGCGCTGGCGGGCCAAAATGCGCTGCGCCAGCCGCAACCCCTCGCGGGTGTTCGTGTAGTACGGCCCCACCTTCACCCGCGCCAGTTGCGAGACCGGCAGCTCCTCCGCCGAATCGTGAAAGAGCACCAGCGACAACGTGTCCCCCGGATATTGCGTCCGGATCAGGTGCGCCATCGCCATCGCCACTTTTTTCGCGGGCGTGAAACGGTCCTCACCATACAAGATCATCGAGTGGGAGCAATCGAGCATCACCACTGTCGCGCAGGAGCTTTGGTATTCACTCTGGTGCACCTGCAGGTCGCTGTACTCCAGATTCAGGGGGATCGTCAGCCCCTCGCGCGCAATCGCGCTTTTCAGCGTTGCCGGCGCGTCCAGGTTCAGCGTGTCCCCGAACTCGTACGGCTGTGATCCTCCGCTGGTCTCCACGCCCGTCGCCCAGTGCCGTGTGTCATGCCGGCCCAGATTCGCCTTGCCCAGCGAGCCGAGCAGGTCGCGCAGCGTTTTGTATCCCAGAAAATCGAGACTCTTGTCGGTCACCTCAAAACGGGCATCGGTCTGCGCATCGCCCATTTCACCGGCCGCCTGCGACACGCTTCCCTGCGGCTGCTGCGGCTGCGTGGTGGAAATGTAGTTCTCGCGCTCCATCCGCTGAATGAGCTTGTCGATCAGCTCGTCCAGCTTTCCTTCCGCCGCCATCTGGTCGATCTTCTGCTGCAGCGCATCGTCGAAGGCGTCGCCCTGCTCCAGCGCGCGGCGCAGCGCCTCGCGCAGGTCGTCCATCGTCTGGTCCAGGTCCTGAAACTCCGCGAACGGATTGTCGAAACCCGAATCCAGCAGATAGTCCGACAGTGCCTTCAGCAGATCGTCCATGTCGATCTCGCCGGCCAGATCGCCCGTGAACTTCGTGTATCGAACTGTCTTCATCGGCACTCCTGAACTAAACTTCCAATCCCTCAAAGCGCCAGCCTGTTGGCCGTCGTGGCGTAAGAATGGCGCCATGCAAAGAGACGCCGATCCTCAGCACTGGAAGCTTCTCGTCTTCTACTACAACCCGGAGAATCCAAAGCTTTTCGTTCCGAAAGTTACGGGACTTCCTGTTACCCTCAACTTCGCCCGGCTGCATGGATCATGAGTGGAGGATTGCTTGCCCTTGTGATTCTCGCGGCAATCATGAGCAACCGCTGACCGCACTCAACCCCGCCTCCGTATCTCTCAGTTGAAGCTTCCTCTGCGCGTTTTCCGCGTCTGCCACGGTTCGTACTCGCGTTCCGCGTCGATTCGCTCGGTGCGTTCCATACGCTCCTGGGGCTTGCGTTGTGCCGCAAAGCTGCGCTCCTCATTGCGGCTGATGCGCCGGTGCGCGCACATGCCTTCCAGCAGAAACTCCGCCGCCGCGGTGACCGTTTCCGGCGCGTCGCTGGTTTTCACGCCCAGCGGGGCCAGCTTCTCCAGCAAGCCCTGGATCTGCTTCAGCTCGGCGAGCGTCGCCTTCGCCGGCTGCTCGTCCGAAATCTTCACCGTTCCGCCCAGGTTGAACCACTGCTCGATCTGCTCCGTGCTCACGTCGCCAAAATACCGGTCGAACACCCTCCCGATCGCCGCGCGCACAATGTCGCGGACCACCGTGTCAGCGCCCTTCATCTCGCCTTCGTATTCCAGCTCCAGCTTGCCCGTAATGCCCGGCAGCGCCGTGTACAGATCACCCACCCGCGGCGCCACGCGTCCCTCGCCGTGCAGCAGCGCGCGCCGTTCCGCGTTGCTCACCGCCAGCTCCAGGGTCGCAATCGGCAGCCGCTGGCTCACCCCGCTGCGCTTGTCCACCTTTTTGTCCTCGCGCGCCGTGAACGCCACCTGCTCGATCACCTCCCGCAGATACTGCGGAATCGCAATATCTCCCGTCTCGCGCTCCGTCCACGCCTCCTGCGTGGTGATCGCAATGCCTTCCTCCAGCGTCTCCGGATAGTGCGTGCGAATCTCCGACCCGATGCGATCCTTCAGCGGCGTCACAATCTTGCCGCGCGCCGTGTAGTCCTCGGGATTGGCGGTGAATACCAGCGCCACGTCCAGCTCCAGACGCACCGGATACCCCTTAATCTGCACGTCGCCTTCCTGCATGATGTTGAACAGCGCCACCTGGATTTTGCCCGCAAGGTCGGGTAGTTCGTTCACGGCGAAGATTCCGCGGTTGGCCCGCGGCAGCAGTCCGTAGTGCATCGTCATCTCGCTCGCCAGATCGTGCCCGCCCTTCGCGGCCTTGATCGGATCGAGATCGCCGATCAGATCGGCCACCGTCACGTCCGGGGTCGCCAGTTTCTCCACATAGCGATCGTCCCGTCCCAGCCAGCCCAGCGGCGTCGCGTCGCCCCGCTCCACGATCAGGTCGCGGCAGCGCCGGCACAGCGGCACGTAGGGATTGTCGCGAATCTCGCAGCCCGCCACGTACGGCAGTTGCTCGTCCAGCAGCGCCGTCAGCGCTCGCAGGATCCGGCTCTTCGCCTGCCCGCGCAGTCCCAGCAGAATAAAATTCTGCCGCGACAGCACCGCGTTCGCAATCTGCGGAACCACCGAATCCTCGTACCCGATGATGCCGGGGAAAATCGTTTCCTTCGTCTTCAGCCGCGCAATCAGGTTCTCGCGCAGCTCGTCTTTCACCGTGCGCGTGCGCAGCTTCGTCTCATTCCATGCGCGGCTGTCCCGGAGCTCTCCCAGGGTCTGCGGCAAATGCGCCGCGCCCGGGTCCGCCTTCCGCGTCTCTCGAGTTGCCATTCTCGCTCCTTGCGTGTGCGTGTCGCACTTCTTTGGACGCGGCAATCGCCCCTGCCGATTCCCCGCCTGGCTGCCTTCACCCTCATTCCTTCCGGCGTTCTGACGTTCTGCTGTCGGCGGCTCGACGCTCCCCATCCATTCAGCCTCGTCACACCACGAAACACCCACAACGCTGTGGGTCGCGCTCGACCTTAGACCCTGTTTCCCGCGCCCAGCTCTTCAGTTTGGAGGACCCCCTGCCATCTCCCGCAGTCGCGGCATCATCTCCTGGTAGAAATCCCGCAGCCGCGCGGTTCGATCGGCGTCCGACCGGCTGACCAGCAGTTGCTGCTTGAATCCCAGATCCGAGGGCAGCGCGTCCGCCAGCTGGAAAGCCACCGGTCCGTTCAGGTCGAGATGCGTTGCCGAAACGCTGATTCCCGCCAGGTGCAGCGTGGCGAAGTGCAGCGCCGCGCACTCTTCGCGCTCGCCCCGCGTCGCGCCCTGCCCGTCGTCCTCGAAAAACTCCACATCCGCCTGCAGAAAGCTGCGCGTGTCGTCCAGGCCCTCGATCTCGAAGCGCCGTGCGCCCTCGCACAGGATGTCCATGCGTCCGTCGCCGTATCGCTCGAGCACGCGCACAATCCTGGCTGTGCATCCGATCACCGCCAGCCGGTCCGGCTCGCCTCGCACCACGCCGAACTCCTTCTTCTGCGCGAGGCACTCCCCAATCATCTCCCGATACCGGTCCTCGAAGATGTGCAGAGGCAGCGCTGCTCCTGGAAAAAGCACCGTGTCCAGGGGAAAAAGGGGAATTCTCA